>NETF01000105.1 GCA_002172675.1 unicellular cyanobacterium SU3
AAATCACCCATGACTATTGGGTACACGCTTCTGGACAGATGAGCCTCTTTTGTATTGATGAAAATCAGTATATTAAGTTCGCTGGTTGAAAGAAGAATCCCTCGCGTCCCGCGATGGGAGTGTCAAAACGATAGAGAGAGGGATAATAATAGCGATGATTTCGTTTTGAGTCTAGGATGGCAACCCTCCGAAGTGTGCAACTAATAAGATCAATCATCGGAGCAATATCGTTAAAATTAAAAATTAAGGTAATAATATAAGTAAAAGATACTAGGAATAAAGACTAGAATGATTCGCCCGATTTTAAGTTTACTGATTATCTTAGTTATATGGGTAGGGATCACTCCCATAGGATTAGCACAGACTCAAGAGACTCCTACTCTAACAGAAGAACAACTACAACAAGGAGAAGCGATCGCACAAAAAGCCATAGAAGCCACAGAAAATGGAGATTTTGCTCAAGCAGAAGCCTATTGGACTGAGTTAGTTGAGGCATTTCCCAGTAACCCGGCAGTGTGGAGTAACCGAGGGAATGCTCGTGTGAGTCAAAATAAGTTAGAAGCAGCGATCGCAGATTTTAATGAAGCCATTAAATTAGCCCCAGATGCTCCTGATCCCTATCTTAATCGAGGAACGGCATTAGAAGGCCAAGGAAACTATGAAGCAGCGATCGCAGATTACAATCGAGTCTTAGAACTCAATCCTAATGATGCGATGGCTTATAATAATCGGGGTAATGCTGAAAGTGGTCAAGGGGACTGGGACAAAGCATTAACCGATTATCAAAAAGCGGTAGAAATTGCCCCTAATTTTGCTTTTGCCCGTGCTAATGCAGCCCTGGTTTACTATCAACTAGGGAAAAAGGGAGAAGCCATTACCCAAATGCGTAATTTAGTGCGTAAATACCCAATGTTTCCTGATATGAGAGCAGCGTTAACGGCTGTTTTATGGAATATGGGACAACAGGGGGAAGCAGAAAGCCATTGGGTGGCTGCAGTTGGCATGGATAACCGATATCAAGACCTCGACTGGGTTAAAGATATTCGTCGTTGGCCACCGCAAATGGTTGCAGCGTTAGATAAGTTTATTAACCTCAAATAAAATAAGACAGGAGTTCAAAAATTGAACTCCTGACCAATGCAAATAACTGATTAATAGAAATTTGTGACAACTGAGTTTATTATGCAGCTTCTAAACGATAATCAGGTTCAACCCAACAACGGGGTAAAGATTCACCAGAGGGAAATGTTAATTCTGATTTTGTAAAAGGTTCTGGATCTTGCATTTCTTCTCCGCAATGATATCTTCCCATGATTTGATTTTCACAGGGGTCATAAAGATGGTCAACGTTAAGCACTTCGATCACATCTCCACTGGGTTTATGTTGTAAAAACATAGTTTATCCCCTCCATATATTGTTTTCTCTTAATTCTGGTATAACATAAATTACTTAAGATCCGTATACAATATAAACAACTATTGCAAAAAATTTTTTTACTGATTAAGAATTGAAACATCATGAGTTTAGATCGTTCTATTTTTCGTATCTCTCCCTTAATTCGTATTACTTTAGTTAGTTTATATATTGCTTTGACTGTTCCTTTACCCTTTCTCGCTGAAGTAACCAATACGCCTATTCCTTCTGGATTATTATGGATAGGGATTGGTTTGGGTTTATTAGTTTTAATTGGTGCATTAAGTGAAAGCGTTATAGTTAATGACAGTCAAATTGAAGTCGTTTATCCTGTTTGGTTTCCTTCTTTTTTTCGCAAAGGATGGTCATTAAATTGGTCAGATATCAAAGACTTAAAATTACGAACTACAGGACAAGGGGGTTTAGTTTATTATTTTATTAGTGAAAATTCTGAACAAGCTTATTTACTTCCCATGAGAATTGCTGGATTTTCCTATTTAGTGAACATTGTCAGCGAAAAAACAGGCATTGATACCACTGATATTCGTCCCTTATCTCAACCTTGGATGTACTTAATTTTATTAGTTTGTACCCTATTTTTATTATTAATAGATAGTTGGACGATTTGGACAGCAATGACTATTTAGTTATTTTTATGAAAAAGTTGGATGTTTTTTAAGTTTATCCAACTAACTCACTTATTTGTTAATAAGAAAAACTAATTTTATTTTTCTACTTTAACCCCTTTCCAAAAAGCGACGTAATCTTTAATATTTTGCGCTTTTTCTTTGGGAGTAGGATAATACCAAGCTGCGTCTTTATTCTCCTGTCCATCGACTTCAATGGTATAGTAATTTGCTTGTCCTTTCCAGAAACAAGTGGTCTGTTTATCACTCTCTTTAAAATACTGTTTATTAATGGAATCAGGAGGAAAATAGTAATTTCCCTCTACCATTTCACATTGATTACTTTCGGCTAAAATAACACCATTCCAGATTGCTTTTGTCATATTTTACCCTTTAATTGTTTCATTGTTTATCATAGAGGAAGTTGGTTTTGTTGACAAGATTACAAAATAAAATATTAAGTCTACTGAAAAATATTTCCCTTACGTTTATTATTTGTAATAATATCAGTTTATTTTTACTAATTTTGATCATCTTCTATGCTCAAAAATTTGATCCATCAGTAGAAGGTTTATTTATCCCTCTTCTGTCACTCTCCGAAAATTAAAGTAAAATAAAAAAGCGACAAACGGCTAAAAAGCAGAGGGGACAATGGATGTAGAGTTACAAATTCTCAAACATTTAGCTAGAGATGCACAACCAACAGTATCAGTTATTGATCAATATTGTGAAGGGTACAAGTCTCTTTTTAATGAAGTCAGAAGCTACGAATGTTTCAAGTATTTACCTAAACGGAATTATTTCACCAATTAAGAAAAAATCCTTACCCGAAATTGCTAAAGAGGCACTGCGTGACCGTTTGGAGTTCAAAACAGTTTACTATGGTGAAAAAAAGGGTTTTGGTAATTAAATCAAATTAATCCAATTCTTTGCTTATGGTTGTGGTAGGAACAGACAAACAATGCTCGATCTGTTGATATAATGTGTCCTTATCCAAATTTTGTCCAATCAAAACCAATTGATTTTTGGGTGTCCCTTTCCATTGATCATCTTCTAAAGTAAATCGTTTACCATTGAGATGAAAAATGTAGCGATCGTTACTTTCATTGAACCATAAAATGCCTTTAGCTCGAAAAACATTTTTTGGGATTTGGTTATCTAGAAAATATTGAAATTTCCGAAGAGAAAAAGGTTTATCGCTTTCAAAAGAAATGGAGGTAAAACCATCATTTTCTAAATGATGGGAATGGTGATCATGGTTGTGATGATCGTGGGGATGTTCAACTTCTTGCTGCTCAAAATACTTATCAGATTCAAATAATCCCACACTCAGAATTAAAGGTAAGGAAACTTGAGATTTCTTAGTTCGCAAAATTCTAGCTGATTCTCTAATCTCTCTAATTCTATTTTCTAAAGCATCAACCTCCTTTTCATCTACTAGATCAGTCTTATTTAAAACAATAATATCTCCATAAATAATCTGACTTTGAGCAGCTTCTGACTTGAATAAATCGAGGCTAAAATTAGCACAATCTACCATACTAACGATAGAATCTAGACGGGTCATTTCTCTTAATTCTGTCCCTAAAAATGTTAAGGCAACTGGGATAGGATCAGCTAATCCTGTGGTTTCAACAATTAGATAATCTACTTTTTCAGGACGCTCTAAAACTTTATGAACTGCTTTGACTAAATCTTGATTAATTGTGCAACAGACGCAGCCATTGTTGAGTTGTACTATATTATATTCAGTGCTAACAATCAACTCATTATCAATACCAATTTCTCCAAACTCATTCACTAAAACTGCTGTTTTTATTCCTTCTTTATTGGTTAAAATATGGTTGATCAGTGTTGTTTTTCCACTTCCCAGAAACCCAGTAATAACTGTTACAGGTAAGCTCTGTTTGGCTCCATCCATTGTGTCATTGTTTCCTGACTGTTTATCCACTATTTGCATAATTTTTCCTGTAGTTAACTTATGGGCAAGAAAACAACCAACAGGTAGATTGACTCTATCGGTTGATATACATTCTTTTTTATATTAGCTTATTAACTGCTAAAATGATAATGATTATCATTCCTGTAGAAGAAATATCTCGAGGTTGTCTGCCGATGAATACCAAGAATCTCAAATTTGATGTTGTCATTGTTGGGGCCGGGGCTGCTGGAATTGGTTGTGGGGCATTCGTGACAACTTAAGAAAATCAAGCAAATGTCAAGAGAAGTTAAAAAGTGAAAGTGGGCGGATGAGAAAGAAAAAACTCGCTTTGTCCTAAAATAAAAGGCGATAAACCATAATTAGCTTTCAA
>NETF01000106.1 GCA_002172675.1 unicellular cyanobacterium SU3
TTAAGTCCAATCTTCTATTATATAAAACAAACTTATGTTTAAGGAGGTTTTTTGGGCTGTTTCAACGTAAATTGGCGATCGCAGATTAACGTTTCGCCTCTCTGAAACTGAGTTTGTGATCTACTGAAACTAGGGATATTTCGTAAACCAGCATATAAATAAATAGCATGATTAATGATTGAGTGATCACTTGCATGGTCATTTCCTAATGGTGTCATTTCAATTCTTGCTTTTTGATTGTAATAATAAAACTTAGCTTTTTCATAGGTTGAATTATCCCATAACTGCGAAAACTCATCCCAAGTTACACTAATCCAACTATCCGTTATTATTTTAGTTTCTGTCGTAATCATCTTTAACAATAATAATTTTATGTTTACAATAATCCCTTATTATATTATATCCCAAATAAATAATGATATTGATCATTTCTTCGAGGTAAGGAGTCAGAAGTTATAAAGAATTAAATATTTGTTCCTTCTGATCCCATCCTTACCTATCTTAACTATAACTGAGGGATAATTAATCCTAAAGCTAATAAAATACCACTCAAAAAGTGAAGTCTAACTGCAATAAATTTACAATTACTAACTTGATCAGGTTGATCATGATTTTTGTTCACATGACTGACTAATTGATAAGCAATAGGAACACTGAAAAATACCAAAAGTGTCCAAAAAGAAAAGACATTGAATAAAGAAAATAAAACAACCAAAGCAAAAAACAAAACAGTCATTACTGTCAAAACTTGAGATCCTAACTGGGTTCCCATACGAACAATAGGAGATTTTTTTCCTGCTGCTAAATCATCTTCAACTTGATGAAAATGGGAACAAAAAAGAATAATTGATGTGCTTATTCCGATCAAAATTCCAGAAGATAAAATAGAAAAAGAAAACTGTTGAGTTTGGGAATAATAAGCAGCAGCGATCGCCAGAGGTCCAAAAGTAAAAAAGCAAATAATTTCGCCTAACCCTTGATAACCCAAACGGAAAGGTGGTCCTTGATAACTATAGCCTAAAGCACAACTAAGTAGTATAATAATCAAAACCGTTATATCTTTTTGCCACCAAGCAATTAATAAAATCTCTAAAATTCCTAAGCTTAAAAAAGTATTAGCAAACCAAAACATCAAGGACTTATTACCCGTCAAATTAACAATAGAATGGGCTTTGTTTTTATCAATTCCTGTGTCAGCATCAAAAACATCATTACTAATATTTAGCCAAGCAATAATCAAAATAGCTGAGGTTAAGAAAGTACCAAAAATTTTGGGGTCAAATATTCTAGTTTCTCCAAAAGCGGTTGCCGTTCCTACCGTAATAGGTATAATAGCGACGGTGTACATGGGGGGTTTAATAGCAGCAAGCCATAATTTTGCTCTTGACGGGGGTAAACTCTGGGTTGTGGTAGGTGTTGTGGTCATAAAATGTCTAGTTAGGAATAATCTCTATGATATGATCCTCAAAAGAGGTGCAATCAACGGTATGGACAACATTAAAGACATACCATCAATATTGGGCTAAAGTGAAACAAATTATAAATAACTTTACGATGTCTGTTGCTACACCAATCATTCCCGAGACGACGAATATCGGGTATGATCAACATCGTCTTGAACAATTACTGCTGACTCATAAAGCGACTCTAAACAGAAAAAAGCAGTCAATTATTGTTAGTTTATCCCAGATTATCCCTAAAATCGATCCCTTATCAATTCTAGCATTTTTAACTAGCGAAAAAATCAATAACTTTTCTAAAGATGAAATTTATTTTTACTGGGAAAATCAAGAGAAAAGTGAAGCTACTTTAGGATATGGTGTCACAGAATCTTGTCAACTCAATACAGGTGATCGATTTATACAGTCCCAAAAATTTGTTAATAATTGCTTTCATAAAATAGTCAAAATAGGCCAAAACAATTTATCGATTTCTTTCCCTCATATTTTTTGCGGATTTACTTTTTTTCCTGAAAGTAATCAACTAGAATTTCCTTTTTCTTCAGCATTTACTTTTTTACCTAAACTGCAAGTCATCCAACAAAAAAGAAATAGTTTATTAATTTTCAACTTTTTAATTGACTCAAACACAGATATCAAAAAATTAGCCTATCAAACCAGTACGAATATAAAATTAGTTTCTCAGATTAAGACCGATCAAAAAATTAGCAAGCGAGAAAAACAATCTATCGAACTTAATCCTAAGTTTCAAATGATACAAAGTTTTGAATCCTCTGTTGCCTCAGCTTTAAAATCAATTGACGCTAAGCATTTTCAGAAATTAGTGTTAGCTAATGCTTTAGATTTAACTAATTCTCAAGAATTTTCAATTATTAACTGTTTAAAAAACTTACGAGATTATCATCCTGATTGTTATATTTTTGCGATTAATAATGGTAATAATAATTGCTTTATTGGGGCAAGTCCTGAACGATTAATTAGCTTAAAAAATAAACAATTATTAACCGATGCTTTAGCTGGTTCAACTTCTAGGGGAAAGACTCAACTAGAAGATTATTATTTAGCCCAGAAACTTCTAAAAAGTAGTAAAGAAAGACGAGAACATCAGGTAGTGATAGAATTTATTGTACAACGTTTAATCAATTTAGGATTAATCCCCCAAATTTCTCCTTTAAAAGTATTAAAGTTATCCAATATTCAACACCTTTGGACTCCCATTTATACTCAATTAAATGCTAATATTCATCCTTTAGAAGTGGTAGCTAAACTACATCCTACTCCTGCTGTATCCGGGTTTCCCACAGCAGTCACTTGTCAAGAAATTAAACGCTATGAAACCTTTGAAAGAGGGTTTTATGCTGCCCCTTTGGGTTGGATTGATTATGATAATAATAGCGAGTTTATTGTTGGTATTCGGTCTGCTTTAATTTCTGGAAATCATGCTAGACTATACGCAGGGGCTGGAATTGTGGAAGGATCACAACCTGAAAAAGAGTTAGCCGAAATTAAGCTAAAATTTCAAGGATTACTCAAAGCATTATCTTATTCTTAATCGGGAATTATCGTAGCTTGGGAGGCAATATTATATTATGCTTAACACTAAAGATTTAGAATAGAATAATGACCTTTTTTCAACCTAATGATCACTTAAAATCTATTGTTAACCAAGTTTTAAAATTAACTTGGGCAAAATTTCCAGAATTAAGCCCTAATCAATGTGCTTTAACTTTGTTAGTTTATGATAACCCTGTGGTCATTGAGAAAGAAGAAATCATCTTTCCTTTTGAGTTTTGGCAACATCCCATTAAGGGTTTTTCTTATGGAGGGGATGAAACTATTTATCCTGCCAGTGTGGTGAAATTATTTTATTTAGTGGCTATTTATCAATGGTTAGAACAGGGAAAAGTTAAACCCTCAATTGAATTAGATCGTGCCATTACAGACATGATAGTAGACTCTAGTAATGATGCAACTAGCTTGGTAGTAGATATATTAACAGATACCACTAGCGGACCAGAATTACCCCCTGACGAATTCGTTCGATGGCAACACAAACGTAACGAAATTAACCGCTATTTTCAAGAATTTGATTGGAAAGAATTCAACAACATTAATATTAATCAAAAAACGTGGTGTGATGGTTATTATGGTAGAGAAAAGCAGTTTGTTGGAGACAACGGAGAAAATAGAAACTGTTTAACCACCAACGCTGTAGCCAGATTATTTCATAATATTGTGGCAGAAAGGCTCATTTCTCCAGAGCGATCGCAAAACATAATGAAATTATTACAAAGAACTTTACCTACACCAATTAACGATACCTTAGAAGAAAACCAAATTACAGGATTTTTAGGGGAAAGTTTAGCCGATAATGCCCAACTCTGGTCAAAAGCAGGATGGACAAGTCAAGTACGCCATGATGCAGCCTACATTGAGATTCCCCAACAGCCCCCTTTCCTGTTAGTGGTGTTTACCGAAGGAAGAAAAAACAGTCAAAATAAGCAAATTTTACCGTTTATTTCCCAACAGGTAAGCACACTGTTAAACAGCTAAAATTTCTCCTGTCTTAATCATAGATAATTGAATGATCTTTTGATTAATTATTTTACTCAACGTAGCGTATTTATTTACGTGAGTTCGACGGAGGAAAGCAAGCACTTCCGTTTCCCAAAAATAAAATCAAGCCATGAGAATAGAGAGCGGTCGCCAGCTATAAGCGCACCGCTACGCGGATCTATGATACTGTTGGCGAAAGTAATCTAAACGTATTTCAAAGTGAAGTATAAAAAGAATTGTCAACGAAACGATAGGGATAGGCAAGCCAAGTAATACATGGCTCACAGCGATGTATTACTTCTTCCATA
>NETF01000107.1 GCA_002172675.1 unicellular cyanobacterium SU3
ACCAACTGGTTTTTTGACAGTTGGTGTAGCTCCTCTAAATTTAATGGTTGCCCTGACCGCTTTTGACTCATACCGTTACTTTAACGCAGTCATCTGTTTTGTCAAATCCTGCTACCTGAATCCTTACGTTTCAGGTAGTTGTAAAAACTCATCTAAACTAATAATAGAAGTTGTTGTTTTCATTCTATTTTTAGTAATATTTTAACTAATAAAGGATAAGGTGGACATTACGCCCACCCAAAAAACATAAAATTAAGCTTCGTCTAACGCTGCAATACCAGGTAACGTCTTACCTTCTAACAGTTCTAAACTTGCACCACCACCGGTAGAAATGTGGCTCATTTTATCAGCAACCCCTACCTTTTCAACCGCAGCAACGGAGTCACCACCGCCGATAATAGTAGTGGTTCCAGTGCCGGTTAATTCTGCCAACGTATTAGCGATCGCTTCGGTTCCTTTGGCGAATTTTTCAAATTCAAATACTCCCATAGGACCATTCCAAATCACCGCTTTACAGTCAGCTAAAGCCTTCTTAAAGACTTCAACGGAGTCAGGGCCAATATCTAACCCCATCCAACCGTCTTCAATGCTTTCAACACTGCTAATTTTAGAGTTAGCATCTTTAGCAAAGTCATCTGCTAAAACCACATCGGTAGGTAGCAATAATTCTACTCCTTTCTCTTTAGCTTTAGCTTCTAAAGACTTCGCTAATTCTAGCTTATCCTCTTCCACTAAAGACTTACCCACACTGAGGCCACGGGCTTTATAAAAGGTGAAAATCATGCCCCCACCGATGAGCAATTTATCACATTTATCTAATAAAGTTTCAATCACACCAATTTTACTAGAAACCTTAGAACCACCGATAATAGCAGCCAAAGGACGTTGGGGGTTTTCAATAGTAGCTTGTAGATATTGAAGTTCTTTTTCAATCAAATAACCAGCAACACTAGGACTTAAATGATGGGTAACACCTTCAGTAGAAGCATGGGCGCGGTGGGCGGTTCCAAACGCATCATTAACGTATAAGTCTGCGTTAGATGCTAACTGTTTAGCAAACTCGGGATCATTAGCTTCTTCTTCTGCATGAAAGCGAAGATTTTCTAATAAAGCAACCTGTCCATTTTCTAACTTACCGATGGCTGCGGTTACAGAGTCACCTACACAGTCGTCACACATGGTAACATCTTGCCCTAGTAACTCGGATAAACGGGCTGCCACAGGCTTTAAACTCATGCTGTCGACCACTTTCCCCTTGGGACGGCCCATGTGGCTACAGAGGATAACTTTCGCCCCGTTACTGACTAATTCTTTAATGGTAGGTAAAGCTGCCCGAATACGAGTATCGTCGCTGATGGTTCCATTGTCCAAAGGAACGTTAAAATCAACCCGTACCAATACACGCTTCCCTGCGAGATCCCCTTGTGATAAATTAGCAACAGTTTTCTTAGACACTGTCAATATCCTCCAATGATAGCTAAATGATGCTTAAAAAAAGATTAAATCAGCTTGTGCCGAAACACAACCACCCCAACCCCTGAGAGAATAAAATAGAGATGGAGGCAAGCGATCGCAGAGTGTTGCTGATTGTACCTGAATCGGTATCTAGGAGAAAGATAAGCTATGTTTAAGACCATTTTGTTTCCAGTGGATCAGAGTCGAGAAACCCGTGAAGCGGTTACCACTGTGATTAATTTAGTGAAAACCTACGATAGTCGTTTAATCTTGTTATCAGTGGTGGAAAAAACTCCCGACGGGCAAGGAATTTCTCAAGGGGGAATTATGACATCCATTGAGGCTGTCGCCCAATTATTACAAGGGGCCCAAGCTTTGTTTGCTGAACAAGGCATTGAGGCAGAAATTATCGAAAAGGAAGGAAAACCACCGTTTATTATTTGTGATGTGGCTGATGAAACCAAGGTAAACTTAATTGTGATGGGGTCGCGGGGACTAGGGTTGACCTCCGAAGGGGCTTCAGAAAGTGTGACTAATTTAGTGATTAATCTTGCTCCTTGTCCTATTTTAATTATTCCCTAAAATTTCGATAAATTAAGTAATCTGGGTCTAGGGTGTGGGGATTTCCGAATACCCTGACTCCTTTAGAAAACTTGACAAAATTGCCATGAATTATATATAGTGGTAGATTGTGTGAACTCTAGCTACCTTATAAAATCTTGGCTAATGTAATTGTAATCGGCGCTCAGTGGGGCGACGAAGGAAAAGGGAAAATCACCGATTTATTGAGTCGTTCGGCGGATGTGGTGGTACGACCCCAAGGAGGGGTCAATGCCGGCCATACTATCGTTGTGCAGGGACAAACCTTTAAATTACACCTGATCCCATCAGGCATTTTGTATCCTGAGACAGAATGTATTATCGGTTCAGGAACAGTAATTGATCCCAAAGTGTTACTCGAAGAATTGGGACAACTGAAAAGCCTTAATGTGGCAACAGATAACCTTTTTATCTCCCAAACCGCCCACATAACCATGCCTTATCATCGTCTGTTTGACCAAGCATCAGAACAAAGACGAGGGAAAAAGAAAATTGGTACAACCGGTCGAGGTATTGGCCCAACCTATGCCGATAAATCAGAAAGAACTGGCATTCGGGTGGTGGATCTAATGAACCCCGATGAACTCCAAGAAAAATTAGAATGGACAATTAATTATAAAAACGTTATTTTAGAAAAGCTTTATAACCTAGATCCGTTAGATCCTCAAGTTGTTATTGAAGAATATATCAATTATGCAGAACAACTTAGACCCTATGTGGTTGATAGTTCTCTAAAAATTTATGAGGCTATCCAACAAAAAAAGAATATTCTCTTTGAAGGAGCCCAGGGTACGCTACTCGACTTAGATCACGGGACTTATCCTTATGTTACCTCCTCAAATCCCATTGCAGGCGGGGCTTGTGTGGGATCAGGTATTGGTCCAACAGTGGTTGATCGTGTCATTGGAGTGGCCAAAGCTTACAGTACCCGTGTCGGAGAAGGACCGTTTCCCACAGAATTACACGGAGACATTGGTCAACAATTGTGCGATCGCGGGGCAGAATTTGGGACGACGACAGGCCGCCGTCGTCGCTGTGGTTGGTTTGATGCAGTGATCGGTCGTTACGCGGTAAGAGTCAATGGTTTGGACTGTTTAGCTATCACTAAACTCGATGTCCTCGATGAGTTGGCCGAAATTAAAGTCTGTACCGCTTACGAATTAGACGGCCAAACCTGTCACCATTTCCCCAGTAACGCCAGTGAATTCGCCCGTTGTATCCCCATCTACGAAACCTTACCCGGATGGCAACAATCAACGGAAAACTGTCGCAGTTTGGAAGATTTACCCAAGGAAGCTTTAGATTATCTCAAATTCTTAGCGGAATTGATGGAGGTGTCTATTGCGATCGTTTCCTTGGGGGCCAGTCGGGATCAAACCATTATCGTTGAAGATCCCATTCACGGGCCTAAACGGGCCCTGCTTGATGCAAACGGTGATCCGGTCACCAACCATGAATAACTTTATTAACTAAACAGAGAGTCATTCCTATGTCTTTATCTATTGAATGTAAAAAACGTCCCGAAAATGTTAAAGGTAATGCTTTGCGTCGTGAAGGGATCATTCCTGCTACTTTATACGGTCATAATGGCACAGAATCCATGCAATTAACCGTAGATCAAAAAGAAGCAGCCTTAATGCTTAGAGGGGTTACTGTTGATGAAACCGTAATTGATGTCAATATTCCTGATTTATCTTGGAATGGTCAAGCGGTTGTCAAAGAAATACAAGCACATCCTTGGAAACGTAGTCTTATTCATCTTAGCTTCTGTTATGTTAAACCTGAAGCTTAATGATTAAGTGTTTAATGTGTAGGGGTTAACTGTTGTTAACCTCTTTTTTTGTTGATGAATAATCCTATTTGTGAGTTAATTTCAAGTATTTAGTGATTAAACTCACATTTTTAAAAGAAAAAGTCTGTTTTCCTGGATAAAGATGTCTCTGTTAACTCATCCTACGAATGTATGTCAGCTAAATTCTTTCAACCTGAGTTCGATGTAAGCAAAAGCAATAAATTCCTAAAAAACAAAGGAGCATCTTAAGAAAAACAAACATAGCAATTTCAGCCAGTTAGTATTTAAAAATACTGGCTAAAACCAATCTATTTGATT
>NETF01000108.1 GCA_002172675.1 unicellular cyanobacterium SU3
GTCTAACAACTGCGAGGTCTTTCTACCAATTTTAGCGGTTTTTAGCTGCACTAGCTGATCTTTTTTCCTCATCGAGTATAAGTGTAACCTTTTAATAATGAGGGTTTAGCTTTTATTCAGCAAACCCTATTATAGGAATAGAAGAAACTGATTCTCCTGAAGCTGAAATTTTAAAGGCAATCGGTTTTTTTGGAAAAGAATACCAATTTATTGAAGCTGAAGTGGTATTATCCCATGAAATAATTGACCAAATTCGCCGTGTTGGTAAGTATTTATGGAATAAAGATAAAGCTGGTTTTGTAATTGGTTTGATTTGGTCACGTCTAAACTTTCATTATGTTAATATTGATGAGCAATGGCGTAATGAAGTTGCTAAAATTGTAACTATTGGAAACATACCTAGTGAAGATATAGAGGTTTATTTGACTGTAAAATTAGGTTTCTCTGATTGTTTTATATCTTCTAATAGAGAATTAATAAAAGCGATCGCAAATTTTGAATGTTTAACGCCAATAGAGTTTATTGAAAAATATTTATAACAATCAAGGTTAACCAAGTTCAAATCTAGTGTTAAACTGTCAACTATTGAAATACTTGATAAAAAACTTAACCAATGAACGAACAACCCTTATTTTGTGTTGATGAGTTGCGTATTCAGTACCCATTCAGTGAGACATGGGCTGTTGATAAGGTTTCTTTTACGCTACAAAAAGGGGAGAAATTGGGCTTAGTCGGAGAGTCCGGCTGTGGTAAATCTACTATGGGAAAGGCGGCCATGGGTTTGCTACCGAAATTAACACAAATTGAGGGAAAAATCGAGTTTCAGGGTGAATCTATTTTCGGGTTAAACGCCGAAGGGTTAAGAAAGTTTCGGGGTGAAGTAGTGGGGTTAGTGTTTCAGGACCCGATGACTCGTCTTGACCCCTTAATGACCATTGGCGAACATTGCATAGAAACTTTACAGGCCCATCGTCCTCAATTATCTCGCAAAGAAGCTAAAAATGTCGCTATCAAAACCTTAGAGAAAGTGAATATTCCCCCGAACCGTTGGGGACAATATCCTCATGAATTTAGTGGTGGAATGCGTCAACGGGTGGCCATGGCTTTGGCTTTATTATTAAATCCTAAGATGATTATTGCTGATGAACCTACCACCGCTTTAGATGTGACCGTAGCAGCCGAAATTTTACAAGAATTGACCCGTTTGTGTGAAGAGGAAGAAATGGGTTTATTATTAATTTCCCATGATTTAGCAATCGTGGGGGAATATTGCGATCGCCTAGCTGTCATGAATGCCGGTAAAATTGTAGAAATGGGTAAAATGGCTGATATTCTCCATCATCCTCAACACGATTATACGAAGTCATTATTAAAAGCAGCTTTGCACGTTCAAGTTGAAGACGATGAACCCATTAATAGCGAAACTTGGGAAGAGGATAAACCGATAAAGAAACCTTTATTGACAGTCAATCATTTAAAACAATATTTTACCTTAGAAGGAAATTTTATACAGCAATTTTTCTCTAAAGAACCAGAAGTGATTAAAGCAGTAGATGATGTTAGTTTTGAGTTGTATTCGGGGGAAATTTTAGGCTTGGTGGGTGAGTCGGGTTGTGGAAAAAGTACCCTATCCCGTACCCTGTTACAGTTATTAAAAGCCACATCAGGAAGCATTCACTTTTTAGGGAAAGAGTTAACCCAACTTTCTGAACAAGAAATGCGTCTTAAACGCCGTCAACTACAGATGATTTTTCAAGATCCTAACGCTTGTTTAAATCCTTTAATGACGGTAGGACAAAGTATTGCTGATCCTTTATTAATCCATCAATTAGCCACAGTAAAGGAAGCAAAAAAACAAGTTTGTAAAATGTTAGAACGGGTTAAATTAACCCCTGTTGAAGACTATTATAATCGTTATCCTAAAGAATTATCGGGAGGACAGCAGCAACGAGTGGCTATTGCGAGAGCGTTAATTACTAAACCTAAATTAGTGATTTGTGATGAACCTGTCAGTATGTTAGATGCTAGTGTTCAAGCAAGAGTATTAGACTTAATGTCTGAGTTAAAAAATGAATTTGATTTAACCTATTTATTTATTACTCATGATCTTTGGGTTGCTCGTTTTTTCTGTCATCGTATTGCAGTAATGAATCAAGGTAAAATTGTAGAAATTGGGGACACTGAAAGTATTTTTAGAGAACCCAAACATCCTTATACTCAAAAGTTGCTTAATGCTGCTCCTTTATTGGCAATTTAACTATCTTTTTGAGGGATATTATAAGATATTAGTTGAGCATCATTGATAACAGAGATAGTATGATGAGGAATGCCTAGAGAAATATTCGCCTCATCAAATTCTTGTTTGACTCGTAAGCGAAATTCTCGACCAAGAGGCCAATGTTCAAGGGGTTTTGTTCTAATTAAAACACGAATTAATATTCCTTCGTGAGAAACTTCATCTACTCCTAAAACTTCTAACGGTTCAAGAAATTTACCACTCCATTGGGGTTCATTTTGCATTTCTTGAGCGACATTAATCATAATATCGATTGCTTTTTTAATGTCTTCATACCAAGCAATTTTAATAGTAAAATTAACCCTTGACCAGTCTTTTGTATGATTAATAACTGTGGAAATTTGACTATTAGGAATGGCAATAACTTGCCCATCTAAATTCCGTAAAGAAGTCACAAATAGATTAATACTTTCAACAAATCCCCCCATACCATTAACATCAATTACATCACCAATAGCATAGCGATCGCTCCATAAAATCAAGATACCGTTAAGCATATCTTCTAATAAACTTCGAGACAAAAAAGCAACTGTAACCGCTACAATTCCGGCTCCAGCTAACACAGTTGTATCAATTCCGACTAACCAAATGGTTAAATAGATACCTAATATAACACTTATAAAAGTTGTGGCTTGTTTAAGGGTAGTAGAATATGTATTAATTCTCAGGGTATAACGATTTGATTTCGGGTTAGCTTCGTGCGCTTCAGTCGCCCAACGATTAAGATAATAATCGATCAGAAAGTCTCCAACTTTATCTAAAATTGTTAATCCCATCCAAACGATGATTAAAAGTATTGTTCGTTTGAGAATATAGACAGATAAAAAACGAATGTCTCGAAAAACTAAATAAATAATAATCAAAGAACAACCTAAAATAAATACATCTAAAATCAAAGAAAGTCTAAGAAATAGTTGATAAAAATTTATTCTTTGTTTAAACCAATTTTGTCGTTGTAAAAAAAATTTTTGTTTAGATCGGGATAATTTAGAAGACAACCAGCGATTTTTTTTTGTTATTTTTTTAATTAAATTTAAAACTTTTGTTACTAAAAGCTGAAAATCAAAGAAATTCTTTTGAGATTTATTTTCTCTAGGTGCTTGATTATCGATCCCTTTTGAATTATGATTAGAATCGACCGAATAAGTCTTACGGGAGCCAATCGTTTTACCATTTTTTGCTATAGTTTCAGTTAACTGATTTAGCTTTTTTTGTAGATAATTTCTACGTTTTCTTAGAAAAGTTCTTAAGTAATCAACACACCATATGAAGAGAAGTGCGATGATCATAGAAATTGCACTAATAATCCATCTTCCAGCAAAATATTTTTGATCAAACTCATGTCCCCACAGTGCATTATTAAAAGAATTTATAATGTTTTCTCGCCATATTTGAGCTAATTCTTCAACAGTTATATTATTGGCGATCGCATCATTTTCAGTAACCGTTACAATTAATAGAGAAGAAGTTCCTAATTCAAATTGATCAGGAGCATAAATAACAGTTTGTTGATTCTTAATACCAATTTCGATTTTAGGAACCCAAGGATGAAGAGGTTTAGGTTCCACCGAACCCCATAATGCTTTGAGTGAAGTGGGTAACCAAAATTGAATATCATTAATGTCAGTAGCAGCAGAATTCTTTTGACTACTAATAATCCGATTAACTATTTTCTCAAAACTTTGTTGAACTAATTTCAGTAGATCACAAAGTCAGCTTGAGACAAGCGATCGCCACCAAAATTCATAAGTTTAAATTATGTAGCAGGAGAAGGGAGAGGTAAAATATCATTGATGGGAATATAAACATCTTTTACTGTGCC
>NETF01000109.1 GCA_002172675.1 unicellular cyanobacterium SU3
GTTTCGGAACGATTAGACGTTGGATAGGAGAAATCATTGCTTACTTTGATGAAGGAACTACTAGCGGTGTCGTGGAGGGAATTAATAATAAATTAAAGTTGATTAAAAGAAGAGGTTATGGTTTCAGAAATTTTGATAATTTTAAACTAAGAAGTTTTTTAACTTGGCATTTTACTATTTGATTTTACATACTAAGTTCGGTAGAACCTTTTTTCTTTTAGAGGTCGTCTAAAATAAATCTCTAATTTACCTACCCTACGGTCTAAATTTATGAACTATATTGTATCTTTTTTTTTCTATTTAATAAGGTTCTTTCTCAAGCTTTTTAAACGATTTTTTGTTTGCTTGCGAAAAAATGCAGTTCCTATTATTCTTATTCTAATCTTCGTTGGCTATATAACTTTAGGGCTTTTGTTGGACGTAGATCCTTTTTTAAAAGTGTTGATAACTGGTAATTGTCCTAGATGTGAGTTATTTAAGGCCGAACTAGCTTTTAAAAATTTAAAAGGTGCTAATTTTGAACATTCTGAGATAGTCGATGGTGACTTGAGAGGTACCAATTTAGAAAATGCTAATTTATACAGTATCCGTTTAGATGGGACAAACTTAAGTGGTGCTAACTTAAAAAACGCTCTTATAATGGGGGATTCTTCATTAGATTCTACTAACTTAGAAGATAGTAGTTTCACACGAGCTTACCTATGGTTTACTAACCTTAAAAACGCTAACTTAAAAAATACTGATTTTAGGCGAGCAAAAATTATGCTTAGCAATTTCAGTAACACTAACCTAGAAGGAGCTTTCTTTAAAGAAACTTCCATTGATAAAACTAACTTTCAAAATGCCAACTTAAAAAATGCTGATCTGCGGGGAGCTTATTTTTTAGGTGGAAATAAGTTTCAAAATGCCAACTTGGAGGGAACTAACCTCATAATTACTAAGCTCAAATACGCTGATCTTAGAGGCGTTAATTTAAGTGGTGCTAATTTGCAACATACTGATTTAACTGGTGCTAATTTAAGTGGTGCTAATCTAACTGGTGCTAACCTAGATAATCCCATTCTGACAGACGCTAATTTTGAAAATACCAATTTACGAGGTGCTTCTTTAAAAGGAGTTAATTGGAAAGGAGTACAACTTAGAGGTGCTATTATGCCAGATGGTACTATTCATCAATAAACTAAGTATGATGTACCCCAGAAACTGGACAAAGAGTTAAGGAGGTAATTTGATTAAATTAACAAAAGTCTCAAATCTAGTCAAGTCAAAATCTAACAGCTTTCTATCTTAGTTTTATTAGTTATTTGTTTAGACAATTGGGTACACTTCAGCCTTTAACTTATTTTGGGATATCTTAAAAATAGTATTTATTATGAATAAAAAATTACTTTCAGTAGTTGCTACACTTTCTACATCTATTTTATTCAGTTGTGAGAATAATTTTGCTTTTTTAAAAAATAAAACTTTAAACATTGAAAGAATTTATGAGTCCAAACACGATAGCAAATTAAATGAAACAAAGTGGAATATATATAAGTTTAATAAAAATCAAAGCATAAAAATTACAGACAAGTTTTTTGAAGTTTGTTATCCTAGAAAAAATATAGCATTTCCCTGACTCATGAGGTACACTATAGATTGTAATATCTATTACTAATGTAGTCAAAACCGTCTTTTGTTTCTTTTCTTTCTCCATACAAAAATAATTCGATTGCTTCGGGGTATTTTAGACACAATAAAAGTTTTCTGTTTATGTTACCCCTCGCAATGACTAATTAAGTCTCCAGTTACTTTTATTAGTCACTGTTCACTGTTTCTAACTTCTTTCCATAAGCTAATATATTGTTCTTCAACTTCCTCTGATAAAGGTTCTAAAAATTCACATTTCTCTAAAATAGTTTCATCAATAAACAACAAAGGATTATTAATGATCTCTGGAGAAAGTTCTTTTGTGTCTATGGTATTCATCACTGGGGAAGCAGCATCAGCAAATAAAGAAATGAGTCGGGCTGCTTGAGGTTGCCAACAAAAATCAAGCCATTCCTTAGCAGTATCTGATAACTTTCCTTGTTCTTCTTTTGCTTTTGGTTTTACCCAAATATCTGACCATAAAGAAGTCCCCGAAGTCGGAACGATCACTTTAACATTACGGTTTTTATTGACGAGAGGAATAATTTCATTTGACCATCCCACACTAACCCAAACATCTCCAACGACTAGCGGTTGTAAATAATGATCAGAACTATAATATTTGATCTGTTTATGTAATGCTAAAAGTTCTGTGTTTAACTCAGTAACTTGAGCTAAATTTTCTGTATTGTAAGAATATCCTAACTTTTTCAAAGTTAATCCGATCACTTCTCTGTATTGGTCTACCATAGAAATGCGATCGCTTAATCGTTGATCCCATAAATCTGACCAATCTTGAGGTTGCCAATCTAGTTTATCCGATCGATAAGCAATTAGGGTGGTTCCCCAACGATAAGGCGCACCCCAGATTAACCCATCTTTTTGTAATTTTCCTTGTTTATCCCGTGTAACTAATTTTTGCCACCGAGGAGGCAACTTATCCCAATTTTCCACCTCAGTTAAATTTAGGGGTTCAATTAACTCTTTTTTAATGGCATCAGCTAACCAAACATCCCCTATGGTAACAAAATCACTCAGAGAAGGAGGGGGAGGATTAACAACAGGAATTTTCGGAATATATTGCCCTACTCCCTTTGGTTTCTCATCTTTCCCTTGCCAAGTTTCCAATAGAGAAAATAACTCTTTTAATTGTCCTTGAGGTTTAAAATCAAGAGAAGGTTGTGAAGAGAGATGTTGACGAAAAGCCTTGAGTAACTGAGGAGGGATTGAACCTTGCAGCAATAAAACCCGTAAATCAACGTTAGAACTAGCACAGCTAGATAATAGATTCCCTAACGCTAACATTCCTACGGTGGTGATAAAAGAACGACGGGTAAGCATAAAATGTATTGTATCGAAGGTTACGGTTAAACTTATCGATTAATTAAGAGTAGTGAAGTAATCGTTAAATGAATCAGGAATCTGTAACTATCTTTCTCAGGTAATTCTAGGATTAACAGTAGCACAGTTTTTAGTGATGGGCATTCTTATGGATGGGTTACAACAACAAATTAACGAACTTAATCAAAAAGTTACGCAACTCCATCATATTGTTGAAAAGCTTAGCGTACAGATGGGGACATTTCACCTTCACAGTGAGGCGGTGGTTAACGAAAAATCCCATAACCAATCCCCCTCTATAGCCAATGTATCTGCTTCGGTTCCCCCGAATACACAGAAAAGCAACCACTATCAATCCGTGATGGAGCATAAAGACATTTTACTTGATGATAGCGAAAGTCACACCTTAATCGCTCCTGAAGAAGAACCCTTATTAACCACCGATCTTCAGGTGAGACGATTAACAGCACAACTAACGGCCGCTTATAATCGCATTGCTGCCTTAGAAGAGCAATTATTAGCTTGTCGCATGATGCCTTGAGAAGGGCAACCGAGGAGACAGAAGGGGCGTAAAAGCCGTTACATAATCAGCCTCTGATGAGATTAAGTTTTTCTGTTAAGGGTTAATTATTAGGCGTAGTGGTTTGAGGAATAGGTGAACCGTTGGGTTGAGACGGAAGTGTAGGATTAGTCGGATAATTACCTAACCCGTTAGCAGGATTATTAGGATTGTTAGGCATAGTCGAAGGAAAATTATTAGGATAGCCTCCAGGTAAGCCATTTTGGGATGGTATTGGGCTTAGGCTCGGATCATTCCAGGTACTGCTGGCTTCATTTTCCCCAGGCAATGTGGCTAAGGCAACGCGATCGCCCCCTACTTCTCTTAACATATCTAGAAGTTCAATCACTTCATTATAAGTGGCATTTCTAGAAGCATGAAGTACCATTAAACCTTCGGGATTCAATTGATGATAGCTCTTAATCTGATTAAATAATTGATTACGAGTTACCAATTGTTTTTCGACATAAACTTGGCCAAAATCATCCAGACTCACCACCAACATTTCTCGCATTTGGGGGGTGCCTGATGCTGCTCTGGGTAAATCTAAACTAATCGCTTGCTGACGAGATAAACCCACAGCGCCGAGGATAAAGAAGGTCAAAATACAAAAGATCACATCGATCATCGGTAAGATTTCGATGCGAACTTCTTGCTGCCCTGAAGAATCTTGCCATAATTTAAGGGGACGGGAATGAATTGAAGCCTTACGGGATTTCTTCTTAGAGGTGTTACTAGCAGTCATAGGTCAATATTTAAGAAAATGAGTATATTGGTGCTTATTGCTCAAAAGTCTCTGTAAACTTTGAAGGAGTATTGCCAGAGAAAGCAGAGGGATTTCCTTCGCTGTCTGACCAGCGTTGACGATAAATTACTTCTAACTCACTGCCGGCTTTACGAAACACCCTTACCTGATTAGACCAAAGGGACTGAAAAATCCGATAAAAGGTCAAACTAATAATGGCAACAATCAATCCTGTCGCAGTTGAAATAAGGGCTTCTCCGATCCCCAGGGTAACACCTGTGGTTGAAGAAGTGCCGAGATCACTAATTTGGATGTTGCCTAAAGAGGTAATCAGTCCCAACACCGTCCCCAATAATCCCAATAAGGGAGATAAAGCAATCACTGCTTCTAATACCTTATCCCCTCGTCTCATCAAAGCCAGTTCATCATCGGCCGATGATTCTAAGGCTAAATGGAAAACCTCCGGGTCAGGATTATCCAACCTCAGAGGCCCGTAGAGAAAATTCCCCATAGGATGTTTACTATATTCTTTCGCTACCTTGGGGGCAGCATCCCAGTTACGAGCAGCGGTTTCTAGAATTCGATTTAAAATTTTTCCTTCTTTGAGCAGAAATCGTATCCAAAATATAGAACGTTCAATAATGGTACTTAAAGCTAATACCGACAAAATCAGAAGCGGCCACATAGCCACCCCACCTTTTGTCATAATTTCTTGGATATTCACAGTTTTGATTAACCTCCGTTGCTGATCCCCATCGAGAGATAGATTACCAGTTGTAATGATTTATTTACAATTTATTAGATTCATGTTTAGCAATCAATTATATCCTCAAAGAAGGAAACATTGTTTAGTCACAAAGATAAAACTCATACCAATTATGACATAAGTGTTTATGCTGAGACACATTCGAGTTTTAAAGCTAACCGCACTCAGAGATTACTCCGTCGTTGTAAGGCGGAGCCTGCTCTAACCGTTGATGAACATTGCCGTATTGTAAATAGGATGGATGCTGATGAGGACTCTAAAAATGACGAAGGCTACGGTCGGCGTTCTCTCTATCTGTTGTTTGAGTGGTTTAATTGCTCTCTCAAAAACATACTTGTCTAGTATTTTTAGTGACGTGAGAGGGTTACAAGAAGTTTCCCCCCAAATGATTTTCCCTCAACCCACTCTCCAAGAAAAACAATTGGTTGATGCACAAGTGGAATTTGGCTTTAAGTTATTCTCTACTTTAACGAAAAACCAAAACCCCCAAAATATCTTTATCTCTCCTACTAGTATCGCCCTGACTTTATCTATGCTCTACAATGGGGCAACAGGAACCACTCAAAAAGAAATAGCTAAGGGTCTGAGCTTTCATGATATTAGCGTTGATACCCTTAACCGTGGCAATCAAATGCTACAACATGACTTAAATAGTCATTCTTCCTATGGTTCTTTGGCCATTACTCATTCTCTCTGGGCCAGAGAAGGCTTTTCTTTTCGTTATCAATTTCTTAAAGATAGTCGTAGTTATTATCAAGCTCAAATAACCAATTTAGACTTTGGCAGTTCTGAAGCACAAGGCATTATGAACCGTTGGATAACAGAAGAGACTCAAGGAGAGATTCAGACCATAGTTGATTCTACTCAGGCCGATGATGTTCTTTTTCTCATTAATACTGCTTCTTTTCAGGGATTCTGGAAAACTGGTTTTGATAGAAATTTAATTAAGGATAAACCTTTTTATATAACGGATAAATCGGTTAAAATTTCTCCTTTTATGTCTCGTAAAGGAATTTATAATTTCTTGGAAACTTCTCAATTAAAAGCGGTAGAAATTCCCTACGACAATGATCGTTTTAGTTTATATTTATTTTTGCCAAAACCTGACTATAACTTATCTAAAATGGTGGAAGAGTTAACTTCTAAAAAGTTATCCAAGCTGTTGTCTAAATTTCGGAAAACTGAAACCTTATTAGAATTACCTCGCTTCAGGTTAGATTATGAGGTAGATTTAACTGAATCCTTAAAAAGCTTAGGATTTTCAACGATGTTTGATCCGACTAAAGCAGAATTTTCGGAGTTAAGTTCCCACCCCACTTATGTCAATAGTCTCAAACATCAAACTATTTTAGTTCTTGATGAACAAGGAATTCAACCTGCTACCCCAAACAATTTAGTGGTGGAAACAGCATCAGTCGATACTCTAGTAGAAGAATCCTCTTTTATTGCTGATCGTCCTTTCTTCTCTATTATTCGAGATAATGAAACAGGGAATATTTTATTTATGGGAATGATTGTCGAACCTTAAAGTTTCTATGAAATAATTAGAATTCAATTCCGATAGTTGAATGGTTTGTATTATCTTTGAAGAGATTTTTTTTAAGGATCTCCCATAAGCGGGATCGTAATGAACAATTAATAAATCTTGAACCAGTTCTTGCCATTGTTTACTATCGATCCAATGATACCACTGAGTGAGTTTATGCCATCCGTAATAAGCTTTCAAATATTGTAGTTTATTTTTGAGAATGTTGGGATTTTCTGTTAAATAACGATATTCTTGTAATAGAAAATTGACTCTTTTTTCTAAAGGTAACTGAATTTCAAAACAAGAAGACTGTTTCATTTTTTTCCATAAACTTCCTGGTAAATACACATTACCAATTTTATAACTTTCTGATTCTATCCAAATAGGCCGATTGAGATCAAATTTTTGAAATTGTTGTAATAATAAAGACTCAAAATATTTTTGTGATGGTTGATTTTTAAAAGTACCTTCCCATTGTTCACCTAATAGCGATCCCCGATGATTAGCAATTTTTTCTAAGTCTAGAACTTGATAACCTTGTTGTTTTAAACCCTGTAAAAAATAGGTTTTTCCGGTTCCTGTTAAGCCACAAAGAATATTATAATTAAATTGTAATGGTAAAGTTTTTAATTCTTGACAAACATAAGATCGGTATGTTTTATATCCTCCTTCTAAAACAGTAACTTTCCAGCCAATTTGAGCTAAAATAACCCCTAAGCTTTGGGATCTTTGTCCCCCACGCCAACAATAAATTAAGGGTGAATAACAGGAATCTTTCTCTAAAAAATGTTGATTAATTTGATAAGCAATATTATCAAAAACTAAGGAAGCTCCTAATTTTTTGGCTTCAAATGGAGAAACTTGTTTATAAATGGTTCCAATTTTTTTTCTTTCTTCATTATGAAGTACAGGTAAATTAATGGCTCCTGGAATATGATCCTCAGCAAACTCATTTTCTGACCTAACATCTATGATTTCACTAGGATATTCTGATAAAGGAAACTGAGTAAACTTTGGTATTTTTAAAGTCATTACTTATCTTATTGCTACCCTCATTTTACAATTCTATCATCAATTGTTCCCATAGGGTAATAGAACTTAATCTTTACACACTAGAAATTGACCCTTCTAACCATGCTTTATTAGGTGCTATTTTATTATTAGGAATAACTTCAATATTTCGTTGCTATATAAATGTAGTTACACTGGGTTAATTAGCTGTTTTAATCCTTTTACTAATCTTTCAATTCCTAGGATTGCTGTTTCTTGTTGTAGCGCACCATAAGCAATACGTAAATAGCAACCTTTTTCTATTCCAAATGTTTCCCCTGGTAGTACAGCTATTTGATAATTTTCAATTAACTTTTTTACTAATTCAAAATCTTTCATATTAGTATGAATTTTTAAGAAAAAATAAAAGGCTCCTTCACTAGACACTAAGGTACAAATATCATCAAGGGTTTGAAGATGATTGATAAAAATATTTCTAACTTTCTCAATTTCTGTTATATATTTTTCACAGTAACTTTTACCCACATTTAAAGCACCGACTGCTGCATATTGAGAGATAACAGGAGGACAAATTAAAATAGTATCTTGAATTTTTTTAACTGCTTCTAATAAATGGTTAGGAACGACCATATAACCAATTCTCCAACTGGCAAAACCATAGGCTTTAGATAAACTATACAAAGAAATAGTATAAGCATCACTATCTATAATTGAAGAAGGAGAAAAATGTTTAATTCCATCGTAAGTAAAATATTCATAAGCTTCATCAGAAATATGATAAATACCCTTTTCTCGACACAGTTGATTCACTTCTCTTAAACTTGACTCAGAATAAACCACTCCTGTGGGGTTATTAGGAGAAATAGTAACAATAGCACGGGTTTTGGGAGTAATGGCTGCTTTTATTTTCTCACAAGAAAGTTGATAATTGTTGTCAGTATTAACTAAAATGGGGTGACAACTAGCCATAGTAATTGCCATTTCATGATTAAAATAATAAGGAGTATTTAGTATAATCTCATCCTCGGGATGGGTAATGGCTAAAACAGCATTCATAAATGCCATATTTGACCCCGCTGTCACCACAATAGAACGGTTATTATTAATCTTTATATTATTATCTTCTTGTAATTTTGTAACAATTTGGTTACGTAAGGAGTGAATGCCTTGAACTGATTTATACTGATGATTATGGGAATGATTTAAAAATTCACTAATCTTTTCAATTGCTTCTGGAGGAGGTGGATAAAAAACGACTCCTTGTCCTAAGGAAATAGTATCAGGGTTTTCTTTGATTAACTGTCCAACTATGGGAATTATGGGAGATTGTACCCTATTCATTCTTGAATTAAAATGGTTCATTGATTGCCTTGATCGTTACTAACACCAGTGGTACTTGTAGGTCATATTAATCTTAATTATCCTATAGCTATCATAGCTTAATTACAATGGAAATTATCAAAGAAGTTAACCAAAAAGAAGTTAAAAAAATCATCAATGTATTAAGGGAGTAGGGACAAGACTATCAAGTTACTGAATTATTAAATAATGATAAGAAAATTGTTCGTAATTGAGCGCACATTTCCCTGACTTAAGAAAGAATTTATTAAATAAATACCATTAATATTGTTGATTTAGATAAAATTAAATATAATAAAAAATAGTAGAAATCAACTAAATATTGAAGAGTTAAATCATGGATAAAGACACACAATTTGCTTTACTGGTGATAGGATTACCTTTAGTTGGCTTAGTATATTGTGGCTTAATTATCGCCTTTTTGATGAATAATCCGTTTGGTCGAGAACACCCCTTAATCACAGGATTTGTGGTGATGGTTGTTCCTTTTTCCACCGCAGCTACAATCTGGATTAAAGCCTCAGCCAAAGCTTATAAAGAACATGAACTGAGAAACCACTCCACAAGCCATCAACTAAAATAAAGACAAATCAATTATGAATAACTAACAATGGAATTTGGAGACTCTAAACACCAACAACTTCCGGTCAGCTTACCTGGCGGAACTTTGATCAAAGTAGAAGTCCAACAAACTGGAAGAGAAGATGTGGCATTTGACATTAAACCCTTTAGCCAAGTTACCAAAGCCCTAGAAGAAATTACCACAGCTTTAGCAGAAACTTTACAAAAGACTAAACCCGATAAAGCTTCTATTAAATTTGGGTTAGAATTAGGCATAGAAAAAGGAGAACTCATTGCCATCATTGTCAAAGGCTCAGGTAAAGCTAACTTAGAAGTCACCCTAGAATGGGGCCGATAACTCAATTTTTCTCAGTTCTACTCCGTTGTTGTCATCCCTAACAGAATCTTTTAATGATTAAATAAGATGGGTCAATCACTCGAAAGACTCTTACAACGTTGTGCTGTGAAAATCATTGTCCCTGGCCAAAGGGGTTGGGGAACAGGCTTTAGCGTCGCTCCCAGACAAATTTTAACTTGTTTCCACGTGATTAAAAATGCCCCAAACGGACGGGTAAGTGTCAGTTGGGAAACTCAGGAAAAGGTTGCTGAAGCTACCATAGACAAGTATGATGAAGGGTTAGACATTGCCCTCCTGACATTGACTCATTGGGGTGACGACCTTCCTTGTGTTGATCTCGATCGCACCTTTCAAGCAGACGATCGATTTTACATCTACGGTTATCCTGACGACTTTCCTGATGGGGCTTCGGTAACAGTCCAATGCGAAGGAACCGCTCAAGATCAACAAACCCTAATTAAATTTAAAGCCGGACAAGTGCGGCCAGGATTAAGCGGTTCCCCAATTTTAAATCAACGCACTGGGAAAGTGTGCGGTATGGTCAAATTTACCCGTGATCGCAGTTTTGATCTAGGGGGTGGGGCGATTCCGGTTGAAACCATTTTAACCACCTTTACCCACCTCACCGAAGAACAACATCGTTATCATCAAAATAACCCTCAATGGCGATCGCTACTCCCCCAGTCTTCTCGTTTCCCTCATCTCACCCGTCAAGAGTATCGTAACCGTCAGGCCCTAATCAATAAAGTCAATCACTATTGGATAGAAGGGGTTCTCGAAACTTCCCTCCCTGATCATCAGTCCATTGCCTTAAATTTAGAAGAAAGACCCTTAGCCCTCAGTAGTCAGTCTAATCTAGTGGCTGAGTTTATTGATAACCCTGAGATTCCCCTATCGCCAGACACCACTGTTCTCGATATCTTCGATCAATTAGGGGCCGGACGTACCCTTTTAATTTTAGGGCAACCTGGATCAGGAAAAACCATGACCCTTTTGCAGTTAGGAAAAGAATTGATTAGACGGGCCCAAGAAGATGCTCAACAGTTAATTCCCGTCGTCTTCAACCTCTCCTCTTGGGCCGATGAAAAACCACCCATCGATCAATGGATTGTCAAAGAATTACACAGCAACTATCAAGTCCCTGAAAAAATGGGACAAACTTGGGTACAACAAGAGCAACTGTTATTTTTATTAGATGGCCTCGATGAAATTCTCACCAAAGAGTCTCAAGAAGCTTGCATCAAAGCCATCAACCAATTTCATCAAGACTTTGGTTCTCCAGAAATAGTGGTTTGTTGTCGAGATAACGATTATTTTGCTTTATCTGAACGCTTAAACCTAGAAAGTGCTATTTATTTACGTTCCCTCAGTTTAGAACAAATTGACCACTATTTAAGCCGATTAGAGAGTGAACTGTCTGCTTTACGAACCATCATTAAACAGGATTCTGTTTTGCAAGAATTAGCCACATCTCCTTTAATGCTCAATATTATGGCGATCGCCTATCAAGGATTAGCCATTAAAGACGTATCAACTTCTGGTGTCATTGAAGAACAAAGGCAACAAATTTTTAATGCTTACATTCAACGAATGTTCAAGCGTCCTCGTAACAATCCCGGTCATTATTCTCAACCAGACACCATTACTAAGTTAGCCTGGTTAGCACAACAAATGTCAAAATTTTCTCAAAGTATCTTTCTCATTGAAAGGATGCAACCTAGCTGGTTAGGTCAGAATAAAGACCAATGTTTATATACAGTGGGAGTCCGTTTTGTCATCTTTTTTATCTGGAGTACAGTTCATATCAGTTTATTAGGATTTCATCATAGTTTACTAGAGAGAATTCCCTATGATCCTACTCCCTTAGAAATGATAAGTTATGCTCTTATTGCCGCCCCCATAGGAGCCATCCTTTATGCGTTATTTGGTAGTTTAATTGATCAATATGTCCATCAATTTACTGGCTTAATTAACGGTTTATTTTTAGGGATAATTTATGGATTAATTTTTGGCATTCTTTGGCAAACTCTTCCTATGGGAATTGCTTATGGGATCATCTATGGATTAGTGGGTTGTTTAATTGATCGATCCATCAGCCACACGATAGACCCAGTAGAAACCTTTAAATGGTCTTGGAAAAAATCAGGACTTTATTTAGCTATCGGATTAATTATTGCCATTAGTCTTTTTTTAGGAGGCACGACTGGGGGTATTATTCAAAGTTTAATTTTTGGAATTATGGTCTGTTTTATTTTTGTTTTCACCAAAGCAGAAAATATCGATCAAACAACGATTGCTAATCAAGGAATTTGGAAATCAGCCACTAATGCAACTAAAGTATTTTTAACCATTGGATTATTAACAACAGTGCTTTTAACCCTTGTGGAGAATTTAACCTCTGGTTTAGTTAATGGTTTAATTTTAGGACTATTGGGGGCATTTTTAGGGGCGCAACTATCAGGAATAGTTTGTATTCAGCATTTTGTTTTACGACTGATTTTATGGAAAAAAGGAAAAATTACCTGGAACTATGCTCGCTTTTTAAACTATGCTACAGCCCGTATTTTTCTGCAAAAAGTAGGAGGAGGTTATATCTTTATCCATCGGAGATTACGAGATCATTTTGCTCAACTTTCTTGACTATCTATCAACTATTAAAATCCATCCCTACCGCTTCTGAAATATGGGACAATTTATACTTTTCTAATTTATTCATTAACCCTTGATTGATATTACTAATACACCAAGGACCTTGATAAATCCAACCAGTATATAATTGTAATAAACTTGCCCCTGCGGTGATTTTTTCCCAAGCATCTTCCGCCGTAAAAATGCCACCCACCCCAATAATAGGCAAGGTTCCTTGAGTTTGTTCGTAAATAAAACGAATCACTTCCGTTGATCTTTTCCGAATCGGTTGGCCACTAATTCCCCCCGCTTCTTCTTGAATAGGATTACCTGTTTTTTGCAGAATATTCGTCTTTAACCCTTCCCGTTTAATGGTGGTATTGGTCGCAATAATTCCAGCTAATTCATAAGTTTTAGCTAACTTAATAATTAACTTGATAGACTCCCAATTTAAGTCTGGGGAAATTTTAACCAAAATCGGTTTTTTCCGTTGATTAACTGATTGTAATTCGTGTAAAATAACATTGAGTTGTTCCCCTTCCTGTAGCGATCGCAGTCCGGGCGTATTAGGAGAACTAACATTAACTACAAAATAATCCGCATCCTCCTCAAGATAACGGAAACTGCCCACATAATCCATTGCTGCTTGCTCTAAAGGGGTACTCTTCGATTTACATAAATTAATGCCGATAGGGATTTGACGGGGTTGCCGTTGCCAAGTTTCTTTGAGGGTTTGGGCAACCTGCTGGGCCCCTTGATTATTTGCCCCTAAACGGTTTAAAGCAGCTTGATCCTGGGGTAAACGGAATAAACGCGGTTTTGGGTTCCCAGGTTGAGAATGAAGGGTTACGGCTCCAATTTCAGCGAATCCAAAGCCCATATGATCCCAGATACCAGCAGCTAAACCATCCTTATCACACCCGGCAGCCAACCCCACAGGAGTTTTAAAGGTTAACCCCCATAAATTTTGCTGCAAACGGCTATCCTCAAAGGTGAAAGAATGATCTAAATTCCCTAATATCCACTTTCCCCATACAGTGTGGCGATTTTCATCCAGACGGTGAAGGGTTTTTAAGAGTTGCTGATGGGCATTTTCTGGGTTATTTTTTGCTACTGCTAGGACAAGGGGATAAAAAGGTTGGGCAAAATTAAACATCATATCTAGAGGAGTTGGGAGTTCAGGATTATTCCTTTTCTTTAAAGTTAGGTTATATCTAGTTTAGGAAAATAAACCCAGAATCAGCATAACGCTATATTCTTAGAAAAACTATTAATTAGATATTAATTTCTGGGCGTGAGGAGTAAATATTTCAAAAAATAGTTTATATTTTTCTTTTCTTGGAATAATAATGAGTAGGCAAGAAAAATAAAAAAACAAGACATTAACAAGGAGATAATGGAAAGATTACGATAATGCTCTGGTAACATTTTGATTTTTTATTTAATTCAAGTGTACTGTAAAATAGTATATTGTGTAAATTGGTATATTAATTAACAATTTAAGATTATTTTAGGAGTATTGAAGTAAGAATCTCACTGTAATGCGATCGCTTCTTTACATAAAAATTTAGTTTGATAACGGGAAAATATGGGAGAATTTTTCTAATTTCTCCAATTTTCTAAACCATTCATATTTCTTTAACGTCAAAAAAGATTAAGCGTTCTTTAAATTTTTCTTGTTTATGATTCCATTTTCAAGTATTGTCGTTATCATTACACACATATAACCTTACTCCATTAAAAACTATCATGAATGTATCCATAAGAAAGCCATATAACTTATTGGCTTATGTAACAACTGCTACTTTTTTCTTAGGTATGACTCTAAGTTCCTCCGCATCAAATGCACCGTTGAAAAAATATGAGAATATTAATCTCAAACAATTCAACGAATGTATAAGACCCCCCAGTTCTAACGGTTCAGAACAAGGTTGGGCTGATTACCAAGGCGAAAATCAAGGTAAAGTTGAGTTAAAAGTTAGGAATCAACCTATGATTTCTGATGGTACCGTTGCAGCCACCTTAGACTATAAATTTGAACCATCCGAAGAATTATTAACCTTAGAAATCAAGGAAAAAACCTCATTTATGTTCGGTATGATTCAAGCATCAAACGAACAAATCTGGGAAGGATTTGATGGTTTAGTTAAAGAATGTCGTAGCTACGGCTAACTAAAAAGGAAAAGACACCCTTACTCTTTCTTCGGGGGCGGGTCGTTCTTGACGAATATCAAGAGAAGGAGAGCCATTTCTATCATTAATACGAATTCTGGTTTGAGGTCTTCTTTGTTCTTCAACCCCTACCGTCAAGCGACCATTATCACCATAAACTCTCACATTCGTTCGGCTACGGCGACGACGTTCATTAGAAAAATCGACGCGAACATCATCACCCAGTTCGATAATTTGAGCGTTAACGGTTTTTGTCCCCATTGAAGAAGTGATTACGACACTAAGGGTCAACATTGCAAATATAGAAATCGATTTCATGGGGAATTCTCCAAAAACACTCAACAGATACAGACAATTGCTACTATGCCCTAAGAGAATCTTACCCTTGATTTTTGTCAGGTTACTTCCCCCACTTGTATGATTTATCTTTCAGATTTTTTACGGTTAAAACTAGCCCACGGACTCTAACCCGTGGGTTTTCTTGATTTTAAGGGTACCCAAATAAAGATAGGATAAATAAAGAATATTAAATCAATTTAGATAGGATAAATAACGGATATAAATGCGCTGTTTAAATTGCCACCTAGATAACCTTCCCGAAACTACCCAACTTTGTCCCCATTGTGGGGCGCAAGTCCTTTCTTTGTTACAAGAAGTGTTACCCCAAGGAACCCAACTGCGATCGCATACATACTGTTTAGACGATGCTATGGGAAAAGGCAGTTTTGGCATTACCTATCGCGCCCATCATACCGCATTAAAGAATCCTGTCGCCGTCAAAGAATTTTATCCCGTCGACTACGTCTCCCGAAATATTGAAACCAAACTATTAATTATCCCTGCTAAACATCAAGACGTATACAAAAGAAGTTTATATCGTTTTTTAGAAGAAGGACAAATACTAGCCAAGTTAAACCATCCCAACATCGTCAAAGTTAAAGATTTATTTGAAGAAAGAGATACCGCTTACATTGTTATGGACCTGGTACAGGGGAGAACGTTATTACAAGAATTGGAAAATCAGCCTAATAAAAAATTATCCCCTGATAGGATAGAAAAGTTAATTGAACAATTAGTTAATGCTTTAACTACTATTCACGAAGCAGGAATTTATCATCTGGATCTTAAACCAGAAAATATGATCTTGACCCCTAAAGATCAGTTAATTTTAATTGATTTTGGATCAGCCACATTAGCCAGTGATGCTAAACGAAAAAGGACTCGTTCTTTTACCGAATGTTATGCAGCCCCAGAAATTATTTCAGGAGGAGAAGTCGGACCCCAAAGTGATCTATTTGAAGTAGGAATGATTCTCCATGAACTATTAACAGGACAATTACCACCTCCAGCAATGACCCGTGTTTTAGAAACCGATACTTGGCAACCTCAAGGGTTAGACTATCCTTGGGATATGTTAATCGTTGATGCGTTAAGAATTCAACGAAGCGATCGCAGTTCCACCGTAGCTCAATGGTGGGAACAACGAAAGCAGAAACCAGAAAATACTATTAGAATTGATCAAAAAAGTGTTGAAAATTTACAAGGAAAATTTATATTACCTTTATTACAACAACAAGGAATGGTTCATAAATTGGGTCGAGGTTGTATTAAAAAAGCCATTCCCATTAATCAAAATCAAGTCTTAGTTTTAGAAGCAGGAGGCGCATCTTTATTAGACTTTAATACCCATATTGCTCATTGGCAAATTGACTGCCCGACTTCCTCGGGAGCCATCAGCGAAAATAAAAAAATATTAGCCTTAGTTTGGCAACAAAACATCTATTTATGGGATTTAACTGAAGGAAAATTTTTAAGACAATTACAAGGTCATTCAAAAAAAATTACTGATTTAGCATTTAATAAAGACGGATCATTATTACTTTCAGGTAGTCTGGATGAAACCTTAATTATCTGGGAAATTAAAACAGGAAGAAAACGTCATGAATTATCTGAACCCATGGGACGCATAACTGCTGTTGCGTTTAGCGAAGATAATCAATTTATTGCTTCAGGTTCCCATATCGGAATCGTGAGAATTTGGGGAGCCATATCTGGACAAGAATGGCGATGTTTAGAAGGTCATGAAATGGCAATAGAAAGCCTAATTTTTAGCTCAGATAGTAAACTTTTAGCATCAGGAGGACGAGATAAAACCATTCGTTTATGGGATGTGACCTCAGGCAAATTTCAACAAGTATTAGAAGGTCATCAGGACTGGGTAACGGCATTAAGTGTTGACAAAAAAGCCGATTATTTAGCCTCTGCATCGACAATTAACGATAAAACCATTCGTATTTGGTCTATTGCACAACGGCAACAAATTCAACAATTACAAGGCCATTGTAACAGTATTCAAGCGATCGCCTTTTGTCCCGATGATCGTTATTTGATCTCAGCCGCATCGGACAATACCATTCGTCTCTGGGACCGAGAAACTGAAAAAGCGATCAAACAACTTAAACAACACACTAATTGGGTGTATAGTGTGGCCGGTAGTACAGATGGTCGTTGGGTAGCGATCGGATATAATGACTCGAATGTGCGCCTTTGGGATATCATTGAACAACGAGAAGTTAATTGTCTTAAAGGTCATGAAAGCGCGGTTTCTAGTGTCGTTTTTTGTCCTGATAGTCAATATCTTGTCTCCGGTAGTTGGGATGGAACCCTAAGAGTTTGGGATATTCATACAGGAAAATGTAAACGTATTTTACAAGGTCATCAAAACTGGGTCAGCAGTGTTGCAGTGAGTTCCAACGGTCAATGGGTTGCGTCGGGAAGTTGGGATAAAATTGTTTGTCTGTGGGAAATTACTAATAATTGGCATCATTTCAAAGGTAATAAACCCACTCGTATTTTACAAGGCCATTTAGAAGATATCGAAGGGATTGCTTTTAGTCCCGATAGTCAATTAATTGCGAGTTCTAGTAACGATAAAACGATTAAAATATGGGAAGTTTCATCTGGTCAACAAGTTCAACAATTAGAAGGTCATAAATATAGCGTTGATGGTGTGGTTTTTAGTCCCGATGGTCAATTTATTGCTTCGGTGAGTCGGGATAAAACGGTTAGAGTTTGGCACGTTATTTCTGGTAAAGAAATTCATAAATTTCAAGGTCATACCAATTATGTGAAATGTGTAGCATTTAGTTTAGACGGTCGTTATTTAGTCTCTGGGGGAAAAGATAAAATGATTGCTATTTGGGATCTTATGTCAGGAGAATTAACTCAATTAATTCAAGGTCATACCCATGATATTAATAGTATTGCTTTTACTGGAGACGGTTCTTTTTTAGTCTCTGGGGATAATGATGGAGTGGTGAGGTTATGGACTTTACAGTTAGGAAATGAAACTTAGCAGTCCGTAGTCAAGGCTTCAGCCTTGATAAAGTTATAATAGATTGGCTGGTAAATATCGAAAATAATGGAACCTTCTGGTTTATCAATTGATTTATTATCTTAAATAATAACCGATAACTATGAAACAATCTACTTTAAACTCTATATTAATGGATACTTGGATAAAAAAAACTTGGGAAGATTATCTTAAATTAACTCGACATTTCAACTATGAAAACGCAACCTTTTACTATGATCAAGGATGGATGAAAATCGAAATGTCACCCATTGGAATTGCACACGCTAAAGATAATAATATTATTCCTACTGTTATCATTCTCTATGCTGCTTTTAAAAATATTTCTTTAGAAGGATTAACTAATGTTAGTTTAAGAAAAACAGGTATTAGAGAAGTGCAACCCGACATCAGTTATTATATCGGAAAAAACCGTTCTAACCTTCCTCGTAATAACTCTCCGATTAATCTAGATGAAATTTCGCCTCCTACCCTCATCATAGAAATTGGTTCATCTTCTTACCTAGATGATATAGGCAAAAAACGTCTATTATACGAACAATTAGGAATCAAAGAATATTGGGTTATTAACGTTGCAGAAAGTCAAATTATTGCATTTACGATGGAAAATCAAGGAAGCTATCAAATTCGAGAATCTCAAGTGTTATCAGGGTTATCCATTGATTTAGTAGAAGAAGCTTTAAAGCGTTCTCAAACTGAGGATGACAGTAGCATCACTCGCTGGTTAATGTCTACTTTTCAATCCCAATAATCACACTATAAAAAAGGTATTTAAGATACTAAATGATAGTTTAACTTTTATCTTAGGAATTATTATGAATTATAATTTAGAAAGACTAAAAATATTGAAAAAAAATAGCCACGCGCTTCAAGCAACGTGGCCATGTTAATTAGATTTCTCCGCGTATTTCTTCAATTACGCCGTCACGAATGACAATTTCTACATTTAATTTTTTCACTAAATTGTCTCCTTTTTCGACGCGGAAAAAGCTTTCCATTTGTCCTTGCACTACTTCTTGTTCAAGTTCAACTACTTGCACTTGTTGCATTTGTTGTAAGAATTGATTTTTTCTTTCTAAAAATTCACTTTTTTTCTGATTAACCTGTAATTGAATATTATCAATTTGTTGGGTTGTTTGTTCACCCGGAGGAGAAACACTTTGTTTTTGGATCTCAGAAATTGCTCTTTGTCCTTGCATTTCAATTTGTTGCATTTGGTTGTCAAGCTGGCTAATTTGTGCTTGCAGTTGTTGCTGCATTTCTTCTTTCCAGCGAGTGGTAACGATCACTTTTAAATTGACTGGCCGTTTCAATAACAAACTGGTGTTTGCGTCTTCCATGAATATTTTCTCCGTTGACTAATTTTTTCAATGATTAAGATTCAAACATCCCGTCGATCATACCCTGATATCGTTCTGTGACCACAGGCCGTTTTAATTTTAGGGTTTGGGTCATCATACCGTTGTCGACGGAAAAAGGTTCTAGGATCAATTCAAAGGCTTTAATTTGGTCATCTGGGCGGTATCCGGGGCGGTTTTTGACTTCTCGGTTCAGTTCTTGTTTAAATAAATCTTGAACGGGTTTCCCATAAAGATCGCTATTAACGATCGCTTCTCTGTTGGCATCTTCAGAGGGAAACGTCAGGTTAAGTTGTTGATTTTTGTTCCATGTTTGCAATGCGTCTAAGTTGGGTACAATTAAAGCGCCTAAAGCTTTTTGATCTTGTCCCACTAACATCATTTGGTCAATGTAAGGACTTCTGACACAAGCATCTTCGATAGGTTGGGGTTCGATATTTTCGCCATTACTTAAAACGATGGTATCTTTGGCCCGTCCGCTAATCACCAGATCATTCATGGGGGTGATCCATCCTAAGTCCCCACTATTAAACCATCCTTCGGAATTGATCGCTTTGGCCGTTGCTTCGGGTTTTTTATAATATCCTTGCATCACTTGGGGGCCGCGTATAAGAACAACCCCTTTTTTGCCCTGGGAAAGGGGTTCACCGGTATCAAGATCAACGATCTTGATCTCGGTTTTGGGAATAGGTTGACCAGAGGAACCCCGTAGGTTATGACTATGGGTGCGTGCATTGGTGACGGGCGCGGTTTCAGTGAGTCCGTAACCCACTAACACAGGAACGTTGATGATCTCGTAGAACTCGTCTAAATGTTTAGCGAGAGAACCGCCACCACTGACTAGGGTTTCAAAATTACCCCCTAAACCCTCTCGAATTTTCTTGTATACTAATTTATCCCCTAAATTGTGTAAAGGAGCTAATAAGGAGGCTTTTAGTCGTGCTATGAGCCTTTCTGTTGCCGACGCATCGAAGTGTTCTAAGCTCATATTATTAGCAATGCGTCTTGAAAGGATAAAAGTTTGAGAAATATTGAAGAAAAACTGGACTATTTTTTGTTGGGTAGGACTTTGTTCTCTGAATTGTTTCTGTATTCCTTCATAAAGGGAGTCCCAAAGACGGGGAACCCCTACCATGTGATGGGGTTTAAACTTCTTGAGATCGGTCTTAAAGTTGCGGATATTAGTATAAATGAGGGTGCATCCTTGAGAGAGTAGGAAATATTCTCCACTCCGTTCGTAAGCGTGCCAAGAGGGTAAAATACTGAGAACTTTATCCCCTGGTTTGGGTTGGATGACTGCATCTAAATTCTTAACTTGGTGCAATAGATTACCATGAGATAACATTGCACCTTTAGGTTGTCCGGTGGTTCCTGATGTATAAATTAAGGTAGCTAAGTCATCATCCTCTTTGGTGATAGGGTTTAGGTTATGTTTTGCCCCTTCTTCCATCAGTTGACTATAGTTTAAGGTTTTGATGGAATCGTCTGTTTTGGGGATTTCATCACTGAGTAGGATGATGAGTTGTAAGGGGATTTCGTCACAAAAAGAGCGTATTTTATCTAAAGTTTTCTGATTTTCTACGATCAGGGTACTACTATCACTATCTCTTAGAATATAGGCTATTTCGTTTTTATCTGCTTGTGCCGATCGCACTGCATTAGCTGCACCAGCTAACATTGATCCTTGATCGGCTATGAACCAACGAGGACTGTTATCAGCAATCAAGCTAATTTTATCATCTGGGGTGACTCCTAACGCTTGCAATCCAGAGGCAAATTGTTTGATTTGTTGGTATAACTGAGCAAAAGTGAGTTTGACTTCTGGTTTGCTATGGGGGTCGTGAAGTGCGAGGATATCAGAGAATTTTTTAGCGGCGATCGCCCATACATCGGGTAAGGCGGTTAAGTTAGTATATTCAGAAATGTTTGTCATAGCATTAATATTAGTAATGGTTTTACCCTATAGACTAGCTAATAATGGGGTAATTGTTCCCATGTTAGGGGTTTAATGCTAAGTTTTGAAGGGGAATAGTGACAGTTTTTTTAGTGAACTGATTAATTAATTTGATATATTTGTAATGATTTTGGTAATATTTTTTTCTAATAATACTGTACCTTTTTAAGGTATCCCTCTGCATCAGATCCCTTGAATCCATAAAGAGCCTAATGTGTTAATGTACAAATGGCTCGGGGCAGATTTGAACTGCCGACCTTGGGCTTATGAGTCCCCTGCTCTAACCAACTGAGCTACCGAGCCGTTATTTTCGCACCTTTGCTATCATAACCAAAAAACGAGTAAATGTCCACATTAATCACAAAAAAAATCAGAGAAGTTTGTTCTTCCCTGATCTAATTTATCCCATCGCTCGAATTCACAAAATTATCTTTTAGCGATTCTTAGGTAAAAAGGCCATGGGGTTTTGTGCGCCTCTACCACTGGGATGGATTTCGTAGTGAAGGTGGGGACCAGTGCTGAAACCGGTGCTACCCATTTCGGCAATTTGCTGACCTTGTTCTACTTTTTGGCCACGACGCACTAAAATACGGCTATTGTGAGCGTATAAGGTAATACTGCCATCAGGATGACGAACTTTAACTAAATTACCATAGCCACCAGAATTCCAGCCTGCGGTAATAACTTCACCAGGGGCTGAAGCCACAATAGGCGTTCCCACAGGGGCTGCAATATCAATCCCTTTGTGCATTCTTCCCCAACGACGACCAAACCCAGAAGTAAGAACACCTTTACTCGGCCAAATATGACCGGTAAACTTCATGGGAGCATCGGGAAGAAAATCATCGGGGTTGGAGATACCGGGGAGTTCCGGGCCTACAGCGGTTCCGACAGGAATTTCAAATGCGTCGTTGTAACTAGCTGGGTTGCTAGGGGCAGCACTAATTAATTCAGGTTTTCTGCTGTTTAATCGTTCTTCGATCGCCTGTTGAGGGGAGGTAATTCCTTGGCGATCGCTTGCCCATTCAGAATTTAAGGCTTCTCCAACCACTGTTTTATTAGATGAACGAGAACGGGGTTGATCAAGAGAAATGTCTGATTCTCGTTGTCCATAGTCTTGTTGCAAGGTGACGATATCCGCCTTTAACTTATCGGTATGAGATTGTTGAGCCGATGAAATTTGGATATCAATGGTTTCAGTCTCACGGCTAGAAATTAAACTTCTAGAGGATTGACTATTTGACTGAAATTCATCAAACACAGAGGGCAAGGTGCCTCTTTGAGTGGATTGAGCTTTAGCGACGGTATTGGTTTGAGGAATCATCAAGGTTTGATTGACCCGAATTAAATTGGCGTTGGTAATACCGTTAGCGCGGATTAATTGTTGGGTTGAAATGCCATGATTACGAGCAATACTATTGAGGGTATCCCCTGGACGAACCCGATAGCTTTTTTCTGTTGCTTTAATGGTTGGTTTCGGAACAGTTGGCCGTTTTGGTGGGATAAAAGAAGTTTGTTCGGGGCGGTTTAAATTAATCGATTGAGGACTTTCTGAAGTTTGCTTGTCCTCTTCTGCGGGAATAACATTGAGGGGAATGGGTTGATCGGATTCAATTCTAGCGGTGGTTTTTAGTTCGAGAGAGGGAACCACAGGAATCTCTGATTGCTCATCTTTCTCTAAAATTGACCCTGTAAGAGAGGCAAATTTTTCTTTTTCTTCTTTTTGAGCCACTGACTCCTGTTTATCTTCAGCATTAAATACAGGAATTTCAATAGCTTGAGCCACTTTGACTTTTTCCACATCAACCATTGTTGATTGTTCGGATGGCTGGTTTAGGGGTTGACTAACATCAGCTATAGCTTCTCCTTGTGCGCTAACTTTAGCTTCTTCGGTTTTCAGTTCGGCTAAACTATCTTGGAGACGCTGACGGGTTTCTCTGAGGTGATCGAGAGACGTATTAACTGATTTTGTGCCAACGTTTTTACTGTTTGGTTTGCTATCTGTGGAGCTTTTTGGGGTAATTTTGTCAACTGAGTCTTTAGGGGAGGGAATTTTGATGGTTTTCCCTGGCTCTAATTTGGCCGTGAGGGTCAGATTGTTAATAGAAGCGATCGCTTCTGGTCTCACTTGATAGTCTTGTGCCAGTTGAGCAATGGTTTCTCCGGCCTCTACCTTGTGTTTAAAGGCCAGAGGAGCGAGTTGACTATCTCTAGTGCCAGCATCAGAAATATTGGGAAGACTCGGAATAGCTGTATTCGCCGTCACAGCGTTAGCTGCCATTGCTGCTTTGTCTTGACTCAATAACATTCCGGTTGCGCCCATAGAGATGGCTAAGCCGATCATGGCCGCTGAACGACGAACGCGATTTTTTTCACTTGAGGGCAGTTTGTTTTGAGAGTCTTCCGAAGAAGCTGCTCCCTTGGTTTGGGTATAGTCTGCCAGACAAGAAGACATTGCTGTTATTTCGTTGAATTTACCTTTCAAGGACAACCTCCTACTGTGTGAACGAGCGATTGAGACCATAAAGAGTCTTTAGGGATGATTTTTGACTGAGTAAACCTATCAAAGTTTAGTTTTAATTCAGATTGCCAATTAAGTCAATATACCTAGTCAGTATGTTATGAGAAATTAACTTGTTTTGCTTATTTTAAACAAGCGTGAATTGATTGTAATCTACTCAGCAATTCTTCATCTATGTTTAATGATTGTTGCAAGACGCGAGTTGGTTGACGCTCCAGATGTTAAAAAGGTTTCATTGGAGGTAATTGTTTCTGCTTAATGTCTTGATGTTAGGGCTTTTCGACTTTTTAACGATTATTGTTTGTTTTTATGTTTAATTGAAAAAAGGAATGATAGAAATTTCTTATTAAAAATATGATCAATTTATTTACTTCTGTATTGTTTAATGTAATTGATCTAACTGTCTTAAGGCTTCAAACAAGCCAACGGCTACACTGACAGATAGGTTTAGGCTTCTGACTTTCGGGTGAGGCATGGGAATATAAAGCATTTGATCGCATTGCTCTTGAAAAGTTAAGGGAAGTCCTTCACTTTCGCTGCCAAACACTAACCAGTCATCCTCTTGAAACTGACAATCTCCGTAACAGGATTTTCCTCTGACACTAAATCCTAATAACCGCCCTTGTTGTTGTTGATGATAAGCTCGAAATTGGGCTAAATCTAAATGATAATGAAGGTTGACATGGGGCCAATAATCGAGTCCGGCTCGTTTGAGATAGCGATCGCTCAATTCAAAGCCTAACGGCCCCACCAGATGAAGTTCTGTATTGGTAGCGGCACAAGTTCTGGCGATATTCCCTGTATTTGGAGGAATTTGAGGATTAACTAAAACGACTCTGGGCATAATGATTGATAGCTTTTTTTTATAGATAAAATACTCTGTCAAAAGAATTAAATTTATTTAACAATCTTTCTATCTTGATTGAAAAGATTTATCGATATAATTGGCAAAATTGAATTTCTTTTTAAGCAACTAACAGAGCATCACAGAGTTTATCTTCTAACATTTTTTCTTGTTGGGCTACGGTTTGGATTTCTGCGGTTATAATTGAGGGAATATCTTGAGAAAGCTGATATTTCTTTAACCATTGTTGCGCTAAGTTCCCATTACGTAAAATCTTTTTCACTGGGGAGAGAAAACAACTAAATCCATTCTTTTTTGCTATGGGACTCACTGATTGATACATTTGTTCGATCCAAGTAGTTGCTTCAATTTTACGACCATCTCGCCAATGATACAGTTGTGCCTCTAAACTGTGTTTGGCTGCTTCGGTTTCATTGTGATGGGTAATATCGAGTAAAGCATCAGGGGAGAGTTGACTATCACTGAGGGGATCAAGAGTAGGATCGTCCATTAATTGTAAGATACGAGCTTCTAATAGGGCAATAACAGACAATAAAGAAATGGGGTCAACAATTAAATCACAAATTCGCAATTCTAAGCGATTTAGATTATAAGGCCGATTATGACCATTAGGGCGGACTGATGTCCATAGATGGCGGACATTTTGCATGGTTTTGATTTGTAACTGTTCTTCTGTCCACTGAATGAAATGACGATGACTCTCGAAGAAAGGGACTTGTTGAGGGGTTTGAGGGAACATCTGCCAACGAGTGGAGTGAGAACCGGTTACTCGTCCATCTAAGAAAGGAGAAGAGGCACTTAAAGCTAGATAGAGAGGAGCTTCAACTCGGACTAAACGACAAGCTTGCATTAATAATTCTGGGTCATTAATGCCGATATTAATATGAATACTAGCGGTGACTACATCAGTTCCGTATGTGTCTTCAATGTAGCTATGATAAGGATTAATGGGATCAGAGCGATAAAACTGGCTACTATCCCCTAAAGAGAGGGTACTACCGGGAATGATGGTGTAATTGCCGATTTTTTGTAAATATTCTCTTAAACCCTGCCTAGGACGAACTAAGGCACATAGGAGGCGATCATAACAGCATAAAGGGGCGGTAGTGTATTCAACATTACGACTATCCGGTTCTCTCACAAACCCATTAAGATCCTTAGTAATGCGATCGGATAATCCTATAATGTCACCTTGGGATGTCCCTGTGTACATTTCTACTTCAACGCCTTTGCATAGTCGTGTCATAATTCCTCTGATAGCATGGCCTTTGTTGCCTTATAGTATCTATTATTAACGATATTGACTGACAAATGATCAATTATTTTTATTTGTTTTGTTATTGTTGCTTGAATTTTTTGCTTTTTCCTGCGGATATCACAAGTGAGTCTATCGATAAGAATAGGGAACAGGGAATAGGGAACACTAAACAAATAGAATATTTAAGTAGTAACCCGACAATACGCTTTGCTGATTCACTGTTGGGGAGTCAACAAGCGGTCAAAAATAATATTGATTCTGATGATTCTTCTAATATTATTGATCACGGTAATTTTATTATTGGCCTTTGGCGTGGTTTTCATGAATCTGAGGAATTAACTGTTTATTATGGTTATCAGTTTCGTCCTGATGGTAGTTTTTTAGCAAGACATCGTATTTATCAAGATAAAAAGAGTATTGAGGATATTACTTGGCAAGGAGAATGGCAGTTTATAGATAACACTTTAAAACTAAAAGGGTTTGATTTAAAGGATAAAAATCAATTAGCTACCCTTGAATTTAAGTTAACTGACACTTTTAAATTGGCGTATGAAACAGGTTCTTTATCTGCTTCTTATCAACAGATGATTTTAAACAAGATTGGTTTTTTCTCAAATTAGTAATTTTTTGTATTTGTTTAGGAGCTTTAATGGTTTTAAATAAATCAATTGATTGATCAAAATTATACCTACTTCTATCTTTATATTCTTGTTTGATCTTTTCCATATCTTGATAAGTTAAAGCAATTTGATAATAAGCTTCTGCAAGATCGCATTTAGCATCAATTTTAGATAAAATATCAATGGATCTTTGTTGCACTTGAATAGCTTTGTCATAATCTTCTTCTATTCTATAAATTTCACCTAATCCTATTAATGCCTTTGCTTCAACTTGGGGATAATTAGATTCCTTTGCAAAATCTAATGCCTCTTGATAGTAGTCTCTCGCCGATTTAATTTGTCCTAAATTTTTATAAGTTAAGGCGATGAAAATATAACTATATCCTTGAGTCCAATAAATTTGAGAAAGTTTTTCTTGATTTCCATCAAATTTTTTTAAAAATTTTTTAGCATTTTCTGCATCATCAAAATAAGATTTAATAAATGCTAGACAAAAATATGATTCTACTAATAAATAATTATCCTCTTCATTGTTAGATGCTATTTCACAAACTTGGTTAAATTTGTACTCTGCTTGTTCTATCTCTCCTAAGTCTAATAAACATAAGCCAATGTTAAAATTAGCACGAGCCTCAAATATATTTTTTCCAATTTTACTTGATTTTTCATGTAATAAAATTGCTTCTCTTGGTTTACCAACAGACCAGAAAAAATGGCCTTTAAGATTATAAAGTGTGGCTAGACAAATTGTATTTTTATTGTAATTTTCAATGATTTTATCAATTAACTTAATAATTGGTTTAAAAACACCTAACCTATAAAAAGATGCCCCAAGAGGTTCGTTTTTTTCCCATTTATTGTTTCTTTCTTGTGCAATTACTTTACCTGCTTGTTCATAGTCCTCAATATTTAGATAATGATAACAAGCTTCTAAAGCATATAAAGCATCCTCTAAAGTTTCTACTGTCTCAACACTTTTTGTCCAAAATTTACCAGCTTCATAGTTAGCTTTTTCCCAATTTTCAGTATTTTCAAGTCTTTCTCTTGCCTCTTGTTTAATCACTGAGTGTAACCAATATTTTCCACTTTCATGTTCAAGTAAAGCGCGATTTTTTAATCGTTCAATAACTCGCCCTTGTTGTATTTTATCCACATCCCATAATAAACAGAATAATCCTTCTATCGGAACTTTTGAAATTTCTTGATAACGATAACATCCTAATCTACATAATAAGTTATAAGCATCAATATCTTCTTTTTTTAAGCCTTCAAACTCAGTTGTTACTAAATCTTTTAATTCTAATTTTATTAATAAATCTTTCTGATTTTCTTGCCAATATTTACTAAGATTATTATCATAGTCTTCTTTGATAGCTCCTAAAAGAATTCTCATTGCTTTAGCATTACCGCCATAAGCATCCCTCATTGCTTTTAAACTATTACATTCAATGTCAATTTGATGAGAAATAAAATAATTTTTCCAAGCATCTTCTGTTAATCCGTCTAAAGAATAATAACCTAAGTTAATTGCTGATTCGACTAACTTTTCTCGACTTGTGACTAATGTAAGCGATTGAAGATCAGGATTAGCCAAAACTCTTAGTAACTCAAGATAATTGCGATGCTCTTTAATGAATTTACCCTTTTCTAATGCCGGCTCTAAGTTATCAATCAAAATACCGATATAATGTTCTTTTAGCAGTCTTTTTAGTCGATCTAAATTAATAGAAAAGTCTTGGTTAGTTTCTTTGTTAAAGTATTGTTTAATCCATTCCTCCACCACTCCATCAATTGATGAAATATTTTGTGTCTCTTTTGCCATCAATAATTCAATTATAAACTCAAACCCCTGGGTTTTTAAGTATTGTTTAGCCAATTCAGTTTTACCAATACCTCCTGCACCATGAATTAGAATTAATTTATGATTTTGCGTTAAAGTAGCTAGGTCAATTAATGCTTTTTCTCTGCCAACAAAATCTGCAGGATTGTCTATTTCTTTAGATTTATCTGTAATTTCTTGCCAGTTTAATCCTAAAATATCGCAAAAATCGATGAAATAATTACGATCAATATTATATCCATTTAAAAATTTTCTTACTGTATCACGAGAAACTCCTAATTCTGTCGCAAAAGCTTGTTGACTCTTGAAACTATTGCGTTTTAGAGCGCTTTTGACTCTTGGAATCTGTTGAACGGATACTTTAAGGGATCTTGAAGACATAGGAGCAAATTAACCCCCTCGGAAATAGGATCTCGACTCTATCTTACCCTAAGTCAGTCATCATTTTACTTAAGTCAGTCAGTAAATCAGTAAAAAATTCCCCACTAACTCAGTCATGGAAGATTGATCATAGACTCAGGGGTGGTGTATTATCGCCATTGAGTTCGTGTATTGTCAATAATTTGTAATGGTGAAAACAATGACTGATTCTTACACCAAAGAAAAAATAATGGATATTGCAGAGGTATCAGCTGAATATCCTGATCAATGGGTGCTGATGGAAATTACTGGCAAGGATGATTCTGGTTTTCCAAAAGAAGGAGAAGTTATTGTTCACTCTGACAGTAAAAAAGAAGTATTGCAAGAAGCTAAAACGTTAATTAAAAGAAGCAAAGGAGAAAATCGGGACGTATATTGGTTTCATACTGATCCTATTACTCATAACGCCGCATAGATTCAGAGAAACATAAAGTAGCAATCAATCTGTATATTTTTAATGATTATCATTGCCGAAAAGAGCTTTGATGCAAATACTTTTAACTTTCCAGGGAAACGTATTTTTCAAGAGCGATCATTATGGGTAATTCCTATAAAATTTAGTACCAATGGTATATCTATCAGCTATAATATGTTACTGGATACAGGCTCTGAAATTACCACTCTTGATTCTGACGACGCAGAATTAATAACAATCAATAATCCTGAGAAATTCACTCAAGCTAGTGGTGCAGGTGGACAAACATCCTTAATACCAGGTGAAGTAGATGAACTATGTATTGGAGACATCACTTTTGGACAATCAACCATACATATAGGACAATTAATACCTCAATTTCGTCAATATAATATATCAGGTATTTTAGGTGCTAATATCCTCAACCAAATGAGAATCACCCTTGATTATCCAGAAAAACGTTTAGAAATGAAAAAAAGGTTTGTCCCCTTACAATAAATACAAAATAAACTAACAAAATGACAGACTCTTCTCAATCTCAGAAAAAACTAAAAATTGTTTCCCTTGAACCTAAAGTTACTATTATTCAGCAGAATTCTAATGATTCTGAAAAACCACAAAGTGACAATAATGAAAACGCTGTAATCGTAGCTCCTATCTTCCTTAATAAGGAAAAAGTAATTGAAGATATTGGTGAATTAATTGATAAAGTATATGAAGAGTTTAATCAAGCTTGTACGAAAAAAAATCTTGATTGGACAGCAGAATTAGAATTAGGGATGGAATTCGGAGTGAAATTTACGGCAAGACTCTCCATTGCTCCAAAATCTTCTCAATAATGTTAAATATCTTGTTGATAATACATTCAATAAACTATTAACCTTATATTGGATCGCTCATTAATAATTTTGCTAAAGTGTCTAATAATGTTTGTTCGGTATAAGGTTTAGAAAAGTAAGCAGATGCTCCTAAATTCATGATATCTTTACTATTTAGTAAATGCCTATATTATTTTTCATTAATTATCTACAAATTTTTATTATTAAAAAACAGTATTCTTACGGTTTTTAACCTAACGTTAACTTCTCTAATTCCATATCCATTTAATATGTTCAGATAATAACTTAGATAAATCATATTTATCTTGAATCGTTGCTCTCGCTTTAACTCTTAAATCAGCCATTTTATCAGGAGAATTTAACACTTCTTCTATTCTTTCTACTATCCTATCAATAGCAAAGAAATCCACCAATAAACCATTAACACCATCTTCTATAACTTCCTCGACTGGAGGCGTTTTTGACCCTAAAACTAAACCCCCGGTAGACATCACTTCTAACATCGACCAAGACAGAACAAAAGGACGAGTTAAATAAACATGAACCGATGACGCTTGTATCACTTGCAAATATTGAGAATAGGGTAATGATCCCGTGAAATGTAAGCGAGATAAATCATAATCATAAGTTTCTAACATTAACTGTTTATAGGTTTTCCCATCCGATAGAGATCGCCCATAAGCTACCCTATCATCTCCTACAATAACCACATGACAATGAGGCCGTTTTTTAAGTAAAATTGAAACCGCTTCCATAAACTGAGGAAACCCCCGATAAGGTTCCATTCCCCTAGCGACATAAGTAACAATTTCATCCACTTCTGATAAGTCCAGTTTCTTATCTTCTAAGACCAATTTTGCCCCTGGTTTGGGTTGAAAATAGTTAGTATCGACTCCATCGTGACGTACCGTAATCTTAGAGTGAAATTCTGAGGGAAATTGTTGCTTTTGCCACTGCGTAGGAGATAAACCGCGATCGCAACTATACAAATCCGTTAGTATAGGTGTATTCTTGATACGAATACGGGCTTCATCATCGGCGGTTAAGGGTTCTTTGGGGTCAAAGTCTGCATCGGTTCCGTGGGCGTGATAAAACCATTCAAAGAAACATAATAATTCCGCTTTGGGAAAGATATCTTTAATAAAAAGGGTTGGACCCCATCCAGAATGACCATACACCACATCAGGGATAAAATTTTCTCGTTTTAATTGATCGGCTAGACGATAAACCGCTTGTCCTTGTAGTACCGCATTTTCTAAGGTTCTCACATAATGATGGGTTTGGGGACGGGCTTGACGAGAAGGGGTATAGATAGCTTTAAAAACCCCTGGAATGTTGCCTTCTTTGCGTTTTGTGCCAAAGACAACCTTATTTTTGGGATTTTTAGCCAAAGCGATCGCTAAATGGCGAAATTGTGCTGGAAAATTAGGGTGTAAAAACAGAATATTCAACTGTTACTTCTTTAATAAAAAATAGTCTAGAACTTAGTTCTAGACTACAACCAAAACGAAACTTAAATCAAGGAATTAACCCCGTCGCATTTTAACTTGAGAGGCCATATTTTTGAAGTTGTTTAAACTGGGACCAGGACGACGGCGAGGGGTGGGCATCATATAGAATTTAGTAGCAAATTCTACTTCTGTTGGTTCTTCTTTTTTGGCTACTTGACTATTACTTAAAGCAGGAGAAGTGGGAACAATTTCAGTTTTAGGTTGTTCTTTTTTCGCTGCTTTTTTAACTGATGTTTTTTTAGATTTCTTTTTAGCTGATGCTGGTTTTTCAGTTGTTTCCGCCGCTTCAGGTTGAGACGCTTCTGCTTGAGGTTTAGGGGTTTCTACTGCTTCAGGGGCAGGAGTTTCTACTTTAGGTTCAGAGGCAGGAGCGTTATCCGTTTCGTCTAATTCTAAGAAGAATTCTTTTTTCTTGCCACCACCGAATAATTTTTTTAGCATTGTTTCTAATCTCCTAAAAAGTTAGTTAAAGTCTAATTCAATTGATGAAAATTTTTGTCTAAGAAATTTTAGGTTTTTACACCCATTTTCTTAGTTTTTAGTTAACTGTTTACTTAAACTAATTAACAAGTCTGATTAAGGTTGCTTTTAGGTTCCTTATCTAACTATCAAGCCAGATTCTGAAACTTTTTGCAATGATTTTTAACAAAAGTTAATAAAAAAGCAGATATTTCTAAGTTTCAGTTGCGGTTGATCGGGTAAAGTGGAATTCTTTACTTCACAAGAAAAATGACAAAAAAATATAGAATTTACATGGATGTGTGTTGTTTCAATCGTCCTTTTGATGATTGGTCACAATTAAGAATCCGTCTTGAAGCAGAAGCTATTTTAACAATGATTAATTATTTTCAGACAGAAAAGTGGCTATTAATTGGTAGTATAGCTCTTGATTCAGCAATTGAGCAAACTCCTGATCTGGAGAAAAAACAACAAGTTCAGGATTTATTAACCTTAGTAAAGACTAAAATTTCCCTCACTGAAGTAATTCAAGAAAGAACAAAAACCCTGCTAACATTAGGGTTTAAATCTTTTGATGCTTTGCATCTTGCTTATGCTGAATCAGCTATAGTCGATGTATTCTTAACAACAGACGATAGATTATTGAACAAAGCAATTCTTAATCAAGCTATATTAAAAGTACCTGTACAAAATCCTATTTCTTGGTTAACGGAACAATCAAACGATTGAGGAATATAATTATGATGACTCCAATGGAATTAAATGAAAAGGGATTCAAAGCATTAGTTGATGCCCTGGGATATGCTGACGCTATTCGTTTCTTAAAGCTTTATTATCACGGTAAAGGAGATTATACTAAAGAGCGTGATAAGTGGTTAGACAAAATTAGTCTTGATGATATTTTTGCTGATATTAAAGAACGGGAATCTAAATAATTAATCATATTAAATAAGGTGCATTACACTTCATTAATGCACCCTACTGCACTACTAAAAACCACCACAACCACCACCACTAATTAAATGACGGATAAATTCTGGTGATGGAGAGTCAAAATAAATATCTTTTGCAAAAAATTTTTTAGTTGCACCTGTAACTAATTTTGGTGTAAAAGTAATAGTAATTTCTGAGCTTCCTCATACTTCTTTAAAATTCTCTAAGTCATAATTTGACACACCATTTAATGAAAAAGAAGAACTCTCGTTTCCTTCAATTAATTCTGATAAGATAGTTAGATAACTTCTAATGACATTACTAGCAATGATTTTGGCAACTTCTATCTGAAACTTTAGGGGAAAACATTCATAAATCTAATTTTCGTGCAACCATTGAAAGAATAAAAGCTAAAAATTCTCATTTTGTTGGTAATTTTAAAATTAATAAATTAAATTTTTGTTCTAACCCTTACCCTGATATTGAAGAGAATGAGGATATTATTAATGATGAGAAAATTAGAGAAGAAGCAATAGAAAAGAAAATAAAACGCAAGATGATTCCTAGATTAGTTAAGTTAGGATTAAGTGCAGAAGAGATTGCAGAAGAATTAGAGTTAAACATTCAAGAAGTTAATAAAATTATAGTGAGTTTAGACACATAAATTATGCACGTTATAACTCGTAAACGTTTAAACGAATTTGCTCAAAAATATCCTGAAACAAAAACTGCACTGTCTGGATGGTATGAAAACATCAAAAAAAAATTTTTTCATCCTTTGCCGAATTAAGGCAGATATTTTCTTCTGCTGATAAAGTTGGGAAATTGACTGTTTTTAATATTGGTGGCAATAAAGTTAGATTAATTGTCGCCATACACTATAATCGAAAAAAAGTTTATATTCGTGCCATTTTAAGCCATGAAGAATATAATAAAAATAAATGGAGAGAATAACTATGATTACGAGAAAATTAAATGAAACTGTCACCGCTTGGTCAAAACTATCTGATAATTTGTTTGTCCCTCATACTGAAACAGAATATCAAAAATTAGTGACAATTTTAGATGAATTAATTGATATAGTTGGGGAAGATGAATCACATTCCTTAGCATCACTAATGGAAGTTATAGGAATCTTAATTGAAAATTATGAAGATCATTATATTCCTGAATTGTCTGCTTAAAAACAGATTTCGGGAAAGCTAGACGGCTATTGTTTAAAATATGATTGGAATACAATAATCTATCCTAACCCACTATTTCAGTAAAGTCGTAGTTGCGATGAAGTTCTAAGATAAAATAATGAACGGACAATATAACGAGACACTTGGGAATACATATGGATATTCGTGGCACAAACACCCCATTATTAGACTGGAGTGGAGATGCGATCGCCCTAGGATTGTTTGAGAATGAAACAACCTTAACAGGGGATTTAAGCCAATTAGATGAGAAAATTGGGGGAACCCTAACAGAATTAATCGAAGAAACAGAATTTGAAGGAAAATCAGGCAGTAGCGCAGTTACTCGTATCGGTGGTAACAGTCCCATTCGTAAACTGATGATAGTGGGTTTAGGGAAAAAAGACGAGTTAACCTTAGACACCCTGCGTTTAGGAACTGCTGGTGTGGCTAGATTAGGGAAAAAAGAGAAGGTCAAAACCCTAGGGATTCATTTTCCTGTGCTGAATGAAGATAAGAAAGCCAGTAGTACAGCGATCGCAGAAGGGATGATCCTATCCTTGCATGAAGATAACCGCTTCAAGTCCGAACCCGAAGACAAACCCCAGAAACTCGAAACCGTTGAGATTTTAGGTGTTGGAGATCAAACCGAAGCCATTAATCAGGCTCAAACGGTGTGTTCTGGGGTCATTTTAGCACGGGAATTAGTAGCCGCACCGGCTAATTCTATCGATCCTGTCACCTTTGCCCAAACTGCCCAAGACTTGGCAAAAGACTACGGTTTAGACATTGAAATTTTAGAAAAAGACGAATGTGAAAAACGAGGAATGGGGGCATTTTTAGGAGTCGCCAAAGCCTCAGATTTACCGCCGAAATTTATCCATCTCACCTATAAACCCAGTGGAAACCCGAAACGGAAACTAGCCATTGTGGGCAAAAGTTTAACCTTTGATTCTGGCGGTTTAAATATAAAAGGATCAGGCAGTGGTATCGAAACCATGAAAATGGATATGGGAGGGGGTGCAGCAACCCTCGGCGCAGCCAAAGCCATTGGTCAATTGAAACCCGATGTAGAAGTTCATTTTGTTTGTGCAGCCACAGAAAATATGATCAGTGGTCATGCAATGCACCCCGGAGATATATTAACCGCATCCAATGGCAAAACCATTGAAGTGAATAATACCGATGCTGAGGGACGTTTAACCTTAGCCGATGCGTTAGTGTTCGCTGAAGCATTAAAAGTTGATGCGATCGTTGATTTAGCTACCTTAACCGGCGCTTGTATTGTAGCGTTAGGGGATAATATTTCTGGGTTGTGGAGTACAGATGAAACCCTGGCAGGAGAAATTAAAACCGCCTCCGAAGTAGCAGGAGAAAAGTTTTGGGTGATGCCAATGGAAGAGAAGTATTTTGAAGGGTTAAAGTCTCCCATTGCAGACATGAAAAATACAGGACCACGAGCCGGGGGTTCTATTACTGCAGCTTTATTCTTAAAACAGTTTATTAAAGAAACCCCCTGGGCCCATTTAGATATTGCCGGCCCAGTTTGGGCAGACAAAGAAAATGGGGTTAATAATGCCGGCGCAACTGGTTTTCCGGTGAGAACTTTGGTTCATTGGGTATTAAATTCATAATTACTTTGCTTCGTCTTTCATTGAAGATTAATTGAAGCTCTAAGACCAAATGCTTGGGCATTATGGTCTTAGATTCTCAAGACAAGTTACCCTGTCTCCCACTCCTGAAAATCATTAACATCAAACAGCGATAACTGTTCTTACTTAATAACATCAAAATTCCCAGGCTCAATTTCTTATGGATAATGCTTCGCTACGACATTAAGAGAATAGAAAAAATGCTATCCTTAAAGTAGAGACAAAAATCCTCACTTATGCCATTACTGATTCTAGTCGCCGATGACGACCTTGGAATTCGTGTCGCCGTTAAAGACTACTTAGAAATGCACGGTTATGCAGCGATAACCGCCCAAAATGGAGAAGATGCCTTTTCCTTAGTTCAAACTTATCGTCCCCATTTGTTGGTATCAGATATCAAGATGCCATACAAAGACGGTTATACCTTAGTCAAAGAACTGCGACAACTCCCTGAGTTTCGCTTACTTCCGGTGGTCTTCTTAACCGAGTGTGATACCACAGCAGAGCGTATTCAAGGGTATCAAGTTGGTTGTGATGTCTATTTACCCAAACCCTTTGAAATGGAGGAATTAAAAGCAGTTATCCGTAATTTATTGGAGCGATCGCAAATCATTCAGTCAGAATGGCGGTTTTCTCAAGAACAGTCCCAGACTCAAAAAAATCTCCAACAACAACAAGAAGCGGCTAAAATCTCCATTCAAGCAGAAATGGAATTGTTAGACCTCACTCGAAGAGAAAGCGAAGTGCTTGATTTATTAACCACTGGACTATCTAACGGAGAAATTGGTCAGAGACTCCATTTAAGCCCTCGTACCATCGAAAAGTATGTTAGTAGTCTCCTGCGCAAAACTGACACTAGCAACCGTGCCGAATTAGTTCGTTTCGCCTTAGATCATCATTTAATTAGTTAAACCTTGGAACAAAACCTAATATAATGGGTCACTTAAGTTACAATAAATAACAGATTTAATATACTGTTAACTATCCAAACTTTAAAGTGTCTCCGTAACAAGAGTTAGCCGTTTTTTTGATGTTTTACGCTTCATCGGCAGCTCTTAACGACAGTCCAGGAATTTTCTGGACTGTTTTTTCTATGTACTCATATCTTGCGCCTCATACGAGATCCGCTTTAGATAGTATAGTATCAAGCTTTGGAGCAGGGAGCGCCGGAGCAGGGAGTAGGGAGAAAGGAGAAAAAACGTTACTCTACTAAAATAAGCGGATTTGGTATCAGATCAAACTAGCTAGTTTAGAGAGAAAACAGGGAACGGGGAACAGAATTGTATGATTTAACTCCGAACTCCTAACTCCGACTTCGAACCCAAGTCAGACATTAAACCTAAATAACATCACGTCCCCTTCCTTTACTACATAGTCTTTTCCTTCACTACGTACTAATCCCTTTTCTTTGGCCACCGTCATGGTTTTACAAGCCACTAAATCTTCATAGGAAATGGTCTCAGCGCGAATAAATCCCCGTTCAAAGTCCGTATGAATAACTCCGGCTGCTTGGGGTGCTTTCATTCCTGCAAAAATAGTCCAAGCGCGAGTCTCTTGAGGTCCGGTGGTTAAATAGGTTCTCAGACCCAATAATTCATAGGTGGCTTTAATGAGTGATTGTAAGCCCCCCTCTTTAACCCCTAACGAGTCTAAATAGTCCGCTTTTTCCTCTTCAGAAATCTCGATTAATTCCGATTCGACTTGAGCAGAAACAATGACAACCTTTGCATTGTCAGTTTCAGCAATCTTTCTCACCTCCTCAACCCAATCATTACCAGTGGCTAGGTCATCTTCTGATACATTAGCTGCATAAATAATCGGTTTGCGGGTCAACAGTCCCAAGGGTTTGATTAAGACTTCTTCTTCTTCGGTTAACTCTACATGACGCGCCCCTTTTCCTTCATTGAGCGCAGCGATAATCTTCTCTAAGGCAACAATTTCCTCTTGACCTTCTTTTTTCCCCTTAACTTGCTTTTGCACCCGTTCTAGACGTTTTTCCATCTGGCTGAGGTCAGCTAAAGCCAATTCTAAATTAATCACTTCGATATCCCTAGCTGGGTCAACAGAACCCGAAACATGAATAATATCATCGTCATCAAAACAGCGCACCACGTGGACAATAGCATCAACTTCACGTATATTCGCTAAAAACTGATTACCGAGTCCTTCCCCTTGGGAAGCCCCTTTGACCAAGCCAGCGATATCCACAAATTCCATACGAGTCGGGACAACCTTATCGGACTGGGAAAGTTCAGCTAAAACCGTTAATCGTTCATCAGGAACCGAAACAACCCCTACATTCGGTTCTATAGTACAAAAGGGGAAATTAGCAGCGTCTGCCTTAGCATTAGCAACAAGCGCATTAAATAAAGTCGATTTACCGACGTTCGGTAGTCCAACAATTCCAGCTTTGAGCATTAATTTCTTCTTTTGTGTTCAATCATTCTTTACTTATTATCAATGATCTACCGAAAATGATCAATGTAGGGTTAATTGCGAATGGTTTGACGATAAGCGCGTACCATTTCAGGTTCTTCAGCAGGATTGATATATTGAGCTAACTGCTTTAAATTTAGTTCAGGTAAGAATTGACTTTGCTCAATTTCTTGATACCCTTCTAATTCATCAATCAAACCGTATAGGGTAAATTTTTCTTCTTGCCAAAATAACACTTCAGGGATGTTTAAGCCTTGATAGATTTTTAATTTATCAATTCCACCACTGGTTATAATAACTTCTATAGCTAAATCTGGAATATCTTTGCGATTCCCGATACAATAACTTTCATCAGGTTCTAATCCTCTAAATTTTGCTTCTTTTTTATAGGTAGCTGATCCACATCCATATAAATCAATTCCTTTTTCTAAGGCATAAATTTCGATTAATCTTCCAATTAAAGTTTTTATCATTTCATGTTCTGGAGAATTAGTCATAATTTCAAGATCGCCTTCGAGATAACTTAAACGTAACAAGGGTTTATCTCTGAAAATCCTTAAAAGACTCTCATATTCATGCCAACTGATATCATTAAGAGTAATACGGTTTTCTTTGATTCTTGGATTTAATAGTTTCTCTAAGTCCGACGAAGCGATATCTAATGTAACTTTCATAATTATCTATTATTAATTGTTAATTATTGTTTAACAGTTTTTCTGCTTCTGTAGGTGGTAAAGGACGATTAAAAAAGTATCCTTGACCATAATCACACTTTAATTGTTGTAAATAAATGAGTTGTTCTTCTGTTTCAATCCCTTCTGCAACCACTTCCATACCTAAGTTATGAGCCAAAGTAATAATCGATTGAATAATTTCTGAATTTTCTTTCGGTTTACCGATGCTATCAATAAAAGAACGATCAATTTTTAAAGTGTCAACTGGAAAACGATGTAAATAACTTAAAGAAGAATAACCGGTACCAAAATCATCAAGACAGATTTCTAAATTACGTTTCTTTAGTTCATTAACCAATTTGGTGCTTTCTAAAGAATATTCAATTAAAGAGGTTTCTGTAATTTCTATTTTTAAATTTTTAGAACTCAAGCCCATTTTTTCTAAAATTTCGTCGATGTTTTGCACAAGATTACTATCATTAAACTGTTGACTAGACAAATTTACAGCAACTTTCAAAGTCGTTGCATTAGGATATTTCTGGTTCCAGATTTGTATCTGATGACAGACCTTTTCTAAAACGATGGTACCGATGGGAATAATTAACCCTGTATTTTCAGCAACAGGAATAAATTCCCCAGGAGAAATAAAACCTTTGTGGGGATGTTGCCAACGAATTAAAGCTTCAAACCCCACTAATTTAATGGGGTTTAATTGCATAATCGGTTGATAATAAACTTCAAATTCCCCTTGATCGATACCGTAACGTAAATCTGTTTCTAACGTTAATAACTTTAATGCTTGGGCGTGCATTTGTTTATTAAAAATTTCGTATCTTCCCCGTCCTTTTTCTTTGGCTTTTCCCATGGCAATATCAGCATCCCGTAAAATTTCGATCGCAGATTGATAGCTAGGCAAACTGATGGTTAAACCAATACTCGGACTGGTAAAAACTTCTTTTTCTTTGATAACAAATGAAGTGGTTAAGGCCTTTTGAACCTTTTGGGCGATTCTAAGAGCTTCGTTAACATCATCAATGGGATCGAGTAAAATAGCAAATTCATCTCCTCCTACGCGAGCTACGGTATCAGCCGGACTAACCAAAGTTTCTAGGGTATGACTAACCTCAATTAAGAGATCATCCCCTACCATATGACCTTCACTATCGTTAATTCTTTTAAAGCGATCAAGATCAATGACAAAAACGGCAAAAATATAATTATTCTCTTCGTGAACCCGTTTCAGGGCTAACTCAACCCGTTCTAGAAATAAGCGACGGTTGGCTAACTTCGTTAGACTATCGTGACGGGCGTTAAATAACAGTTCTCCTTGCGTTTCTAATAAAGCTGTGGTACGTTCTTCGACTCGTTTTTCTAGTTCTTGGTTTAATTGTCGGAGTTGATCACGGGTTTTTCTGAAGGCTAAATGAAGAGAGACTCTAGCGCGGATTTCTTCAAACTGAAACGGTTTAATAACGTAATCAACACCCCCTGCTTCAAAGGCTTTGACCTTATCTTCTGCATCTTGCAAAGCACTGAGAAAAATGACAGGAATCTCTGCGGTTTCTGGGAACTGTTTAAGTTGTTGACAGACTTCATAACCATCCATATCGGGCATTTTGATATCCAAGAGAATGATATCTGGTGGCATGGTTTTGGCGGCTGTTATTGCCATATTCCCACTGGTAACTGCCCGTACTTTATACCCTGCTTTGGCTAACATAGTTGATAAAATGCGAAGATTTGGGGGTTTGTCATCAACAATCAGAATATTTGCTGAGGGTTGCGAGGCATAGAGATTAATCATGAATAAAAGTTATTTATATGATTACATTTTTGCAATAATGAATAATTTAAGTATAATTTGAAAACAATTATTACTTGCTGATTTCCATTATCTGATCAAAACTGTAATTTTCCACTAAGTCTGCTATCCCTTGACATAAATCTGTATACTCTGATGGTAATTCATTAAGGAGTTGTAGTATAGAGTCTCTATCAGCTGCTGCTGCTTTTTGATAGAGTTGTTTACGCCACGATTTAGATAGGGTGTCTAATTGGGTTTTGAGTTGTTTTAATTGTTCTGTTGTTGTCTTCTCTTGAGGAACGGTAGCGGTTAAGGAACTACTATAAATATATCGAACCCCTAGGTGTTCGGCAAGTTTTTCAAAAATTGTGGACTCATAAAAAGGTTTACTAACAAAATCATCGCAACCCATCTTCAAAACGGCTTCTCTATTTTCGCTCAAAACACTGGCAGTTAAAGCGATAATTTTAGTAGTTTTGGTACATTCTAATTCTTTCATTTTAGTACGAATGATTTGAGTGGCTTGATACCCATCCATAACTGGCATTTCTAAATCCATCCAAATCAAGTCCGGTTGCCATGTTTCCCAAAGTTTGACCCCTTCTTCTCCATTTGTAGCTTCTTTAACCACCAATCCCAGGGATTTTAAAATATCAATTAAGATTTTACGATTGGCAAAATTATCTTCAACAATTAAAATACGGTATGAGGGCTGATTCGGAGCTAATCCGATTACTTTTTCTTGGCTAGAAATCTGAAAATCATTACTATCTTGGGAAGTTTCTACCCATAAAGTAAAGTAAAAGACAGTACCTTTATTGGGATGAGAATCAACTTGCAATGTCCCACCCATTAAGTCAACAAATTCTTTGCTAATAGTTAATCCTAAGCCTGTTCCTTCTTGGCTTTGTTTTCCTAATTCAGTTTGAAAGAAGGGTTGAAATAAACGGGAAAAATCCTTAACTTCAATTCCTGAACCTGTGTCTTCGATCTCAAATTTTAAAGCGATTTTATTATCTTGTTTATTTGTCTGTTTTTGATTTGTTTTTATTCTTAAGATTACTTTTCCTTTTTCAGTAAATTTAATACTATTATTGAGCAAATTTATAAATATTTGTCGTAATTTTCCTTCATCACTAATAATTAGTGTAGGAACATTATCAGCAATATCTATAATTAAATCAATTCCTTTGGATTGGGCTTTCAATTTAAACATTTGGCTAAGATTTGTAACCAACTGATAAAGGTTTAAAGATTGATAGTGAACAGAAACTTCTCTGGCTTCTATTTTAGCCATGTCTAAAATACTATTAATAATGGTTAATAAATGTTCTCCACTTTGGTTAATAATTTCAATATATTCTTTTTGTTCATTATTCAAATCACTATCCTTATTAAGGAGTTGACTAAATCCTAAAATTGCATTTAATGGGGTTCTTAGTTCGTGGCTCATGTGAGCCAAGAAATTGCTTTTAGCACGACTAGCAGCTTCAGCAGAATTTTTAGCAGTTTCTAATTGCTTTAATAATTCAGATTGTTGTACAGCTAATCCTAATTGATGACTAATTTGATTTAATAATTGTACTTCTGAAGATTTCCAATGACGGGGATGAGAATTTTGGTAACAAGCCAGTAAACCCCATAATTTTTTTTGGACAAATAGAGGAACAATTATATATGCTTTTGCTTGTAATTCTTCTAAAAATTCAATATAACATTGTTGATACTCACTAGCATAAATATTATCAACCGTAAAGCTTTTATCATATTTGGACTTTTTTCCTTTTGCTCTTTGTATACAAGCATCTTCCCAGACTTTTTTGACCTCACCATCGACTGATTTAACCCATTCTTCACCCACCGATTCAGCAATAAATTGTCCACTCCAATCAGCATTAAATTGATAAACCGCAACGCGATCGCTTTGTAAAATATTTCTAGTTTCCTTAGTGGCATTATTTAAAATGAGCTCAAGCTCAAGACTTTGATGAATTTGTTTAATAATGTCATTTAAAGTTTTAGATTGTTGTAAATTTTTAGCGAGTTCTTCTTGAATTTGTTTTTGTTCAGTGATATCTCTACCAACACCTTGAATCTCGACAATGTTACCCTGTTCATCAAAAAGTCCCCGATTAATCCAATATTGCCAACGTCTTTCCCCTTGAGCATTAATGATAGGATGTTCATGACTAATAACAGGATTTTGGACACTCATGCGACTGAAATTATCCTGTAAAGATTGCTGATACGCTTCAGGAATGAAAAGAATAAAACGATGATTAATGATCTCATGATAGGATTGTCCAAAATAACGACAATAGGCTTCATTAACGAAGTTTATAGTTCCATCGGGTAAAAAACGACAGATTAATTCCGTTTGATCCTCAACAATGGCTCGATATCGGGCTTCACTTTCTTTTAAAGCAGTTTGTGTTTGTCTTAAACGATACATCGATCGCAAAAGATAGACTCGCCAGATGATAATAACAATAGCAATCAATAACATCAACAGCCCTAAACCCCTTAACATCCAAGGAGACACAGTTATTACGGGAGTGGGTTCGTACCAACGTTGATAAATTTCTTGATAATCTGAAGAATTAAGAAACTCTTGAACAGCTGGATCTAATCGTTGTAGTAGTTGAGTCTTATTTTTATGAACAGTGATCGCTCGTGGAATTTCTTTAAGTGCCGGTTTGATCATTTTGAGGCGATAATCAAGGGAAATGGATTGGGCTAAATGCTTAGTGGGAGTTTCAGGATAAGCTAACCCGTCCACTTGTCTAGATAATAGATAGAATAAAGCCTGTTCGGGGAATTCTAGAGATTCAAGTTTGACGTTTGGGTACTTTTTTAATAGATTAATGGCTTCATTTGCCTCAACCACAGCAATGCTTGAGCCTGATACATCATTGAGGGTCTTAATTTTATTATTATCCTGTAAAACAAACAGAGAAATGTTAATGGTTTGAATGGGAACGCTATAACTAAAGCTTTGAGAGCGAGTATGGGTTCTTCCCATACTAGGAATAAGATCAACTTCTCTTGTTTCTAGGGCGTTGATCGTATCACCCCAGTTATCTTTGATTTCATACTTGACTTCGAGATTAGCCCGTTTTGCCACAGCTTCCATGACATCAATAGCGAACCCTTCGGGGTTTCCTTGGCTATCGACGGAATAGCTAGGGGGAAAGTAACGGGGAACTGCAGCCGTTACCGTTAGGGGAGGAATCGAAGAAGGGGTGATGAGTTGAGAAAAAGTAGGTGTATTTCCCTTAAGTAAAACACAAGACCCGATAATTAGAGTTATTGCTATAGTAAAGCGATAATATTTCACGTTTTTTAATTGCGATCGCCCAATACTCTCATTCTTTCATAATCCAGACAATTTATCTGTGATTTAATTATTAAAACATAGACATTCTTCCTAAAATCCTAGGAAAAAGACTAAAATAAAGTAAGCTTATCTGACAAGATTATGACTCAGAAAAAAGAGACTCTGATCACGGTTCTTTCTCTTATCATTACCCTGGGTATTTTAGGAGGAGGTTATTGGTTTTTTACTCGACACACTCAAGATAACCCTAATAATCTGATCTCTTCTCCTTCTTCTAATAATCAACCCCTAAGTTCTAATACTACTTTACCGTCTCCTCCCTCCCCCGCCTCAGTTACTGCCTTTAGTCCCCCGAAAACCGTTCCCCAAGGAACTATCGTTAGCATTAACGGTTCAACCAGTATGGTATTAATTAATGAAGCTCTAAAAAATCGCTTTGAACAGCAGTTTACTGGGGTTCAAGTCTCCACCAATGCTCAAGGCTCAACAAAGGGTATTCAGGGTTTGCTAGAAGATAGAATTGATATTGCAGCCATCTCTCGTCCTTTAACCGCCGAAGAACAGGAAAAAGGGTTAGTGGCGATTCCTGTTACTCAAGATGCGATCGCTGTTATCGTCGGAGTTAACAACAGTTTTCGTAAAAGTCTCAGTTCAACGCAAGTTAAAAACATTTTTCAAGGCAAGATCCAAAACTGGTCTGAAGTAGGGGGAGCGTCCGAAGCCATAAAAGTAATTAATCGTCCTTCGGTGAGTGGAACGAGGAAAATTTTTGCAGAATTAGCCCTAAACTCGGAAAATTTCGGCAATACGTCTAATATTATTACGCTAGATCGGGACGCAACCACACCGATTTTACAACAGTTAGGAAGCAACGGCATTAGTTACGCTACCTATACACAAGTTGCTGATCAACAAACGGTAAGGACAGTTCCTATTGATGGTTTAACTCCCGAAGCTGCTAATTATCCTTATACAAGAACGTTATATTATGCTTATAAAAATCCTCCTTCTGAAGCGGTAAAAGCCTTTTTGGGTTATGCAACGTCTCCCACTGGCCAGCAAATAATACAAGATGCTCAATAATTGATAATTAGTAATGAATAATGAATAATTATTCTCTTAGTAAAGCTGTAAATCCTTCTTGTTGAAAATGCTTATCAAAGGTTAAGATTTCAACTATTTCTAATTGTCTCATTATTTCCATTGAAGCACAATCCGTTAAACTATATCCTTTATCTAATCGCCTTTGATAAAAGTCAAATGCCTGTTCAAATTATTCGCTAGTTTGACAAATAATGGTGTTACTATCATTGCGTAAATCACGGGTTAAGCGAATAGCTGATTGACGCAAAAATTGTCCTCGACTGCATAAAGCATTGAGTAATTCTGTCAAAACTATTTCGCTAGTAACACCTCTAAAGTTACCTAGTTTTGCTGTTATAGTGACAGCAAACTGATGAGCATTATCTTGGGGATCTGCTAAAGCTTGTAAGTAAAATGTATCTAAAAAAATCTGTTTCATTCTTCCTCATCTTCTCTGGGTGCGCCATACATATAATGTTCAAAATTACGGGCAAAATCTCTCGGAAGTTGTTTATCCCATTCTGATGCAGGAACAACTTTACCAATTTCTACAATTCGCTGCCAAAAAGGCTTTTTCTGAAATTCGGGATCATTTTCGAGAGCATCCCATTTAGCATTGAGCTCTTCTAAGGATAGCTCATTATTATCAGTGTGAGAAGGATCATTTAAGCTAGTCATAATTAGGTTTAGATTTTGTAATTAATATTATGAATAAATTCTAACAAAAATTATAGGAGCAAATTAGTTATAATTAAAGAAGATTCAAGCTAAATATGTAAAAATCATAACCTTTATTGTCTATGGCTAATGAAATAGAAAGAGAAATACAAGAAGCAGTTCAAAAACGACGCAACTTTGCTATCATCTCTCACCCCGACGCAGGAAAAACAACCCTCACCGAAAAATTGTTACTCTATGGAGGAGCGATCCATCAAGCCGGTGCTGTTAAAGCGAGACGAGATCAGCGTAAAGCAACGTCTGACTGGATGGAAATGGAAAAACAAAGGGGTATTTCTATTACCTCTACCGTGCTTCAATTTGAGTATCGTGACTTCCAAATTAACCTATTAGATACTCCCGGACACCAAGACTTTAGTGAAGATACCTATCGCACCCTTGCAGCAGCCGATAACGCTGTTATGTTGATCGATGCAGCCAAAGGGTTAGAACCCCAAACCCGTAAACTGTTTGAAGTATGTCGTTTGCGCGGACTTCCTATCTTTACCTTCGTCAATAAAATGGATCGCCCCGGACGCGAACCCTTAGAATTATTAGATGAGATTGAACAAGAGTTAGGACTGAAAACCTACGCGGTTAACTGGCCCATTGGAATGGGCGATCGCTTTAAAGGGGTTTATAGTCGTCGTCAAAAGGCTATACATCTGTTTGAACGTCGCGCCCACGGCTCCCAACAGGCTCAAGAAAACGTGATTAAGCTCGGCGACCCCAAAATTGAGGAATATCTCGAACAAGAGCTTTATTATCAATTTAAAGAGGACTTAGAAATTCTTGAAGAGATCGGAGATGATCTTGACTTAGAAGAAGTCCACGCAGGGAAAATGACCCCGATCTTTTTCGGTTCAGCTATGACCAACTTCGGGGTGCAACTCTTCCTAGAAGCGTTCTTAGACTATGCGTTAAGACCCGAAGGACGCAACTCATCTGTTGGGGTAGTCGATCCCACTCATCCTGAGTTTAGTGGCTTTGTTTTCAAATTACAAGCCAATATGGACCCCAAACACCGCGATCGCGTGGCATTTGTTCGGGTATGTACGGGTAAGTTTGAGAAGGATATGATCGTCAGTCATGCAAGAACCGGCAAAACCGTCCGTTTATCCCGTCCTCAGAAGCTTTTTGCTCAAGATCGCGCTTCCATTGAAGAAGCGTATGGAGGAGATGTCATCGGGTTGAATAACCCTGGAGTATTTGCGATCGGTGACACCATTTATAACGGTAAAAAGATGGAATATGAAGGAATTCCTTGTTTTTCTCCTGAGATGTTTTCCTACATTAAAAACCCTAACCCTTCTAAATTTAAGCAGTTTCAAAAAGGAATAAAAGAGTTAAGAGAAGAAGGTGCAATACAAATTATGTATTCTACCGATGACTTCAAACGGGACCCTATTTTAGCTGCGGTAGGACAATTACAATTTGAAGTGGTACAGTTTCGGATGTTAAGTGAATATGGAGTAGAAACGACCTTAGAACCTTTACCTTATAGTTTAGCTCGTTGGGTAAAAGGTGGCTGGGATGCTTTAGAAAAAGCAGGCCGTATTTTTAACACCATTACCGTAAAAGATAACTGGGGTCGTCCCGTTTTATTGTTTAAAAATGAATGGGGTTTGCAACAGGTGAAAGTGGATCATCCTGAGTTGAATTTAGATGCGATCGCTCCTGTTGGTGTAGGTATTGAACCGGAATAATTCTAGGGTGGGCAATGCCCACCTAATTAGTTATTATTAGAGGTGATAATATGACAGTAGAAATCAATAAATCAGTAGAAACTTTATACGATAAAGATTATAGTTTATGGTTAGAAGAAACTATTAAACAGTTAAGACTAAAAGAGTTTTCTGAAGTTGATCTAGAAAACTTAATCGAGGAATTAGAAAGTATGGGAAGAAGTGATAAACGTACGCTTAAAAGTCTTCTTACCCGACTATTTGAACATTTACTGAAAATAGGTTATTTGGACTCGGAAAGAGAATATAATACAAATAAATGGAAGGTTGAAATAAGAACATTTCGGCAACAAATTGCTGATTTATTAAATGATAGTCCTAATCTTAAAAACTATCTAGAATCTATTTTTGAAGAATGTTATAATCGAGCAAGAAAAAATATGATTGATCTCACTGGTTTATCATCTCAAGTCTTTCCTGATACTCCCATTAGTAATATACAGGAAACTTTAGATGAAAATTGGTTGCCTACTCTTAAATAATTAAGTTTATTATGATTACAATTGCTAAATGGTCAGTAGAAGATTATCATAAAATTATTGAAACAGGTATTTTAAGCGATCGCCCTGTTGAATTATTAGAAGGAACCATCATAGAAATGTCTCCAGAAGGGCCATTACATCGTAAAAAATGTGATGCAGTTGCTGACTATTTACGGGAAAAATTAAGGGGTTGTGCAAAAGTGTATGAAGCGCATCCTATTACCCTTTCAACATCAGAACCTGAACCGGATATTGCTATTGTGAGATTACCTGTTTCTTTGTATGATAATCATCATCCTTATCCCGAAGATATTTACTGGTTAATCGAAATTTCTGATAAAACTTTAATAAAAGACTTACAACAAAAACGGTTGATTTATGCTGAAGCAGGAATTCAAGAATATTGGGTGATTGATGTGGAAAAAAGAGAGTTAAAGGTTTTTAAAAACCTGTTAAATGGAGATTATCAGCAGGAAGAAACTTATACAAATGGGATAATATTAAGTCTTTCTTTTCCTGAGGTTCAATTATTAATCAATAAGTTGGTCTAAAATAAATTATATAACTAAGTATTTACTATGTTATTAACAATCATTCTATTTTAAGCAATTGCAAGTGATTACTGAATCAAATTATTTAGTCCAATGATAAACTTATAGGGAATTATTGAATTAAATTATTATTTTTGAGGATATTTTTGATGATTTTGATTATTCCCATTATTCTTGGTGCTGCGGCTGTGATTACTGCTGGAGTTGGAGTTGTAGCTGGAATTGATGGTATGTCTAATATGGAAAAAGCTAAGAAAATTGGTAAAGATTCCGAGTCTAAATATAAAAAAATTTGTAGCTCAGTACAGAAAGATAATAAAAGTACCCAAAATTTAGCAGAACAATACGGTAAACTAAAACTTCAAGTTCAGACTCAAACAATTAAACGTTGTATTACTTTGATTGAAAAAATAGGACAAAAAGTAACGAACAATAATAGAATATCTTGGGAAACTTTAGAAGGATTTTCATTAGAAGAAATACAAGAATACAAAACAGCAGTATTAGAAGCAGAAAAATTAATTACAGGTGGTCTAAAATCCGCTAGTATGGGAGCAGCCGCAGGGCAAAGCGCAGTGGCACTTGTCGGACTTTTTGGAACAGCTAGTACAGGAACAGCGATCGGTGGGTTGAGTGGTGCAGCCGCATGGAATGCTACCCTTGCTTGGTTGGGGGGAGGATCATTGGCTGCTGGAGGCGGTGGTATGGCTTTAGGGGCTTGGATATTAGGGGGGATCGCAGTTGGACCAGCCTTAATGGTTGGTGGTTTTGTTCTTGGAGGGGAGGGAGAAAAAGCTTTAACAAATGCTTATGAGTATGAGAAAAAAGTCAATATCGAGATAGAAAAACTTAAGGCTTATCAAGAGTTTCTCGGACAAGTACAAAGGCGCATTAAAGAGTTGACTGAACTTGTCAATAACTTAAATAATAAAGCTATTGAAAGTTTAATAAAACTTGAATCACGACCTTTTATTCCTGAAAGAGATGCAACAGAGTTTCAAAGACTTTTACTTTTAATTAAAGCACTTCATGAAATTATGAAGACACCGATTTTAGATAATAGCGGTAATCTAAATCAAGCCAAAAACAACTTTAATCAAAAGTATGGAAATCTCTAGAAAAAAATGACTAAAAATAAGCCATATTTGGATATGGAAGGATTTATAACCCCTCTTCAATGTTTAAATGATCTTGTTACTTCTTGTACGGAGTATTTAAAAGTTAAAGAACAAGAACAAACTAAACGCCAGGAAATTGAAACCTGGGAAAAAATAGCTATTGCAGAAATTCAGGCAAAACGTGATTTATTAATTAACTATTGAGACTATTCGTTTGATGAACGTGCTAAAAACTTCAACTCACTTTTTCAACTGATTGATAAAGCAATTGATAATGAAGATGATCAACAACTCAGTTTAGCATTACAAGGCATTATAAAATTAGCTCAATCAAGTCCTTTTGAAAGTCTTACTGATTTGTCTAGGGTGAAAGCTGCACTTGATGATCCTAACCATGTATGGGAATTGTAAACTATAATATTATTCATTGCTTATCTTTTAATTTAGTAAGATACAAATGGTAAAAATTGAGCAAAAACTTCAAGAAAAACGAGAACAAATTATTGCGATCGCTGCTAAACACGGTGCAACTAATCTTCGTATTTTTGGTTCAGTTGCAAGGGGAGAAGCGGACGAAAACAGTGATCTTGATTTATTAATTAATTATGATAGTAATAAAAGAAGTCCTTGGTTTCCCTTAAGATTAATCCGAGAATTAGAAACCTTATTAAACTGTAAAGTTGATATAGTTACAGAACAAGGATTAAAAGATAGAATTAAAGAGCGTGTGCTAAAAGAAGCTATTCCCTTATGAGAAGTGACACTGAACGTTTACAGGATATTTTAGAAGCAATTGAACGTCTTGAAAAGTACGCTGTTAAAGGAAAAAGGGCATTTAAAGAACAGGAATTAATTCAAACTTGGATTATTCATCATTTACAAATTGTTGGAGAAGCAACTAGATCAATATCTCAAGATTTAAAACAACAATATCCTAACATTGCTTGGAGAGATGCTGCTGATTTAAGAAATTTAGTTGTCCATGAATATTTTAGGATCAATATAGATATTATTTGGGATATTGTTGAAAATGATCTACCCATGTTTAAACAACAAATTAAAACCCTGTTTAAACAGCAACTAGGAAATTATTAATAATCCAGAAACTCTCTCACTTTAGTTAAATAAGTTTCTTTATCCTCCAACATAGGAAAATGTGCTGTTTTTGCTATTTCTACATATTCAATCTTATCATTTAATTTGGCTGCTTCTCGTCCCATTTCAGCAGGAATAATAATATCTTTTTCCCCAGAAACTAATAATGTTGGCACAGAAATCTCTGCAAACTTTTTTGGCATAATTTCCACTGCTTTTTTACTAACTGATGTATAGATGGTTCCTAATGCGGCCTCATAATCTGCTAAAATGAAATCCTCTAAAAAAGCAATCTTTTCTAACTTATCAATCGGACGATGTAAAAATCTGGACATAAATAAACGAGGAGCAAATGGCACTTTCAAAAACCAGTTATAGCGGAACTTTACCACATAGCCACCAAACTTATGAAACGTATCAAACGCTAACTTATTATATTCAAAAATACCGTTACAAGTGAGAATAGAACGCTCCACTTTTTCAGGGTACATGGTGCTAAATATAGCCCCAACAGAAGCCCCCATCGAATGGCTATTCATATAAACTTTGTCAAGTTTTAAACCATCTAATAAGGCCTTTAAATCTTCTGCATACTCTTCTAATTCATAAGTTAAGGTTAAAGAATTTTCAGGTAATTTAGAACGACCGAACCCCCGTAAATCATATAATAAACAATCATAATTATCACTTAAAGCTTCTGCCGTACTTCTCCAATATCTCGCCGAGCCACCCCATCCATGAACAAACACCATAACCGGCTTTTTTATCACTCCTGGCTGTTTTATCCACTCATAATAATGATCCACCCCACGAACCTTAATAATACCTGTTTCGTGCTGAATTTCTGGGGTTTTTGTCTGGGTAGTTGCTCGATTATTCTCCATAATTTTTAATAATTAGATTGATAAAATGTGTGTTGTTGTATATTAGCTGATTATCCTATGGAATGAAGTAAATAAAATATTAAGTATTTTTATAAACATTCTAGATGGTGGGTTACGATGGATTTTGATATACTCATTATTTCTTAAATTATAACCATCTAACCCACCCTACTATTTAATAACTGATGACTGATGACTGATGACTGATGACTGAAAAAGCTGATATAATAACTTAAATGACTTGATATTAATATTTTTATGGACTCTATTTCCTATACACCTCCTTGGGGACTAAAAAACGGCTTATCAATGAGCGTTTATGCTGGTATCTTTGCAGGGAAAAACTGGGAAAAAAATATACAATTTCCCGAACCTAGTTATGAAGAAAAAATCTTTACTGGGGCGCAAGAAACCCCAATTTTTGGACTGGTAGCCATCCCTGAAAACCCACGGGGTACGATTGTCGGAACTTATGGGATTGTAGGGGATCTTGATAATCAATGGTACTTAAGAGTATTAGCTAGAAAAGCCTATGCTGCTGGTTATGCAGTGGTAATTTTTGATTGGCGGGCCCACGGAAAAACGGCGCAACTATCCCCTACCTTAACCTCGGATGGTATTTATGAGGGAGAAGATTTTGTGCGTATTGCAGCCCAAGCTAAGACTATGGGGTGTCCTGCGCCGTTTTGGTTGACGGGGTTTTCTTTGGGGGGACAGTTGGCGTTATGGGGGATAAAATCAGCACAAACTGTTTCTAGTTGGGGTCAAAATCTTTTTATAGAAGCATCAGATATTGCCGGCGGTGCAGTTATTTGTCCTAATTTAGATTCTAATCGATCGCTTTCTTATTTGGTTAGTAGTCCCTGGGGTCAATATATCGAAAAAAGAATCGCTAAACAGTTGAAAAAATTAGCTTGGAAAATTTATAAAGCCCATCCCGAAAACCTTGAACCAGAAGCCATTCGTCGGGCCAATAGTATTTGGGGATTTGATGATCAATTAGTGATTAAAAGACTGGGTTTTTCTTCAGTAGAAGAGTATTATCAGGCCAGTAGTCCTTTACCTTTATTACCTAATTTATCGAAACCGACTTTAATTTTCTATGCTGCTGATGATCCCTTATTTGATCCTTCTATTATCCCTGATTTAAAGAGTGCTTGCGCTGATAATTCTAACATTGATCTCAGGGTGACTCAATACGGGGGTCATGTGGGTTATATTAGTAATAAAAATTGTCAGCGTCAATACAAAGATAGCGATCGCTGGTGGGCATGGAATCGTATTTTAGATTGGTTTGAATCAAGATAAAAAGGTTTTATAAGTCATGATTAGGATACCAATTATCATCAAGAATTTGTGAAAGAGAAAAGGGGCAAGACGAGGGATATTCTGATTCTTCTCTTAATTTTACTTTGCGTCCATCAGCAAATTTACTTTCTTTAATAGCTAATTTTCGCGCATCGGGATAGGCACTTTCAACTGCCAAGGGCAGAAATTTATTAATTGATTTATACTTACTTTTTGCTTTTAAAATGCGGTTTCTATGCTCATCAATTGAGCGATACCAGTTTAATGTCATCCAGTCAGGGGCATCGGTTTGGACATAAAGTTTTAGTAAATGAGCAATTAATATGACCAAATTACTTTCAACGATATCTTTGGGATTCCCCATTTCTAATAGTTCAAGTAAATTATCCCAATCTAATAAATCGGGTTTCCTTTCTTTTAAAGCAATAGTCTGATTTTCTAACCATTGTTCATAGTCAGTTTCGTAAAGATTATGATTCATTTTATACTTTATTTTCTCTCTGTCCTCTAGTTTAGTAGAGACGCTTTTAAAAACATCTCTACTAAAAACTAGATTTAGTTTTCTTCGGTCTTTTGGTTTAACTCAGTGTCTTCTTTTTTGGGGGTTTCTTCAATTTCTTCTCCGTTTTCTTTAGCTTCGTGTTGTTCTAAAAGTTGGACAACTTTTTTACGAATTGCTTGATGTCTTTGGACCCCTTCGTAGGCAAAACGGTTAAAATTATTTCTGACAATTTCTGCCTCAATATATTTAACGCGATCGCTGGTGTCGGGGTGAGTAGATAACCAAGCGGGGGGACGGCTTTTATTTTGATCCTCCATCACCACCATTAGGTTACGGAGTCCATCAGCAGCATACCCTGTAGCAGCCAGTAATCTTGTACCAAACAAGTCTGCTTGTTCTTCCATACCGCGACTATAACTTAAAATAGCGAGGTTACTGGCGATGCCTCCCACATAGGGAATATAATCGACAACACTGCTAGTTAAAGCCCCTTGGGTCATTTGTTGGAAGCCATGAGAAAGGACGGAATGGGCTAATTCATGGGCTAATAAACCCGCAATTTCTGCTTCTGAGGAACTTTTGGCGATCGCCCCCGCATTGATAAAGATTTTACCTCCAGGTAAAGCAAAGGCGTTAAGATTTTCATCCATTACCACGATAAATTCATATTCAAATTCGTCTCTTCCGGCAACTTTTGCTAATTTATGGCCAATTTCATTGATATATCCTGTTACTTCGGGATCTTCAATTAGAGTGAGACGATTTTTAAATCCATCGGCATAACTTTCCCCGATCGCTGATTCTCCTTGTAGTAAAAGATAGCTGGTTTGTAAGGTAGAAAGGGGTGCAAAAACATTTCCCATTAAAGCAGCACCAACACCACCCATTACGGCATTTCCTACTACATTCCACGTCATTTGTTCTTGCAGATCCCCTTGATAACGCCCTAAATTTTTATCTGCTAATTCTTTAAATTCATCTCGTAAGAAATGATCTTGATTAAATACAGCAAATTGACGGGCAGTCAAAGAAGCAGCTAACCAATTTCCTGCTTGTTCATCTGCTTCGATTTTAGCTTTAACTAAGGGGGCTTCGTTTGGATACAAACTTACCGCATTTTCTAACACTTTTAATGCTTCTTCGTGTTGCTCCTCTTTTTCCAAAATTTCGGCATATTTAATATGACCTGGAATGAACTCTGGATAGTCTTGGGATAATAATTGTAATGGCGCAATTCGCTTACTTTTGAAAACTTCGCTTTCGTTCAAACTTTCTTGATAGAGTCGCCAGTAAACGGCACCACCTGGCAATAAGTATTCGGGTTCGTAAACCGCCTGAGCTAAAATTTCTCGGTTTAACTCTCCTTCATTTCCAAAGGGTTCTTTTACCTCTCTGTAGAATCTTTCTGCTAATAAGGTTTCACCACAATTATAAAAATGATCGGCTTTAGCAAGGATCGGATATTCGGTAATTTCAGCTTGAGAAATATTTAAGATTTTGTCTTCTTCGTCTTCTTTCTTTTCTTGATTTTCTGTTGTTTGTTCTTCAATTTCAGGGGGCTTTTCTAAGGATAAAGCTTCTGAAGTATTAGTCGGCTTTTCTGTTTCGTTTTCAGCCACTTGTACGGGGGGAATTAAGGGATGTTGCACTTGCGGAGGGGCTGCCTCACAACTATCAATGGGTGCGGTTGTTGTTTCCTCAGTTTCTTCTAAAATTGGGCTTGGTGTTGTCTTAGAAGTGGTTGTTTCTACGGGTGAAGATTGGGGTTTTTCTTCTGTCGTATTAGAAACAGTTGATTCAGAAACAGGGTTGTTAGTTTCTTTAGGGTTATTATTAGATAAATCAGCAATTTCAAAAGATTTATCAGCTTTAGGAGTGGTTTCTAGGGTAATATTTCCTTTTAGAAAGGATGTTTGATTTTGCTCTATTTCTTGAGATAAAGCAAGATTAGGACAAAGAATCCCAACTAAAATGATCGATAAATACCAATTAAGCTTCATGGCCACCTGATTTTTATATATTGATTGACGACAGATATTGCTTCTATGTTATAAACGATTTCCTCTATGGTAACGACTTTTATGATAATTTTAGGTTCTCAGAAGTCGATTTTATGGGAAATTCAAGAAATTTATGACTGAATATTACATAAATCTTAATATTGTGAAAAACTTTCTTTTCGTAAAGGTTAAGCAATACTTTTCTCTGGTATCAACTAAAACAATTTAAGGTTTTATTTATGGACACCCTCCGAATATTTCTCTAGCAACTATAATGGATGCAGACAATGGTGGTGTGAATAAGTATTATGACGAGAAACCATTTTCCCAAGCAATGGGACAGTGACTTCAAGTGTCTTCACAAAGGGAACCCCCAAAGAAGACATCATTCTTTGATCGGTTGGAGTGTCAGTGTTATTTTGTTAGGATTAGCAGGGGGAACTCTCGGAGGGGGTTTCTTAGTACAACGAAACTTAACCCCTGTAGTAGAGAAGCAGTTAAGCACTTTTCTTAATCGTCCTATAGAATTAGGGGAATTAGAAGGATTTTCTTTCAATTATATTCGCTTCGGGGAAACGGAACTTTTAACTACACCGACTGACCCTGCTAATGTGTCGATGTCGGGGTTAAAAATTTCTTATAACCCTCTTAAATATATTATAAACGGAAAATTAGAAATTGAAGTCACAGCCATTCAACCTTCTGCTTATTTAGAACAAGGAAAAGATGGTAAGTGGTTATTGACTGAGTTTAATACATTAAATCCTAATAGTCCCATTCGGTTAAAAAATTTAGGGATACACCAAGGTGAGGCTATCATTGTATCTCGTTCTAAAGATGGTGAAAAAGAAAGTCCCATCACCTTAGAAAATTTATCGGGAATTATTCAACCGATTAATAATAATAGTGAAATTAAGTTTCAAGTTCGGTCTAGCATTGTTAATAGTGGAAACTTGAACATTGCTGGAATATTTGACAGAGAAAATAAATCAACTAATTTATTAGTTAGAGGATATCAACTTAATGCTGAGATTATCAGTCAAGTTTTACCCCTTCCCATAGAATTAGAATCAGGAAAAGTTGATGCGAATTTAGAAGTCTCACACGCTAATAAGACATTAACTAATCTCCAAGGTTTAGCTAACTTAACCCAAGTTGAGACAAGAGTTAAAGGTTTACCTCAACTCTTAAAAACCCACGGAAAATTGCAGTTTAAAGGAAGACAAATAAATTTTGATGAGGTAATAACTCAGTTTGGAGAAATTGCAGGAGTTGTCAAGGGTAATATTGATTTAGATAAAGGATTTAATTTGGCTGCGAAGACTCAAGTAACTCCAATTAAAAACGTTTTTAAAACTATTAAACAAGAGCCGAAGAATATACCCATAATAGGACAAGTTCAAGGGGATTTAAAAATTATAGGTTCTCTCAATAATCCTCATGTTTTAATTGCTTTAAATAACAAAGACTCTATTAAAGTTGATCGAGTAAATTTCGAGAATATTAAAACTCATCTAACATTAAATAAAAAACAACTAAAAATCAACGATTTTGAAGCGATTCCCACACTAGGGGGGAAATTTATAGGAAATGGAAATATAACTATTAATCCATCTTCTCCTTTATATTCTATTAATCTTGAAGGAAAAAGTTTACCCACTGCTAGTTTAGCTAGTCTCTATGAAACTACTATTCCTAATTATATTAAACAAGTTTCAACCCAAGTTAATTTATCAGGAAATTTCAAAGAAACTGAAAGTTTTAAAGCTAGAGGAAAAGCTAATTTTCAAGCAGCAGGAGGTACAGTAAAAGCTGAACATATTACTTATACTAATGGGAATTGGCAGGGTAATATTGTAGCTTATGGGATTAATTTAGATGGACTTAATTCACCGATTGATAAAGGTACATTACAAGGAAATTTTCAATTCTCTGGTAATATCAAAGAGTCGATCAAAGACAGTATAAAAGCAACAGGAGAAGTTAAAATAAAAGTCGATGATGGATGGATTAATGCTCAAAATATTCGATTATCTCAAGGTAATTGGCAAGCTAAATTGCAAGTAAATGACACAAATATAAGTCAACTATTACCAAAAACAGATTTAAAAGGAAAATTACAAGGAAGTTTTGATATTGCAGGAGACTTAAATCCAAATCTTAATAAGATTCAAGCTAAAGGACAAGGAAGTTTAACCATAGGTGGTGGTCAAATTGTTGCCAATAATCTAGTTTTAAATCAAGGTAAATGGTCAAGTGAGATTATCAGCAATCATGTCAATATTAATAGTTTAACTGATAAAGTTCCTGAACAATTAGCAGGGAAATTAAATAGTAACTTAACCCTTATGGGAAGTGTTAATCCAGAAACTTTCTTAGAGAGTATCGAAGGAAAAGGTAACGCTAAATTAATGTTATTCCAAGGGACGATCGCAGCCAAGGATCTCACCATTACCCAAGGTAACTTTACCACCACCCTGACACCAACGGCTGTCCCCTTACAGGCGATCGCTTCTCAATCAACAGGAAATTTATCAGGAAACTTAGAAATTGCAGGAAAATTAAATAAAATATCTCCAGAATATCTACAAGCTAAAGGAAACTTACAATTTAGTCAAGGATTACCTTACATTAATCGTTCTCTTAACACAGCTATCCAATGGAATGGACAACGGTTAACCTTAGATCAAGTTACTGCATCAGATTTAACAGCAAAAGGATGGCTAGACGTAGATTTAACCAACAAGAAAAATAAATTAGAAGTAATTGAAGCATTTTCTTTAGATATTGATGGGAAAAACTTCAATTTAGCGAGTTTTCCTTTATCCTTACCCATCGAAGACTTAGGGTATTCAGGAAAATTAGACTTTAAAGGGGTGATTTCTGGTACACCCAAAACCCCTAGTATTGAAGGAGAAATGGCCTTAATTAACCTAAAAGTCGGTGATATTAATTTTGAACCTGTTATTAGTGGAAATATCCTCAAAAACGAAGAAAAAGGACTAAAATTAAACCTAGATGGAACCAACGATCAATTACAGTTAGAACTTGACCCTCAACTTAACCCCCTTACCCTAGCAGTTAAACAGGAAACCATAGATTTAACAGCTAATAAAAACAATAATCAATGGAAAGTTGCTGTAAATTCCCTTTCTTTACCAATGATTCAAAAAATTGCTCAAAAACAGTACAAAAATAATGCTTTACTCTTCCAACCCATGACAGGAAAATTATCTGGTCAATTTACCCTAGACTTAGATAATAAGGCGATCGCAGGTCAAAACGTTGCTATTCTCAACCCCATTGTAGGCACAGTTCAAGCAAAACAAGTTAAAGGAAACTTTCACTACGCTAACCAAAGCTTATCCGTTCAAAATACTAAAATATTCACCCATAATGGTCAATATGACCTAAATGGACAATTTAGCCAAACTCCTGATGGTCCAGAAATAGCGGCTAATGTGAACGTTAATGAGGGTAAATTACAGGATATTCTAGAAACTCTACAAATTTTTGAAATTGAAGACTTAAAAAGGGGATTGAAACCGCCGAAATACGCGAAAGCAGCCGATTTGTACGAAAATAACAGTGATTCTCAGACTCCTTTGTTTAAAGTGGAAACCGCGAAACAGTCTCTCGGCGATCGCATGGAAACCTTAAATCAAATTACTGCTTGGTTAGAAAAAAATAAAGAGAAAAAAGAAGATAATCAGAGTTTACCTGATTTGGATACTTTAAAAGGTGAATTTAACGGTAAAATTGCCCTAAATATGACCCCAAAAACAGGATTAAAACTTAACTTTGATCTGATCGGACAAGAATGGGAATGGGGACAATACCAACTCACCCAGTTTCAGGCTAAAGGTAACTGGAATGAAGAAAAATTGACCTTAGAACCCTTTAACCTACAATTAGAAGATAGTGTCATTCAATTTGCCGGTCATATTGGACAAACTACCCAACAGGGACAGTTGCAAGTGGTCAATATTCCCTTAGATACTCTTTCCCAATGGGTTAACCTTCCTTCTGTCGTCACCCTGGGAGGACAGCTTAATGGACAAATGAACCTCGCAGGAACCCGTAACAACCCTCAAGCATCAGGAAAATTAGCCATTAATCAACCTAGCATTAATCAAACCCGTTTAGACTCAACTCAGGGACAGTTTATCTATGAAAGGGGTCAATTTAATTTTATCGCCAGTAGTATTCTGGATCGCGAAAGTGAACCTTTGACCATAGAAGGAACCTTACCCTATGTTTTACCCTTTGCTAAAGTCCAACCAAAAAGCGATCGCTTATCCTTAAAATTCCAGGCCAAAAATGAAGGGTTAACCTTACTCAATATTCTGAGTCAAGGACAAGTTGCTTGGTTAGGAGGAACAGGAGAAGTACAATTAAACTTATCAGGAAAAGTTGACCCAAAACGGGGTATTCCCTATGAACTACAGGCTGATGGTATAGCCCAGATTAAAAATGCTACCATTGCTACGAAAATGCTACCTCAAAGCCCTTTCAAACAAGTTCAGGGCAAAATTTTCTTTGATTTAGATACCATTGCCTTTGAGAATTTTACGGGACAATTTAGCGGTGGTCAAGTTGCCGTTACCGGATCTTTACCCTTATTAAAACTAACAGAAAATGACCCATCTTTAACTATTCAATTAAATAATTTAGCCCTTAACCTTCCGCAAATTTATCAAGGAGGAATTCAGGGCAATTTAAACATTGCAGGAAGTATCTTAAAGCCCGAAATTGGGGGAGAAGTTAATCTATTTAACGGTCAAATTTTCTTAAGGGAAAAAGCCAAGAAACCCAAGAGTAAAAATCCTCTTTTAGCCAGTACCCAATTAAACAATTTACAATTAAATTTAGGAGATAAAATTACTATCAGTCGTCTTCCTATTTTAACCTTTTTAACTACAGGAAATTTAGCCTTAAATGGAACATTAGCAAAACCAGAACCAGAAGGATTAATTACCTTAGAAAATGGTTTAGTTAATCTCTTTGCCAGTCAATTAAGATTAGCGGGTGGAAAAAATAACACAGCCCAATTTTTACCGGAAAAAGGATTTGATCCCTATTTGAATATTCAACTATTTGCCTCTGCCACTGAAACCGAACAGAATACCATCAATATTAACCCCAATTCCGCAGAAGTTCCCGAGACATTTCAGGCAAATAAAAATAGTTTAGAAACAGTCAGAATTAAAGCAAACGTAGAAGGATTTGCCAGTAATATTACTAAAAGCATTGACTTAAGCAGTCAACCGAAACGAAGTCAACAGCAAATCATCACCCTATTAGGGGGAACTTTTTTAAATACATTAGGAACAGGAGAAACCAGCCTAGGATTAGTAAATTTAGCAGGAACCGCCGTTTTGGGACCCGTTCAAGGGGCAATTGGAGAAGCATTAGGACTCAGCGAATTTCGTATTTTCCCTACTCCTTTAATTAACCAAGATGATGCCCTTGATACATCTAACATTGGCGTTGCAGCCGAAGCTGGACTCGATTTAACCGAAGATTTTTCCCTATCCATTCAAACTATTGTTAATAGCGATCGCCCTCCCAGATTAGGATTACAATACCGAATTAATGATACTACAACTATTCGAGGATCGAGTAACTTTTCTGATGATAATCGAGGTAGTATTCAGTTTGAACAGCGATTTTAATTGGTCATGTTTCCTATGTTATCTTGGTTTAATCAAATTTCAGGCCGTTTCTATCTATTAGTTGGAGTTACGATCTTTGGTGTTGCTAATGCGGTGACTCGTAAACTAACAGAAATAGGAGCGCAAAATCTCATCGATGGCCGAAATCCGATTTCTTTCTGTAACGTTTTATTTGTCGGTAATTTATGTGCTTTGGCCGCTTTATTAGGGGTTTATTATCCTCAACTAAAAAAAACAGCCTTTAAAAATTTATCATCACGAAATTGGTGTTACTTATTCCTAGTTGCTTTATTATCTGGAGCTTTAGCACCTGCTTTATTTTTTGGTGCATTAGAAAGAACAGCAGTCAACAATGTGATTTTAATCAGTCGCATCGAACCCCCTCTAGTTTTAGGTTTATCGGTTATATTTTTGGGAGCGCGGGTTAATCGTTGGGTTGTCGGTGGTGCCATTGTATCAACGTTGGGAGTCATCCTTACCGTTGTTTTACAACCGCCACAAGGTGACATGGTTCAGATGTCAGGGTTTCAATTAGGAATTGGAGAATTGATGGCCGCTGGAGGCGCAGTCTCGTCAGCGATCGCTAATATTATTAGTAAAGTCAGCTTACAAAATATATCTCTAAGCTTGTTTAATGTGGTAAAAACCGCTCTTGGTACGGTTATTTTCTTTGTGATAGCACTATTTTTATATGGTAAAGAGCATTTTATGGACGTATCTTCCCCTTTACTGTGGAAATGGATGATAGTCTATGGAAGTATTATTGTGGTAGTGGGACAGTTATGTTGGTTTACTGGTTTAAAACGCACCAGTGCATCTGAAGTATCCTTAGCTAACGCTTTTAATCCTATCGCTGGCGTATTGGCTGCATTTTTGATTTTAGGAGAAACACCAACAACAGCCCAATATTTAGGAGGTTTAGTCATTTTAATAGGAATTATTCTTAATCAAATGGGTATCGTACAACAAAACAAGATATTATCGAAAACTATACCAGAACAAAAGATGTTCAAGAAAACTAATATTGACTCATCAATAGGCTTTAAAGGACTTTAAAAAATTAATATTAACTAGACTGAGAAAAAATCTTTTCTAACTCTTGCGTGTTTGATTGAGTCCAATGATTCAATAAACTTTTAGTTGTTGCAGCAATGGGAACAGCAGTAATTAACCCCACAAAATCCCCTAACGTTGCCCCTACCATTACAGAAAAGAGAATAATAATAGGATTCAGTCCAGTGAGTTTTCCCAATAAACGAGGCGGTAAAATATTTTCAATAATCTGATCAATTATAATTAAAACTAATAACACCCTCAAGCCAATCCAAATATTACCTAAAAATAAAATAATACTCACTGCCAAAATACTTAACGTTGCACCAAATGGCACTAAACCAAATGCACCAATCGTTAACCCAAACAATAGAGCAAAGGGAGCTTTTAGTAAATATAAAGTGGGGATCATGATAATAGTTAACACCGTAGATAAAACCACTTGATTGAGAAGATAACTATTAAAATTACGATAGAGAGTTTTGTGTATCATTTCCCCAACATCATGAGAAAACCAGGAATATAAGCAATTTTTTAAAAATGAATTACCATAAAATAAAAAGAAAACGGTTAAAACTGCTATTAAGAAAATGCTTAATAAGTTACCAATTGTCCCGAAAATAAAGTTAGGAAATCCTTGAATGAAATTTTGCAGTTGATCTTGAAAACTATCAGTTAATCTAGTAATAATAGTCTGGCTATCAACAAGAGAATTATTACTATTGAACCAATAACTCACATTATTAATCTTAATGCTAGTCGATTGAATCCAATCGGGTAAAATGCTCAACAATGCAGAAAATTTAATAACAATAATGGGAACTAAGATAATTCCTATTACAGAAAAAACCAATGTAAAGCTTAAAAAGACTAATAAAATTGCCAACAGCTTACTTAAACCTAACTTTTTTTCCAAGAAAACAATAGGATGATGTAATAATAAAGCCAAAAAACTTGCGATAGTAAAAGCATAAAAAACACTTTTAAATTGTTGAAATACGAAGATAAAAACAATAATATTTAAAACAACAACAGGAAAAATTAAACCATAAAATAACAAAGAGGAATTTTTTATTTGATTAGGATAATGACTAGACATAATTTTTTAAACTGTATTTGATCCCTTTGATCACTATCATATTAACATTTTATATAAAAGACTCCAAAAATGATAAAATTCTCCTTATGAATAACAAGGAGATTGATAAATTATTATTGAGTTAAGACAAGTTTATCTTCAGAAATTAATGGGGAGAACCATTCACATAATAATCTCTCGTTCCTTTTGCATCCAATGCGTCCCCTAAACGATTTAAAGCATGAATATAAGCAGCCGTTCTCATGGAAACGCCATCTTCCTGCGCGATCGCCCAAACTTGTTCTGCTTCTGTCATCATTTTGTCTTTCATTCGTTCATTAACTTCTGTCCTTGTCCAATACAAACCACTGCGATTTTGTACCCATTCAAAATAACTAACCGTTACCCCTCCAGCATTAACTAAAATATCAGGAAAAACATAAATTCCCTTTTCATCTAAAATAGAATCAGCAGCAGACGTAATCGGACCATTGGCAACTTCAAAGATAAATTTTGCTTTGATATTGTTAGCATTATCTTTTGTTATTTGGTTTTCTAAAGCAGCCGGAATTAAAATATCTACATCTAACGCTAATAACTGTTCATTGGTAATAGTTTCATGTTCTCCAATATTGCAGACGGTATCTTCGCAATAAATAGCTGTAATACCTCGATGTTCTTTTTTATAGTTACGAATACTGAGAATATCTAAACCATTTTCTGTATAAATTCCTCCTTTTGAATCACTCACTGCTACTACTTTATATCCTGATTTAGCTAATAACTCTGCCACCACAGCACCAACTTTTCCAAACCCTTGCACTGCAACCGTTGTCTTTTCTGGTATTAATTCAAACTTAGGAACAATAGTTTGTATAACATAATAAGCACCGGTTCCGGTTGCCGTATCTCTTCCTTGACTCCCTCCCATAGTTAGGGGTTTACCAGTAACAACACCGGGGCTAATTTTTCGCTGGATAATACTATATTGATCCATCATCCAACCCATTATCATTTGATTGGTATAAACATCCGGGGCCAAAATGTCAATATCAGGGCCAATAAAGTCAGCGATCGCTTCAATATAACCGCGACTTAGTCGTTCTAATTCTTGTTTTGATAACTCCTTGGGGTTAAGGGTTATTCCCCCTTTTGCTCCCCCAAAAGGTAAGTTTAGTAAGGCACATTTAAACGTCATCCAAAAGGCTAAAGATTGTACTTCATCCATAGTCACATTGGGATGATAACGTACCCCTCCTTTTCCTGGTCCTCTGGTATCGTCGTAACGCACTCGATACCCTTGAAAAATCTTTAACGAACCATCATCCATTCTTACTGGAATCGAAACGCTTAAACTGGTTTTAGGATGCTTTAACCGTTCACTGGCATCCTCAGAAATTGATGTGTATTTTAAGGCTTTTTCCAGTCTTGTACTAGCATCAGCAAGTAGTCCATTCATAATTGTTTTATTCCTTTTATTTGAGATAATTTTTTAGGAGAAATTGAGTAACGATTAATGAAAAGCAACAGCCTCCTAACATTCCTTACCTAACGCAATAAAGGAATATAACTCGGAAATTAAGACATAAAAACTGTTGCTAATTATCTTTGGTAAGTCTTTGTTAATTAACTAGATAAAATGACTTGAGACTATTATTTCTGAAGTCATATAATGGTGCGATAGATAAGTAATCCCTAACCAAAGAATTTTTATTCTTAATTAAATTTTAAAATATTGAGATGAAGTTTGTTAACCCCACTTAGTAATTATTTAATATTTGCAGTTTTTTGTAACAAAGTAGAGAAGTTTCAAATAATTGTTTTAATTTACTTGAGTTAATTGCTTAAATAATTGAGTTACTTTAGAGATATCTTTATCCCCAGGCGATCGCTCAACTCCACTGGATAAATCAATACCATCTGGTGTTAAACAAGTGAGAGCTTGTAAAATATTGTCCGAGGTTAACCCTCCAGCTAAAAACCAAGGTCGATCAGGGCGAAACTTGTCTAACATATTCCAATTTAAAGTTTTACCCGTTCCCCCCAACTGTTGAGGATGATAAGCATCTAAGAGTAATGTATCAATCATCTCAGCATATTTAGGGATAGAAGACAAAGACTCTACTGTTTTGATTCTAAATGCTTTAATAATTTCCAGGTGAGGAAATAATTGTTTGATTTGAGCGCAAAATTCAGGGGTTTCATCTCCGTGGAGTTGTATAGCCGTTAATTGAGCTACCCTTAAAACCCCTTCAATATCTGTTAAGCTGGCATTAGCAAAGACGCCTATGGGATCAACTGTTGTCGGCAAGGTTTGAATAATTTGCTGAATGTGTTGAGCATCAATGTAACGAGGCGATCGCTCAACACAAATAAACCCTAAAGCCGTGGCTCCCAATGCTGCGATCGCTTGTCCTTGCTCGGCTTGAGTTATGCCACAGATTTTAACTCGCATTCTCCCTAACTCCTAGTAATTGTTAAGTATTCAAACAAAGTGAGATTTTTTCAACAGAGATCCTTATAATGCCTTTTGTTTATCATCATACATTTAGACAGGAGTTTAACCTATGCTCTCTCATATCATCATACTTGCTGAGGCTAACGCTGCGCTCACGACTTCCTGGAACTTATCGGTTGGGATGATTATGATTACAGCAAATCTATTTAGCTTTGTGCTTGGTTATTTTGCTATCCAAAAAACCGGCGCAGGCCCCGATCTTCCTTTACCTCAGTTAGCATCAAAGAAAAAATTTGGACTCCCGGAACTACTAGCAACCGCTAGTTTTGGTCATATTTTAGGAGCAGGAATTATCTTAGGGTTATCCAATGCTGGCGTTCTCTAATTCGAGCTTGATAATGAGCCAAAGATAATGCAGACGGTTTCACCGAACTTAGCATTAAACAGTGACCGATAAAATTAACTGGTCACTGCTCACTGTATAACTCAATTTTTCCTAAGAATTTATTGTATCGTCTTAACAACGCTTTATGATAGGAATAAGTTTCAACACTGTGTGATCCTTTTTATTAAGGCACTTGATCAACACTCAGCGATGAAACCCCCTCTATAAACTAAAATTTCGGTGATTACTCTAACTTTACTCCATCCCACCAGTACCCAACCTATCCAAAGTTGGACATTTGACACAACAACGACCATTAGCATTGGTCGTTCTACAGATAATGAGGTAGTTCTTTACAGTGCCGTAGTTTCTCGTCATCATCTAGAAATTCGCTACGAAGATAGTCACTGGCAAGTCGTTAGTTTGGGAACCAATGGCACTTACATAAATGGAGAATTAATTAGTCAAAAACAAGCCATAGATGGCATGATAATACGTTTAGCTAGTTCTGGCCCTACCATTCAAATTCATCTTTCACCAGAAGCGTTATCCCTTCAACGTCAATTTACTCCAATTAATCAATCTCGCTCAGCGTCTTCTACTCAACACAAAAAGTCCTCTGTAGAGGATATCATTACTAATGAATCGAGTCATGATTAATAAGTCCTCAGCAGAGCAATTTCCATCAAGCGTAAGATCCAATTTATCTTAAAATGTTGGATTGAAGACCCTCAGTTTTACTGACGGGATGAAAATGCAACCAGTCTATTAACTGCGAAGCATCGTTTACACATCAGGACGATCTTGATCTTCTACATATTGTTTGAG
>NETF01000110.1 GCA_002172675.1 unicellular cyanobacterium SU3
GGCTAGTAGAGGGCTAACTACACCCCCTTGGGGGGTTCCTTGTTCTGGAAATTCTGGGCTAACTCCAGCCTTTAGACATCTCCAAAGACCGAGCTTAATAGCTAATGGAGCTATGACCCTTTCCATAATTGCGGTGTGTATGATATGCCGTTAGTTTTAGCATCTACTGTTAAAAGAGTAGAAGATTGTTCTAGCAAATAGATAAAAATATCTAGAAAATATAGTTAATATTTTATTTAACTTGATAATAATTTTAATCTAAATCATCTTCAAATTCTTCTAGTTCTTCTAAACTTTGATTTTCATATAAGTCTTGTAAATTTTGATGTTTTTGTCGTCGAGACGTTCGGCGATATTTCTTACTTTCTAATTTAGGTTCATAATATTCTTGTCCTGATGCTTTAACTTTCAATTTAACGGTTGATTCTTGATCCGTCATTTGTTGATTTGCTTCTTTTTGGGCGATCGCTTCTTCTAAAAAGGTTAAATAATGGTCATATCGTTCCCAATTATTATCTACAATACACTTAGGTTCCCCTCGATGAAAACAATCACTAAATTGACAATTTCCTTGTTCTAACATTTGTCTTGCTTCAGGAAAGTAGTGAATTAATTGACGAGGAGAACAATTTAAATGAGGTTGATTAAATCCGGGGGTATCGGCCAATAATCCCCCGTCAGGTAACTCAAATAATTCCACATGACGGGTAGTATGACGACCTTTTTGTAACTTTCCTGAAACTTGATTAACTCGTTGCTTAACATCAGGAATTAAGGTATTAATTAAACTAGATTTTCCTACCCCAGAAGGTCCAGCTAAAATAGTAATTTTATCCTTTAAACAATCTTTTATCTCTGTTAACCCTTGAGAAGTCATAACACTAATTAATAAAGGGTTATAACCCCATTTTTCTAAGCGTTCTTGCCATTTTTTTTGTTGGGTGGAGGTTAGTAAATCTGCTTTATTCAGACACAATAAAAAGGGAATCTCCGTAGACTCAGCTTTGACCAAAAAACGACTTAACTGCCAAGGTTCTAACGGTGGTTCATCTAAGGCAAAAACCAGAAGCATTTGCTCAGCATTGGCCACAGGAGGACGAGATAACTCGGTTTTTCGCGGTAAAACTTGAGCGATCGCTCCTCTTGCGTCTTGATAGTCAGGTTCTTCAACAATAACGCGATCACCTACCATCACCATTTGACCAATTTTCTTTAAACGAGTGCGTCGAGTACACAATAAATGGTAGATAGACGTATTATTTTGGTCTTTTAACGGTTCATCGAGACGAACCTGATAAAAATTAGCCTGAACTGCTATCACTGTCCCTAAAATACCTGAGACAGTGGAAGAGGAGGAGGGTTTAAAGGATGTTAAATCATGCACAGGAGTGTAATTCCCCGTTCTTTCCTATTGGGGACGACGAACCTTCAGGGAGAAAAACCCCTGACGATCATCAACCGTTTCCACTTGGTATCCTTCCATGGTGAGGCTATCGGGAACTTGTTCAATGGGTTCTCCAGGGTCTAACCACACCTCAAGAACCGAACCAGGGGACATTTGTTCTAACTTTAGTTTAGTGCGAACGAAATTGATCGGGCAAGGGGTTCCCCGAAGATCCAACAAAGATATATCAGAAGTTGCAGGATTCATTTATGAAACAAACTCCCTAAAAACCCTTCTAAACCGCCTTTGCCGTGACTTTGACCTTTAATATGGGCTAACTTTTCTAGTAATTCCCGTTCTTCGGCGTTGATACGAGTGGGAATATCCACTTTAACGGTAATAAGATGATCTCCGCGAATGGCATCATTTCCTAGTTTAGGAACCCCTAAATTTTCTAGGGTCAAGATGGTATTAGGTTGAGTTCCTGCAGGAATCGTTAATTCTTGTTCTCCGTCTACGGTATCCACCGTTACGGTACATCCTAAAATCGCTTGGAGATAACTAATGGTAATCTCCGAAAGGATGTTCATTTTGTCGCGGGTAAAGACCCTATCAGGTTCAACATAGAGGTAAACGTATAAATCCCCTGCCGGGCCGCCCCGTAAGCCTGCATCTCCTTTTCTGGAAACTCTTAGACGGGTTCCATCGTCAACTCCAGCAGGAATGGTTATTTTCACTTTTTCTGTGACTTGTCTACGTCCGGCCCCGTTACAGACTTCACATTTTTCTTCGATCACTTGTCCTTGACCGTTACAAGCAGGACAAGCCGATACTTGAGCAAAACTACCGAAAGGGGTACGAGTAGCCCTGCGAACTTGGCCTTGACCGTTACAAGTTGAACAGGTTTTTGCCCCTGTTCCAGGTTTTGCCCCATCTCCTTTACACACTTGGCAAGTTTCTAGGTGAGGAATGCGGATCTCTTTTTCTCCCCCGAAAACCGCTTCTCGGAAGTCTAATTTAAGATCGAGGCGTAAATCATCTCCTTTAGTTGGTCCAGTACGACGACGGGCTCCGCCGGTTCCCATACCGCCCCCAAAACCACTAAAAATGGTTTCAAAAATATCGGCAAAACCGCCCATGTCACCCATATCGCCGTAGTTAAAGCCTCCGGCACCACTGACTCCTGCTTCTCCAAACTGATCGTAACGACTGCGAGTGTCAGGTTCGGATAGCACTTCGTAGGCGCGGTTAATTTCTTTAAACCGTTCTTCTGCTCCTGGTTCTTTGTTAACATCAGGATGATATTTTCGCGCGAGACGGCGATAAGCTCTTTTTAAATCTTCTTTACTGGCGTTACGGTCAACCCCAAGAATATCGTAGTAGTCACCTGGCATAGATCGTTAGTTTCGCTTGTTTGTGGGTAATGGTTGAGTGATAGGCTTAGTAGTTACTTTAGCAAACTATTGTAAACAAAACACTATTTTAGCTCGTTTTTATGATCTTCTTTGATGTGAGTTCACGGTTTGCAGTGATCATTTATTCAATTTCAGCGATGCAAGTACAACAATCTACTTGTAATTTTAACCTTTGCTGTCGGCATAATGCCACCATTAGCAATCAGTTATCAGTAATTCATTGAACAAGACGAATATTGATAGCTTTTGATTTTATAACTATTATCATAACTCTCCTATTCGATAATTTTCTAATTTAAACGTTTCAATGCTTCTACATTATTGCTAGATAAAATAGAAATATTGTTAGTGATTTTTTCAATAGGCCAATCCCACCACCTCATTGTTAATAGTATCTCAATCACTTCGTCACTAAACCGTTTTCTAATCAGTTTCGCTGGATTTCCTGCCACTACAGTATAAGGTTCCACATCTTTTGTTACCATTGAATTTGTGGCAATAATGGCTCCGTCTCCGATTTTCACACCAGGCATAATTGAGGCATTGTAACCTAACCAAACATCATTATCAATAACTGTGTCTCCTTTAGATGTTCCTTCAACAGACATTATATTTTCCCACCCATGACCAAAAATAGCAAAGGGATAAGTTGTAAAATAATTAAGGGGATGATTACCCCCATTCATAATGAATTTTACATCACTGGCAATGGCGCAAAATTTTCCGATAATTAATTTATCCCCGATAAAATCAAAATGATACAAGACGTTTTTTTTAAAGTTATGAGGATTTTCTAAGTCATCGTAGTAGGTAAAGTCTCCGACAATAATGTTAGGATTTTTAATAATATTCTTGAGAAAACAAAGACGGTGATAGTGCTTTAAAGGATAAACTGTATTGGGATTGGGATAAGTGGTCATTCTTGATTATTTCTCTTAGAGTCGTTATTATATTGAGCCAAGTATGTTAGTTAAACAGGGTGTAGGCTATCAACTCAAAATTAGTTAACGAGAAAACTCATGATAAAAACAAAGAAACAATTGCCTATTTTCACCATGATTCTCAGTTTTAGCTTACTGTGTCTTGGATGTACTCCTGAAACCATGAATTCAACGGAAGATGCTTATCAACCTATCAATTTAGCAGAAGTAGACGGAGAATTAACAGGAGATGACCCAGAAATAATAGCATTAAGTTTATTTGGTAATCAAGAACCGATTGAAGGAAATTTTTCTCAAGAAACTGAAGTGATTGAAAAAGATGGATTTAATCAAACAATCCTTTTAACTCAAATGAATTTACCAGATGATTCGGTTAAGGGGTTACGTTATCAGCTAAAGTTTGAATTTGATCAATCTATTGGTCAATGGCGTTTACAAGAAGTTGGTCGTCAACAGTCTTGTTATCGAGGTGATTCTCCTGATAATTGGACAATTGAACCTTGTCCTTAAATTGACTCTTATTCTTATTTTAATCGTTCATTGAGTTCGTCAATATTGTTTTGGGTTCTTTCAATTCCAGAATCATCTTCTATTTCTATGTAAATTTTTAAAGCTTGTTGATAATAGTTAACTGCATCAGCAGCTTTTCCCATATTTACGTAAACACTACCCATATTGCTGAGAACGGTGGCTACCCCAGAAAGATTATTAATGTCTTGATAAATGCTTAATGCTTGTTTATAACTTTCTAAAGCTTGAGGATATTCTTGAATTTGACTATGATTGAATCCCAATCCTAACCAAGACCAGGCTTCTAATTCTTGGTTGTTTTCTTGTTGTACAATGGTTAGTAACTGTTGTAGGGTTTCGATTGCTTTTTCACTTTCTCCCTGTCTAGCTTGTTGTTTTGAGTCTTGTATTAATTGTTCAATTTGTGTGTTTAGATTCGTTTGTCCCCAGGTTATTTTTTCGGTTAAAGGAATACTTAAAATGATTAAACTTAGACTAAGTAATATTAGATATAAGGGTTGACGTTTCATGTTCATTACACAGGTTATCTTAATTGATTATAAATTATTCCATAATAAGACATCCCCACCATTAATAACTGATAGGGATGAACATTTAGATACTATATTGTGGCCGTTGGTCTCACACTATTCAACATGAAACTTTAATTTCACGATCAACACAACGTTAAGCTGGGAAACTACAAAAACCAGCAAGCTATAAATTACCCTATATTAGAAAAAAACAATAAAACAGCTATTTTGATTGGTTTTAAAGAGTCTTCTTGACTTGACGCAGTTCTCCTTCAGCAAGAAACGAATAGGAGTTAATAGCGAACCTCCCAACCTCTCAATCATGAGACTGTTTTTAAGTTTATATCTACATCAATTTTCTTTTCTTGGTAAAAAAGAAAACATTTTTATGAGTATAGGGTTATCTTTGATACTTTTATGTTAAACAATAAAATTCGATGCAATTCTTAAATTAACCTTAAAAAAGCTGATAAGCTTAAATACTTATGCTATTTTCTGAGGGTAAATCAAGAATTAAGACTGACGCAAGATATTTTGTTGACGATTAAATTCTCTTTCTTCTAAGGTCAATACTTGAGACTCTATTGGAGGTCGCATATCCCATTGTAATTCTGCTAATAAGAATAAACAACCAGCCATAATTAACCCAGTCAAGAGAAACTGCCATTGAACGAAATAAGTTAACAAGTGTATTCCGAATAAATGAATCAATCCGCTAATAATAAACGTTTGTGAACTCATTCCGATTCCCATGACAATATAGCCAATAGCACTTAATCCTAACCAGAGAGGACAGAGATTGATTAAAATAATCCCAAGTCCTCCAAAAATACCGACATCGGTAAGCACTAACCCCATTACCATTAATCCTATCCAAAAGTAGACTACCCAGCGTAATTGCTCAACCTTGACCCAAAAATGAGTTAAACAGGCCATGATTACACTACCCACTAAGGTAAGGATAGACCAGAGAATTGCTTGAAAATGCCAACTAATGGGAAAAAAATGAGCCGTTATGAAGATAACTCCTGTAATGATTCCCCATAGTAGAAAAACTTGATCGATTCTTGTATAAAATCTATAAAAGAGTGTTTTTTGACCAATTCGCCCGTCAATCTTTAAAAGTCCACACAAGTCCTGAATATCGAGGTCTTTCTGTTTAAACCGAATAATAGGTTGAGATATTTTAAACAAGGGCTTTTTTATTGAAATCAACTTTAATGATGCTTATAGTGTAACATTAATTTATGATTCTTAACAATACTTCATGAAAAACACCGCCCATTATCGTTAACAGGCGGTTATTGAAAAATCATCTTAAAGCTTTCAACTTCAGATAAGACCCCGTCCTTAAGGTCGGGGTTTCGGTCAACTTCTACATAGAAGAACCAATGCCAGCATAAGCACCGTAGAAGAAAAGACCAAGAACGGAAATAGCTCCGATACCAGCAATTAAACCGACAAGCCAAAGGGGAATTCTACCTTCTGCAAACATAATTTTACCTCCTAGATAATACCCAAAAAAATGAATTAGTTAAAGAAATAGCTCGAAAAGAGAATACCAAGAACCGCGATTAACAGTAATCCTAAATATAAGGATGTACGGTTCAATTCTACAGGTTGACGGTTGGGATTTTGATTTCTATCCATGAATAAACTCCTATCGTTGAATAAACTGCATAGCGGCGATCGCACCGACAAAAAAGACAGTAGGAACGGCTAAGGTATGAACCGCTAACCATCTTACGGTGAAAATAGGGTAAGATGTAGGCTGATTGGGGGCGTTGTTTACCATTGTTTTAAACCTCTTCTAAACTAAACTACTTATTAAACTCTTCGATTTGGTTTTTGGCTTCAAAACGGTCTTGAATAATGGGTAATTCTTGACGCTCTTGAGTGTAATATTGGTCAGGACGAGGAGTCCCGAACACATCGTAAGCTAAACCGGTGCTAACAAATAGCCAACCGGCGATGAATAACATAGGGATGGTGATACTATGAATAACCCAGTAACGAATACTGGTAACAATATCAGAAAATGGACGTTCTCCGGTAACACCTGACATTTTAAGTTTCTCCTCTGAAAGTTAATTACGAATGGCAAAATCTAGTCTACTACGATTTGCGAAACAGTCTTAAATAGAAAAGTATTAAGCTGCTTCTGATGTAGGTTCATATTTGAGCAAGATACCATCTTGTCCTAAGATAAAACCCTTTTCTGGATTAACAAAAACGATTTTATAGAAGTTAGATGGCACGGTTTCAACCTCGCGATCTTTCTTCCAAGTTTCCCCGTTATCAGAGCTTACCAATAAGTTGGCACTGCCACCGGCCACCCAAACTTCTTCGGGGGTACGATAGGCTAAGTCCAGTAAGCCCCAACTGGTAGACGGTTCAGGATAAACCACTTCTTGCCAGTCTTCTAAATCTTCTGGGGAAGTAAATTGAAGTTGTCCGCCTCTGGCCAATAACCAAAGACCTCCTTCTTCACTGTAACCCATTGCCTGTAGTCTCCGAGATGAGTTGCGGTTATGGGGAGTCCATTCGCTTTGTCCAGGTTCCCAGGTGGAATAGAAGTTACCCCGCGCCGAAACCGCGACATAACGACCATCAGGCGATCGCGAAATATTGCGAGCCACACCCACAGCCCCTTCAACTAAAGCATTCCAGGTTTTACCCCCGTTATCGGTTTTGTAAATTGCCCCTAAGTTGGTGACCATTTCGGCGGTTTCAGGACTGAGGGCTACCACCCCATCCGGCGCACCGGGAAGTTTCTCACTGAGGGGAATACGGGACCAGTTTTCGCCACCATCTTCGGTATGTAATAGAATAGCAGGTTTTCCTGTGATCCAACCTTCATCCCCGTTGAAACTCACCCCAGTGAAACTTACTTTTTCTTCGCCGAGGTCGAGTTTCCGTTCTTCCCAGGTATCTCCGCCGTCGGTGGTTTCAAAGAGGGCGGCTTTTGTCCCTACTAACCAACCGTGATCGGGATCATCGGTAAAGGCAATGTCGGCAAAGGTGACATCGGTTTGCAGAGAAAGGGTTTTCCAGGGATTATTGAGAGTAGACGGGACTTGACTGCAACTAATGCAAAATAAGGAAACGGCTATTAATATTACAAATTGTTTCAGTTTTCTCATAAACACAAGGTAAATAGGCTGATAAAAGTTCGATCTTGTTGGTCAATTCTGTTTCAAACAGTATTTCGGTCTAGGGTTAACCTAATCCGTATAAACTGAGGAAAAACAGGAACCCTAAAGCCAGTCCTCCGAAAATTAGGAGGTTTTTTTGATTCGGGGTCAGTTTATTGACTCCAAAGCCATAGTTTAGGTTTTCTTGGAACCCAGAGGGGGCATTGGTTGCGCCAATACTGACGAACTGGTTGGGCTTTGCGCCACAGACGGGGCATTTCCAGCCTTCAGGGAGTTCGGAAAAGGGGGTTCCAGGGGGAACATTTCCCTTGCTATCGCCTTTGTTTGGCTCATATACATAGCCACAGAGACGACATTCGTGATTAGCTGGTGCGAGTTCAGCTAGAGTCTTTTCTTCAGGTCGTTCAGTCATTGCTCTGCTTTAAGCAAATCTTAATATCTATGTTACAAATTATCCCATAAACTTAACAATCTGAACAAATCTTGCTATGGAAAATCAGGGTTTGGGGGTTGGGGATGGTTAGAAAGAGAAGTTATTGTTAATTATTCTGTCCCGTTAATACTTTGATTAACAGATAAAAATACAGACAGTAATGGATAAAAAGCCACAGTAAAAAGATAGATATAAGTTTCAGCAACATAACGAATAATTTAGACTTCAACCCCTTTCTTAACTGCATCTTCAGCTTTCGTTAAAACTGTTTCTGTCACTAATTCACTTAAATAATATTCACCACAATTCTTACAAATATCTGCGGGAACTTGTTTGAAAATGACAATACAATCATCTCTTTCTATGGTTACGGTAACAAATCCTTGTTTAGTTTTTCCGTGTTTACAACTTACACCTTCCATAATGATTATCTCTGTTTTCTAAAATTATTAGTCCATAATGAATTATAATAACTATATTTTATGTTATAATTGAAAGAGATTTAGTTTAATAAAAAAAGGTAAAAATGGATAAAATAACCATTGAAGTTGATAATGAAATTGCCCAAGCTTATCGAGAAGCTAAAATAGATAAACAACAAAAGATGCAAACTATTATCAACGATTTACTTAAGCAGATGATAAACAATAAAAGTCTTGATGAGATTATTCAAGAAATGCAAACTCAAGCTAAAAATAATGGATTAACTCAAGAAATTTTGGACAATATTCTCAATAATGAATAGATTTAGATTTGTCATTGATACTAACGTTTTAGTTAGCAGTATTCTGATTGAAAAATCTCCAGCAGATCAAGCCTTTAAAAAAATTAGAAGCTTGGGTAATCTTTTATTTTCAGAGAGTACCTTACAAGAATTACAAGAAATTTTACAACGTCCTAAATTTAATAAATATGTATCTTATCAAATTAGAAATCAATTTATGATGAAACTTAAACTCGAAGCAGAAACAATTACTATTTTTGAAAAAATCAATCTCTGTCGAGATCCAAAAGACAATAAATTTCTTGAAGTTGCTGTTAATGGAAATGCTGATTTTATTATCACGGGAGATAAAGATTTATTAGTATTAAATTCTTTTAAAAATATCGAAATCATCACAGTGAATGAGTTTTTAAGCAGTTTCAAGGTTAATTGATTATTATCTCATAATAGTTGCTAAGTAACTTGGAAATATAGTTGACTTTATCTTGAGTCTGAATTTTTCAGAATAATGATCCATTCTTTCGCTATTTTTATAAATTCAGTTCTATATTGAAACTTAGAATTTTTGTCAAAAGTTTTGTCAATATTTTCAAGGGTATTAATAAGTCCTTGAATACCAATTGGATTATCTAATATTTTTTCTGATATTAAGAATTGGTTAATAGAATCATCAGTCATCATGCTAATAATTAAAAATACATGAAATGATGGATAAAAAACCACAGGAATAGGATGAGGAGTCCAAGCTAATTCTTGATATATCTTTGCTATGTCATCTTTATTTTTACATTTCTGTAATATGGGTACTATGATTTCATATAAAACTAAAGTACGGTTTTTTGGAAAAGATTCTATCCACAAACCAACTGCAATTTTAGCCTCTACTAAATTATCCTGATACTCTTGTAATATTTTAATTAAGCTTACTTTAGCATAAAATTTTTCGATTAAATCTCTATTGAGAAAATAGGTTACAATTGTTGTAATTAAAAACATTAATAAACTAGGAACAAAGGGCAACCACCAACCAAAAGTAAAGAAAATTAAATAAGAAATTGTGAGTAATAGTACAATACCAAATATAGTATAGGCGAACCATAAAAAGTTCTTGAAAGACCAATAAGACCATGCCATAACTGCGCCAATAAATCCCCAAGAAATAATCAATATCCATTCTAAATAATCAGGGAGTGGAACTAATAAATTTTCTCCGTCTAAAACTGCACTTAAAATTTGGCTGATTAAAGTACCATGAATTTCAACACCAGGCATTTCAAAATTATAGATTTTGGTTGCACTATAAGGAGTCGGAACAGTATCCCCTAAACTAGGTGCAACAAGACCAATTAAAACAATTTTATCTTTAATCCATTTAGGTTCAAATTTACCTGTTAATAGTTCTTCTAAGCTAATTTTGCGAGCTATCTTTTGTGATCGATATCGTACTAAAACTTGCCAACCTAGAGTTTCTGATGCTGGTAACTGATAACCACCTGATGTTGAAACCAGACGAGGAAATATAGTAGAGTTAATTTTGAGACTATCGGAACTAACGGCAAAATTTTCCAGCTTTTTTTGAAGTTTTAGATATTGAAGACTGACTTGAAGAGAAAATGAATATTCTTGTATTCGACGAGTGGGAGATTCTACATATAAAAATGAACGACGTACTACATTATCATAATCAATTATTAGATCAGAATATCCCACTTGTGAACTAGGAATGTTTCGGGGTGCAGGTACTCCTACATCATCATTTATAGGTAATTTCTTGACGAGAATAATATTATCTAGCCTGAGTGTCTGAGATAGTTTTTCTGTTCCAGGAGGTTCAGGAATATCTCGCAATATATTTAAGCCAATAACAGCAGGTTTATGGTTTTGTATCGTTTCAATAACTTGAGCAACTGTTTGATCAGATAATACTGATGTTTGCTGATTTTGCAAATCCTGTTCAGTAATTCCGACAATCAGAAGACGAGGATCAGGCGAGTCATGAGAAGAAAGGCGAATCATGTGATCATAAGACGCTAATGCTAACCACTGAAGCCAACCTGACTGACGAACACTCCATAGAACCAAGGTTGTTATTGCCACTGAACCAAGAATTGATAAAACAGATTGTTTCAAACGAAAAGCTTTTATATGGGGTTTTTGTTTTTTAGCTTCCTTTTGAGCGTTGATAAAGATTTCAGAGGCTTTTTTCCAGGAATTATAAGACTTTTCTGCTTCTATTTGCTTTATTTTTGCGCTTTCTAACTCTTTAATTCGTGCTTTGTCATATTCATCACTTTGGTTATAAAATTCTGCTGCTTCGCTAGGATACAGTAAATAAGGCTGTAACTTTTTCCATTGTTGTCTTACCTGTATTAATAATCCTCCCATCATCAAATTTTCATTAATGGGATGATTTAGCCATTCTTTTCGTTGATCTTCTAATCTTTCACTGAGTCGCAATAAATCTCTAGTTTCCTCTCGCCACTGTTTAAATCTTTGCCATCCATCAATTAACGCCTCATGTACCAAGTCAACCCATCCATTATGAATATTATTAGAACATATATCACTACCTGTAACTAACAAACGAGCATTAACTAATCCTTGCTTACCATAAATCAGTTTTTCTAAAATTTTCTGTTTTTCTATGTCTTCAGTAGCAATATTTAATAAAATGTCTTTTGGTTGTCGTTGTCTAGTATCTTGTTCTTGATTATTGGTACGAATTAACCGCAGAAAAATTAACTTAATTAACTCTTTTTCTGTTTCTTTTCGCTCTTTTTGAGGATTATCTCTATTATAGTCTTGATAGTTATAAACTTTCTCTGCATAAATATCCAAAGCTTTCGTTAACCCTGTATTATTGCTCTCTTTATCTTTTTGTCTTCCAGTTTCTCCTTCCCCTAACTTTTCATAAGCATTTAACGTCAAAACCTGATGATCTTCATCTCGTTTATCCCATAAAAGAGTCAAAGCAAACTCCAATAAAGGCAAAAATCCTTGCTTTTTCCCGACATCACTCAATAAGCGAAGCAATAAATCATGTTCTATTTCATATCCTTGACGTTGAGCCGGTTCAATAATAATGTCTTGTTTATCTTTTTCTTCCAACGGAGGCATATAAATGGCCTGATGTTGGATAATTTCATATAAGGATTGATATTGTAAACAGCGATCTAAAAAATCTGCTCTCATGGCGATCGCAATCACTATATTTTGCTCATTTTTGTTCCTAAAATTAGTGATGAGTTCAATAAATCGTCTTCTGCCTTCTTCTGAACGACAAATAGTGAAAATTTCTTCAAATTGATCAATAAATAAAAAATATTTGCGAGAATTGGGCAAAATTTCAACAATATTCTGAATATTTTGATCTTTATCCTCAATGATCTCTTTTAACTCTTCTTCATCTAAACTGACATAATTCTTAAAAACTCGTCTCAACTCGCTTAAAGGCTCAATACCTGGTTTAATCGTCGGTAAAATACGCCATTCTTGACTTTCCGCTTCTAACCATGCCATAACACCTGCATACACTACCGAAGATTTACCAGTACCAGAAGCCCCAATAATGGGAATAACGCCAAAATTATCTAATTTTTGCTTAATATCTTCCGTTAATTGCTGTCTACCAAAGAAAAAAGCTTTTTCTTTAGCGGTAAACACATTTAACCCTTGATAGGGACAAACAATTTCACCGTTATTATCTCGTATTGGTTCAATTTCTGGGATTTCTTCGTTATTAGATAGAGGATACTTAACCAAGGTAATTGATCCACCAATTCCCATGTGTCTTGGTGTTTGTAACTTACCTCCGATTTTTGTATTGACAAAATCAAACAACCGATTGCAACTTATTTTCCCGTTTTTATCTTTATTCTTATCAGATAATCCCTCAATAATAGCTCCAGAAAATACACTATGTTCTTCTTTTCTAATCGTTTTAGCTGTTTCAAAAGAACGACACGCGGTTATTAAATAATAATTCTGTTTATGTGCAAATGTCTTTAAACTCTTTTCTATTAAATAAGTTTCAATAAAATTGCCACTATGACAACAATCTAATAATAAAACTAATTCACTTAAATTTGCTTGCTCAATTAAATAGTTTAAATCTTCTAACGGAAAACTATTTTTTTCTTCAATTATTTTATTATCTTTAATTACTACCTGACAATTTGAAGTAGCTAAATATCCCTTTTCTCTTCCCAAGCGATCGCAAATCGTAAACCCATGACCTGTAAAATAAATTAAAGCTGGTTGATTTTCGGCTGTTTTAGTTAAAAATAGTTCTAATTCATTATATAACTCTTCATCTGTTACTTTTCCTGCTTTCATCTCGTAGTCTGCTGTCTCAAAATTTCCTTTTCTGGGAAATCTTGTTATGTCATAATCTCCATATTGATGTAGAATTTGAGCGATCGCTTCTGCATCTTGAGTTGTTTTCTCAAGGGGTTTAAAGTGATCGTATTCAGGAATAGCAATAACTAGAGCATATTTCGTCATTCTTCAAGACAAAAGCAAGTGTTGAGTTTCTATTTTAAATTATTTACAGAAATAGGACATTAATTTCATAAAATTTAACTATTATAAGTTTCAAATCATTTTACAATCAACTAGATGCTCTTAGAGACTGTTTATCAACTAAATAAAAGTTTATTTATTTGGTGGGTTACGGCGAATGAGTCTATTAAAAATTAATATCAACGCTTGACCATTGCCTAACCCACCCTACCCAAAAGTGACTAACTAGAAATTACCTAAAAAAATGAGCCAAAAACTATATTTTGAAACCGATCAAGGATTAGATAATATTGATGTCAACCCTGTTATAATTCCTCTTAAAGAAGATGATGGAATTGATGAGATGGGAGGATTACCTATTAATATAACTCAACAACTGGATCAAGCACAACAAATGATAAAAGACTGTGCAGAATATACTTTAAATTCTTTCAAGAATTTTGCTGCTGCTGAAGTCGATGAAATTACCTTAAAATTTGGTATAAAATTAGGAGGAGAAGCAGGAATTCCTTATATTACCAAAGGAACAGCAGAAAGTAATATCGAAATAGAAATTAAGTGTAAATTTCCGCAGTAAGTCTCTCTCATACTTGTAGTAATAATAAAATCTTATAATGACTTTCATGATTGATTACGTTGTGGTTTGTAGTCATAGTCATCTTCATATTCAATTGTGCCAAACAACTCGGTAATTTTTAGTTGTTTTCGTCGTTGAACATACTCTTGTAAAGCTACTTCAACCACTTCACTTTTAGTACGATGCCCACCGAATTTTAAGGCTTCTTGGATTAATTGATTATCAATCTCCAAATTATTTGCCATAGTGACTTACCTTAAATTTATGCAAACTATTATTTATTATAACGCACAAAATTATCTTATATAATTTTAATCTAAAATAGTTAATATTCTCACTATTTTCTACGTTACTTAGAAACAATGATTTTAACGTACAGCAATTTCTTGTAAAAATTCTGATTCTATAATAAGAGGACTTTTAGTCAGTCCTTGATTAACAAATTTTTCTAATATTTCAGATGTTAAATTAGATAAACATTTACTCTGAGCAATTTTTATATATCCTTTACTTTGTAGTTCATAAAAAGTGATTTTCTCATTTTTCCAGAACCAAACTTCTTTAATTCCTATCGTTTTATATTTATTAAGATCATCAAGACTACCACTAGAAAATATAACTTCGACAACTAAATCAGGAATATCTTTATCCATATTGAAAGAAAAACTAACATCAGGTTCTTTTCCTGCTAATGGTTTATTTTCTAACCGAGTAGAACCCATCGGAAAATAAAGTAAATTAAACTTTCTACAATAAGCAACTATTAAAATAGCAATGGTTTGAGCAATTCTTTCATGATTTTTGCTAGGGGACACTAAAGTAATGACTCCATTGAAATAAGAAATTCTATAACCTAAGTATTCTTCTGAATTAAATTGTTCATAATCTGTCCAAGTCATTCCAGCAAAACTAAGAGTTTGATCTTGTTTTTCAAGGTGTTCAATATTTAGGGGAAATTTTGCATTGATTAACATAGTCTTATTCTATATTTTTTATATTGTTTCAATTAACTACAAGCTAGTTATCGCATATAATAGTTATAGCGTTTCTCACTCTCATGAGGTACACTCTTGATTCTTACTATTGCCTGTCTTGAGTGTGTAATTCCGAGGTGTCCTCGGAATTACACACTCGCTTTTGCCTCTTGCCTTTTGCCTTAGACTAAAAGATACTGTACCTCACCAGCATAGGAATTGCTATATATTATTCTATTTTAATTAGAAATGAAACAAAAATGAACTATCAATATACAGCAAAATATACTAAAATTCCTTCTGGATATATGGGGTAAATCATTGAATAAGAAGAAGTCATTACAGAAGGAAAAGACTTAGAAGACTGTCGCTTGATGTTACAAGATGCGCTTAAAGAGATGATTCTTGCTTATCAACAACAAAATAAATCCATTCCGAAGTTTAGCTATTTTATATAAATGATCGCTTTTTATTGACTCAATTTTTTAAAATACATACTATATATGTATGAGCTTTGAATATGATCCCCAAAAAGCTAAAATCAACCAGCAAAAGCATGGAGTTTCTTTTGCAGAAACTGAAATGGTCTTTTTTGATCCCCTAGCTATTCATGATATTGATCCTGATTCTGTAACAGAAGAACGTTTTATCGCTGTTGGGATGGGAAACAAGGGATTACTATTAGTGGTTGTTTATACCCTGCGAGGTGACATAATTCGTTTAATTTCGGCTCGTCGTGCTACAAAAAAGGAGAAGAAAACTTATGAGAGAGGAATATGATTTTTCTAAAGGAAAGCGAGGTGCAATTATTCCATCTAAGGGAAAAACACCCATCACTATATATCTAGATGATAATATTCTAGCTGAATTTAGAGAACAAGCCGAACAAGAAGGAATTGGCTATCAAACCCTAATCAACCGCGTTTTAAAGCAACACATCCAATCTCCTCATCGGCGATCGCTCACTGAAGCAGATTTACGCCGTATTCTTCGGGAAGAATTATCAGAAAAATTATAATTTAGAAATATAAGAATATGCTGTTAACTATTTCTGATACCATAATCGACAAATTTTTCTAGGGTTTTTGTATATTTGTATAAACGATCGCAGTTTCAAGATGATTACTTAAGATTCTCTGTAGAGAACCCAGGCCACCAAAAAAACGAGGTTAAACTGATCAGTGGTGTTCCCTAGACACTTCAACAGTCAAACAAGATCAAAGTTCTCTTGATCAAACAACCCGTAGAGTTGGTAGGAATTATATGACAAAGCGAACCTTTGGTGTCATCGGCTTGGCGGTGATGGGAGAAAATCTCGCCCTCAATGTCGAAAGTCGCGGTTTCCCTATTGCTGTATACAATCGTACAGCCAGTAAAACAGAAGAATTCATGAAAACACGGGCCCAAGGCAAAGATGTCAAAGCGGCCTATTCATTAGAAGAATTTGTAAAAACCCTAGAACGTCCCCGTAAAATCTTAGTAATGGTAAAAGCAGGTGCGCCTGTTGACTATGTTATCGAAGATTTAAAACCCCTTCTCGAAGAAGGAGATATGATCATCGATGGCGGTAACTCCCTTTACGAAGATACCGAAAGACGGACCAAAGACTTAGAATCAACGGGTCTTGGTTTCGTTGGCATGGGTGTCAGTGGCGGTGAAGAAGGTGCCTTAAACGGTCCTAGCTTAATGCCTGGCGGTACCAAAGCAGCCTACGAAGAATTAGAACCCATTTTAACTAAAATTGCGGCACAGGTAGATGACGGTCCTTGTGTTACTTTTGTTGGACCCGGTGGTGCTGGCCACTATGTAAAAATGGTTCACAACGGCATTGAGTACGGCGATATGCAGTTAATTGCAGAAGCCTACGACATCATGAAAAATGCCCTTGGCCTCAGTAATGAAGAATTACACGAAGTTTTCAAAGAGTGGAATACCACCGACGAACTTAATTCTTTCTTAATTGAAATTACTGCCGATATCTTCAAATATATCGACCCTGATAGCAACAAGCATCTTGTTGACCTTATTTTAGACTCTGCTGGTCAAAAAGGAACCGGTCGCTGGACGGTGGTAAGCTCTTTAGAGTTAGGGGTTCCCATTCCCACCATGTACGCTGCAGTGAATGCACGGGTAATGTCTTCCTACAAAGAAGAAAGAAAGGCCGCTTCTCAACAGTTAACTGGTCCTGAAATCAAATTTGATGGAGACAAAAAAGCCTTTATTAACAAGGTAAGAGACGCTCTCTACTGCTCTAAGATGTGTTCCTATGCTCAAGGAATGGCGTTAATTGCTAAAGCGTCTGCTGAGTATTACAACAATCAAGTCAGCTTACCCGAATCTGCTCGGATTTGGAAAGGCGGTTGTATTATTCGTGCCGGCTTCTTAGATAAAATTAAGAAGGCATTTGTGGATAATCCCAATTTACCTAACCTACTCTTAGCTCCTGAGTTTAAGCAAACTATCTTAGATCGTCAAGACGCGTGGCGCGAAGTGCTTGTATTGGCTAACAAAGTCGGTATTGCTGTTCCTGCTTTTAGTTCTTCTTTAGACTATTTTGATAGCTATCGTCGGGCTGATTTACCCCAAAACTTAACCCAAGCACAACGGGACTACTTTGGGGCGCACACCTACGAACGGGTTGATAAGCCTAAAGGCGAATCTTTCCATACCGAGTGGGCAGCTTAATCTATTCTACTAATACTAACAGAGTTGTTGACCGTTCTTGGTAAAGAATGGTTTTAACTCCGTAACCTATCGTTATACATTTCCCCAATTTTTCAAGTTGGGGATTTTTTTTGATAAACGGATTTATTATTAAGTGACAAGGGTTAAAATGTTTTTGCACTGTTCTTTCAAAGCCAAATATTAGAACCTTTAGAATTATTGACCTTTGATCAATTTTTTCGCTGGCGATCGCATTTTTTCACTGAATCAGAAAAAATCGTGTCTAGTTACTGATGAACATTAAACCATCGATTCAGGAACATACTTGACAATCTTTTCTGCTCGCTTTTCCCAGGAAAATTCTTGAGAATATTTAATATTTTCTTGATATCCTGTTGACTTTCGTGGATAAATTTCTAATGCTTTTTCGATAGATTGAGCAAAAATAGAGGACTGATCAGGAGGACACCAAACTGCAATGGGAACCGTTTCTTTAAAAAACATTAAAGGAGGAATTTCTGTAGCGACAATGGGGGTTCCTGATGCTAAATACTGGAAAAATTTAACAGGATTGGTGAAATTTGCTGACTTGCCGGAGAGATGGGGATGGGCTAAAATATCCGCAGCTTGGAACAGACTAATGAGACGCGATCGCGGTACAATCCAACCTAAAAAAGTGATATTTTCAATCTGTTTACTATTAGCTAATGCTTGATAATGTTGAACTTGATCTTCTGTTCCTCCTGTGATGGCAAATTGAATATTAGGTAACAATTTAGCCACATCAATTAATAAATCCACGCCTTTAAAAGGATAAAGTGCGCCTGAATAAATGACTAACTTGTCACGGTTATTTTTTAATAATTGTTTACGCCATGTTTCAGCATCATCTGGATGTCTTTCTAAGAAAGTTTGGTTGAAGCCATTGTGTAACCAAATTGCTTTTTCTGGCGGCATTCCAGCGTCAATTATACTCTGTCTAGTTAATTCGGATTGACTAATACAAACCCTAAAATAAGGATTATTAACAATCCCTTGATCAAACTTGTTTTCAGGAAAATAATGACGTTCAAAAATAGTAGGAATTTGATTGTTAACCGCAGCCTTAGCAAAATTCCAATTTCTCGTATGAACCGCTTTAACTTTATTTTTTAGATAAATGGGTAAATAATATTTACATACCAAACTACTTAAATTAAAACGATTAATTCCTTGACGAATCAACTTAGGAATTAACAAAGGCAAAATATTTAATTGATCTTGGATATCATAAAACTCGATAAAATCAGTGTTGGGTTGTTGTAGACGAAAAGGAAAAAATAATGACCCTATATTTAAGTCAGATTGAGCCTTATCAGGATAAGTTAAAATAGTGTCATAACCCAGATTGGCCATAGCATTGGCACACATAACATCATGAATTTCATGAGCAGAATCAGGTTGTTGTGACAGTTCACTATAAACTAAATAATATTTCATAGGATAAAAATAATAGCAAAAAGATAAGCTACATTCTAACAAACCTTATCCCTTATGATCTTTGTTTCAAGTGTAGATATTGATCATTGTTCACTGTTCACTGTTCTCTTAAAGGTTAAGGTTAGAGTTTTTGCAACGCAACTGATATAGTCAAAGATAGACCGATTTTGCCACAAGAAGGAGAGTAAGCAGTGTTTGGGTTAAATCAGCGATCGACATTGATCAAAGTCCTGTCTAGTTCTATTCTCGTTGGTCTTTTAAGTTGGGGGTTAATAGGGTGCAGCGATCGCGTTATAGCGTCTTCCCCTGGGATAGAACCCTCTCCTGTTCCTGTCACCACCACAAAATTAACAGAAATTGCCCCTCCGATGGTTATTCAAGAACTGAAAGAGGTTTTAGCCCAATATCATCCTCAAGTTACCATAATCAGTCCCCAACCTCAGCAAATGTTGTCAGAAACTACCGTATCGGTGGAACTAGAGGTAAAAGACTATCCCTTATTTAAAGACGAAACCCTAGGACTAGGCCCCCATTTACACCTTTTTGTGGATAATCAACCCTATCGGGCTATTTATAGCGTTGATGAACCTATTATTATCGAAGATTTAACCCCAGGAACCCATACCATTCGGGTGTTTGCTTCTCGTCCTTGGCATGAAAGTTTTAAAAATGAAGGGGCCTATGCACAAACCACTTTCAGTGTGTTTACAGAAACAGAAGATAATTCCCCCTCTTCTTCCCTTCCTCTGCTTACCTACAGTCGTCCCCAAGGAAGTTACGGGGCCGAACCGATCATGTTAGATTTCTATCTAACCAATGCACCCTTACATTTTGTTGCCCAAAGTGACCCCAATGATGAGATTATAGACTGGCGCATTAAAGCCACCATCAATGGGGAAAGCTTTTTAATCGATACTTGGCAACCTATTTATTTAAAAGGGTTTGAACCAGGTAAAAACTGGGTACAGTTAGAATTTATTGACGAACAAGGAAACGAAGTTAACAACGCCTTTAATGATACTGTTCGAGTCATTACCTACGAACCTAACGGAGATGATACCCTATCGAAACTGGTACGAGGAGAACTCTCAGTTGAGGTTGCCCGTTCTGTTGTTGATCCTAACTATATTTATACTTTAGAACCCGAACCCATCGAAGAAGAGACTCCCCCCACCCCAGTAGAAGAAACCATAGAACCTCAAGAACAAGTTGAAGAGTCTGCTTCTGAACCCATCATCAGTCCTACTTCTGAAAACACCTCTGAAGAATATACGGAACCATTACCGATTTCTGATGATACCATTACCCGAGAAACTGAAATGATAGAATCTGGATCTCCTTCTCCAGAAACAATTATCCAACAAACCGAAACCATAGAACCTTTACCGGCTTCTGATGAAACCATTACTCAAGAAACTGAAAAAATAGAACCCGAAACGACTTCTGATGAAACCATTACTCAAGAAACCGAAAAAATAGAACCCGAAACGACTTCTGATGAAACTGTAACCTCATCTCAGACTCAAACAGTTATAGAGGAACCAGAAACTATCATTGAACCCACAGAACCAGAGACTGATGAAAGTTTGACTGAAGACTCATCAGAGACAGTGATAGAAGAAACTTCAACTCCTTTATCAGAAACCATCGAACCTGAGACGATAACCCCATCGTCTCAAGAAATTCCCAATACTAATAAGGTTCAATGGCTACAAAAATTAGTCGATTTCGTCAAAAATATTGATTTAATGGACAAATTAAACCCTAGTTAAGCCAACCAGTTCGGTCAAAATAAAACTCGGTTCCCTGTTCCCTGTGCAGCACTGAGCTTGCCGAAGTGTTCCCCAGTTCCTAACTTAACTAGCTAGTTTTATCGAAGGTGCAAGAAGATATAAGATATACGCCTCTAGACAGACTGTTTTTCTCAAGCAATCCCGCAAACTTATAAAAGGATAGTTAAAATTCCGAGCCTTTACCTGGGAACTAAACTATCCTTAAAAGTGTCAAAGAACAGTTTACCCAATTTATAGTTTACCCAATTAGGTTGGAGTGAGGTCATCGTGTTTATCAAACACTCACATATGTTAGCAGGATTAGCTCTTGGCTTATCCTTATTAGGAATTTCCCCTGCTCAAGCAGAACCTGCTCAAGAAGAGGTTCTTATCAGTCAATTACGGGGTCACGAACTTGAAGATCCCATTGATGTTTATCGTTCTGAGTGGTTAGAATTCAAATTTGAAGACTATATCATCGGTCGTATCCGTGGTGTTACTGGAGATGTAGCTCAGATTCAAATCATTTCCGCCGGTCAAAATAAAGATGCTCACGTCAGAATGACTTATGATGTTGGCTTAACCACTGGAGAACGGGACGTTTGGCACGTTACCAGTCAATTACCTGGTTACTGGCCAACTCTCGTACCTGGTGCAGATGTCATCATGAGAGAAGTTGACGGTGAATGGGTTATTATTAGTGACGAAACACCTGAGTTAGATGTCTACGTTGCTGAATCTCGTCCCCGTTGGGTATCTCGTTTAGATTTACGGGAAGTTCCCTTAGTAACAAGAACCGACATTGATTGGGATCGTCCTGATGTCAGTTTACCTCCTATGGAAGAAAATGTAACTGAAATCGAACCTGCGCCTGAACCCGTTCCTGGTATGTGGTAAGGTTGGTATTATCAGGGAGTTAGAGAATTTGGTGACAAGAGCAAAATTTAATTATTGGTAAAATAAAGGCGGTACTGACTAGAAAATGTTAAGTATCGCCTTTAACTTTTTGTATTGTCATTATTATTTTTTGTGAAACCGAAATAGATTCAATGCTTTAGATAACAATTTAGGATGAGAAAAATTATCTTTAAATTTCTTAAATTCCCCTGCATCGAACCAAATACCTTGACATTGAGGACAGGTTTCGTACCAAATGGGATGTTTATCTATATCCAACAGTTTGATCATTGCAATATTACAATGGGGACAAATAATGTCAGTTTCTAAAGCTTCTTGATGATTTTCACTATTCAATTCTCCAATGTCAATTTTTTCCGAACCTCTAAGCTTTTTCAAGTTTTCCGCTTCTGAGGAATCAAACCAAATGCCCCTACATTGACAACAGCGATCAACTTCGATATTCTCATAAATAATCGGCTCTAATTTTCCTCTACACTTAGGACACCTTAATAAATTCATAGTATTTCCACGTTTCTAGGGTATGTAAAGTTTATCAGCTTTTGTTTATTTTCCTTGAGATTCCTGAGCTTATTGTAGTTTTTGAGAATGAATGAAAGAGCAAAACGAATTATTGGGTTAACCGGAGGAATAGGAACAGGAAAAACGACAGTTTCTCATTATTTAGCTACTGTTTGTCATATTCCTATTTTAGATGCTGATACTTATGCGAGGGAAGCGGTTGAAAAAAACTCGCCTATTTTACAAACGATTAAAAAACGATACGGTTCAGATATTTGTTTAAGCAACGGAGAATTAAATCGTAAGAAATTAGGTAATATTATTTTTAATAATTCAACCGAAAAACAATGGTTGGAAAATCAAATTCATCCCTATGTTAGACAACGATTTCAAGAAAACATAAAACAAGGCAAACAGAAGATTATTGTCTTAGATATTCCCTTATTATTTGAATCTCAATTAACCCATTTAGTCACAGAAATTTGGGTGGTTTACTGTTCTTATGAACAACAATTACAACGGTTAATGAACAGAAATCAGTTAAGTCGAGAAGAAGCGATCGCTCGTATTAAAAGCCAGTTGCCCATTGAAGACAAAGTTAACAAGGCTGATGTCATTCTTGATAATTCCTCTACAAAAGAAAACTTATATCAACAAATTGAACGAATAATAAACAAGAACTAAACTTGCCAATAAAAGCTAAAAAGATACTCTACTAAAGATTAAAATAGCCATCCAAAACCTAATCATAATCAACTTTTTCTGAGCAACTTTCTTAATGGATTTTTTTAAGAAAAAAGGTTTAGTCCAAGCTACTGTATTGATTTTTTGACACACAATTAAGCCAAAAAATGGCATACTTTCAACTAAATAACGTTTCCAGAGCCGTTGAGGTTCAGACAATAAACGATATAACCATTCTAATCCTGCTTCACTCATCCACTTGGGAGAACGAGATTTATATCCTGCTTCAAAATCAATAGTGGCACCAATGGCTAAAAATATTTTCACCCCAGGGAGTTCATGTCTATAACGGTTAATCCATTTTTCTTGTTTAGGGGCACCTAACCCTACAGCCACAACTGTAGCTCCTGACGCTTTAATTTTTTCTAGAATTCTTTGACATTCTTCTTCATCTTTCTCAAAACCATAGGCAGGGGAATAACAATCTACAATAATATTTCTACCCACTTTATGGTTAATTCTTTCTTGGGCAATTTTGGCTACTCCTTCTTGGGCTCCTAACAAAAAGATTTTGATGTTTTCGTTCTCTTTGTTGTATTCATAGAAAGCAGGAAACAAATCTGATCCTGAAATTTTTTCTTGAATGGGTGTCCCTAAAAAATAAGAGGCAAACTGAACAATCTTGCTGTCACACACTCGATAATCTGACTGTTGATAGACATCCCTTAATTCAGCATCTTTACGGAGTTTCATGAAGTGATCTACGTTAGGCGTTACGACAACACCCCCTTTATGATTGAGAGATTTCAGCAGTTCTTTGATGGAAAGATTGTCAATAGTGACATCAAGAATGTTAACGGTCTTCATAGGATACACTCAGGATTTGTTTTTTTTCCTCCTGTTCCTATTGTCCGTGGTTGATGTTAGCGTTAATGTTAGCGTTATGTATAACTTCGTGTATAACTTCGTGTATAACTTTATGTATCACTTAGAATGATCAGAGGTTTTACCTAAAAGTCCAGTCTCGTTGATGACAAATAATACACTTGATCTATGATGATTACACCTACGAGTTACCAGTGATCACTTACGGATGATCAGGTGACTAAAAATAATATAGTTTTCTCACTGCAAAAAAATGATTATTCATAATCAAACCATTGATCAGTTAATTTCTTCAGAATATTCTTTATCTGACATTCAAGGGATTACTCAACTTTTAGAACAGCACCAAACCTTTGAGTTTCCTCGTTTAGATAATGGCTTGTTTCCGGCCGCTGCGGTTATCTCCGAGACTGAATATACAGGATATAGTAATGTTTGGGTTAGGGATAATATTTACTTAGCTTATACTCATTATGTTTGTGGTCAAATCGATATAGCCCTGAAGACAGTTCAGACTTTAATGCAGTATTTTCAGACCCATCGATCGCGGTTTTTGAATATTATTACCGGTCAAGTTAATAAAGATGAAATGATGGAACGTCCCCATATTCGTTTTCATGGAGAAACTTTAGAAGAAATTGATCAAGAATGGAATCATGCTCAAAATGATGCGTTAGGATATTTTGTCTGGTTTTATTGTAAATTGGTACGAGAAAAAAGATTAGATACAAATATTGAACAATTAGAAACTATCAGTCTTTTTGTGGCTTATTTTAATGCTATTGAATATTGGCAAGATGAAGATAGCGGACATTGGGAAGAAGAACCTAAAATTGAAGCCTCTAGTATTGGGGTAGTTATCGCTGGTTTAACTGAGTTTAAACGATTGTTTCAAGAATTACCCTTAACTAATGATTTAAAAGGAAATGATACAGTTATTAATCTTGAGTTTATTAATGAGTTAATCGCCAAAGGTAAAGAAGAACTAAATAAAATTTTACCCTCAGAGTGTATTCAGGAAAAACCTAAAAATCGACGTTACGACTCGGCTTTGCTCTTTTTACTTTATCCTCTTCAAATTATTAAAGGAGAAATGGCTGAGAAAATTCTTGAGGATGTCATTAATCATTTACAAGGAAACTATGGCATTAGACGCTATTTAAAAGATTCTTTTTGGTGTAAAAATTATAAAGAAGTTCCTACCGAAATTCGGACCACTCTTTCCACAGACAGAGAGCAATGGTTTAAAGACAATAATCGAGAATTACAAATAGGAGAAGAAGCGCAATGGTGTATTTTTGATCCTATTGTTTCTGCCATTTATGGAGTGAAATTTCAAAAAACACAAGACACAAACTATCTACAAAAACAAACTTATTATCTGAATCGTTCTTTAGGACAAATAACCTCCTCAGATAGCCCTTTTGGTGCCTTCAAATGTCCTGAATTATATTACTTAGATAAAGAAGCTTATGTCCCAGGAGATGCTACTCCTTTATTATGGACACAAGCTAATCTTAGAATTGCTTTAGAAATGATGAAACATTCTTTATCAATTAATAATTAATAATTATTTCAATCGGGATAACCCATTGAGATCAAACTTTTCTAACCAAGCTTGGCGATCGCTCTCAGAAAAAGCAGGATCACGAGACAATATTTTCACTTGATAGCGATCGCCCACTAAAACGGCGGTTCCGGTACTTCCTTGAGAAACCGCAGGATAACCCCCAATACTTTGGGTACTTTTCTCGAATTTTTTGGCGGCACTGGGATTATTGAGGGTATCAGAAATGGCTAACATGGCCATCTCTTTGCCGTCTTTTTTCAATTTAGCTTCTGCAAATCCTTTTTTCTCTTGGGTATAAACCCGCTCATATCCGCTACCAGAAGGAGGGAAAAACTGATTAAAACTCCCCCCAGACTCTGATTCTTGAACAACGGCACTACTGTCTCTTTGGCTGCTTTCTTGCTGGGCCTGATCAAACCTCGATGGGGTTTGAGTGGCACAGGATGTTAGTAATAAAAGAATACTTAAAGCGAAAACCGTAAAAACTTGACGTATTTTTAACAGCATTTTTGAGTGACTCCTTAAATTTTTGGTTTCTCTTTGATTGTGTCAAACCGCTTATTGGTCTACAATTTATGTTAAGTTAAGTTTTGTTACTTACTCTGATCATTTTCTTAGGGAACACTTTATGACCATAGATATTCCAGAACCCATTAAGGTTTGGTCACAATTTGGCCATCCTATTCTGATGTGGATTTTATTTGCCTTAACCCTTTATGCCCTATATTTAGGTATTCAATGGCGACGGACTCGCTTTGCTGAAAAAGATACCAAAAAAGAATTAATAAAAAAAGATTTTCGCACTCGCCACTATCAATTAGGTTCCTTGCTTTTAGGTTTAATGGTATTGGGTAACCTCGGCGGTATGGCTGTTACCTACATCAATAATGGTAAATTATTTGTCGGTCCCCATTTATTAGTTGGCTTAAGTATGACTGGGTTGATCGCGGTTTCTGCTTCTCTTTCTCCTTTAATGCAAAAAGGGAACGAATTAGCCCGTTACACCCATATTACTTTGAACACAGCGATTGTGGGTTTATTCGGTTGGCAAGCCTTTAGTGGGATGAATATTGTCCAAAAAATTCTTGATAAAATATCTTAAGCACAACGTAAACACTAGATTAATTTGTCTTGGTTTAATTCGGTAACAGGAAAGGTTGTCTTCCTGTTACCTTTGATTTACTTATCTTGATTATTGCCTAAACTAATTAGGAAAACATCTACCTTATTATCTTCTTTACCATCAATTTTTACTATAATCCCTGGTCCGAAAAACTTAGCAATTTTTTCTTTTTTCTCTTGCCAAGTTTCTAGGGATATAAAAGGGGATTCAAATTCTAAGATTAACGCATATTTTTCTTCAACTTTTTCCTCTCGAATTGCCACTAAAATAGGTCTGTCTTCATCCGTAGGACTTAAGCCTAACCGTTCAAGAGAATCATCAAGATGGGCTTCTTGCCCATAACGATAACGGGTGACATCTTTACGAATTTGGTCTTGGGTTGAGGTTGCTTTTTCTTCCCTTAAGGCGATAATTTCTGGAGATGTCTCTTGACTATAGGGAATGGGTTTAAGTTCGGCTGCTTTAAGGGCAAGTCCCCCTAATAAAATGGGGATACCATAGAAAAATCCGGCTAAATTCAGGGTAGGATTATCCATTGCATAGGCGACAAAACCGATAATGGTTAAAATGCCTCCGACTGTTAATCCTACTCGTGCTAATGAAAGTTTGCGTAACATAAAATTCCTGTATTTTGCGATCGCTTTAAATTTTATTATCCTCGTGATGGGTATTTAAGAAAAGAGGGAAACCCTCAAACCCGAAATAATTTATTTTCAAGAAATTTTTTTTGTTAATGCTAGATCAGAATACTCAATATTGTTTATCCTAGAGTTGGTGTTCACTTTAGGATCAAATAAATGGATAAAGAAACCATTCAAGAACAAGTCAAATTAATTGAAAGTAAACGAGGATTTTTAGTTGAACTTTTGGAAAAACCAGATTTAGGAATTTTACGAGTGGATGTTAAACAAGCCCTTGAAGAACTTGATGAATTAATTGAAGAGTTTGAATTGACTTTTCCGACTAATTCTTAAATTCTCTTTCTCCTAAAAGCGACAGTTTATTATCTTGTTTCTGTCGCTTTTAGTTTTTTATTTTCACAGAAATTAAGAATGATAGATATTCATATCCTTATTATCATAACAGTTTTTTCTACTTGTTTAGTTACTATCATACAAACGGTTAAAGGTATTATTACCAAAAATGATGGCTGGATAACTATTTCTGTTTCAATTATTTTAGTCACGGTTTTATTATTATTTGTTAATCTAAATTTAAGTGCTTGGATAGGAGGAAGTTTATCTGTAATTTTCTTACTGATTCCTCGGTGGGGATTACGTCGTGTTGATCGTTTATTTGAAATTAAAAACTATCACAAATCTCGCCAACTTTTATCTAGATTGATAGTTTTACATTTTACTAAATATTGGCAAAACTATTATCAATTATTATTGGCTTTAGAACTTGCTGACAATGGAAATAGACGAAAAGCCATAGAACTTTTGAATAAAAAACATAATCATCTTCCTATTTTTTGTTGTTACTATCAACTCTTTACTTATGAAATTTTGGGAGATTGGCAGAGTTGTTTACAGTGGTTTAATGATCAAATTGATAAAAAAATATTATTTTCAAATGCTCTTCTGTTAACTTATTATATAAGAACTTTAGGGGAGACAGGTCAATTAAATCAATTATTTCAAAATCTTTTAACAGTACAATCTATTTTATTAAAACACAAAAAATACTCTTATATTTCTCAAATTAAATTATATGCTTTTGCTTTTTCTGGTCAAATTGTAGCCATAAAAAACTTGCTTCAATCTGAATTATCTTTTTATCCGAAATATTTACAAATGTTTTGGTTAATTACCGCACAAACAGTAACGAATCAGAATAATGATAACGATAAAACTTTACTGACAACCTATTTAGATAATCATTACATATTAAAATCATCCATTGAATGGAGACGCAAAAAAATCTCAATTCCTTTCTTAAACAGAATTAAAAATAGTGATTATAAAATTCTTTATGAAATTAATTTGAAAGACAAAAAAAATTATAATATTTTCAAGTTTAAAAATAATAAAATAACTCTATTTTTTATCATTATTAATGGACTAGGATTTATCACAGAAATTATTTTTGGTGGTAGTGAGAACCTTAAAAGTTTATATCAATTGGGAGCTTTAGTGCCTATGGTTGTCTGGCAAGGTGAAGTTTGGCGGTTAATTACTGCTAATTTTCTTCACTACGGATGGGGACATTTTTTAATGAATATGTTTGCTCTTTATATTATTGGTAATTTAGTAGAATCTTTAAGTAATAAATGCCATTATTTTGTCATTTATTTGTTCAGTGGAATTGGCTCAATGTTTGCTTTTTCCTGTTTAGCTCTTTATACTAATACAGTGGATTATATTCTTGTTGGTGCGTCGGCTTCAATTATGGGTTTGGTGGGTAGTTTAACTGCAATTTTTCTGAGAAAATGGTTACAGGATAAATCCCCTATTCACCGTAAAAGACTATTAATTATGATTTTAGTCATTAGCTTACAACTGGTGTCTGACTTACTCATTCCTCAAGTAAGTATGCTCAGTCATTTATTCGGTTTATTAATTGGTTTTACACTAGAAAATCTCGGCTATTTTTTGATGAATAGAAGAACTTATTCGTGAACTTTCAAACTTGAAAGGAGATGGGAGTTATAGTAAATCTGCTTTAGATACTATAGTATCAAGCATCATTTTCTTTCTCCCCTGCTCCAGTCTCCGACGCTCCTCCGCAATCCTAACTAGAATTTTTTTGAGCTACATCAATATATTATTTTATGGGATTATAATAATCACTCTCATGTACTGAACCAATCGTCTCTTGATTTTGATTAATACATCCCGGTTTTTTTGCGTAATTACACACCCTAGCCCATAAACGGGCCCGAGTCCCCACTGGACCAGACGAAAAGATAACTTTATCACCTCCGACACTTTTGATAATTTTTACCCCACACACGGGACAAATTTCTACGTTAGAATTAGACATAAGTATTTATTACTAGCAATATAACTCTCTTGGGAGAGAATACAACAACTCGGTTAAGAAAACAGTTGTTTATGTTACAGTCAACCCTCAGCTTAACAATAGATTTATTTCAACCTCAACTTGATATAGTATGGAAATAAGTCTATGATAGGAAATATAGAACCTATCCTAAACTGACTAATTAGACCTATTTTTCTATCACTCCTATTGCACAGAAGAGGGCATAAACATTGATACAAGCAACCTTACACCAATTAAAGGTCTTTGAAGCGACTGCACGTCATGGCAGTTTTACCCGTGCAGCCGAAGAGTTATTCATCACCCAACCCACCGTTTCTAGTCAAATTAAACAACTCACCAAATCCATTGGTCTTCCCTTATTTGAACAAATTGGTAAGCGTCTGTATCTGACAGAAGCAGGACAAGAACTATTGAGAACTTGTCAAGAAATTTTTGAAAGATTAGACAATTTTGAGATGAAAGTGGCCGATTTGAAAGGCACTAAGCAAGGTCAATTAAGGTTAGGGGTGATTACCACTGCTAAATACTTTATCCCTAGAATTTTAGGCTCTTTCTGCCAACAATATCCAGGCATAGAAGTGTCTCTTAAAGTCACCAATCATCAACAAATTCAGCGTAGAATGCTAGACAATGAAGATGATCTTTACATCGTCAGCAACCCTCCTGAAGCGTTAGATTTATCGACTCAACCTTTTCTAGATAACCCCTTAGTGGTCATTGCTCTAAAAAATCATCCCTTAGCCGGTAAACGAAACATTCCTATTAGTGCTTTAGAAGGAGAACCCTTTATTATGAGGGAAGAGGGTTCAGGAACCAGAAGAGCCGTACAAAATCTTTTTGAGAAACATCAAGTCTCTGTTCATGTCAGATTAGAACTCGGCAGTAACGAAGCGATCAAACAAGCTATTGCAGGCGGTTTAGGGATTTCTGTTCTCTCTCAACATACCTTGATTTCTGAAGGGATAGATAGTGAATTAACCGTCTTAGATGTAGAGAATTTTCCCATTCAGCGTCGTTGGTATGTTGCCTATTTAGGAGGTAAGCAATTATCGGTCATTACCAAAGCCTTTCTCGATTATTTGTTAGAAGAAAGCACTAACTTCTCAGTCCCCAGTATCCAAAAATTAGCGAAAGTTTAATCATTGATCATTCAAACATCAAAAATATTAAAGCCGATATTGGCTTCTCGTTTATCAACAGCAAAGCCTATGTTACAATACTGCCAATTCAATCGGTTAATACCCTGAATGCCCTGAACGATCATTGACAACGAGGCGTGACGAGTGACTAAACTTCCCTGGTATCCCCTGAGTCTTTTTTCTATTTCCCTAACCACAACTTTATTGGTGTATCTGTTTTTCGGTAATTCATCCCCAACAAACACCCGAAACGTTACCTTAACACCAACCATGGCACCAGTAGAAGCCTCTAATTCTATTCAGCAAGGACAAGAAATTACCCTCAATGGCAAGACTTATAATATTCCTTGGACTCAATGGCGACAAGGGGATAAAATACGCACGGGAATTAGTGATGTTGGGGCAATGAATTTACTGGGATTAGAATTACTCAGCACGAAAGATCCCAGTTTACAACCGGTTCGTTGGTTTGGCACAAATTCAGGGGAACCCTTACCGGTTTTAGCTCGTTTTATTGCTCCCTATCGTTACTTAGATATTACCGAATTAATTCAATTAGCGAATGGGGAATTACAAGTTAATAACAAGACTTTAAGATTAGACTTTCCCTTAGCGCAAATTAATAACATTCGTCAAGGGAATCAAACCTGGGGAAAACGCATTGTTTTAGAGGTTGATCGTCCTACGGTTTGGCAAATTAGTCAGGCAAAAGGTCATGGAGTGGTCATGATTTCAGGGAAAGCGTCTAAAAGCAAATTATCTGATTATGACAATTCTTCCTCTCCAAAACCTTTAATGAACACCGATGAAGATGACCTAGGTAGTCCTGTTTCTGAATCCCTCGATTCTTCTTTGTTCTCTTTAGAAGATACGGGGAATTTAACTAAGGTTCATGTTAATTTACCCACGGCACACGGCTTAAATGTCTTTAGTTTGTCGAACCCGAACCGTATTGTTATTGATGTTAGAGCCGATGGCATGGTTCCGAAAGAAATTATTTGGACTAAGGGGATTATTTGGCGACAACAATTAGTAACGATTAATAATGGGAGAAAACAAGAAACGTTTCCCGTTAATTGGTTAGAAATTGATCAGCGATCGCCGAATATTTCTCTTAAACCGATTACCACCAATTTTAACGGACAAATCGGAACCGCACCATTAGTAACAACTGCCCAAAAATGGCAAGCTACGGCTGCTATTAATGGAGGCTTTTTTAACCGTAACAATCAACTTCCTTTAGGGGCTATTCGTCAAGATGATAATTGGTTATCCAGCCCTATTTTAGGTCGAGGTGCCATTGGTTGGAATGATAAAGGTCAAGTTTTCATGAATCGATTGGCTTTACAAGAAAGATTAATGACAGCAACAGGTAATAAAGTTCCTATTGCATTCTTAAATAGTGGCTATATTCAAGCTGGAGTCTCCCGTTATACCTCTGAGTGGGGTCAAAGTTATACCCCTTTAAGCGACAACGAAACAATTATTTATGTAGAAAATAATCAAGTTATTTATCAAGAACAATCAGGAAAAGCGGGAGCGAAAGCTTATCCTATTCCTAGTAATGGCTATCTCTTAACCATTCGTAAAAATGCTGTTTCTCCTAATCTTTTTGCTCGCGGTACAGGAGTGACTTTACAAAGCAATACGATTCCCAATGAGTTTAATCAATTATCCCATGTTTTAGGTGCCGGTCCATTATTAATGAGTAACCGCAGCGTTGTGTTAAATGCTGAGAGTGAAAAGTTTAGTAAAGGGTTCCAAAAACAAAAGGCTTCTCGTAGTGCCATCGGACTAAGCAGACGCGGTACAATTATGTTAGTGGCTGTTCATACCCGTGTGGGAGGCAGTGGAGCAAGTTTAGACGAAATGGCCTTGATTATGGAACGTTTAGGCGCAACGGATGCCCTTAATTTGGACGGGGGAAGTTCGACGGGTTTAGTCTTAGGAGGACAGTTAATTGATCGCTCTCCTGTTACTGCCGCTAGAGTTCACAACGGTATTGGCGTATTTGTTAAACCCTAAGTTATGAATCATCAGCCTTGGCAACAAGAAAAGGTTATCCAAAGAACACAATTAATTCTCAGTAGTTTTGAGCATTGGTTAGGTCGTTCTTTGTTTGAAAATTTTGGTATCACTGAGGTTAAGACCAGTAGGATAGAAGTCTCACAACAACTGTTTGAAGCTGATTTTATTGTTGTTGCTCATGGGACTGAGATTAACCCTATCTTGAATTATGGTAATCAAAAAGCTTTAGATATCTGGGAATTAACCTGGCCTGAATTTACTCAAACTCCCTCAAGACAAACAGCAGAAGCAATAGAACAACAAGAACGCGATCGCCTCTTAGCTAAAACCTCAGAAAAAGGTTATTCTCGTTTCTCTACCATCCGTATCACTAACACAGGGAAACGCTTTAAAATTAATAACGGTATTGTCTGGAATGTGATAGATGACCAACAAACCTATCAAGGTCAAGCTGCTGTTTATTCAGACTTCTATTTCTTACCCTAATTAGTCCCTACCTAGGCCCACACTTTTTCTATCATACCCTAACACTATCCATAAATATACAAAAAAGTAGTATGCTTTGTCAAGCCCATTGTCTCGTTGCTTATTGACTATTATTTGCAATAATTCTGTGGGGTACTTGAACAATTTCCAGAGCATTTTGTATCGAAAACTACTCTTTTTTATAAAATTGGCAAAAAATTCTTTGATAAGAAATACAAATATAATACAGATACTTTTAACCTTAAGGAATTATTAGAAAGAGCAAAAAGCAACTTTAACAACAAAAATGTTGCTAAAGTATTGTAAGATAGACATAGACTCAGGTTGAGTCATGAGATTGCATTAACCGTTGAAACAGACGAAACCTGCATCATAAAGAGAGTTTAACTGTCGATTATTGACCTTAACTGCATGAATAACCCAACCCTCGACAAAACCAGTTCACAAACCTGCTTAAGTAATTTACTACAACAGTGTCAAGGCAATACTTCGAGTATTGACACTGAATATGTGCAAACCTTAAGAAAAAATGCCGTTTCTCAAGTTCAAGAATTAACCCTTCCTAGCAAAAAAGACGAAGAATGGCGGTTTACGGATTTATCGGAATTATACCAATTAAACTTTCAAACAGCGAAGACTGAGACAGTTACTCAAACTATTATTGATAATTTTATTTTACCTGAAACCGAACAAAGTTACCTCGTTTTTGTTAATGGGGAATACAGTTCTGAGTTATCAAATGTATCTGGGTTATCTAAAGATATCTATGTGGGTAACTTAAGCAATTTACCCGATGAAAAAAATAGTAAAATTGCTGATTATTTAGGGAAACAAGAAGGAGAAAAAGACGTATTTACTGCTTTAAATACAGCAGGTTTTAAGGATGCTGCAGTTATTTGGGCGAAGAAAAATAGTGTCATTGAAACCCCCATTCAATTACTCTTTCTTACCGTTGGTAATGAGACTCCAAGTTTAATACAACCAAGAACGTTAGTCATTGCAGAAACTGGGTCTAGTGTATCTTTTGTTGAGTATTATGCCACGGTAACAGACTCTTGTTCAGATGATGAAAAGAATCAACCTTATTTTACCAATTCTGTAACAGAAATTTGGTTAGAAAATAATGCTCAGATTAATCACAGTCGTATTCAGAGAGAGTTAGGAGATAGCTTTCATATTGGCAAGAGTGCTATTAGCCAAAATCAAGACAGTCACTACACTTGTAACGAAGTTAATTTAGGAGCCAAACTATCTCGTCATACCCTACAAATTTGGCAACAAGGAACACAAACCGAAAGCCATCTTAATGGGTTAACCATGATTGATCATGAGCAACTAGCTGACACTCATACAGCCATTTGTCTCAATCATCCTCATGGTGTTACCCATCAATTACATAAGTGCATTATTGATGGTAATGGTCGTGGGGTTTTTAATGGCAAAATCTTCGTCCCTAAACCAGCACAATTAACCAACGCAACCCAGTTAAATCGGAACCTATTATTATCACCAAAAGCACGAATTAATACTAAACCGGAACTACAAATTACAGCAGATAATGTTAAATGTTCCCATGGGGCAACCATTAGCCAATTAGAAGCCGATGAACTCTTTTATTTACAGAGTCGAGGCTTAAATGAAATCGATGCCCGTCATCTTTTAATTGATGCTTTTGCTGCTGAAATTTTAGAACGTATTCCCCTTGAATCTCTGCAAACAAGATTAACTCAATGTGTGGTTTGTCGTACTGCAGAGGCATAAAATTGTACTCTAACTTATAAAAACACTCCTGATTTCTAACTTCAATTATGACTGCTATTCAAGAAAAAACCCTAGCTTCAAAAGTCCGTGACGATTTCCCAATTTTACATCAAAAAATTCACGGGAAGCCCTTACTATATTTAGACAATGCTGCGACTTCTCAAAAACCGATAGCGGTACTTGATGCCTTGCGTCATTATTATGAAAAAGATAATGCCAATGTTCACCGTGGGGCCCATACCTTAAGTATTAGGGCAACAGAAGCTTATGAAGGGGCAAGAGAGAAGATAGCTAAATTTATTAATGCTGCCTCTTCAAAAGAAATTGTTTTTACCAGAAATGCTACCGAAGCCATTAATTTAGTTGCCTATAGTTGGGGTTTAAATCATCTGCAACCAGGAGATGAAATTATTACTTCTGTGATGGAACATCATAGTAATCTGGTGCCTTGGCAAATGATTGCTAAACAAACAGGGGCAGTGATTAAATATGTGCCATTAACTCAAAATGAAGACTTCGATTTAGATGCTTTTAAAGCCTTGTTATCGGATAAAACGAAATTAGTCACTATCGTTCATGTTTCTAATACATTAGGCTCCATTAACCCCGTTGAAGAAGTGATTAAATTAGCTCACGAGAAGGGAGTTAAGGTATTAATTGACGCTTGTCAAAGTGTCCCCCATATGCCCATTAATGTGCAGGAAATGGACTGTGATTGGTTAGTGGCTAGTGGCCATAAAATGTGTGGTCCGTCTGGGGTGGGTTTCTTGTATGGAAAGCAAGCTATGTTAGAAGCCATGCCTCCCTTTTTAGGGGGTGGAGAAATGATTGATGAAGTCTTTTTTGATGGATTTACTTGCGGAGAATTACCCCATAAATTTGAAGCCGGAACCCCTGCTATTGGAGAAGCCATTGCGTTAGGGGCTGCTGTTGATTATTTAAACGAAATCGGCATGAATGAGATTCATGCTTATGAAGAAGATTTGACCGGTTATTTGTTTCGCAAATTAGCAGAGGTTCCTAATCTAAAAATTTATGGACCACAACCGACAAAAGAGGGAAAAGGAAGGGCTGCTTTAGCTGCATTCAATATCCAAGGAATTCACGGCAGTGACTTATCAACTCTTTTAGATCATGAAGGGGTTGCTATTCGTTCTGGACACCATTGTACCCAACCCTTACACCGTTTATTTGATGCCTCAGGAAGTGCTAGAGTCAGTTTATATTTCTATAATACTTATGAAGAAATTAATCAATTTGTCACGGTTTTAAAAGAAACTATTGATTTCTTTACGAATATGATGGGATAATAAATATATAGCCTGCGTTTTTGGGGGTGGGGATTGTCCCACCTTTTTCATGTTTATAATTTCAGTCAAATAAGATACAATTTATTTCATTTTTTTCTTAAGTTTCTGTGTATTTACTAATTTAAAGGAATTCTCATTTTTTTCTCACCATATTTTAACTTTTGAATGATTAGAATAGAAATAGCACTCTTATTTCTCATTTGATCATTCATGTTTAGAAGCGTTGACAATCAACAAGATCAAACAACTCAGAAAAAATCCATATCACAATTGCTTCTAAGCAATGTATCTCAACTGTCTATCATTTTTATATTATTAGCGATCGTTGTTTTTTTAATATCTATTATCTTATTTTACTGTTTAGGAGAGGTAAATATAGGATTAGACAAGACTTATTTATATTTACCGACAGTTTTTTTAGTTATTCTGACTCAAATTATTATAAAATTATCCCCTCATCCTAAATCTTGGTCACGGGGATTAATTGTTACTATTTTAATGGGGTTAACCCTTCGTTATTTATATTGGCGATCACTATTTACGTTAAATTTATCTAATTTAACAAATAGTATTTTTAGTGTACTATTATTAGGAATAGAAATACTGTTTACATTTGGCACATTGTTACAACTTTATCTAACCTTAAAGATCAAAGATCGTCGTCATCAAGCGACTGAACTCTCCCGCGATGTTATCAATCATAAATTTATCCCTTCTGTTGCTATTTTAATTACCACTTATAATGAACCACTATTTATTCTTAGACGAACCATTTTAGGCTGTCAAAATATCAATTATCCTAAGAAAAATATATATTTACTGGATGATGGAAGACGACAAGAAATGAAGCAATTAACAGAAGCATTAGGATGTCACTATATTACGAGAGAAAATAATGATAATGCAAAAGCTGGTAATTTAAACAATGCACTCAGTAAAATTCACGAAGACTTAATAGCCGTTTTTGATGCAGACTTTATTCCTTCTATTAATTTCTTGAATCGAACCGTTGGCTTTTTTCAAAGCTCAAAAATTGCCTTAGTGCAAACGAATCAAAACTTTTATAATATTGATCCAGTTGCCCGTAATTTAGGATTAGAAAAAGAGTTAACTGATGAAGTAGAAATTTTTTCTCGTCACTATCAATTAGTTAGAGATTCTATTGAAACAATGGTTTGTTATGGAAGTTCATTTATTGTTAGAAAAAGCTATCTTGATGAGATACGTGGTTTTGTCACAGAATCTGTTAGTGAGGATTATTATACTGGGATAAAATTGAGCGCAAAAGGTTATAAATGTATTTATTTAGATGAAAAATTGAGTGCCGGATTAGCCCCTGAAAATATTTCAGGTCGTTTATCACAAAGATTAAGATGGAGTCGAGGAACTCTGCAAGCATTTTTTATTAACGCGAATCCTTTAACAATTCCTGGTTTAAGTTTAATGCAACGGTTAGCCCATTTTGAAGGTATCTTACAATGGTTTGGTGAAATTCCGCGAATCATATTCTTATTATTTCCCTTATTGGTTATTTGTTTTGGTATTATTCCTTTAAAATTAACCTTAGTTGGATGGTTAATCTATGGCTTACCTTACTACTTATTAACTTGGCAAACCTACCGATGGATTAATCGTTATTCTCGTTCTGCAATTCTCTCTGATTTATATTCAGTTAGTCAATGTATTCCGTTAGCAACTAATGTATTTAAAGTTCTTTTCCGTCCCTTTTCTGAAGGGTTTAAAGTAACTCCAAAAGGCTTATCACAAAATCGATTTATCTTCAATGGAAACTTTGCTTTTCCTTTATTTATCTTATTGGCTTTAAACTGTGTGGCTTTAGGGTACAGTTTACTTTTAGCTTTCAAGGATTATTCTGGTCCTATGGAAATAAAGTCATTAGGCAGCTTAATATTATTTTGGTTATTGATCCTTTATAACATCTTTATTCTAGTTCTTTCCTTATATACAATGGTAGATGCCCCAAAAATTGATATTTATCATTGGTTAAGTGTTAGAAAAAAAGTAAATATATTAAATATAAATTGTCATGATTACACAACTGGTATAATTGATAGCTTGTCAGAAATAGGTGCAGAAATTAAAGTTAAAAATAATCGATTTTTAGTAAATCAAATTATTAAAATAAAGTTTCCAAGTAATAATCTTATAGTTGTTGCTGTTATTAAAAAAATTAACCATAATAAATCTAGTATTAAACTAATAACTAAATTTCATAATTTGAGTCTATTTGAAGAAAGACAGTTAATCGCAATTTTATATGGTAATTCAGATCAATGGAAACAGAAGAAAACCCCCGGAGAATTAAAATCTATTTGGTTACTTTTTAAAGTTTTCCTAAGACCAAACTTTTTGCGAAAACAGAAAAAATTACTCTAAAAAGTTAATTTTATACAAAAAAAGGTGGTCATCATTAAATACCTTTTCAAGTTCAATCATCCCTGAGTTCTCTAATGTTTCTTTTAGGTTATTCTTCGGATTTAGTAAGAAAATATGGTTAAAATTTCTAGGCAATTGATAATTATCATTATTGGTAAGTAATTGTAACTTAACATTATCATTCAATAAATAACTTAATGCCATCATATTACCAGCATGATAACTTTTATCATCCCCAACTAATAAAGGAGAATTACTTTCATTAATAATTTCAGCTACTTGGGGTAAACCGGAGCTAATAACCTTAGTATAAGCAGTATCTTTATATAAATTTATCATAGACGATAAAACACTAATTGAAAAAATAAGTAGGGTAATGACTGACCAAAGCTTAAGTTTAAATTGTTGGGTAGAGATCAGTTTATTCCCTAATAAATAAGCGACAGTTACGTTAATCATGATATAAAAAGGTATCAAATACCGAGGAGAAATAGAACGAACTCCGCCTATTATCATATCGGGAATCAGTAAATATAATACTGGAATAAACATCATAGTCACAATAAACAACCAGGACTTTTTAGAAGTATGTTTTATCACAAAATATAAGGAATAAATAAGTAACACTGAACAGATTGATATGATTAAATTAGTCCATTGACTTTCTAATTGTAAACTGAAGTCCAGAAAAATGCGAGTTAGGTTAAATCCCCAATATTTTAATAAAATTAAAGGCGAGAAATGAAACTCTTTAGTCCAAGCGGTACTATATTTATATTGTTCGTAACTATTAATAAAAACTATAATCCAAGGAGAAAATAGAATAACAGAAATAAGCAAAGAAAATCCTTGAAAAACAATGGTTTTAGTTGATTTAATTTTAATCAATAGTAAAGAATAAAATATTTGAGCAATTACTACAAATAAAGTTAATAAAGAAGTATAAAAACTTAAGGTGGTTAAAATAGTATAAATTCCCCAACTTAAATAACATTTTGATGACTTTATCGTTTGAGAATTTGTTAACTTGATACATCTTAATAAACTAGCACTTGATACAGTAATTAAAACAGTCCATAAAGCATAGTCTCTAGCTTCTTGAGCATATAAAATATGAAAAGGAGAAATAGCTATTAGTACTAAAGATATCCCACTAACAATAGGTTGTTTAAATAATTCCCAACTTAACCAATAAATAGCAGGAAAAGTCAATAAACTAACCCAAGCAGAGAAGCTTCTGATAACTGTTATGGAATCTCCAAAAACTTCTCGCCACTGTCTTACCAAAATATAGTATAAAGGAGGACGATGAGGATCTTCGATACTTAAAACCTTGAGGGTATTACCCAAAGTTTTGTGAGGATGACTTTGTAAATAATACTGTAATTCTTTAAGCTTAATAATTTTTCCTGTGAATAAATTGTCTCTCCATTCACTACTGAAAAACCCATTAATATGTAAAGTGGTATAAATTTCATCATGCCAATAAACTTTTTGATCGATATTAGCAAATCTAAAAAAAATACCTAATAAAAGAATCACTAAAATAAGCAAGTAAAAGTATCGAAGGAATTTAGGATTGTTCATCTTATAAAAATTAAGAATAATTAGAACTGTTTTGCATATTCAAAAATTTAGTTAATTCTGGCTGAAATAGTAGCCGAACGGTTCCCGTGGGTCCATTACGATGCTTAGTTAAAAGGATTTCAGCTATTCCTCTATCTACTGTATCAGGGTTGTAATATTCGTCTCGGTATAACATCATAATTAAATCTGCATCTTGTTCAATAGCACCACTTTCTCGTAAATCTGACATCATCGGACGCTTATTATTCCGCGCTTCAACCGCACGACTTAACTGAGATAAAGCAATAACAGGGGCTTTAATTTCACGGGCTAAACCTTTCAAAGAACGGGTAATTTTTGATAATTCTTGGACTCTATTTTCACTACCTGCACCCTCCATCAACTGCAAATAATCAATCAAAACTAAACCAAATTCTCCTTTCTTTTCTGCTAAAAGACGACGAACTTGGGAGCGAATTTGCGTAACAGTAATATTAGCAGCATCATCAATATAAATTGGTAAATTAGATAATGTTCCAATAGCAACACTAAGCTTTTCTACGTCATTTTGAACAAATCTACCTGAACGTAAACGATTACTTTCGATTCCTGCTTCTGCTGCTAATAAACGCATAGAAAGCTGTTCTTTTGACATTTCTAAACTAAACATTGCCACCGGTAAATCAAAGTTTTTGGCAATATTTGCCGCTACTCCTAACCCGAAGGCCGTCTTACCCATCGATGGACGACCTGCTATTATAATTAAGTCAGACCGTTGTAATCCTCCCGTCATCGCATCTAAGTCATAAAAACCCGTTTCGATACCCGGAAGTGCTGTTTGTTCGTGAAGTTTTTCTAACTCATTAAAGGTTTTAATAATCGTATCAGAAATCGGAATTAACCCCTCTTGAGGACGCTTTTGAGTTAAGGCAAAAATCTTCTTTTCTGACTCATCTAAAACAATCTCTAATTGTTGTGTCGTTTCAAACCCTAAATCAACAATTTCATGACCCGCAGCAATCAATTGACGGCGTAAATATTTATCCATTACTAACGCTGCGTAACGGTCAATATTCACCGCAGAAACCGTTCTATCTAATAATTGAGTTAATTTATTGAGTCCCCCAACTTGTTCTAATAAATGATGGTCATCTAAGGTACTTTTAACCGTTAAAAAATCTGTCGGTTGTCCTTGTCCATGTAACTTTAAAGCAGCTTGATAAATTTCTTTATGGGATTGAACATAAAACGCTTCTGGGTTCATTAAATCCACCACCCGTCCCATCGCTTCAGGGTCCAGTAAAATTCCCCCTAAAATAGATTCTTCTGCTTCAATATTTTGGGGAGGAAGGGTTTGATTAACAACCATACGCAACTGAATAACACAACATCCTAATTTTACTGCAATTTTGTTATTTAGGTAATTGTGTACTAAAGATTGAATTAGGACTCCTTGATCAGTTATGCTAAGAGCTATAAGAATAACGATTTAAACCATGAAAATCGCAATTACTGGCGCAACTGGATTTGTGGGAACCCGATTAGTCAACAGTTTAAAGGATGAAGATCATCAATTTGTTATCTTCACCCGAAACGTTAATCGCGCTAAAACCATTTATCCCCCTTCTACGTTTCCCAATATGGAAATCGTTGCTTATAACGCCACAGAATCAGGAGAGTGGCAAGATAAAATATCAGGATGTGATGCTGTGGTTAATTTAGCAGGAGAACCCATTGCAGAAAGATGGAGTCCTGAACACAAAAAAGCCATCTTAGAAAGTCGTCAGTTAGGAACCCGAAAAATAGTCGAAGCCATTAGCAAAGCAAAAGATAAACCTTCCGTCTTAATTAACCCTTCTGCTGTGGGTTATTATGGCACTAGCGAAACAAAAACCTTTGATGAAAATAGCCCCCCCGGTGATGATTTTTTAGCCGAAGTTTGCCAAGCTTGGGAAAGCGAAGCACAAGAAGTAACAAAAGTCAATGTGCGTTTAGTGATTTTGCGCTTCGGTATCGTTTTAGGGACAGAAGGGGCGTTAGCTCGCATGATTCCCCCCTTTAAACTATTTGCCGGTGGACCTATTGGCAGTGGTCGTCAATGGTTTTCTTGGATTCATATTGATGACTTGGTACAGTTGATTAAAGAGTCTTTGAACCGTTCAGGAATCGTTGGAACTTTTAATGCAACAGCCCCTGAACCTGTGCGAATGAATGAATTATGTGAAACTCTAGGGGAAGTGATGAATCGACCCTCTTGGCTACCGGTTCCCGACTTTGCCTTAGAAATGCTGTTAGGAGAAGGCTCAAAAGTGGTTTTAGAAGGTCAACAAGTCTTGCCCAAAGAAACCCTAGCATTAGGATTTGAATATCAATATCCTACTATTAAATCAGCATTAATGGATATTGTTCCTAAGATGTAAATAACTATGTACATTCAATTGTTAGACATTTTTATAATACCCATACCTAATATCCCTCTCCTTCATTGACAACCTTGCCCCGAAACACGACATAATTGTAGATGTTATAAAACAACATAATCGGGATAAGAAAGCCGATAAAAATCAGCATAAACACTAAAGCACTAGGAGCAGCCGCCGCTTGATAAATAGTGATTTCTGTGGGGATAATGTAAGGAAAAACAATCAATCCTAAGCCAATAAAACTCAATAAAAAGATAAGAATTGTCCAAATCAAAGGGGTTCTTTCTTCTCGTTGATTAAGACTTTGTAGGAGTAACCGAACTAACAACAATCCTAAAATGGGAATGGCAGCAAAAATATAAACCAAAGGGGCAGTAAATAAGCGTTCTCTCAAGCTTTGATAAAAAATAGGGGTAGTAATGGTAATTAAAATTGCCCCTAATAATGTGGTTATTCCTGCTAATTTAGCCGTTCGATAATGGGTTTGTTGTAGTTCTCCTTCCGTTTTCAAAATTAAGTAAGTTGAACCAATTAACACATAACCTTGAATCAATGTTAACGCTACCAATAGATTGCGCCAGTTTAACCAATCCCAAGTAGAACCAATAAAATGCCCCATTGCATCAACTTTAATTCCTTGAATCACCGTACCCAGAGCAAACCCTTGTCCTAAAGCGGCCAATAAACTGCCAATTCCAAACGCAAAATTCCAAAATAACTTATTATTAGCCTGTTCTCGAAATTCAAAGGCAACCGCTCGAAAAATCAGGCCAAAAATCATCAGAAAAATGGGAATATACAGAGCATTGAGAATCGTCCCATAGGCTAAAGGAAACGCCCCAAATAATCCCCCGGCCATCAACACTAACCAAGTTTCGTTAGCATCCCAGATATTCCCTAAACTGGTCATTAAAAGGGTTCTTCGTTCCTCATTAGAACTGGTCAAAGACAGGATACCCACCCCCAAATCAAAGCCATCTAACATGACATAGAGGAACAAAAATAGGGCTAAAATGACAAACCAAACTTGAGGAAGAAAATGTAATAATGCGTCCATATCAATTACTTATTGTTGTGCTTCTAAAGGCCGTTGGTCTTTGACAAAAGCTGCTTGTTCAGTTGACATAGCCACTTTATCCTCTAACCCAGGAAGGGGTAAATCTAACTTAGGCCCTCGGCGAATAATACGACTGCCAAAATATAAAGCTGCAATCAACAAAGTCGAATAAATTACAGCAAAACAGATTAAAGAAGTCAACACATTGCTTGCAGGTAAATTAGAGGCCGCGTCAACGGTACGAACTTGTTTGTATACCGCCCAAGGTTGCCGCCCCACACACCGCACAATCCAACCCGATTCTACGGCAATATAACCCAAAGGTGCAGCCAACATCCAAGTCCTTAACAACCATTTTCGCTGGCTAATTTTTTCAGGGGAAAGATTACCGATCAACCATTGCAGAAGACTCCACCCCATCAACCCAGCTAAGAAAAAACCAATCCCACTCATCACCCGAAAAGAATAGTAAATTAACCCCACCATTCTCGGTCTTTCATTCACTGGCCATTCTTTTAATCCTTGAACCGGTTCAGAAAGATCGGCTTTGAATTCTAAAATGTATCCCAGTCCTTTCGGAATGGTGATTTCCCAGGAATTGAATTCTTGTTTTTCGTTGGGTAAGGCCAATAAACTCCAATCTGCTGGTTGTCCAGCCGGAGAAGTTTCCCATTTCGCTTCCATGGCTGCTAATTTCGTCGGTTGATAACGATACACTTGTTCTGCACTTAAATGACCGACATAAATTTGTAAGGGAGTCACTGCAATGGCCACGGCTAAAACAATTTTTAAAGAACGGGCAAAAAAGGCTTGATGTCGCTGATTAATAATATACCAAGCACTAATCCCTCCAATGACAAATAAAGAGGTTTCTAGGGTGGCTAAAAACATATGGGAGACACTTTTGGCCATGAAAGGATTAAGAATAGCTTGAAAATAATCACTCACCACAAATTTTCCGTTAACCATCTCTCCACCAGAAGGAGACTGCATCCAAGAATTGGCCACTAAAATCCAAAACGTGGACAAATTCGCCCCAAACGCAACCATAATCGTCGCTAAATAGTGAATTGCCGGATGAACTCGTTCCCATCCGAATAACATAATGCCTAAAAACCCGGCTTCAAGCATGAAGGCCATCGCCCCTTCAAAGCCGAGAATACTACCGAAAAAGTCCCCTACCGCTTCTGAAAAAGGGGCCCAGTTGGTGCCGAATTGAAATTCCATCGGTAAACCAGAAGCTACCCCAATACCAAAGTTAAGGACGTAGAGTTTGCTCCAAAACCGAGCATGATAGTAATAGTTAGGATTACGGGTTTTCAACCATAATCCTTCAACTACGACTAAATAAATGGCCATTCCTGTGCTTAACACAGGCCAAAGCATATGGAAAATAGCAGTCAGGGCAAACTGCATCCGAGACAGGGTCACTGTATCTGACAAAAAATTCATTATGTTGCAAATACCTTTGAATGAAGTTAGAAGTATCGTTCGATATATTGTTTCTCGAAATCAGAAGATTGACATCTATTTTGTTGCTGTTAACTGTTGCTTAATGTAGAATTTTGTGCCTTATCCAATTTGTAGAGTCTTAACATTATATACATTAACATAAATAAGTTTTGCCTAGTTTGTCAAATCGACTGATTTAAAAGTTATTCGCTATTTTCTCCTTTATCTTAATAATAATTTAAGCTTAATTCCTTGTTAAAAAAACTAAATCCGATACAGTATAGATGTATCGGATTAAAGATTGATTAGTTTAATTTTTTAGTTTGCTCACTGCGGAGCAGATCCCTTCGGGATCGCTTTTTAGCTTTTTAATCTACCCTTAGCCTCACAAATTTCTCTTAAGCTACAGGTAAAGATTTTTGAGTATTAAGGGTTTCTTTGGGTTGATCAATTTCTAGCAATAAACTACGAACTAAACGAGCAACCATTTTTTGCATTAACCCTTCAGCAATTCTTTGACCCATTTTTTGCGTTTCGGGCTTTCCTAATAGTTTCATGACTAAAGGAACCACTTTCATGGGATCAAAACCAGGGGTATTTTGGAGAATTCTTAAGATATTTTGTAAGTGTTCTACACTATCGCTTTTTGCTTGTAAATCTGCTGGCGTTTCTTGAACAGCTAAGCCCACTTGTTCACGAACCATACTAGACATATTAAACCAAGTCCGACGGCTATAAATATCTAAAGCATTGATAATTTCTGTGACTAATCTTTCTCTAATAAATTCACCCCGTGGAGAGAAGAGAAAATCACTAGCTTGATCAACGACTTTATCAATATCATAATCTTGGGAATCTTTAGCATTTCTCATCAAATTTTCTAAACGATTCCAGCGAAAACTGCCTTCTTTAAATAATAAGTCTTTCAAAGAAGCACGCAACTGTGGAGACTGATCCGTTAATAACCGTTTTGCTACATAGGGATAGGCTTTACTTAAAACTTTGAAGTTAGGATCAATACCAATGGCAATCCCTTCTAATGTTACCATTGAGCGCAAAATTAAAGCATAATAAGCCGGAACAGTGAAAGGAAAATCATACATCATTTCCGACATTTGATCCGTAATACTTTTAAAGTTTAATTCAGCGACACTTGATCCCAACGCATTACCAAAAACTTCGTGTAAGGCAGGAATAATAGGAGTGAGGTCGGTATCGGGGGTCAAAAAGTCTAACTTAACATAGTCATAAGCTAACGAATCAAAATCTCGATTCACCAAATGAACCACTGCTTCGATTAAGCCGTATCTTTGATAAGGTTTAATGCGACTCATCATACCAAAATCAAGATAAGCTAATCGTCCATCTCTCATAGCCAATAAGTTACCAGGATGGGGGTCAGCATGAAAGAAACCATGCTCTAATAACTGACGTAACGAACAATTAACCCCTACTTCTACTAGGTGGGTGGCTTCAATTCCTGCTGCTTGAATTGCCTGAATATCGGTTAATTTAATCCCGTCTATCCACTCCATGGTTAACACTCGTCTGGCGGTGTATTCCCAGTAAATTTTAGGGATATAAATTTCAGGTAAATGACCATAAAGTTCGGCAAATTCTTCGGCATTACGACCTTCTTGAAGATAATTAATTTCTTCAAAAATACGACCGGCTAATTCATCAGTAATGGCCACTAAATCAGACCGAATAAAAGAAAAAGTTTTTTGCGCCCAAATAGAAAGATGACGTAAAATATAAATATCTAATGTGATGCGTTTAATTAAGTCAGGCCGTTGCACCTTAATGGCGACTTTTTCCCCTGTTTTTAATCGACCGATATACACTTGACCTAAAGAAGCGGCAGCGATAGGTTTTTCTGATATTTCGGCATAAATTTCTTGGGGACTTTTGCCTAATTCTTCTTCAATAAAACGAAAAGCCACCTCGTTGGGAAAAGAGGGTAACTTATCTTGTAATGTGGTTAATTCATCTAAATAAACTGGGGGAACTAAATCAGGCCGTGTTGATAACGCTTGTCCCACTTTAATATAAGTCGGTCCTAAGTCGGTTAACATCTCTCGCAGATGAATTGCTCGTTTCCTTTCTTGCTTTGGATTTTTTCCCCTAATTTTATCCCACCATAACCCGATGGCAAAACGGGCAAATAACACAAAAACAGTGATTAAACGACCAATCACTTGGGGAAGACGTTGACGATAATACTCATTAATCACATCAGGATTATACTGCCAACTCTCAGCCGATATATCACTCATCGGCCCTAAGTCTTCCATGTGTCCCTTGGGAATGTGACGAGGTTCTACAGTAATAGTAATTTTATCAGAATTAACCGTGTCTCGAGAAAGGGTTGATTGAGCCATAGAAATAAAGTTATAAAAATCCTTTTGTAAAATATTGTAACAAGTTCTGCTCATTTTGTTGATCAGACCCTGTTCACTGGTTTAGCCATAATAAAAATCAAAATCTTTCAGGGCTGACAATCTTTCTTTATTTAAGCGATAATGATAGCCTAATCTTCGTTGGAGTTGCTGCCAACCATTTTTTTGAACCGTCAAAGAAGCATCAATATGTTGTGCAATGTGATTCAGTTTCTCCCATTCATGGGTTTTTAGGGGTTGCCAACCCATTTGAAATGCAGCTAAACCAATGGTAATACCTTCTCCTGAATGAATACCATTAAGTTCTAAATATTTCCCTATCTTTCCCCAATTTTCTATAAATCTCCAACTTTGATTATCTTGGTTAGAAAACATTAATAATGACTCTCCAAAATAACTAACTTTTGATAAATTAATATTTAATTTATAAGCAACCTTTTTGATAATTTCTAAACGATCTGGACGATATTTTTCAGTATGTTCGATTAAATTTTTATAGACTCCTTGAACCCCGATAAACTTGGTTATTTCCGTTGGTATTTTTTCCTGAATTCTAGTATCTGCATCGATAAATATAGCAATATCAAACAGAGACAAAGCATGAGCAATTACGAATCTTTTATCGTTATAACAGTGGAGAATTCCCTGTTGGTTTTGATAATAACTAATTACATTTTTACAATTTTTAAAATCTTGGGGATTATCATTTCCTATTATAATCTTGAATCCTGGAGCATACTTTTCTAAATCACTAGCCAACTCTTTAGCCATCATACGATAAGGCCGATTAAAAGCTAAAGTACAAAAACAAAAATTTTTAGTTGTGTTGGTCATGTCATAGACACATTGATGGGAAAACAATGATTAAACTATCATACCTATGATATCGTAGTATGTCATCAGTCACAATTTTACTTTATGGGATGAGCGATTCTTCTTCTATCATTTTGGATGCGAAACAATTATCTAAAAGCTTTGGTGGTTTAAAAGCCGTAGACAATGCTCAAATACAGGTCAAAAAAGGCAGCATTACTGGATTAATTGGACCTAATGGTGCCGGAAAAACTACCTTATTTAATCTTTTATCTAATTTTATTCGTCCCGATCAAGGAAAAGTTATCTTTGATGGGGAACCGATTCAACATTTATCCCCCCATAAAATCGCCCTACAAGGCTGTATTCGGACATTTCAAGTGGCTAGAGTATTATCCCGTCTTACCGTCTTAGAAAATATGTTACTCGCTACCCAAAAACAAACCGGAGAAAATGTCTTGCAACTCTGTTTACAAAGAGGACAAGTTAAACAAGAGGAAAGAGACAACAAAGAAAAAGCCCTTTCTATCTTAGAATCAGTAGGGTTGATAGAAAAACGTCATGACTATGCCGGGGCCCTCTCTGGGGGACAGCGTAAACTCTTGGAAATGGCGAGAACTCTGATGACTCGTCCTAAACTAATTTTACTCGATGAACCGGCTGCCGGGGTGAATCCTACCCTAATTGGACAAATTTGTGAACATATTATTACTTGGAATCAAGAAGGTATTTCTTTTTTAATTATTGAACATAATATGGATGTGGTTATGTCTTTATGCGACCATGTTTGGGTGTTAGCTGAAGGCACTAATTTGGCCAATGGAACCCCAGCAGAAATCCAACAAAATGCTACGGTTCTTGAGGCTTATTTAGGGGAGTAACATCAAGAAGTATAATCAAAAAAATATTCTTAATCATAAAAAAATGAGTAAGTTACTTAATTTCAGTAAATGGGCTTTATTCGGATTACTAGGCTTAATCTTAAGTTTTTTAATTAGTTGTAATGGCGGACAATCCGCTAGTAGTGGACAAGAATTGGAGTTTTGGACAATGCAACTACAACCCCAATTTACGCCTTATTTTACAGAATTAATTAAACAATTTGAACAAGAACACGAAGGGGTTCAAATTCGTTGGGTTGACATTCCTTGGTCAGCGATGGAAAGTAAAATTTTAACCGCTGTTTCTGCTAATACTGCCCCGGATGTGGTGAATCTGAATCCTAATTTTGCTTCTAAATTAGCCAGTCGTAATGCTTGGTTAAATTTAACAGAAAACGATTATCTTTCCCCTGAAGAAAAACAAGAATATTTACCCAATATTTGGGAGGCTGGAACGGTCAATAATATTAGTTTTGGTTTGCCTTGGTATTTAACTACACAAATTACGATTTATAATCAAGAATTACTGAAACAAGCAGGGATTGAAACAGCCCCGACCACTTTTCAAGAATTAGCAGATGTGGCTGCAACTTTAAAAGAAAAGACAGGCAAATATGCCATGTTTTTTACCTTTGTACCTGGAGACTCTGGAGAGGTTTTAGAATCTTTAGTGCAAATGGGTGTTACCTTGTTTGATGAAAATGGAAAAGCAGCTTTTAACAGTCCAGAAGGGTTAGCCGCGTTCAATTATTGGGTAGATTTATATCAACAAGAATTATTACCCCCAGAAGTGTTAACCCAAGGCCATCGCCATGCGATCGACTTATATCAATCAGGAGAAATTGCCTTATTATCAACCGGCGCAGAGTCGTTTCCAGTGATTATAAAAAATGCTCCTACCATTGCCGAAGTCTCCGCAGCTTCTCCTCAAATAACAGGAGAAACCGGTAAAAGAAATGTGGCAGTCATGAACTTAGTTATTCCTAAAAGTACGGATAAACCGCAAGAAGCCATTGAGTTTGCCACCTTTGTCACTAACACAGAAAATCAATTGAAATTTGCCAAAGAAGCCAACGTTTTACCTTCAACGGTAAAAGCAATAGAAACCTATATTAACGAACAAGAAAAGTCGGCAGAAACAAGCGCATTATCTCAAGCGATCGCAATTAGTGCTAAACAATTACAAGAGGCTCAAGTATTAGTCCCCCCCCAAGATAATATTAACCAATTACAAAAGATTATCTATGAAAACCTACAAGCTGCCATGTTAAATAATAAAACAGTAGAACAGGCTTTACAAGATGCTGCTGACACTTGGAATAATCTAAATAGCTAGATCACAGATAACTGTAAACTCAGGCTATAATAGACAGTGATAAATGGGGCTGTGGCTCAGTTGGATAGAGCAAGCGCCTCCTGAATCATCGGGCATCCTGTACGGAAACGTCAGGCATGAATGTGGTCAAATTCAAGGAAGCCTAAGTCTAAGCGTTAGATAAGGTAATCTTGAGCCAAACTCTACAGCCCTGGTAGAGAAGGTGCAGAGACTGGTTATCAGTAACCCAGGGGTTAATTTAAGGGCATAATACAACGCTGATAACATAACGGCCACCACCTACGGATAAACCATTATCTAAGGTGAAGGAATAGTCCAGAGAGTAAGGAAACTTACACCAATCTGAAGCGCTAGGTCGCCGGTTCAAATCCGGCCAGTCCCGTCAAATATCTATACTGCATAGGTTTCAAAAGTTGCTTGTCGAGAAAAGCAGAGGAGCAGGGAGCAGAGGAGAACTTTTGTTCTATTATTAGTTAAATAAACAATTACTCCTAACTCCGAACCCCGTGCCTCACGTTACTGTAAGCTTTCTCTTAGTTGCTGTTTAGCGGTTGATAAGGCTTCAGATAACTTACTAGGTTCTCGTCCTCCGGCTTGAGCTAAGTTAGGACGACCGCCACCGCCACCCCCGCATATTTTAGCAATTTGACCGATAAATTTTCCAGCTTGAAGTGCCTTTTCTTTATTGACTTTTTTACTAAAAGCTGCTACTAAACTAACCTTTCCTTCTGAGGGAATAGAGCCTAAAATAACCGCGCCTTCCCCTAGTTTTTGTTGTAATCTTTCCGCAGCAGTTTGCAAAGCTTTTGCGTCCATTTCTCCCATGTCTGAAACCAACAGTTTATATTCCCCAATTGTCTCAGCTTCGTTTAATAATTGATCAGATTTTGCTACAGCTAAATCCTGTTTAACCGAGTCTAATTCTTTTTGAGTCGTCTTTAGTTCAGACTGTAAGGCTGTGATACGATCGCTAATTTCTTCGGGTTTAATTTTAAAGCGATCGCACAGATCCTTAACCACTGTTTCCCTAACTTTCAAATACTCTAAAACGGCTGGTCCGGCCACTGCTTCAATCCGTCTTACCCCAGAAGAAATACCACTTTCTGACATAATTTTAAACAAGCCAATTTCTGCAGTATTCTTAACATGAGTTCCGCCACATAATTCCATCGAAACCCCAGGCACATCTATCACCCGAACGTCTGTCCCATACTTCTCACCAAACATAGCGATCGCACCTTTTTCTTTAGCTGTTTCTATGGGCATGACTGCGATTTCTGTATCATGTGCTTCAGCGATCCAAGTATTAATTAACTCCTCAATTTCTTGTAATTCTTCTGACGTTACAGCGCGAGGACAATTAAAGTCAAATCTTAATCGATCAAAGGCCACTAATGAACCTGCTTGAGAGATAGAATTATCTACCACTTTCTTCAAAGCTGCTTGTAATAAATGGGTTGCGGTATGATTAGCTTGTACTTGACGACGACAAGCCCGATCAATGGTTGCTTTAACCTTATCATTAACAGAAACGCTGCCCCTTTCTACGCGACCAAAATGAACAAAAATACCTGATTCTTTTTGAACATCGTCGACCCGAATGACTAAATTTTCTCCTGTCAAAAATCCGCGATCGCCTATCTGTCCCCCTGATTCTCCGTAGAAGGGAGTTTGATCTAATACGATTTGAACCTCTGATCCTGCTTCTGCTATGTCAACCGATTTTCCTTGAATTAAAACCGCTTCAACTTTAGCAGTGGATTGTAAGTCAGTATAACCTAAAAATTCCGTCGGATGAATATGTTCAGCTAACTGATCTAAGCTTCCTTGTACCGTTAAATCAATGGTTTCATGGGCAGCTTTTGACCGTTCTTGTTGCTGTTTCATTTCGGCTTCAAACCCTTCGATATCTACCGTTAAATTACTCTCTTCTGCAATTTCTTGGGTTAGTTCTAAGGGGAAGCCAAAGGTATCATATAAGGTAAACGCATCCACTCCCGAAATTTGCCCTTGATTTTCGGGTTTCTCGATAATTTCAGCGAGTAACTTTTCTCCCCGTTCCAACGTTTTTAAGAAAGCATTTTCTTCTCGTTCTAATTCTCCTTTAATAAAGGTTTCTCTTTCCCTAACTTCGGGGTAAGCTTTTTCAGAAAGTTGGATAGCGGTTTCTGCCACTTTATTGATAAATTGCCCTTCAATTCCAATTAAGCGACCATGACGCACTACACGACGAATTAAACGACGTAAGACGTAACCTCTATCGGTATTGGATGCAGTAATGCCATCACTAATCATGTGAACAACAGACCGCACATGATCCCCGATCACTTTTAAAGAAACTTTCGTTTTTTCTGTTGCTTTATGATAATCAATATTAGCAATATTAGCTGCAGTTTCAATAATGGGAAAAATGAGATCCGTTTCGTAATTATTAGGAACTTTTTGTAAGATTTGTGCCATCCTTTCCAACCCCATTCCGGTGTCAATATTTTTCTTTTGTAATGGGGTCAAGTTTCCTTCAGCATCACGGTTATATTCCATAAATACCAAGTTATAAAACTCGATAAACCGAGAATCATCTTCGAGATCAATATTGTTTTCTCCGAGTTCCGGATGAAAGTCATAATAAAGTTCTGAACATGGACCACAAGGGCCCGTCGGACCCGCTTTCCAAAAGTTATCTTTTTCGCCCATGCGTTTAATTCTTTGGGGAGGAATACCGATCATTTCTTCCCAAAGTTTAAAGGCTTCATCATCCTTTTCAAAGACACTCACCACAATATTTTCTGGCGGTAATTGATACACTTGGGTAGACAGTTCCCAAGCCCATTTAATCGCTTGTTCTTTGAAATAGTCCCCAAAACTAAAATTACCTAACATTTCAAAGAAGGTATGATGTCTAGCGGTGCGTCCTACGTTTTCGATATCATTGGTTCTAATACACTTTTGAGACGTGGTAGCACGAGGGAAGTCTGGTTGCTTTTGACCCAGAAAAATAGGTTTAAAGGGAAGCATCCCTGCAATGGTCAGAAGTACGGTAGGATCTTCAGGAATAAGGGAGGCACTGGGTAAAATTTGGTGATGTTGTTGAGCGTAGAATTGTAAAAAGCGATCGCGTATTTGATTTCCGGTCAGAAAAGGTACAGTTGTGGTCATTATCATGTTTCTCGTTTTAGTCCATCTTTCAGTTTAAAATTTTTTTGCTTTGACTAGCACGAAAAAGGTAAAATTCCTTGTCTGTTGGCTGACTCTGACAAGACTGTCAGGGTTTCGTTTTATCTATCTGGATCTCAATCACTGATAATATTTTTAACATTTGTTAAGATAAAACAGGTTCAGAACATAACTTGTGATTAGTTACCTTGTGGTATTTTTATGACAATTACCAAAATATAACTATCACGCTGTGTATATTCTGAGCGATTTAGCAGCAGAGTTTTATCACTTGACCTGATGACAACTAAGGGAATAGTAAAATGACTAATGTCAAAGAACTGAATCAGTTAATGGAAAAGATTGAGAGTGGAGATGTTGTTAGTCGTGCCTTTGCCCGACAAAAAGCATCGGACATTTTAGCAACAAAAAGTATTGACTTATCTTTAAGACAAACTTTAGCAGATCGTCTTAATCAACAAAATTTATTATTAGCCTTAAAAACCACTGTAGGGGATGATAGCTATTAAAGAATTATTATTATAGTTTAATGATCCTTATTGTTTTTTTGCTTTAATAAAAACTCCCTTCGATTGAAGGGAGCTTTTTCTATGATTCTCTGTATTAATAGGAGAGAACTTTGTAACTAGAACAGAAAGGAAACTTGTTTCCTAACAGAATTATGCAGAAGTATTGGTAGTAGGAGAAATGCCCATATTATCAGCTATATCACGTAATACAGTAATTTGGGTATTAAAGTCTAAAGATTCAATGGAACCTAACCACTCAGTTTCTTTCTCACCTAAGTCATATTGATCAGGCATAGGAATAATTAAACCTTCTACCATTCCTTTCGCTAAAAAGTACCAAAAAGCTAATTTAGTATTAGCACTGAAAGCACCATATTGATGACTGTATTCAGTATCCTTCTTACTAACAATATCCCGCATAATTTCTAATTGTTCTTCTTGGGATTTTTCGCCAACTTGTTCAAATAATCCGCCGGCGATCGCAGGTTCAGCCGTATTGGGAGCAGCAGGAGTAATAGAACTTCCCATCTTTTCATAGAGGAACCATAATAAAGCCAGCTTATTATCAACGGTAAAGTTGTCAAATATTTCAACTGCTTTGTTATAGTCTGCTTTCATTTCTGTATAAAGTGCCATAAATTAATATTCCTAATTCTACGAAGCAATTACTTGCTTATAAACATATTTATTTTGCTTCTTTATAAAACTTAACATTTTATCAAAGTTAACTTGATCCCTCATTAGATAGACATTTTGACTACTTCTAACGATAGAGTTAGAAAGATTGTGCATCTTTTTTATCTTGAGCTTCCCTAACTTTTTGTTGTTTGTGGACTCCCTTTTGATGAGCTTGTTCCCCTGCAATTCCTGCTTGACGAGAATCTAATTCTTCTAAATCGGGTAAACGTCCATAGAGAACTAACGTATCTTGAGAACGGATAGAAGTCGAACCCCGTGGAACCCCAATATAAGTACCATCTTGGCGATAAATTCCCAAAATCGCCACCCCTTCAGAGAATAAATTAAGTTCTTTAAGACTTCGATTGGCCAGCCAATCCTCTTTTTGAACTTTTAACTCTCGTACCCCGTAATCTCCTGAGAGTTGAAGGAGGTTAGCATAATCTTGAATTGTCAACTGAGTCCAACGATGTAACGCCTTAGCAATTAATAGTTCAATCATACGGTCAACCCAGTGATTCGTAGATACAGCCCAAAGGGTTGAGAGTCCTATTACTAGGAGAAAAAATCGGCTAAGCCAACCCTGATTATCCCCTATGGAGATAAACGTTAAGACCAACGAAGAAATTACAGTAACAATCCCTGCATTACCCAAAAACATCAACCACATAATAATGCGACGACGAACCGGATGGTCTATCACTTGTTCTGATTCGCTGGTGGTAAACCCTGCCCCTGTAAAGGCAGAACGAGCTTGAAATAAGGCTAGTGGGCGAGATAAACCAGTCATGGCTAAGGCCTGAGTTCCAATACGAGTAATAATCAGAGATACCGTTACCGTAATTAACACAGAAGCCAGGGCAGCCACAAAAAAGTTCTCCTAATAGAATAATAACTATAACGATAGTAATCTAAAAATCGCTCAACCCTAACATTTTCCCCTGTCTCAAACTGTATTTACAGCAGTTTTTAATTGAGTGTATTAAAATTTTAGTTAAGTAAGTGTGGGGAGTATTTGCATTTCAATAGTTTAATCTATGCAAATGAAGATTGACATAGATATAAGTTTTAACACTTACCAGTCAAACCCTTCGTTCATTTTCGAGTCACCATTTGTTTTTCTGAGTGAAAAGTTAAGATAACTCCGGACTATACAAAGTATAATCTGAGATTTTTGACAACTAAAAAGCTCTATCAAAATAAAAAAATTAGCAATGGCTACTTCTGATTTAATCATCTGGCTAAAAGAACGTACTCCCTTAAACGTATTAAGTTCTGAGATACTTGAGGCGATCGCAGTTTCGATGGAGTTAATGACGATTGACGGTAAACAAACCCTAGTTAGAGGCGGAAGTCCCCCTGACAAACTTTATATTTTCAAATCTGGACAAATTCAAAGTCAAGGAATTCCAGAAGCTAGTTTACTAACAGGAACATTAATCAATTTAAGAGCATTAATTCTAGAGCAACCCGTTTCAAAAACATTAGTGACCTTAGATAAGTGTGAGTTATGGTGGATAGATGTCCAACAATTTAAGTCCTTACTCAAACAATATCCCGAAATAACTCAAGCCTTCTCCCAACAACTGGCTTTAGAACTCAAAGAACTCTCTTCTGAGTTAAGTTTTCAACAAGACAGACAGACCATTCTGCGCCCATATTTAGTCACAAAAGTAAAACGGGGAGTCATTGGAAAAAGTCGCTACGCTGTTAAATTGCGATCGCAGATCAAAAACTTCTCTGATAATCGTCAACCTCTATTGATTTTTGGAGAACCTGGGTTACAAAAAGACAATTTAGCTACCCTAGTTCATTTTAGTTCCCCTTTTCGTCGAGAACCCATAATCCAAGTCAACTGTTCTCAATTACAAGCCAGTGGGGCTGAATTATTTGGACGAGTTGGGGGCAAATTGAGCTTACTTGAAGCTTTAGGGAAAGGAACTCTCATACTCAATAATCTTCAAGAACTTTCCCCTGAGTTATTAAAACCCATTGCTCAATTATTAAAAGATGGCACTTATTACCCTGTAAGCCGTCAAGGAGACTCTTCTGCAAGTTGTAAAACCAGTCACTGTAGAATTATTATTATTTCTGAAAAAAAGCTCTCTAACATTGATGAGTTGATCAAAAATATTATTAAAGTCCCCCCTTTACGAGTTCGGAAAACGGACATTGAAGATTTAGTAACGTATTATATCAGTTTAATGTGTCGTAAAAGGGGTATAGACAAAGTAACGATTACTCCTGAGGCGACTAGAAAACTACAAGCCTACGACTTTCCTAACAATTTGCAAGAACTCGAAAATCTTATTGAACGGGCCCTGGTACAGTTAAAAGGCTATCAGGAAATCACAGAAGAAATTATTTGGCCCTCACAAAGTAAAAAACAGCAATTTCGCTTTAATCTGCTCAAAGGATATCCTCGTTTGCGTCAGTTTTTTCGTAGTCAATGGTATCCTGACAGACTTAATTATGGTTTCACCTTGATAGCCTTTGCTTTAATCAATATTATTCTCTGGACTGGTCCACAAACAAGAGAAGAAAATTTTGCCTTAAATCTATTTTGGGCTTGGTGGTGGCCACTGGTTTTAATCGGATTTCTCTTTGTGGGTCGATTATGGTGTGCCGTTTGTCCTTTTATGATTTACGGAGAACTCGCTCAAAAAGTTTCCTTGTGGTTATTTCCTAGAAAACTGAAAAAATGGCCGCGCAAATGGGCTGAAACTTGGGGAGGATGGTTTTTATGGGGTTTATTTGCCTTAATTTTGTTGTGGGAAGAACTCTGGGATTTAAAAAATACGGCTTATCTATCTTCTTGTTTATTATTATTGATCACTGCTGGAGCAATGATTGGTTCAACGATTTTTGAACGTCGCTTTTGGTGTCGTTATTTATGCCCCATTGGTGGCATGAATGGAATGTTTGCTAAACTCTCTATGACAGAATTACGAGGGCAACAAGGAACTTGTTCGGCAGAATGTACGACCTATCAATGCTATAAAGGAGGTCCTCAAAAAGGGGAAGGGTTAGAAACTAATGGCTGTCCTCTTTATTCCCATCCTGCCCAACTTGAAGATAATCGAGATTGCGTTTTATGTATGACTTGTTTAAAAGCTTGTCCCCATCGTTCTGTCGAGTTTAATTTACGACCCCCTGGCATTGAGTTATGGACCACTCATGTTCCTCGAAGTTATGAAGTGGCTTTGCTGCTTTTATTATTAGATGCAGTGTTTTTACATCGTTTACCCCAAGTACAAGCTCAATTAGGTTTTTCCTGGAATCTTAGCCAATTTTGGATACATTCAGCACTCGCTATTTTAACATTAGGTTTGCCTGCCTTACTTCCTCTCGTTTTTCATCAAATCATGAGGTTATTGGGAGCGTTTGAATCAACAGTTAAAATTCGCCCATTTAAGGAATTAGCTTACGGCTATTTACCCTTAGTTTTGGCGGGAAATTTGGCTTATTATTTGCCCCTTGGTTTAGGAGAAGCAGGACAAATTTTGCCCGTTACTTTAGCCACCTTTGGCTTCTCAGTACAGGAAGTTCCTATTATAGTTGCCCATCCGGCTGTAATTGCCTTTTTGCAAGGAACCCTTTTAATTTTGGGCGTAATTTTATCAATCATTTTGACTCAAAAAATTGCTAAATTACCGTTTCATTATTTAATTGTTCAACATCTATGTACTTTGATTTTAGGGATTGGATTATGGAATATTCTTTTGTTGTGAAAAAACTTTTGATGTCTGATTTTGTTAAGTTTCTCTCTTATGAGAGATGGGAATTAAACCCGTTTATTTTTAGGCTGAAAATAGCAAAAAAAATTAACTTTTTAACGACTTTATCAAGGTTTCAAATTATTTATGGCAGAACAAACACAAGAAAAACAAAAATCATTTCTCGCAAAGGTAATCGAGCAAAGTGGACTTGAAAACGACAATGATGCTCAAGCTGCTACTAAGGTTGTTTTTCGTATTATGCGGGATTTAATCCCCTCTGATCAAATCAAGCAAATCGAGCAACAACTCCATACAGAAGCACCAAAAGCGAATATGGAGATAGCTGACTTATGGAATGATCCTAATGTCATGGTAGCGTTTTTTAGTCGTGTCAGTCCTTTTAGACAGTTACCCATCGGTTCTAATACTTTCTTCTTGAGACTTTCTCAAGAGGCGGCACTTCCCGAAGGAGTAGAAGCCAAAAATGTAACCAAGGCTGTCTTTTCGGCACTCAAAGACGAATTACCTCAGCAAAAATCTAGAGAAATTGCTCAATATTTACCCGATGATATTCGTCAACTTTGGGGATAATTAAACTCTAGGTTATTGATATAGGTGCATTATATTTCTTTAATGCACCTTATTCGTCTGAACTATAGTTATCAATTATGATGGAGAATAGGAGACTCGAACCCCTGACCTCTGCGGTGCGATCGCAGCGCTCTACCAACTGAGCTAATTCCCCAAGTTTTCTTACAATCTGTCATCATAACATTGAATGCTATTATTTGTTATTTTATTTAACTTAGTGATTACCTGTATTAATTGTTATCTAGTGGTAAAACTGTGGCAATTATATGGTTCTCTACAACAGATCACTGATCAGTTAACGAATATTGAACAACAAGTTGGTGAATTGTTTAGCCTGACTCGCAATCAAATATTAAAAGGACAACAAGAAACAGCGCAACTCCGACAATATTATCAAACCCTTCACATTCAACTAGCGATCGCTCAAAAAATGTTACGGACATTAAAATTGTTCTGGACAATAGGGTATCGACTGCAAAATTTTAGACGACTGAAGAAAAAAATCTCATAACCTCCTCACTCCGATAACAATTTGTAACATAACCCTTAGCCTAGGGAGTCACGGGGCTTATTATGATGAAGTCAACCATTAAGTCAACATAAAATGACGAGTGGGAGACAATCTTTACTCAGGCTTTGCCCTCAGAGTAAGATATCTTCGATGTACCAGTGATTTTTCCTATCTTGTGTACAACAAACGTTAGTCTTTTGTAACAAAAGGAAACAACTCTTATGAAACGATTGTTCGCTTTAATTCTCGTTGCAACCCTGTGGTTTAGCTTTGCCCCCACTGCTTCGGCAGCCTACGATAATTTAACCCCTTGTAGCGAAAACCCTGCTTACCAGCAAAAATCTAAAAATTTCCGCAATACCACCCCCGATCCTCAGTCTGGCCAAAAACGGGCTGAACGTTATGCAGAAGCATTATGTGGTCCTGAAGGCTATCCTCATCTCATTACAGATGGTAACTTAGCCCATGTGGGAGAGTTTGGCATTCCTGCGATTCTATTCCTTTATATTGCCGGTTGGATTGGTTGGGTAGGCCGGGCTTATATCATCGCTATCCGCGATGAGAAAAACACTGAAATGCAAGAAGTTGTCATTAATGTTCCTCTCGCTATCAGTAAAATGTTAACCGGCTTTGCTTGGCCTTTAGCTGCCTTTGGAGAATTCACCTCTGGTAAATTAACTGCCAAAGATGACGAGATCCCCGTATCCCCTCGTTAATTAAACACGATTTGCACTTTTTCATTGATCATTAATTAATTGGAGAACTAATTCATGGAAGGTTTGACAAAGTTTTTATCAACTGCCCCTGTTTTAATTATGGCCTTGTTAACGGTAACTGCAGGGATTTTAATTGAGTTCAATCGTTTCTATCCTGATCTTCTTTTCCATCCTTTACCTTAAGGATAAAAGATTCATTCATAACTCACGTCATTAATTTTTAATTATTAAAGGTTAACAAATTTTACTTTTGTTAACCTTTTTTTATGGAATGGTTAACAAAAATTGATTTGACAAATAGAAATAACTGTGAATTTGTTTGGTATTTAAAATTATGTAAACAAAAGAAAAAAGTAACAGTAAATCCAAGTATTATCGAGAAAAATAAAATTAGGATTGAGTTTGAAGGTGCAAGATGTCAGTTAAACCTATCTCAATCAATCTATAAATTATTTGGGTTTAATCATTTCCCGATGATTTTATCGGTTTTGGAATTAAAGCGATCACCTAACCATACACTTTCTTTTAAATAAGCCTAAAAATGGGATGAATTTTTCATTGATTTTATCAGGAGCATGATTGAACGTAACGTACTTTCTTATCAATATTTTATCCCGTCAACAATAAGGAGTCATTCAAACCATGTCGAGTAACCCTAAAGATACCTTTCAATGGGTTGACCCCAAAGTTCGTTATCCTGGCGCACCCCCTTACGTCATTGGACTTCCTAAAGGAGAAGGATTTAGTCCCTTTAAAATCTTCTTTTTTGATTTTACGGCCTTAATTTCTGGTTTAAGTTTGTTATTAGCGCAAATTTCTCATATTGTTGCTTATTTTGCTAAACACGGAATTGAATTTAAAGGAGTTGCTGATTTTGGATTAATTGCATCTTTAGCTCCTACCGATTACTGGGAAAAGCTAAAAGATTTATCTGAATTTTTTAGACCTTTCACCCTTTTACCTAAACCTTTAATTGCTGATAGTTGGGAAGAAGACGTAGAATTTGGACGGCAATTTTTACAAGGTCTTAATCCTGTTTTGATGAGAAAATGTAAACCAGAAGATATCGAAGTCGGTAGTAAATTTCCTGTAACAGAAGACCATCTTAAACCTTATTTAGGAAATAATTTTTCTTTAAAAACAGCGTTAGAGGAGGATAAACTTTATTTAGTTAATTACGCAATTTTTGAGGACATTATTGATGCTGCTAGAGAGGATCAATTAGGACGTTATACTGCTGCTCCTTTGTGTTTATTCTACCTTAACGATAAGGAAGAATTACTACCAGTTGCAATTAAAGTTAAGCAAAAATATAACAAAGAAACTGATCCCTATCCTGAAATTTTTACCCCTAAATCTTCTAAAGCTGAATGGAAAGCAGCGAAATTAGCTATTTCAGCCACTGATATTGCCTATCAAGGGATTATTGCCCATTTACTGGATACTCATTTGGTCATTGAAGTTTGTGCAGTGAGTACCTATCGAACTTTAACGCCCGATCATATTCTTTATCAACTTTTGAAACCCCACTTTTTTGATACCTTAGCTATTAATTATATGGCTCGTTCTGTTTTCTTAGGACGAGGCGGATTTTTTGATACTACGGGAGCTTTAGGATATACTAGCTCCAATGAATTATTAAGTCGAGCTTATTGGGGCGAAGGGTTAAGCACTGACTATCAAGGTGAACCTTGGGAATTCTACAAAAAAGCCTTACCCTATAGTTTAGAATCCCGTGAGGTTAAAGACTTACCTAACTACTACTATAAAGACGATGCTCTATTGATGTGGAAGGCGACAAAAAAATATGTTAGTGATGTTATTAAAAATCACTACCAAACTAACCAAGCTGTTGAAAATGACGACAAATTACAAGCTTGGAAAAATGAATTAATTTCCCCCGACGCAGGCACTATTAAAGGGTTACTTCCCCCAGAAAAAGCATCTCAACTCACAGGACAACTCAATAATGTTGACGATTTAATTGAGATTGTCACAACGATGATTTTCTTAGCAACCACTCAACACGCTGCTGTTAACTTTGGACAATATGATTATGGTGCATGGGTGGCAAATATGCCGTTTGCGTTGTATGAACCTTTTTCTTCTCTTTATACCGTTGACACAGAAGAAGAACGGGAAAAAATACTTTTGAAATGGTTACCCGGACGACAACAAACCATTAAACAAATTGTCTTAGTTAAAGTCTTAACCATTCTTCCTCCTTTTACTAGCAAGAGTCTTTTAACCTTACCTAACCCCTTCAAAGAAGAGGGTGATAAACAGGCTTTTAAAGACTTTAAGGAAAAGTTAAGGGAGATTGAATCTCAGTTGAAAGAACGTAATGAACAACTGAAACAAGAAGGTAAAACCCCTTATGTTTATTTACAACCTTCTCATATTCCTCAGAGTATCGCTATTTAGTTGTTTTAGTCATCAATAAATAAGTTTAAAAGTAGGCGAGTTAATTAGATTCGCCTATTTTTTTATAGTAAGGCAAGGTAAAGATTTGAGAAGATCAAAAAGATGACCCAGGTTTCTTTAAAAAATCAATTTCTTCTGGTGTACTAATTCGTCCTAAAATTTTATTTCGGTGAGGAAAACGCCCAAAACGTTCAATAACTTGATAATGACGAGTCGCAAATTCTATGGCACTTTGACTATTAGGATCATCTTTGAGGGTTGATAATAAAGCAACAGCTTGCTGTTGATGGGTTAAATTTTCACTATGTTCAAAAGGCAAATAAATAAACCATCGTTGTACAGGCAATAGTTGACGGTCAAACTGTTGAGAAACTGCATATTGAGCCAGTTTTAAGGCCTGATTATCGGTAGCGAATGATTGAGGTGAGTTGCGAAACATATTGCGAGGAAATTGATCAAGAACAAGAATTAATGCTAAGCAACTCAATGGGGTATTTTTCCAGTGATCTAAATCTCCCCTAACTGCTTGTTCATAAATAGGCAAAAACTGTGATCGTATCTTTTGATCAACTAAAGCATCTTTCTTAAACCAAAATTTTCGAGGTTTTCCATAGTCTTTGTCTTTCGGTGTCCCAAACCAGAAGTCTAAAATCTTTCTTACATCATTATTGTCAACCAATCGTTTTCCTCCTCATAAAACTAATATCAACTATTGATTAGGTACTGTAAAACGCTGAAGAGGAACAACCTCTACATTTAAGAAAATATCTTCACCAATTTTTTTAGCTAAAGCATCCTGAACGACTTCAACTTGTTTTTGCTCAATTGAACCAAGGGGAGCGGATACTTTAATATCTACTTTAAGATAACCATTTTTAGGGGTTACGACAATAGAGTTTACAGTTGAATTAACATTTTCTCTGGTAAATATTTTAGTTTCATAAAAAATAAAGTCTTGAATTTGATGACGTACATTCTTTTTAATAATTAACTCACGCATTGAAAGACTCAGAGGAACGCCGAGGACAAACATCACGACTGTAGACATGACTAATCCTGTTTTGGCTCGTTCGATATTGCCATAGGATTGAAACAGAAAAACTAAACTACCAAAAAAGACAATACAGATGAGGTTAGTTAAAAAGAGTAAGAGCGCACCAAGAGCAATATCTGTCTCTCCTTGAGCTAAACCAATACCGACAACACTTAATGGCGGAACTAAAGCAACTGCGATCGCAACTCCAGGGATAGCACTAGAAATACTACGACGAGTATTAGCAAAAGCTCCTGCAGCCCCTGCTGCCATAGCAATTCCAAAATCAATTAAGGTTGGCTTTACGCGAGACATAATCTCTGTATCAACAGTATCCAAGCCAATAATTGAAGTAACGAGCCAAGCAACGCTAATTGTTACCAAAATCCCTTTAAATACGGTAAAACTAGAACGCCGTAATAAGCGACGGTTGCCCATCGCCGTAGAATAAGCCATGCCAACAATAGGCCCCATTAACGGAGCAATAATCATTGCTCCAATAATGACTGCAGCACTATTAGCCAGTAGTCCCAAGGTGGCAATAATGGTCGATAAGCTTAACATGAAGTGAAAGTTAAAAGTGGGAACAGACAACCGCCAAATACTGCGATTGAGGCTGGCAATGGGTACGGGTTTTTCTTTGAGCCAATGCCAATCGCCATTATCTTGATTCCACAGTTTCTTAAGACTACTATTTATTTTGCACCATAGGAGCTTGAGGCGGATCATGTAGCGAGGATTATAAGTAAGAATAATTGACATGGCGATTCTTTAGAGATTTAATGATATAGGGTAAAAATGACAATTCAAACTAATAAAAAAAATAAAAACTAATTTATTATTCTCTATTTAACTTAGGTTGCAATCATTCTTTAGACATATTGACAAATAGTGAGAAAAATGGTGTCTACTTCAAAGTAGAACTAGAAGCGGTTTATGATGCGATCGCAGTCTTTTATTATTCTTATTGGTGTTTAGTTTTTATGTACTGCTTCAAGATATCAGTCTAGATAATCTAATTTTCAGGGACAATAATTTCGTCTTGTTGATCTACTTCTCGAATAATGGTAGAAGGATTAACATTTTCGGGTTCAAAAATAGACGTTAAAGCTTGATCTAGGGTTTCTGACATAACAATTTGATTTTCATAAACCACAATCACTCTTGCTAAGGTGGGTAAGCTATTTTCTTCAGCTTCTAAATATAAGGGTTCAACATAAAGTAAAGATTGTTCTGGGAAAAAAGGAATGACTAATAGGTTCCCTTGAATCACTCGTGATCCTTGACGATTCCACAAAGAAATTTGTTGAGAAATTACAGGATCTTGATTAATTAAGGCTTCAATTTGCTCAGGTCCATAAACAATTCTTTGTTTGGGTAGTTCAAATAACAGCATTCTACCATAATTATTCCCATCGGAACGAGCAAATAAACCAGCAATTAAATTATTACGACTGGTAGGCGTATAAACACTAAATAACATAAATTCTTGTGCATCACTGGTAAGCTTCATTAATAAGTAATAGGGTTCGATGGGTTGCCGATTTTCTCCATAAATTTCTTGAGGAATTCGCCATTGATCCTCTCGATTATAAAACACTTGAGGATCGGTCATGTGATAAGTCAATAAACGTTCTGATTGCGTATTATATAAATCCCTAGGATAACGAATATGCGCCTTAAGAAAAACAGGCATTTCTGCGAAAGGTTTAAAGAGAGTGGGAAAAATTTTATCCCAAGTTTGAATTAAGGGATCACTCTGATCAATTACGTAGAAATTAACATCACCATTGTAAGCATCGATAACAATTTTGACAGAATTACGAATATAATTAAAGGGGCGATCGCCGGGTTCTGAATAGGGATAGCGATTGCTGGTTGTATAAGCATCAATTATCCAATATAAAGTGGTTTCTTCTGGTTTATTTTCATCATTTTTAACCCTAGCTGTTACTAAATAAGGATCACGATCAAATCTCAAGAAAGGGGCAATCATTCTAATTCTACGATTAATATTACGTCTAAATATTAATCGAGTATTGGGGGTAAAATTTTGCGTAAATATCATTTGCCAATCTTTTAAATAGGTAGCAAATAATAATCGTCTGGCACCATTTTTTATTTCAATACCCCCTCTTCCATCGTAAGTATTATACACATTATCTTGACCACTGGGATAGTCTAATTCTTTGACTTCCGTATTGGTCATAATATAAGTATTTGTTGACTCTCCGAAGTAAATTCTAGGGTTATCAATGGGAATACTATCTCGAATTAAAGCACTAGAAGTTTGTAAGTCTCCTGTATTGCTTTGGGTCCCAATATTTTCAACAAAATAGAAAGGTAAACCTCCTTGAGCAACCTGATTAACTGGAGATAAAGTAAAGCCATAACCATGAGTATAAACAAGGTGTTTATTCACCCAAGTTTTAGCTTGTTCGGGGACTTCATTATAGTCTAATTCTCTGGCAGCAATTAACACCTGTTGCTTAGCAATTTCTGGTAAATTTTCTTTATCTTCAAGGGGGATTGTGTAACGATCCATATCAGCATCGTTAAATTTATAATAGAGTCGTAATTGTTGTAATTGACGATTTGTTTGTAAGAGAGGACGGGAGTCCCAAAGCCGAATATTATTAATAGTGAGGCGATTTTCATCTAAATCTTCTGCTGTTAAACTTCCTGTTGCATTTAGAGTTTCGACTTCAATTTTATCTAAATCAAAAGCACTACGGGTAAAAGCAATATTACGTTCAATATAAGGTCTTTCTCTATCTAATTCATTGGGTTCTACAATTAAACTTTGTACTATTTGTTGACCAAAGAAAGAAATAAATAAAATACTTAAATAGACCATAAAAGGTAGGGGAGAAAAAGGAAGATTATAAAAAATAGAACGTTTTAATGAACGCATTTTTGCATAGCGTCCCCATCCTGTCATTCCCTTAATTAATAACCATAATGCAATTATCATAGAAGTAATAGCTGCAATGGTATAGATAGGCAATAAAAAATGGATATCTGTATAACTGGCTCCAAAGACAACCCCCTCAGTAGAGTATAATAACTGATATCTAGCTAACCAGTGATAGAGTCCGATAATGGACATCAAAAGACCGCCTAAAATATATATGTGGCGGAGTTGATCGCGAGAAAATCCAGGAAATTTCCCTTGAGATAAACTATTTGCTGATAACAAATAGGTTAAAGTAGCAATAACTAATCCTAATAAAAATAATCCCCCTAACCAAAAATTAATCAATTTCCAAAAGGAAAAATTAAAAATGTAGAAACCAATATCTCGACCAAATTGGGGATCAATTTCTCCAAAATCAGTCGGACTAAAATACAGTGCAATTCTTGTCCAGTTTCCTGATAAAACCAAACCGAATATCATACTAAATACTAAAGATGTTACTTTTAAGAAGAACTGACCTCTAAGAAAAATAATCGTAATAATTGTGACTAAAATCGCCCCTTTCCATAACTGCTCTTTTAGTTGGGATAAGAGTTGAGGAACCGATGTAAAAAAGAACGGATTAGGTAGATTTGGTGTAATATTCGGTAAGGTAAAGTCTGGAGTCCAAACATTATAAGCGACATCAATGTAATAAAGGAGCATTAAGCCAATTAATCCCCCTAAACTAACAATGAGAAGAATTAACCACAAAAGACCAAAAGAACGAGACTCAGGTGTTAATTGAGGATTTCTTTTTTTACGTTGTCTCCGTCTTTTTTCATTAGGGGTAAGAACTTGAGGGATGAAAGTCCATTGATGGCGTTTAGCGTGACGTAAATTTCCCCATAAAAACCATAATGAAAAACTACTAATAACACCCCATAACCCCAACTGCCATAATAATTGTTTGAGAAAGATATCTAAATAACCTACTTCTTGGAACCAAAGTCCCTCAACAATAATGTGGGACACCAATTCAAATATTAAGCCAATGCTTAATAAAACAGTAAGCAATTTGGTTAGGGAAGCATTGAAAAATTTAGACATAATTAGGAGTTATGGGAGTAAATTTTTATTGTCTTGATAATTCCAATTCTCGAACGGGTTGAGGTTGACGTTTTCCCTCTAAAATCATTTTCACCCCTCTAGCAGGGGATAAAGTTACACCCCGTCTTTGTTGTTTTTCGGGTTGAGTATCCGCTAATTTTAAGCGATACTGAGACACAATTGTGGCGATAACTAATTTCATCTCAAATTGTGCCAAAGCTTCCCCGACGCAACGACGAGATCCCCCACCAAAAGGTATAAACTCGTAAGGAGTATATTGACGATCAATAAATCTCTGGGGATTAAATTGTTCAGGGTTGGTATATAAATCTTCCCGTAGATGGGTTAAATACATACACCCCATGATCATATTCCCAGGTTCAAAGGTGTAACCGGATATCTCCACCTTTTCTTGAGCCACTCTGGTAAAGGTTAACATGGCAGAAGGAGAGAGTCTCATCGTTTCGTTACACACTGCGGTTAAGTAAGGAAGACGGAAAATATCCATTCCTCCTGCATTGGGGGAAAGGGTATTTAACTCTTCGATTAGCTTATCTTTGACTTCAGGGGTATCATGAATCCAGTATAAAGCCCAGGCCATGGCTGATGCAGTGGTTTCGTGACCAGCAGTTAAGAGAGTCATTAATTCATCCCTTAATTCTTGATCACTCATCCCTTCGTCCTGTTCATCTTTTGCAGACATGAGAAGGGATAAAATATCTGTGCGATCCGGATCAGGGTTGGCGCGGCGATCGCTAATTTCTGCATAGATTAAGTCATCGATCGCTTGACGTTGGCGAATAAAGTGACCCCAAGGACTCCAACTGCCTAAGTCTTTTTGCAAAAAGGGAAAGAATAAAAAAGCAGAAGTGATAGGCGAATTGAACAGATCAAGCATTTTTTTTAGTCGATCTTGTAATTCTTCATAGCGTTTTCCTTGAGTGACCCCAAATACCGCTTCCATAATCACTTTTAAGGAGATATCTTGCATGATCTCCCTAGCTAAAAAGGGTTGATTTTGCGGTACTTTTTCCATCACTTCTTCAGTAATACGACAAGTCAAGTCGCCATATACTTTAAGGCGTTCCCCGTGAAACGATGGCATCACCAACTGACGACGTTGACGATGGCGATCGCCGTCTAGCATCAGCACTGAAGAATCTCCAACCAATGGCCGCAATATGGCATTTAAGTTACTTGGAGAGATAAATTGCTTGCGATCGTGGGTTAAAATATATTGCATGATCTCAGGATTACTCGTGAGAAAGATATTATCCCCAAAACCGACCATTTTGACTTTAAATATATCCTGATAGCGACGATGATTCGTTTTTAGATACTTGGTCGGATTGAAAATCCATTGTAATTGTTGTATCAATTTAGGGGTTTTAGAAGCAGGGATCGTTTTCATTATGCTGATTATTATCGTTGTATAACACCTTCTTTAATTATGGTAGTTGATCTAACTTCTTAATTTTTCTAAGGGTCAACGGCCATTGCTCCCTAGTCTTAGCAATAGTAATCATTAATCTCTTTAAATATAATTTTTACTTATATTTAGCTTAAAGAATTGACATTTTACAAAACCTATGCAAGCAGGTCATAATGAAACTTAAGCAAGTTTAAGTATTGTAAATAAAGTTATTTGGAGGCAGCAGTGTATGGTTGCACTCACTCATCAAGGTACCCACTTAAGAGCATTAAATCGTTTGACCTTACAAACGAGTCAGATCGGTGAAGATACCACAGCCATTCGTTGTTTAGATTGGGATCGCGATCGCTTCGATATTGAGTTTGGTTTAAGAAACGGAACCACTTACAATTCTTTTATTATAAATGCAGAAAAAACTGCATTAGTTGATACATCTCACGGAAAATTTAGACAATTATATTTAGACTGTTTAGCTGATTTAATTGATCTTTCTACCCTTGACTATCTTATTGTTAGTCATACGGAACCGGATCATAGTGGGTTAGTTAAAAATGTTTTAAAATTAGCCCCTAATGTCACTATTGTGGGTTCAAAAGTCGCCATACAGTTCTTAGAAAATATGGTGCATCAACCCTTCAAAAGTCTCATCGTTAAGAGTGGATCTAGTTTAGATTTAGGAAAAGGACACGAATTGCAATTTGTTTCTGCACCTAATTTGCATTGGCCAGACACCATTTTTACCTATGATCAAAAAACCAGTATTCTTTATACTTGCGATGTATTCGGAATGCACTATTGTGACGATTATATCTACGATGAAGAACCCGATCTCTTACAAGCAGATTTTAAATATTATTATGACTGTTTAATGGGTCCGAATGCTCGCTCTGTTTTAGCCGCCTTAAAACGCATTAATAAACTAGATATCCGAACCATTGCCACTGGACATGGACCATTGTTAAAACATCATATTCCTCAGTGGATGAATGATTATGAAAAATGGAGTAAAGAACAGGCAAAAACCGATAATTTAGTGGTCATTTTTTATGACGAAAACTATGGTTATGGGGAAGAGATCGCTAGACACATTGCCCAAGGATTGCAAAAAACTGAGGTAAATATTGACTTAATTGATTTATCGACAACTGATCCCCACGAAACTCGGCAACTGGTTTATGAAGCCAAAGGATTAGTATTAGGAATGCCTTCACAGACCGACGATCACGCTCAGGTTATTGTTAATACCATTTTAGCCGTTGCCCATCCCAAACAAGCGATCGGCTTATTTGAGTCAGGAGGAGGAGAAGACGAACCTATTTATCCCTTGCGGAATCAATTGCAAGAAATTGGCGTAACCGAAGGATTTCCCCCCATTTTGGTTAAAAGTGCGCCAACCCCTAACATCGAAAAAATGGCCGAAGAAGCAGGAACCGATCTGGGTCAATGGATCACCAGAGATCGTTCGATTAAAAAGCTAAAAAACATTGATTCAGGGCTAGAAAAAGCATTAGGACGCATTAGTAACGGATTATATTTAATTACGGCAAATAAAGGAGAAGTTGCTGGTTCAATGTTAGCCTCTTGGGTAATTCAAGCCAGTTTAGAACCCTTGGGAGTGGCCATTGCCGTGTCAAAAGATCGTGCCATTGAATCATTATTGCATCCAGGCGATCGCTTTGTTCTCAATGTACTCGAAGAGGGGAACGCACAAGGGTTAATGAAGCATTTTCTAAAACGGTTTGCACCAGGGGCCGATCGCTTTGCAGGTATCAAAACTTATCCGGCACAAAATGGCTCTCAAATTTTAGCGAATGCTTTAGCTTACCTCGAATGTAAAGTGATGAGTCGTACTGACTGCGGTGATCACTGGATGATTTATAGCACTGTACAACGGGGACGAGTGTCTAACGTTGATGGTTTAACAGCAGTGCATCATCGCAAAGTTGGCAATCATTATTGAAGATAGGCAAGAGGCAACAAGCATTCTAGCAATAGGGTTATATCATCACAAGATTTCCTTATTTTTTACTATTTCCTAGTCTCTTCTCTTTCCCAGTCTCCTCATTATTGACTTTTTAAAATCTTAAAATCATGTACGAATCTTTAAAACATTCCTCTTCGCAGCGCAAAAGTTGGCTTAACCTCAACCGTATCGTCAACATTCTAGAAGTCATTCAAGATGCGATTGTTATCTGTTTGTGTTTAGGACTATTTTCGTTTATGGTGTTGCAACTGTATTCAATGGTATTGTCTCTGTTGCCGCCGGTACAATTTCAGATAGTAACGGCTGATATCTTATCCTTGCTTATTTGGGTAGAATTGTTCCGTTTATTAATTATTTACCTCCAAGAACAACGCATTTCTATCGGTGTTGCTGTAGAAGTCGCTATTGTCTCAGTTTTACGAGAATTTATTGTAAGAGGCGTATTAGAAATTGCCGCAACGCAAGTATTAGCCACCTGTGCCTTTTTACTGGTTTTAGGAATGTTAATGGTGATTCGAGTTTGGCTTCCTCCTACCTTTGACGGTATTGATCCCGAACACGCCGTATCCCAACGCCATCAACAACGTGCAACGGCTAAAAAAGCAGAAACTAATGGTAATCACGCCATTTTAGCTAAAAATTAAGTCCCCCTTTTTAAGGGGGGTTGGGGGGATTACCTCCTGCGCTCCCTGCTCCCTCGACCTTCTCAAAAAAAAATAACTAACTATCAATCATGCTTACCTCAACCTGTCTACCTACCCGTCCCCGTGATGTTCAAATTGCTAACATTGCTGAAAATACGACTATTTTTCGCTCTCGAACTTGGGAACGTCTGAAATTTGAAGTCGAATATGCCCTCTGCAAAGGTACAACGGCTAACGCTTATTTAATTGAAGCGGATAAAATAGCTTTATTTGATCCCCCTGGAGAGTCTTTTACCGAGATTTTCTTAGAAAAATTAGAACATCATCTGGCTTTATCTGAGATAGACTATGTAATTCTGGGTCATGTGAACGCCAACCGTATGGCCACATTGAAGATTTTAGTGGAAAAAGCTCCCAAAATTACCGTAGTTTGTTCTAAACCGGCTGCTAAGACCTTAAAAGCGACTTTTCCCCAGTGGAAAGATAAAATTAAAGTGGTACGTTCTGAAGATAGCTTAGACTTAGGACAAGGCCATCGTTTACAGTTTACCTTTATCCCCACTCCTCGCTGGCCCGATGGACTTTGCACCTATGATAATAAAACCCGTATTCTTTACACCGATAAATTATTTGGTTTGCATCTGTGTCATGATGCTATCTTTGACGATGAGTGGAAAGGGTTAGATGAAGATCGTCGTTATTATTTTGACTGTCTTCATGGGGCGCAAGCCAAACAAGTTGAGGAAATTTTAGATAAAATTGAGCCATTTTCTGCCAGATATTATGCTCCTGGCCATGGGGTAATGGTTCGCTATAGTTTAAGTCGCTTAACCTATGATTATCGTCAATGGTGTCAACAACAGAAGACTCAAGAGTTAAAAGTAGCCTTATTATACGCTTCTGCTTATGGCAATACCGCAACCATGGCCCAAGCGATCGCTCAAGGTATTATGGATCAAGGGGTAGGGGTAGAATTAATTAATTGTGAGTCGGCTACCACTGAAGAGATCACCCGTTCTATTCAAAACTGTGACGGCTTTTTAATCGGTTCCCCAACCTTGGGAGGTCATGCGCCGGTACAAATTGAAACCGCTTTAGGTATCGTTTTAGGAACAGCTAGTAAAACCAAGCTAGCAGGGGTATTTGGGTCTTACGGCTGGAGTGGAGAAGCTATAGACTTAATCAGCCAAAAATTGCGAGATGGTAATTATAAGTTAGGTTTTGAGCCTCTACGGATTCGTTTTAGTCCCGATGAAATGGCTATAGAAAACTGTCAAGAAACGGGGGTTAATTTCGCTCAAACTTTAAAAAAACGTCAAAAACAAGGGCCTATGACCTCTGGGTTAACGACGGTACAAAGCGATCGCACTGAACAAGCGATCGGCCGTATTGTGGGTTCTATCTGTGTCATTACCACCTGTGAAAATGGAACTCATCAAGGGTTTTTAACCTCTTGGATCTCTCAAGCAACTTTTAGTCCACCAGGGTTAATGATTGCCATTGATAAAAAACAATGGAATGAGGGAGATTTTGAAACCGATACCTCTTTTATTGTCAATATTCTCAAAGAAGGGCGCAATGTCAGGAAACATTTTTCCGAGTCTAATAGTAGTCCTTTTGAGCAACTGGAGACGGAAACCGCGTCTAATGGTTGTTTAATTTTAAAGGAGGGTTTAGCCTATCTTGAATGTACCGTACAGCAACGGGTAGAAGCAGGCGATCGCTGGTTAGTGTTTGCCTTAGTTAACCAGGGAGAAGTGTTAGAAGATCAGGGATTAACGGCGATCGCTCATCGCAAAACAGGAAAACAATACTAGCTTAAAGCTTAAAGTAGGGTGGGCATTGCCCACCTTACAGTATGTTATCTTGGTTAAGTTAGTTAAACCAAGAGATTTAATATTGAGCAATTTGTCAGATATTATTATCATTGGAGGAGGAGCCGCCGGATTTTTAGCAGCCATTTCCTGTGCCGAAAATAATCCTCAAACTCGCATAACAATACTTGAAGCAAGCACCAAAGTATTAAAAAAAGTTCGCATTTCTGGGGGAGGGCGTTGTAATGTCACTCATCACTGTTTCGATCCAGCGCAATTAGTTACTTATTATCCTCGTGGGGGTAAAGAGTTACGAGGAGCATTTACTCGCTTTCAACCTAAAGATATAATTAACTGGTTTGAAAACAAAGGAGTTGCTTTAAAAACAGAATCTGACGGTCGTGTTTTTCCTGTAACTGATAATTCAGAAACGATTGTTAATTGTTTAATGAACGAAGTAAAAAAGGCTAAAATTAATCTCAAAGTTAAGTCCGAAGTGGTTACTTTAAAGTCAGAAAATAATCACTTGAAAGTTCAACTGAAAAACGGAAAAACCCTGGAAGCTAAGAGTGTTTTACTGGCAACAGGTAGTAGTCCGAAAGGTTATCAACTTGCTAAGTCTTTAGGTCATGAAATTATTAAACCCCTTCCTTCTTTATTTACGTTTAAAATTGAAGATGTACGTTTCAAAGGATTAGAAGGAGTTGCGGTTGATCAAGTCGGATTAAAATTGTTGGGGAAGGGAAAAAAGCAACAACCGCAACAGCTAGGTTCTCTTCTGATTACCCATTGGGGAATTAGTGGTTTTGGCGTTCTTAAATTATCAGCATTTGGAGCGAAAATTTTAGCAGAAAATAATTATCAAATGCTACTATCAATTAATTGGCTTTTTCCTCAAACTCCTGAGCAAGTTAAGGACAAATTACTAGAAATTAAAGATCAAAATAATCAATCCCGTCAGCAAATTACTTCTTTTTGTCCTTTACCTTTACCCAAAAGACTATGGCAAAGACTGCTAGAATTTGTGAGTATTGACACCAATAAAAAATGGTCTGAAGTCTCTAAAAAAGATATTATTAAACTAGCTCAAGAACTCTCTCAAAGTAAATATAAAATTTTGGGTAAAGGGGTTTTTAAAGATGAATTTGTGACTTGTGGAGGGGTAAAGCTAAAAGAAGTTAATTTTTCAACTATGGAAAGTAAAATTTGTCCTAATCTATATTTCGCTGGAGAAATTTTAGATATAGATGGAGTGACTGGAGGCTTTAATTTTCAAAGTGCTTGGACCACGGGTTGGTTAGCAGGAATGGCTTTGAGTCAATTTTCCTATTCTTAAAGGTCATTCTAGAGTTAATTTGTCATTGCGAGGAGTAAAATTAATCTTAACTTTTGACTCTCACTAACAACACCCCGAAGCAATCTTCGGAATACACAGAGATTGCTTCATTCGGCGTTTTTAAGTTATCTATCTTGAGAGATTTGGCGTTCTATTGTTTCAATAGCAGCATCAACTCCAGCCAATCTTGTTTCTAAGCTATCTCTCATCATTTTGAGAAATTTTAGCTTACGTTCTTTGTATTCTCGATCTGATGTGGTTTCATAACCACAGCAAGGATTACCCCAAAATGGAAAGAAAGGAAACATAATAACACAGTACCTCAAACAAAGTTACACTTATATTTTGCCTAATATTTTCTGGTTTTGTTAGGCGATTTATTTATTTTTTCTGAGTGCGATCGCCATCTACCCTTGGAGAGGGAAATGCAGGTTTAATCTAAAATGGTAGCAACCTCTTTTAAATAAACTTGCTCTAATAATTCCCCGGATTCTAATTCATATTGTTCTAGTAAACCTTGACGTTTAATCGTAATTTGCTGCTCTTGTTTGATGACAATACTAGAATCATTAAAAACATCTCTAGTTAAGGTCATTTCTAGATCACTGGGATTATCTAATACCACCATGTTACTGCCATAATAAAACATTCCTTCTGCTTCTAAAATTGTTTCGTCATATTCAGCAATGAGTAAATCTAACTTAGGATTACGTAATAAATTGCGGACGTTGCTATTATAATGCCGGTTAAGGGGTTTTTCTGAACGATTGATGAGCATTCCCTCTTGGCAGACTGCACCAATGGTCCAATCGGGATGAGACATTAAAATGCGATCGCATAATCTTTGTAGCTGACGTAAACTAACACGATTAAAACTAATAATAGGAATACGAGCGTTTTCACTAGAACTAAAAAAGGTTTCTAGAATACGAGACGTAACATCAACGGGTTCACCGATCGCCGGGTTAAGGTGCATATAAACCCCAGGTGCTGCGTTAATTTCGATGATACCAAAACCACTTGTTTTCCAGGACTGAGAAATATCAGCCGTGATCACATCTATGCCAAGACAAGTCAGACGAAAATGTTGGGCAATATCTTGGGCCAAAATAATATTATCTGGATGGACTCTAGAAGTCGCATCGATACTAAAACCACCAGAGGAAAGATTAGCCACTTTGCGTAAATAAACTTGGCGATCGCTTTCTATCACCGTCTCTAAATCTAATCCTTGTTCTTCTAAATAACGATCCATCGCCTCATCGGTGTGAATTTTTCCCATAGCTGAAGTAGGGGTATCACTGCGTTGAGGAGAATGATTTTCCCGATCAATTAATTCTCGTAACGTTGCCCGTCCATTCCCCACCACAGAGGCAGGTTGACGTTCTGTCGCTGCTATAAAACGACCGTTAACGCACAGCAAACGATAATCTTGTCCTTTGATACTATTTTCAACAATCACCGCCTTGCTACCCTCTTCTGGGATGCTCAGAACAGCCCTTTGATAAGCTGTTTCTAATTCTAGTGAATCTTGTACGTCTGCAGTTACACCAATGCCTTTATGACCAGCGACGGGTTTAACGGCCACAGGATAACCAATGTCGGCGGCTGCTTCTCTGGCTTCTTCTAATGAGTTAACAATATCTCCTTGAGGAACAGGAAACCCTAATTCAGCTAAAAATCGCTTACAATAATCTTTCTGTGTAGTAAAATCAGAATCTAAATGACTATCAACATCAAAGGTTGTGGCTACACCTCTAATTTGTTGTTTACCGTAACCATACTGCATTAAGCCTTCGTCCCACAGATAAAATGTAGGAATTTCTTTGTGGTAGGCTGATCTGAGTAAGGCATAAACCGTTGGCCCGCCATAAACGGAGTTACGAAATACTTGTTGTAGAGCAGTAATCTGATTGTTGAGATCGTAATCTTCTTTTCTTTCAATCGCTTCAAACCAATCCCAAACTGAGTAAACCACCTCTCTAGTAGTGCGAAGATGCAGTGATTCAATGGCAATTCTACTAAAATCTTTATCGGGTTGTTCTGTGACACTCCATTGATGAAAATGGAGACCCATGTCTAATTGATTAACTTGGGCTACTGTCTGAGCAAACAATTCCTCATGGGAGTCATATTTTTGGTCTGCAAGTCGAGGATAATGATCCCCGATGACCTCTAAATAATCTTCGATCGCTAAAGGGCGATCGTATCCCGTCAACCCTAAATCGAAGACTAAAGCAGGTTTGTTTAAGTAAGGATTGGCCCCAATAAATTCTCTAACGTTAAATAGGTCAAAAATGTCGCTTTTTCTCGCATTAACGCGAATTAGTTCACTCGTCTCGATTAACATGGGATGGTTGGCTTGTTTGATATCAATGTTTCTTAGCTTAGTCGAAATGAGCCCTCATCTAATCTATCTCAAGATTGGTTTTTACCGAGCCAACGTCTCCCAAGCAAGGGTTATCTATTTTTCGTGTTGCCTCTTCCTTTTTGCCTTGACTTTTCAGGTAAATTGATTCAAGAAAGTTATTTTTAAGGGTCAATATTAATTTATAGAAATTAGAGTTATCTTTTTCAAAATGAGGACAATATTAAAATTTATTAAGTAATTTAGAATTAATTTTCTTTTAAAATCTATCTTTAGAGATAATACAAAACACAGTAAAATATGTTTTATTTTAATTAATCAATCAATTATACTTTAAAAAAGTAGTAGGGTTTTATGGTCGTCGCAGTTGAAACTCAAAACAGTGACAGCTCTGAATCAAAGGATTCTGCTGTAAAATCGTCAACAGGACAATTAATTATTATCGGTGGTGCAGAAGATAAAGACGGAGACTGCACAATATTAAGAGAATTCATGCGTCGTGCTGGCGGTAGAAAAGCGAGAATTGTCATCATGACTGTCGCAACCAGTTTACCAGGGGAAGTCGGCCACGATTATCGATATATTTTTGAAAATTTGGGAGCCGAGGTCGTCGATATCGTTGATACTGAAAGACGAGAAGACGGGGATAATCCCAAAGATTTAGAAGTAATTGATAACGCAACAGGGGTATTCTTTACAGGAGGCGATCAGTCGCGCATTACTGAGTTACTCAAAGATTCAGAAATTGACAAATTATTACATACAAAATTTGCTCAAGGGTTAGTAATTGCTGGTACTAGTGCAGGAGCCGCCATGATGTCAGAAATGATGATAGTAGAAGGAGATAGCACAACGCATCCAACTATCGACAGTGTTATGCTTGAACCTGGGATGGGCTTTTTACCCAATGTTGCCATTGATCAACATTTTTCTCAACGAGGACGAATCGGTAGATTTGTCTCAGCTTTGATGCAACAGTCAGTGCCTTTAGGATTTGGTATTGACGAAAATACTGCGATCGCTGTCAATGGGGATGAAGTTGATATTTTTGGAGAAGGTTCAGTCACCATTGTCGATGTTTCTAATATCTCTCACAGTAATCTTGACGAATCTTTACAAGATGAGGCATTAGTTATTTGTGGGGCAAAGCTCCATATCTTGACCGATGGCTATCGTTTTAATCTCAAACAACGAGAATGTCTAGTCAGTAAGTAATAACTAAATCTGAAATAGAAAGAGTTCGTAGTTAAGGCTTCAGCCTTGATAAGAACTAGGTTTCGATAGAGATGAAAAAAGTTTGGTAAAAGTGAAAACTTCTACCAAACCTATCAATAGTATTGATGACCTGTTAAGCTACGGTCAAAGCATCTTGAATGGTTTTGTTGTAAATAATTCGTCCTGGTGTGGTCCGAATAAACTGAGAAACAGCTTCCCCGTCAATTTCTCTTACCCGACGTTCTCGATAATGTTTAATAACACTACCATCTTCTAGGGTTTCTGTTTTTAAGACCTCATTATCAGGTTGATCAGTGACCACTTCCTCGTTAGGATCTTCTGAACGTAACCAAACATAGGCGTGTAAGTCCACAAGTCCATGTTCAAAGGCTTTAACTGCATCGTCAATATTACCAAAATAACGACCGCCTCCTTTTTGAGAGTTGGGATTTTCTGCAGTTAAATAGTAACAGCCTAGTACCATATCCTGAGACGGGGCAACAATGGGCTTACCGGTTGCAGGAGACAAGATGTTATGACAGGCTAACATCAATAATCTTGCTTCTGCTTGGGACTCTAAGGATAAGGGAACGTGAACCGCCATTTGGTCCCCATCAAAGTCAGCATTAAACGCTGGACAAACCAAAGGATGTAACTGAATGGCACGACCTTCCACTAAAATAGGTTCAAAGGATTGAATTCCTAAACGGTGTAAGGTTGGGGCGCGGTTCAGTAAGACAGGGTGTCCCGTAATCACTTCTTCTAACACATTCCAAACGCTGGGGTCGCCTTTAACAATCAGCTTTTTGGCCGCTTTGATATTATTGACTAATCCTAAGCGAATGAGACGATGAATAACGAAGGGTTGGAATAATTCGATCGCCATTTCACGGGGTAAACCACATTGATAAATCTTCAGTTTTGGCCCCACTACAATCACAGAACGACCGGAGTAGTCCACCCGTTTTCCTAAGAGGTTTTGACGAAAACGCCCTTGTTTCCCTTCAATAATATCCGATAAGGATTTCAAGGGACGATTATTAGCCCCGACAACGGTACGGCCCCGTCTTCCGTTATCAATTAAAGCATCTACGGCTTCTTGTAGCATCCGTTTTTCGTTACGGACAATGATTTCCGGGGCGAGAATCTCTTGTAAGCGGGCTAAACGGTTATTACGGTTAATTACCCGTCGATAAAGGTCATTGAGGTCTGAGGTGGCAAAACGACCCCCGTCTAACTGTACCATGGGGCGTAAATCTGGGGGAATGACGGGGATAACGTCTAATACCATCCATGCTGGTAGTGAACCGGTGGCGATAAAGTTATCAATCACCCGTAGACGTTTAATTAGTTTAGCCCGTTTCTGTCCTTTACTTTGGGCGATTTCTTCCCGTAAGGTTTCGGCAATCTCTTCTAGGTTCATTTCTTGCAGTAACCGTTGAATGGCTTCCGCGCCGATACCCACTTCTATGCCATATAAGTCGGAATCTTCGGCATAAATCTGATCTTCGATTTCAATCCATTGATCTTCGGTTAAGAGTTGCTTATAACTTAAATTACTGGCATTTCCTGGATCTAGAACGACATAAGCGTTAAAGTAAACGATTTGTTCTACGTCCCGTAAGGCCATATCCAGTAAAATACTCATGTAACTGGGAATGCCTTTGAGGTACCATACATGAGTCACAGGGGCTGCTAATTTAATATAGCCCATGCGATGACGACGGACACGGGACTCGGTGACTTCTACCCCACACCGTTCGCAAACAATACCTCGGTGACGAACCCGTTTATATTTACCACACCAACATTCCCAGTCTTTCGACGGACCAAAAATCCGCTCACAAAATAGTCCGTCCATCTCCGGTTTTAATGTTCTGTAGTTGATGGTTTCGGGTTTGGTCACTTCTCCGACAACAACACCATTGGGCAGGGTTCTCTCTCCCCATTGACGAACGCGTTCGGGGGATGCTAACCCAATTTTTACATAGTCGAATCTTGTATCTTGTGCTGGTTTCATGTTTGATGGTTCTCAACAATAGGAAAAACGATTGATTTTCATCTGTTTTTAGCGAAAGTTGCTCAATGTCTCAGGGATTACATTGGGGAGACACAGCAAAAGGAAAAGGTGGGATAGGGCTGACTAAATCAGTATCTATATCTTAAAAAGTAGGTAATTGGACGGCACGACAATAGAATAAGTCCTGAAATAAATCAAGACTCTTGAGCTTTAATTATTTAAGTAATATGCGATCATACACTTTTTTTGTTACTTAGATCAATATCATAACGGCAAAATGGCTCTGTTGTTAACCCAAACAGCTTTTTGTCAAGACTTTGTTGACAAGATTTAACAGTTTTGTTACATTACTTAATACAGGGACAGTAAACAAATTCTTAATTTACATTGGCTTTGTTTGCGATCTAAAATCGTGTGATTTCGGTATCTCCCATTGATATTGAGTTCTCCTAGAATACCTCGGCGATATGTCGGGGTTTTTTATTTATTAAGGAACAGGAAATGGGGAATAGGCAATAGGGGTTATTTTAACTGTAACTGCTTGAGAATTGATTTTTTTGTTTTGTTTTTCTGTACTGGTACAAAATCTTAAGTGTTAAAGTTTGCGATATATTGTTGAAAGAGAAGCATAATGAACTTAGTTAAGTGAAAGATTACAGTAAACTTCTTCTATAGGAAAACTAAGCTTTATACTTTTAAGTTTTATAATGTCACCTTCTTGGTAATTAATAATCAGCCATTCTCCTGCGTCATTTTTATGATATAAGTCGATTTCAATACGGGTAGAACTAACTAATAAATAATCTTGTAAAACAGGATTTTGACGATACATCCTAAATTTTTTGCCGCTGTCAGAAGCTTCTGTACTATCTGATAACACTTCAACAATTAAGCAGGGATAAGTAATATAATTAGGGGTATTTCTATCTATTCCATCGCAGGTAATACTAGCATCTGGATAACTATAATTATGACTGTCAACCATTTTGATTTTTATATCGGAATTACCGACAATACAGTTAGTATTACTTAAGTGTGCCTCAAACATAGCTGTAAAACGGACAGCGAAGCGACCATTATTAACTGTACCACCAGTCATAGCATAAATTTGACCGTTGATATATTCATGTTTCTCTAGTTGTTTTTCTTCCCAAATAAAATATTCTTCAGTGGTTAATTTAGGAAATTTCTCTTTAGCTGCAATCACCGTTCTTAAGTAGGGATTTTTTTGACTTTTGAATTTTCCTTAACCCTAAAAGCTATAACTATGCTGTTATAATTGTACCATAATATTTTTGCCTTGATCTACCAAAGGATTAATCGCTTTTAAAAGTATTAATCACTTGTGTTTTGTAAAGGGTAATTTTCTTAAATTATTTATCTTATGAATGCCAAATTTAAACCTTCCCGTCTTGGTATTAGTGGCTTAGCAATTCGTCAACATATTGGCACATTAATGTTAACTTTAGCAGTAATGATAGTAGGTATTTTTTTCGTTACTACTATTCAAGTTGACTTGCTTCCTTCTATTACTTATCCTCGCATTGGTGTCCGTATTGAAACCCCAGGTATTGCCCCAGAAGTTGCCATCGATGAAATTACTAGACCCCTCGAACAAGCATTATCAGCAACAGAAGGGGTGGAAATGGTTTATTCCCAAACCCGTGAAAATCGTGTGAGGTTAGACCTTTATTTTACAGTAGGTGGAGACATTGATCAATCGTTAAATGATGCTACAGCAGCTTTAAACCGCGCAAGCAATAATTTACCTGATAATTTAGAACCTCCTCGTCTGTTTAAATATGACCCTTCTCAGTTACCAGTTTATGAGTTTGCCTTGACTTCATCTATTAAAAAAGATGTAGATTTAAGGGTGTTTGCTGATGAGGAATTAGCCAGAGAATTAACAGTTATTCCTGGGGTTGCGTCTGTAGATGTTTCAGGAGGTGTTGAAGAGGAAGTTAGAGTTAATATTGATTTAGATCGCTTGCAAGCTTTAGGTGTGGGTTTAGGGGATGTTTTAAATGAGTTAGAAGAAAGAAACCAAGACGTAGCCGGTGGACGTTTATTAGGAAAAAATAGTGAACCCTTAACCCGTGCAGTGGGACGATTTCAAACAGCCGAAGAAATTCGTAATTTATCTTTTGCGGTAAATAATAATGATGTAAATGGTTTATCACAACGGGTTTATTTACGAGATTTTGCCGAAGTGATTGATGGCACAGAAGAACAAAGAATTTTTGTCTCTTTAAATGGAACCCCTGCGGTTAAATTAAGTGTACAGAAACAACCTGATGCTAATACGATTGAAGTGGTAGATAGGGTAAAAGAAAAGATCAAAAATTTAACCGAAAGTAATATTATTACTGATGATATGACTCTGATGACGACCTTAGATGAGTCAATTTTTATTGAAAATTCTATTCAAAATGTAATTAATTCTGGATTAATTGGTACAGGGTTAGCTGCGTTAGCAGTTCTCTTATTTTTGGGATCATTTCGTCAAACTTTTATTATCGTTGTCTCTATCCCTTTGGCTACTTTAGGGGCAGTTATTTTAATGAAACTGTTTGGCTTATCCCTCAATGTTTTTAGTTTAGGAGGATTAGCATTAGGGGTGGGTATTGTGGTAGATAACTCCATTGTTATGTTAGAAACCATTGCCGATGGTGTTGGCGTTACACCAGGAAAAAAGAGCAAAAGCAGGTTAAGTTCTAAGGAACTAATTAATCAATCGATCAATAGTAGTCAAACCGTAGAATCTGCTTTAATTGCCTCTACCAGTACGAACTTAGTGGCTGTATTGCCCTTTTTGATGATTGGGGGATTTATTTCCTTACTATTTAATGAACTAATTTTAACCATTAGTTTCGCTGTGGCTGCTTCTATTTTAGTCGCTTTAAGCGTTGTCCCCATGTTAACCTCAAGATTATTAGCCATTCGTTGGTCAAGTGGGTTACATAAATTTTGGCCTTTATACTGGTTTAATCAAGGTTTTAAGCAGTTAACAAAAGGATATGGCTGGTTACTATCAAAACTGATTAAATTACGTTGGTTAGTGGTGATTCTTGCTTTTGTCGCTTTGGGAGGAAGTAGTTTTAATTTAGCTCAACAAATACCGCAAGAGATTTTACCAAGGATTAATACAGGACAAGCTCAGTTCTTTGCTATATTTCCCCCTAATACTTCCCTTGAAACCAATCGTAAAGTTATGAAAATAACAGAAGATATTATACTACAACAACCAGAAACTAAGTTTCTTTTTACAACATCAGGGGGTTATTTATTTGGTTCTAATACCACTGAAAATGTGTTGAGAGGTTCGGGCAATATTACCCTAAAATCTGGAACAGATATTGAAGCCTACATTACTAAAGTTAGTCAAGAATTTGATGAATTAAACTTAGTTGATATTCGCTTAAGGATATTTCCTGATGGTGTAAGAGGCATAAGTTTAAATAACTCCCCTGTCAGGCGTGCAGATATTGATTTGATTTTGCAAGGAAACGATCAAAATAGTTTAGAGGAAGCAGGAGAAACCGTATTAAAAGTATTAGGAGAAAAAGCAACCTTAGCACAATTTAGTCCTGATGGTGACCCCCGTCAACCCGAAGTCCAAATACGCCCAGATACTGAGCGTTTAGCTACTTTTGGTTTAAATATTGCTGATATTCAAGATTCTCTTGAAACTGCTATCCAAGGTATTGTTGCGACTCGCTTACAAAGACAAAATCGCCTCGTAGATATTCGAGTCCAATTAGATAGCAGTGTTATTAATAGTCCCTCTGAATTGAATAATATTCCCTTATTTACTGAAGGAAATCGTCAAATTCGTTTAGGAGATGTAGCAGTAATAGAGAAAGGAAAAGCTCCCGCCGAAATTCAACGAATTAATCAGCGTCAGGTATTTATCATAGAAGGAGATTTAACTGAGGGGGCAACTTTAGGGCCTGCATTAGAAGAAATGAAAACAATTTTAGATAGTATAGAGTTGCCAGAAGGAGTAAGAGTTTTACCGAGTTATGCTGAACAAAGTAGCAAAGAATTACAATCTGCTTTGCGTATCTTAGGTGCATTAGCTGCCTTTTTAGTATTCGTTGTTATGGCAGTACAATATAATTCTTTAGTTGATCCTTTAGTGATTATGTTAACCCTTCCCTTGGCATTATGTGGGGGAATTTTAGGATTATATGTTACGCAAACTGCCATCGGTGCAACAGTAGTTGTAGGAGCTATTTTATTAGTAGGAATTGTGGTAAATAATGCAATTGTGATGATAGAATTAGCTAACCAAATTAGACTAGAAAAAAAATGCGATCGCCGTATAGCAATTATTCAAGCAGCCCCCCAAAGATTACGCCCTATTTTAATGACAACTATTACCACAGTTCTAGGGATGTTACCGTTAGCAATAGGGGGAGGAGAAGGGGGTGAATTTTTACAACCGTTGGGTATTGTCGTCTTTTCTGGGTTATCTTTAGCGACATTATTAACCCTATTTATTATTCCTTGTTTCTACATCTTGCTCCATGATATTTTTAGTCTAGGAAGAAGCAAAAAGAAACAGCATACATCTGATTTATCTATTTCCGTAGAACCTGAAAAAATAGATAAAATTAGTTACAAAAAAATCACCAGTAAAGATAAACTTTAGCAACTAAAACCTCAAGTAGGGTGCATTATCGTCAAGAAGTTTGTACGGTTAGCACTACGTTATCACATTGATTGAGAACACTGCGAAACTTACGGATATTGTTGCTCGTGAGTGTTGATTGATCGTCTTTGGTTCGGCATACACTACTATTTTACTCAGTCAAGACCTTGCAATATTTCGTTACATTCTGTTACATTTATTAACGTAGGCATTAAACAAAAAATAAATTTATGACTTCTCGCAGTTATGTAACCGAAGAACAAGGCCGTTTAAATAACTATGCTATCGAGCCTAAAATGTATGTTGACCAAAAGAAACAATTTGGATTTAATAAATATGCAGAGAAACTCAATGGCCGTCTTGCTATGATTGGATTTATCTCCTTATTAGCATTTGAAGGCTTAACTGGACAAGGTTTAGTAACTTGGTTAACCAATCTCTAAATGCAATAACTATTTAAAATCAACTAAAATAGATATAGTTATATGGCTAGTAGTTAATTAAGCTTCACTAGCCATATTGTTTTATGTATTTTAAATAATGTTGGCAGAGGTCAAGTAAAATGCATTAGGCAAATTATAGTTTTCTGAGTCATTGCTATACTTTATTTAAGCCGTAATGCACCATCATTAATTATTCTGTGTATTGCGCTGTCGCCAATACACCCTACTTTATAAAATACTATTTTAGTTTAGAAATAATTCAAGGGTTATGAATAAAGCAAAATCTTGGTTTAAAAATAGAGTTTGTATCTTAGCCACCATGCACAAAAAAGAGGAAGTCATGGCTTCTCTTTTAGAAGAAAAGATACAAATGAAAATAGTAGTCCCCGATAATTTTAATACCGATCAATTTGGTACATTTACCAGAGAAATAAAGCGTCTAGGAAATCAAACTGAAGCAGCTCGTTTTAAGGCACAAAAAGCCCTAGAAATCACAGGAGAAACCCTGGCTATTACTAGCGAAGGTAGCTTTTTTCCTCATCCTAGTATTCCTTTTGTGAGTTGTAATAGAGAATTAGTTTTGTTACTAGATACTATCAACGAAATTGAAATTATCGCCACAGAATTATCTTTTGAAACTAATCATGCTCACACCTCTATTCAAACTGTAGAAGAAGCGTTATTGTTTGCTGAAAAAGTGGATTTTCCTGATCATGGTTTGGTCGTTATGTCAACGGCTGATCCCGAAAAAAGTGAGAAAATTTTTAAAGGAATTACCAGCAAAAAAGAATTAATTGATGCTGTTGAAATAACTTTAAAATCTTCTCCTGAAAATAAAGCCCATATTGAAACAGATATGCGGGCAATGTATAATCCCACTCGCATGAAAGTTATTGCTAAAACCACTGAAACATTAATTAATAAAATGCTTAATACTTGTCCTAAATGTGAGTTTCCTGGATTTGATGTTGTGGAAACTAAATCAGGTTTACCCTGTGAAATGTGTCACTTTCCTACTAACTTAATTAGAGCGGAAATTTATCAATGTCAAAAGTGTAACCATCAAGAAATGAAAGATTTTCCTAATAATGTTAAATATGCTGATCCCATGTATTGTAATTATTGTAATCCTTAAGCTTGTAGGGTGAAAAAATTAAGAAATGTATAAACGATGCCAATCATGTCTATTCATCCATAATTGTCCTCATATTTTCAGCAATACGACGGATAAGAGGAACCGTAACAGAATTGCCAATTTGATAATAGAGTTTACTGTCCGCTAATTTAGGGAATTTAAAGCTATCAGGAAACCCTTGAAACCTGGCGCACTCTCTAGGGGTTAATTTGCGAATACCGTAGTCATCTAAAATAATAGGCACATTGTGTCCTCCTGTCCCCATATTTGCCGTTAAAGTCGGACAAACATTACTTTGATTTTCTCGAACATAAACCCGTCGCCACTGATAGACGGTATCCCAAGAAGTCATGGCTTTTTTAAGTGACGGATAATATTTATGAGTTTTATGATAATAATATTTATCTGGCTTTTTTTGAGTATCAATTAAATCTCTAATGGTGGTTTTTAATTTAATGGGTTTAGGAAACTGAAACGAGGTTGCGTTTTTGATCTGGTTTCGATTAAACCCTACAATAAAAATTCTTTCTCGATTTTGAGGGATGTTACCATGAGTCATGGTATTGAGAACTTGATAATGAACACAATAACCTAATTCATCTTCTAAGATGGTTTGCATCTTTGAAAAGGTTCTACCCTTATCATGTCTGGCTAAATTTTTGACATTTTCTAATAAAAAACTATTAGGTCGATGATGGTCTAAAATACGAGCAATATCAAAAAATAGGGTTCCCCTTGTATCTTCAAATCCTTTGCGATAGCCAGCAACTGAAAACGCTTGACAAGGAAACCCTGCTAATAAGATATTATGAGGGGGAATCGTCTGCTCGTCAATTTGGGTAATATCTCCTTGGGGAACTTCGTTAAAGTTAGCGAAATAAGTTTTTTGAGAGTTGGTATCCCATTCAGAACTAAAGACACATTTATCTCGTCCCTTAACTTCAAAACCGAGTCTTATACCACCGATCCCTGCAAATAGATCAACTATTTTCATATAATCTATCTTGCCTGTTTCTAACTTTTCTATTTAGCAAACCCTAATTAATTATCTATTGATAACTATTTCCATTCTGGATGGGGTTCTATGGGCAAACAAGTACCAAACTTATTAATTTGATTAATCATCTGATAAAGTCGTCCGGAATTTTGTCGATTGAAGTGTAAGGTTAAACGGGGAAGATTAGGGGTTTTTTCGTCATTTTCTTGGGGCAATATTGAACTTTTTTCGATTTTGCCTTTCACTAAAATATCGGTATATTCTTCATTGAGTTGTTCAACTTGTTCATGGGTTAATTCAGAATTAAGTCGTAACACTAATAAATTATCTACATAACGACTCGAATGATACACACAGTAAAATTCACGAATGGCATTACAAGCAGTGGCTAAACTATCAGTAATAGTATAAAGACTAGAATCTTCTGCACTAATCAAACCCCTTGACAATAAATTATTATAATTATATTCATGCCAAGTTTTCCAATAGTCTCCGCCAGGTTCATCAATTAAAACTAAAGGACAAGGACCATATTTTCCAGTTTGACATAAGGTTAAGGTTTCAAACGCTTCGTCTTGGGTTCCAAACCCCCCAGGAAATAACGCCACTGCATCACTTTCTCTTAAAAAGAAAAGTTTACGGGTAAAGAAGTATTTAAACTGAATTAATTTTTCGTCTCCAGCAATAAAAGGGTTAGTCCCTTGTTCAAAAGGTAAATCAATATTTAAGCCAAAAGAATGCTCTCTTCCTGCCCCTTCGTTTCCTGCTTCCATAATACCTCCTCCAGCCCCTGTGAGTACCATAAAGCCAAATTGAGTGATATAACGGGCAAATTCCACGGCGAGGCGATATTCTGAACTTTGAGGAGATAAACGGGCTGACCCAAAAATGGTAACTTTACGAGTGTGACGATAGGGATAAAATACCTGAAACCCTTTTTCTAAGTCTTCTAAGGCAGTGGTTAAGATTTTCCAGTCTAAACGATCAACTTCTTCGCCGGCAATGCGTAATAAGACTCCTAATGCCCGTTCTATCAATTTACCATGTTCATGTTCAGCTAAATTGTCTATTAGTTTTTCTATGTCTGAGGAGAGAGAAAATTGTTGGTTATTGGCAGATATGGTCATAATTAGGATAATAGAGTCTGTTAGGAAAAAATTATCGATAGATTAAGAAACTGAAAAAGTCTGATTATTTCATAGCATTGTGTTGGAGACTACTTCTATTTTACCTAAAATTTTGCTACATTATTATTATTATGCCTTAATTCCTGAAAAAAATTATGATAATTTCTTTTCTAAAGCGTTTTAGCACAGGTGCATTGATCGGTTTAGTATTAGGTAGTTTATATTGGTATAATAGCAAATTGTTTGGTCATTCAATTTCTTTGAGTATAGGGATTGGAGGTTGTTTACTTCTAAGTATTTTTTGTGGTTTAATCATCGCTAAATGGGGTTACAAAGGGGTAGAATCTTTATTAAATAGTTTTTATGAATAGTTAAGATTCAATGGGTCTTTTTTAGCTAAGGAATTGAGCTTAATCTTAGGGTTGAAAAAGCAACTTTATTGAGACAAATCAAGAATCGTTAATTTTTTCAAATGGCATCTCCTATCGGTCACAGTTTAGCAGGGTGTTTCGGATTTTTTTTAGTTCGGAAAAATCCTCAATTTTTAAAATATTTTTCATCAAAGCAATTACTTATTACTGCCATTATCATTGCTAATTTACCTGACATTGATTTTCTGTTGGGTTATTTCTTCTATCAAAATTTTAACGCTATTCATCGTCAATTTACCCATAGTTTCTTTGTGGGCTTTGTTGTTTGTATAATTATCTTTTTGTGTCTAAGATTTTATAAAAAAATACCAATCTCTTTTTTAGTCTGGTTATGGGGACTATATTTTAGTCACATTATATTAGATATGTTAGCCTACGATCGCTATCTCCCTGCCGGTGTACAATGTTTTCTGCCCTTTAGTTCTGATTATTTTGCTTTTCCTATTTCTATTATTGGAGGACTGAGTTTTACAGGGGGAATTATTCAATTGAATAATTTTCTAACTATCTTACAGGAAATTGTGGTTATTCCTCTCTTATTTTTTGCCATTTTTTTTCTGACTAAAATGATTTATAAAAATGTACAAATTGATAATTAAAATCACTAATTGGGGAGTTTGATAGTAAAAGCTGACTCTCTGGCTATTTCTGAGAACTGGTATAATGTTAATACATTTATTTGTTACCGGTTCCCTAAAACGATAATTTTTTCACGTCACAAACTGCTGTAGCTTACTCGACTTATTTTGTGTTCAAAAATATCAAAAGATATGAAAAATATAACTATCAAAATTACTAACTATTCAGATAATTTAGAAGCCATTAAAAAAATTAGAGTCAATGTGTTTCAAAAAGAACAAGGGGTTGACCCTGGTTTAGAATTTGATGGAAATGATAATTATTGTCTTCATTTTCTAGCTTATGTAGATGGTAAACCAGTAGGAACCACAAGAATTAGGTATCCTGAAAAAAGTACAGCCAAAATTGAACGATTAGCCGTTTTAAACCATGCAAGAGGTCAAGGTATTGGTACAGCTTTGATGAACGAAGCGATCGCTTTTATTCAAGAACAAAAAAAATACAACAAAATCCTTATTCATGCTCAAGTTTATATTCAAAACTTGTATGAAAAATTAGGCTTTGAACCCATCGGCGATCGCTTTATCGAAGGGAATATTCTTCATATTAAGATGGTTAAGTTTATCAGTTATCAGTGAACAGTTATCAGTTATTAGTCATCAGTGATGGAGATACCAAGGAAATAAAGGAAAAAGTTCAGTAAATTATTGAATATAATTAAAATAATAGAAAAATAATTATAAATAAACGTTTAATCAATGTCTAAAGAAGTTATCGTTATAGGCGCAGGAATCGGTGGATTAACCGCCGGGGCATTACTCGCCCATCGAGGGTATGATGTTACCGTGTACGAACAGGCTTACGTTCCTGGGGGTTGTGCCTCAACCTTTAAACGTCGGGGGCTTACCTTCGATGTGGGGGCGACGCAAGTGGCAGGGTTAGAACTCGGTGGCATTCATGATCGTATCTTTAAAAAATTAGACATTGATTTACCCCCTGTAACCCCTTGTGATCCTGCTTGTGCGGTTTTTTTACCAGGGGAAACCCAACCTATTAATGTATGGCGCGATCGCAAAAAATGGCAACAAGAAAGACAAAAACAGTTCCCCGGCAGTGAACCCTTTTGGCAATTATTAGCTAAACTATTTCAAGCCAGTTGGAAATTTCAAGGCCGAGATCCCGTTTTACCCCCTCGCAACCTTTGGGATGTGTGGCAACTCACCACTGCTTTGCGCTTAGATACCTTGATCACGGTTCCCTTTACCTTGATGACAGTGGGAGATGCTTTACGCTTGTATGGATTATATAGTGATCGCCGATTGAAAACCTTTCTTGACTTACAATTAAAGCTGTATTCTCAAGTAGATGCTGACGAAACCGCCTTATTGTATGCAGCCACAGCGTTAGGGGTATCCCAAGAACCCCAAGGACTGTATCATTTACAAGGAAGTATGCAAGTCTTAAGCGATCGCTTGGTGCAAGGATTAAAAAAACACGGGGGAAAACTATTCACCGGCCATTATGTTGAGAAAATAGAAACCCTTGAAAATAATCAAACGCAAGTCATGATCCGTCAGCGTAAAACAGGGGAAACCTTCACGAAAACAGCTACTCACATCGTTGCTAATATTCCTGTACAAAATTTAGTTAAGATGATCGATAGCCCTAGTAAACCTGGGTTAAACCTCTATCAGCAAAGAGTTGAGAAACTGCCAGAAGCATCTGGGGCCTTTGTTATTTATTTAGGGGTAAAAGAGGAAGCGATTCCAGAAAATTGTCCTCCTCATCTCCAATTTTTGTATGATTATGATGGAGTGATTGGGGAAAATAATTCTTTATTTGTCTCTGTGAGTAAACAAGGAGATGGTAGGGCCCCAGAGGGACAAAGAACCCTTATTGCTTCAAGTTTTACCGATACGCAGATATGGAACAATATTAGTGAAGAAAAATATCAACAATTAAAACAAGAATATAGCAATGAAGCGATCGCCCGTTTAAGCAACTATTTTCAACTTAATTCTGATACAATTATTCATCAAGAAGCAGCCACCCCTCGCACCTTTGCTTACTATACTGCTAGAGATAAAGGCATCGTCGGAGGTATTGGTCAACGGGTGTCTACCTTTGGACCATTTGGTATTGCAACCCGTACCCCGATCAGAAATCTCTGGTTAGTGGGAGACTCTACCCACCCCGGAGAAGGAACTGCAGGGGTTAGTTATTCAGCATTAACCGCAGTTAGACAGATTGAAAATAAGGGTTAGGAGGCAAGAGTATAATTTATTATTCCCTATTCCCTGTAAAAAAAATAGACTCAATGAACCAAATAGATTTTCTAACCTTGATAAAATCAGAACGATGAATTAACACAGAAGTATACTTAATTCTTTTTGTGATTAATCTCTAATGTTAGGAGATAATTCTATGAAACTGAATCCTAGTCTTATTTTGATATCTTTAGTAACAACAGGACTGAGTTTATTAGTCCCAGTAAAAACTAATGCTCAACTGCGTAATATTGGTCCGAATATTTCCGTTCCCCCCAGACAATGTATTGCTGGTGCAGTAGACTGTGATGCAGAAATTCACCGCGAAAATATGCGTCATAACCGTCAATTATATTTTCAGACCCCTGAAAAGATTTTGCAGCATTTCCACCGAGAACGTACTGAAAGAGCCTGTTTAGAGCGCACTATTACCACCCCTCCTCCAGCCATTAATAATAATTGTGATCAGTATCTTGAGCGCATTGAAACCATGAACCAACAAGATGCTCTCATCGATCAACGACTGCTGCAACAGCAAGAAATTGATCGGTTATATCCCAATGTACCTAGATAAAATCTAGCAGTATAATGTATCTTTAAATTGTTGTGTGCGGGAATGAAATGCTTAAGCCACTTAAAGATAAACGTCCGCTTGTTATTGCTTCTAGTATCTTATTAGTCGGTGCTATTAGCACGGTTGTTGTCACCCCAAGAGTGATAGAATGGCTCGAACAAAGACAACAGGCTAAAATTGAAAATACCCTCAAAGAAGATATTAACAAACCTTCGGTTGTCTTCACTTTAGCAGAAATTCCTGCCCAACAACGCAGAGAACAACTGCAAGCGATCGCCTCTGCTGAAACCCTCTCCCTTGAAAGAAGTCGGGCCCGTTATTTACTAGCCAATGATCTCCTTGCAGAATACGAAGGAGGCCCAGCATTAAGACAACTAGAAGGGTTAGAAAACGAATATCCTACCCTAGTCCCCTATATTCTCCTGAAACGAGGCCGAGGCTACGAATTAACCAATGAAACGGCATTGGCCCAAGAAACCTGGCAAGAATTAATAGAAACCTATCCCGACTCTTTAGCCTCAGCAGAAGCCTATTATGAGTTAGGAAAATACGATGCAAATTATTGGGATCAAGGGATAGAAAAATTTCCTCAACATCCTAGTATTCAAACGGTAATCCGTGAACGGTTACAAGAAAATCCTAAACAACCAAAATTATTATTATTGTTAGCTAAATATGCAGCTAATGAACCCCAAACTAATGCCATCCGCGATCGCTTAGTAGACGAATATTCTGGCCAACTTACCCCCGAAGACTGGCAAGTGATCGCCGACGGTTACTGGGAAGTTAATGACTTCTATAAAGGGGCTATGGCTTACCAAAAAGCGGACAAAACTCCCCAAAATTATTATCGCATCGCTAGGGGACAACAAGTTCAACCTCAAGGGGAAAATAAAGAAACGGTGATCGCTGCCTATCGCCAGTTAATGTTCGGTTTCCCCAAAGCTGGAGAAACCGCCCTCGGTTTAAAACGATTGGCTCAATTATCTCCACCACAGACCGCAATTACTTATCTTGACGAAATTATCCAAAAATTCCCCGAACAGGCTCCAGAGGCTCTTCTAGATAAGGCTGCGTTGCTCGATAAGTTGAATAGGAAAGTAGAAGCAGCCCAGGTGCACCAAACCCTTTTATCCAAATATCCGAAATCTGATGCAACAGCCGAATATCGTTGGCAAGTTGCCCAAGACGCAGCGGAAAAAGGCGACGCACTGAAAGCCTGGACTTGGGCCCAACCCATCACCACCAATAACCATGAGAGTTCTATCGCCCCGAAAGCAGCCTTTTGGGTGGGGAAATGGGCGCAACAGTTAGGTAGAATAGAAGACTCTCAATCTGCCTTTGAACACGTAGTAGCCCGTCATCCTGAATCTTACTATGCTTGGCGATCAGCCGTACAATTGGGCTGGAATGTGGGAAATTTTAACAATATTCGTCAAATATTGCCCCAGGTGAATAAATCTAACACCCGTCCCCTTCCGCCAGCAGGTTCAGAAATGTTTAAGGAGTTATATCGTTTGGGACAAGATGAGGATGCAATTACTTTATTTCAAGCAGAAATGGGCGATCGCCAAACTTTAACCGTTAATGAAGGGTTTACGGATGCGTTATTAAAGTTAGTTCAAGGGAAAAACCTTCAAGGCATTAATCAAGTTTGGTATCTGCAAAATAAAGATGATCCTGAACAAGAAAAAGAATGGCTTGAACTCAGACAAACGGATAAATATTGGCACGCTTTATTCCCTTTTCCTTTCTACGATAACATCATTGAATGGTCAGGTCGTCGTCAATTAAATCCCCTTTTAGTGACCTCTTTAATGCGCCAAGAATCTCGTTTTGAACCCGAAATTAAGTCACCAGTGGGTGCAACCGGTTTAATGCAGGTGATGCCAGCAACCGGGGAATGGGTGGCAAATAAAATTGATTTAAAAGACTATTCTTTAACCGATCCCAATGACAATATTAATCTAGGAACTTGGTACTTAAATTATACTCATTCTGAATATAGTAATAACTCTTTATTAGCGATCGCTAGTTACAACGCAGGACCCGGCAATGTATCAAAATGGTTGAGAAAATATCAAGTGAGTGATCCAGATGTTTTTGTCGAAAAAATACCCTTTCGAGAAACCAAAGGTTATGTAGAATCAGTGTTTGGTAATTATTGGAATTATTTACGAATTTATAACCCGGAAATTTCTCAATTACTACAAAAATATGCTAAATAGTTAATAATTAATAATTCTATTTTTAGGTCACTCTTGATAATCAGTATTGATAGAAACTTCAAGAGTGTCTTCGTCTACTTCTAAATATAAGATATTAGGACGACAACACACTTGACAGTCTTCGATATAAGATTGAGAGTTACCTGCACTAATATCAATAAAAGTTGTATTAGATTCTCCACAAAATGCACAAGTATAATCGGCGGTTGTTTGCATTACTTTTTTTATTATCTTTAAATTAACAATTTTAGTATAGTAAAAAATAGGTTGAATTGCAGTATTATTATTATGTTTTTAATTCCTCAAGTTTCTTTAACAACCTGGATTATTTGGATTATGTTAAATGTTCTCTATCCTACTTACATTTTTGCCTTTATTTTAACCATCGTTATGCCAAATATAACGGCAATTTTTTGGGGATTAGGTTTTTTATTCACTGATCCTCCTACAGGCTTAATTTTTTTACTTCATGTTCTTAGTTATGGCTTTGTTTTTTGGATGATTGCTTTAGGTTGTAGTTTTTTAATTGATAAATTACCACACACTTCCTTAAAAGTTTTGGCCTTAATTCTTGTTTTTATTATATTACTAAAACCAACTTTTGCACCCATTTATGGCTCAGGTTCAGCTTTTGGAGAGGGTAAAATTGAAGGTAAAACGCTTTGGCAATGGTATAAAATAGTTGATGATTCAGAGAATTAGTGTCAATAATAAATTTAGCTATGAAATATATTGTGTTCTAATAAAATACTAAAAGCTTGAGCATCAACTGGAGGAGAAAAATAATAACCTTGTCCCCATTCATATCCTAAACTTTTTAAAGCCTCTATTTGATAACTTTCTTCAATCCCTTCTGCGATCAATTCTAATTGCAGTTCTTGGGCTAAAGTGCCAACAATACGAACGATCGCATCATTTTTATTAGTTTGTCCTAAATGATTAACAAAACCACGATCAATTTTTAAAGTATCCAGAGGGAAGCGATGGAGATAACTCAAAGAAGAGTAACCGGTTCCAAAATCGTCAAGACATATCTGAATATTTAACTGCTGTAGTTCATAGAGAAGCTCTAATACAGTATCAGAATTTCTCAGAAATACAGTTTCAGTAATTTCTAATTTTAAATGTTTTTTATCTAGTCTCGTTTTTCCGACAATTTCAGTAATGGTATCTTTTAAACAAGAATCAGAAAATTGTTTCGGGGAAAGATTGACACTGATAAAATGGGGAGCGAATTCTTTAAAATCTTGTTGCCATTGATAAAGTTGTTGACAAGCACATTTAAGAACCCAACGATCAAGATCAATAATTAATCCTGTTTCTTCTGCTAAGGGAATAAAATCATTAGGAGGAATCAACGATTGACCAGGGGGTTGCCAACGAACTAAAGCTTCAGCGCCGATAATTTTTTGCGTTTCCAAAGAAACAATCGGTTGATAATAAACCACTAATTCTTGACGCTGTATCGCCTGTCTAAGATCACTTTCTAAATGTAATTCTTTGAGAGCTGATAAGTGCATGGTGGGGGCAAAAATTTCGTGACAGGCTTTACCTTTAGCCTTAGCGCGATACATAGCAGCATCAGCATCCCGTAACATTTGTTCAGGATGATCATAATAATCGGCACTAATGGTAATGCCAATACTAGCAGAAATGAATATTTCTCGATTGTTAAGCGTAAAAGGACTTTTGAGAACTTTATGGATGCGTTGGGCAACGATAACCGCCTCTTGGGGTTCTCGAATATCTTTTAATAAAAAAACAAATTCATCTCCCCCAAACCGTGCCAAAATATCCCCTTCTCGATGACATTGTTCTAAGCGTCGGGCCATATTTTTTAGGAGTTCATCTCCCATTAAATGGCCTAAACTATCATTGATGACTTTAAAGCGATCTAAATCAAGGAAGAGGATGGCAAAATGATCTTGTCTGCGTCGTTTGTTGCGAGTAATGGCTGTTTGTAATTGTTCAAGTAAAGCTGAACGATTAGCCAAACCAGTTAATTTATCATGATAAGCATCATATCGTAGTTGTTGTGCCGTGTCATGACGTTCAGTAATATCGTGACAGTTGATCACAAATCCTGAGACAGCATGATCGTCTTGTAGGTTTTTGGCGATCGCATCTAACATTAGCCAATGATTATCATGGCTACAAACTCGAAACTCTGAGAGAATAGTAAACTGGTTGGCTTGAATTTTAATGCTATTAAAAGCCTGTCTGATCCGTTGTTGATCCTCTTGATGAATCAAATCAAAAAAAGAGTGACCCATCAGACTAATTGGATCATAGCCTAATATTCGTTTGACTGAGGGACTTAGGTAAGTAAAGGTTCCGTCTGAGGAGACAATCAGGATAATATCGATGGCGTTTTCTATTAAAGCCCGAAATCTTTGTTCGCTTTCTCTGAGGGCAATTTCTGCTTTTTGTCGTTCTATTAATGCTTGTTGTTGTTGACGACGTAGGGCAAATTCTTCGAGCGATCGCTTTAAAATATTCGGTAAACGAAATAAGCGATCTTTAAGGATATAGTCTGTAATTCCTGCTTTCATACATTCGACGGCTGCTTCTTCCCCTAAGCTTCCTGTAACCAGGATAAAAGGAATTTTTTGCCCTGATTGTTGTAAAATTTTTAAGGCTTCTAATCCATTAAATCCAGGGAGACGATAATCGGCTAAAACAGCATCATATATATTATTGTCTAGTTTTTCTCTATAAAGGGTGGCAGTGTCAGCAATATCATAATTAAATTCGAGATTGGCATTAGTTAAAGACAGAAGAATTAATTCTATATCTTCAGCTACATCTTCAAGCAATAGTAACTTGATAGTGGATTTTACTTCACTATTAGAAAATATCGAATTAAGGGAGTCTGAAGACATACACTCTCGCTTTTTTGTTAATAGGGTTTAGGATAATTACAATTGAATATAAAATTTTTGCTAATTAAGGAACAGGGAAACATACATAGGATAGAATATTATTCTTTGCAGAGAACTGACAATAATCGTGATGAGCCTTGATTAGATTCAGATTATATAATAAATAGGGATGTCCATAAAGGATAGATTTTTCTCGCCTTTTTTAAAAGGAGCTAATCTTAACAAGCAAAAAACTATTCAAGAGGGGGTTGATTTAACATCATCCAATAAAAACCTACCTGTCGAGCGATTTCTGTAAATTGCTGAAAATCAAACGGTTTAATTATATAACTATTGACCCCTAGATTATAACAAGTTTGTAGGTCTCTGTCTTCTGCCGATGATGTCATCACCACCACTACTATTTTTTTCGTTCGGGGATCGCGACGAATTGCCTCTAAAACCTGAATGCCATTAATTTTAGGTAATTTTAAATCTAATAAAATGACTCGTGGTAGTTGTCGTCTTGGTGTCTCTTCTCCTGTCCCAAATAAATATTCTAATGCTTGTTCTCCATCTTCTACGATATCGACTTCATTAACAAAATTATAATTTTCTAGAGCCAACTGAATTAATTCGATATCGTTGGGATCATCTTCTACTAATAACATTCGAGTTACATTTCCTCTGATCATAATCTAATGGGGGTTAATAGTTCAGTCGTCATTCTTGACAAGTTTAAAAAACTTAAAATTCTCTTCCATTTAACTATTCAAACAAGACAAATAACTGTGAGTTGGATCACAAGTCCCTCATATTCAGTTCAATCAATTACAATACAATAAGGAAAGAAACCAAATGTCAGAGAAATCACCCTTGACCATTCATTAAAAAAAATTATGCCATTGTTTTTATTTATAAAACATTAGTTATCATCCTTGATAATTACAAATAAAAGTTATAAATATTTAGTAAAATCCCCTATTGCTTTTAACTAAGATATGTGTATCATAATCCCAAGAGTATTATTAGATTGTATGATTAATGCTTACTATTTATTGATGGATGACTTTTCAAATTTATCGAATGAATTGTATGGTTATGTCAGTGGATATGGAAACCAATCAACTTACTTGACTATTATTGGTCTATTAATTTTGAGCATTATATTGATGTTGATAGGAATTATTTGGCGCACCGCGAAGCGTATCTCTTTGAGATCGCTTAAATTAAAACAGTGTCAAGCTCAATTGGAAGAAGAAATAATCAAACGTCAAAAAATAGAAGAAAAATTTAAAGCTATTTTTAATCAAACGATTCAATTCATTGGTTTATTAGATTTAGAAGGAAACTTACTTGAAGTTAACCAAACCGCTTTAGATTGTCTAGGAGTTAAAGCTGAAGATGTAATCGGGAAACCCTTTTGGGAAACCCCTTGGTGGAATTATTCATCGAAATATAAAAATAAGTTACAAGCAGCGATAAAAGAAGCAAAAAAAGATAATATAATTCGGTTTGAAACAACTCATTTAGTTGAAAACCATCAAAAAATTTATCTTGATTTTTCTATTAAACCTGTTAAAGACGAAAAAGGTAAAATTATTTTTTTACTTCCTGAAGCACGAGATATTACAAATATTAAAAAAGTAGAGAAAGAGTTAAGGGACAATCAACAAGAATTAAATGCTATTTTTAGTGTTCTTCCTGACTTATTTTTCAAACTAAAAGCTGATAGCACTATTATAGATTATAGAAAGTCAACAGAGTCATCTCTGTATGTTCCTCCAAAAATTTTTTTAAAGAAACCTCTCATCGAAATATTACCCGATCCTGTTAATAAAAAAGTAGAAAAAGCCATCAATCAAGCTCTGAAATTAAATACTTTAGTTTCTGTAGAATACAGTTTGCCGATGCCGACAGAAGAAGAATATTATGAAGCTAGATTGATTCCTTATAAAAAAGATCAGATTATCGCTATTGTTCGTAATGTTACTCAAGAAAAAAAAGCCGAAAGCGAACTGATAAAAAGTAATAATATTTTAAAAGCAATTACCATAGCACAATCTCAATTTATTGCCGATACGCTCCCTCATATTTTATTTGATGACTTATTAGAAAATCTTTTAAGCTTAACAGAGAGTGAATATGGTTTTATTGGAGAAATTGGTTACAATGAGCAAGGGGAATATTATCTAGAAGAAACCCACATGAAGTTAAGAGGGAAACCTTATCTAAAAACTCATGCTTTAACAAACATTTCCTGGAATGAAGAAACCAGCAACTTTTACGATGAAAATGCACCCCATGCTATGGAATTTCATAACTTGAATACCTTATTTAGGGCAGTTATTACAACAGGAAAACCTGTCATTTTTAATCATTCAAATAATGATCCCAAACGAGGGGATTTAACCGAAGACGAGCCTTCCCTTAATGCTTTTTTAGGACTCCCTTTTTATCATAATAATCAGTTAGTAGGAATGGTGGGAGTTGCCAACCGTCTCCAAGGATATGATGATAATTTAGTTGAATACTTACGACCCTTTTTAACCACTTGTGCTAATTTAATTAAAGCCTATCGTAATGAGGCAAGTCGCCAACAAGCAGAACAAGAAAAAGAAGCCAGCGAAAATAAACTACAAGCTTTATTAACCCATTCATCTGATATTGTTTCAATTTTCAACAGAGAAGGACAGCTAATTTATAATTCTCCAGCAGCTGAAAAAATTTATGGCTTTTCCCTCGAAGAAATGCAGCAAATGAGAACCTTTTATTTAATTCATCCAGACGACCGCGCCAGGGTAGGAAAAAGCTTTTCTCAGCTACTTGATTATCCCCGAGAAACCATTACCGTTCAGTATCGGTATCAAACAAAAAGTAATGAATATATTTGGATAGAAACCGTAGCTAGTAATCAACTAGATAATCCTGAGATTAAAGGAATTGTGGCTAATTCTAGGGATATTAAGGAAAGAAAACAAGTAGAAGAAGCCTTACGAGAAAGTGAACAAAAATTTCGTCAACTGGCAGAAAATATCCATGAAGTATTTTGGATGACTGATATTTCTAAAAGCGATCCCAATGATCAAAAAAGTGTTTATGTTAGTCCTGCTTATCAAGAAATTTGGGGCTATAATCCAGAAGATATCTATGAAAATGCTAGTCAATGGATAGAGGCCATTCACCCTGACGACCGAGAAAGAGTTAAACACGAATTTGCTCAAAAATTACTGAAAGGAGGATTTGACTTTCAATATCGCATTATTCGACCCGATGGGACTTTACGCTGGATTAGAGATAGGGGGTTTCCTGTCAAAAGTCAATCAGGAGACTTGGTTCGTATCACGGGATTGGCTCAAGATATCACAGAACAAAAAGAAAGAGAACAAGAGATCAAACGGTTAAATGAACAATTAGAGGAACGGGTAAGTCAACGGACTGCAGAACTAGAAATGTTATTGAATACCCTTCCTGACTTTGTTTTTGTGGTAGAACGGGAGACAATGAAACTCTTATTTTGCAATCAAGTCTTTGCTAAAGGGATCGGCTTTGAACACCGTAAACAGGTACAAGGTAAAACTATTTTTGACTGTTTTTGCCCCGAAATGGCTGATTATTTTGTTCAGCAAAACCAACAAGTGTTTGACACAGGGAAAACTCTCCATCTCGAAGAAATCATTACTTTACCTGATGGTGAGCATTTTTTTGACACCTACAAAGTCCCCCTAAAAAACTCCCACGGAGAAGTTTACGCGCTTCTGGGAACCTCCCGTGACGTGACTGAGTTGGTGAAAACAAAACAAGTATTAATGGAACGAACCACCCAACTAGAAGCTACCAACCAAGAACTGGACTCTTTTTGTTATTCTGTTTCCCATGATTTACGTGCGCCGTTACGACATATTCATGGATTCGTCAATGCTTTAAAACCAAGACTTTTAAAAAGTGATGCCAAAGATGATCCTAAGGTTATACATTATTTAGACGTGATCGAAAAAAGTAGTCAAAAAATGGGTTATTTAATCGATGGGTTACTCACTTTGTCGCGGGTAGGAAGACGGGAGTTAATGTTTCATGAGGTGAATCTTAATGCTGTGGTGAAAGTTGCTATTGATCTCGTTTCTTCTGAAGCAATCGACATTGAATTTAAGATAGGAAAATTACCTCCAGTTTTGGGGGATTCTGCCTTATTACAACAAGTGTTTATTAATTTAATCAACAATAGTATTAAGTTTAGTCGAGGACGAAATCCGATTCAAATTGAGATTAATTGTTTAGAAGATGGAACCTTTTTTGTCGCTGATAATGGGGTGGGTTTTGATATGAAATATGCCGATCAACTTTTCGGTGCATTTCAACGATTACACTCACAAAAAGACTTTGAGGGAACAGGGATTGGTCTTTCTATTGTTCAACGAATTATTCATCGTCATAATGGACGTATTTGGGCGCAGAGTGTGGTAGGAGAAGGGGCAACTTTTTATTTCAAATTAAACTAATGTGCCTCCCCACCTTAACTCATCTGATTAACAATATTATTATTAATTAACACAAAAAAATGAAATTAACACAATTGCCAGAAACGACTCTTTCTAAAATAAAAACAGTCCGTTGGGATCGAATCATCGAGAAGCATGAAGGACCAGAAGATTGGGCATCAGTTTTTAGATACTCTGAACCTGAGTTTATGCAAATAGAAGGACGTTGGGTATTGCTTCCTGTAGATAGTTCAAGTCACGACAAAATTACCGTTTTACGGACGATTTGGAGTGAGGATAGTAACTCTGTTACCTTGTTTATCAAAGATACCACTTACGATGATGATCCCTTCTTTTCTGGTTTTTTGGCTGTCTGCGATCGCTTAGTTGAAGAGGACTTTTATGTGTCAATTGTTTACCATGAATGGTTCATTATTGACAACACAAGGATATTTTATTAATTGTCTAACTTGAGATTGAACACAAATCAATCAATTGAATCTCTATAGCGACATTCTTGATCTGTAACTTGATAAGGACATTCTAGGTAAAGGAGTTTTCCTTTGCGATCGCCAGCCCGACAATTAACCCACCCGTCATTATTAGTATCCATTCCCACGCAGTCAATAGCCTTCAGACTGTATCCTCTAGCGAATAATCTTAGTTGTTTTTCCGCTGTTTGTCGAATTTGACGACTATCTGGATTTTCTAAGAGGTTATAAAAGGCAATAATGAAAACTACGGTGATTATTATCACCGCAATTAACAAGTTAATCGGTTTAAAGAAAGATTGTGGATTTTCCCTTGAATTATTCACCGTAACACCGATAAGAATCTAATTCTCTTAATAAAGAAAAAGCTGCACTTTCTGATTTAGCGATGGGTTGGAGACGATCAATAACATTCGATAATTGATCCCCTGTGGTTGGACTTTCTAATAAGGGAACATCAGGAAATACTTGAGAAAATGCCTTAATTCTTTCTCTGGTTTTCCAAGGAAGGGGAATTAATTTTTTTCTTTTCATTTCTCTAAAACCTTTGAATGATTAGGGTAGTCGTACACATTAGATAAATAAGATTGACAAGAATTAAAGGGAATTTTTTCATTGGTTAAAAAAGTTGAAACGGCTAAAGAAACGACTTCATTAAATCCTAACGGAGCATGGTTTTCAATAAAATTTGTGAGCAAAACATAGGTTTCTTCTGGAATTTCAACTTCAAGAGCAATAGAAGTTTTCATTTTTTTTCCTACAAAACTAACAACAAAATCAAGAAAATTGGTATTATTTTATTTTTTAAAGCATAATCTAGACTTAATAGCAATCTAGCAATAATTTCTTAAGGTTAGCATATTCTTTAACCTATTTAAAATTCAGAAAAGTTAATAACCTAAAATCATAATTACCATAACCAGATAAATTGATTAGTTTAGAAAGTACATCAGACTTATGTATATTAACATAGGATACAAAAAAAGTGATTAGGATTTTTTAAACAAGCATTAGCTTAATACTTTTCCCCATCAATTGCCAGAAGTCTATTATTTGGTTTGTTGTTGTTGAAAATTTAGAACAGCTTGGGGAAAACTCAGCATAAGTTGTGGAAAAATTTCATAAGGTTGTGAAAAGATTTTGTAAAATTCACAATGAAAATTTTGTTTAAGAAGGTGAATGATTGTTATTTTTATAGAACTCTTGTATTTCCCTAATGGAGAACAAAGCCTGAAAATTTAAACCCTGACTTTGATAAAACGTTGCCCCTCCTTGTTCCCTGTCGATTAGGGAAATAATTGTATTAACAGTGTAACCAACAGCCCGTAATCGTTCCACAGCTAACATGGCTGACTTACCAGTTGTCACCACATCTTCTAAAACCACTACCATCGTCCCTGGGGAAAGGGCTGGCCCTTCAATATAAGCTTGTGTTCCGTGACCCTTTGCTTCTTTGCGGATAATTAAAGCAGGAATGGGGCAATTTTCGTATGCTGACACCACACTAACCGCGCTGACGATGGGATCAGCCCCCAAGGTTAACCCTGCAACCCCTTGAGTGTTCGGGGGTAACATTGATAATAATAAGCGACCAATGGCTAAAGCCCCCTGGGCTTGTAGCGTTACCTGTTTTCCGTTGATATAGTAACTACTTTTTTGACCAGAAGAGAGGGTAAAGTCTCCTTCTTGATAAGCTAATTTAACGAATAACTCTAAAAGATAGGCGCGTAAGGCCGATAAATCTGCAGTAGCAACGGAAATCATAGAAAAAATCTCACAGATGATAATAATAATGATAAAACTTAATGAACAAAATTACTATCAGGTCTTACAGAAAAATTAGCTAAAATACGGGTGGTCATGACAGCATCCATTTACTTTGGCTTATCAAGAAACATGACCGAGTTTTACCGAAAATTAATTGTGAGGAGATGCAACAACAATGTATAAACCCTTATTACCTGCTTTGATGGTAGGGTCGGTATTAGTCAGTAACCCGAGTTACGCTCAACCCATCACGGAAACGGCTCAACAAACGCAACAAGTTACACCAAACGATAAAATCTCTGCTCAAAATTACGATTATCAGACGATCTTAGAGCAACTCAGTAGTATTCAACAATTAAGAGACGTTTCTCCTACGGATTGGTCTTATCAAGCGTTAAGAAATTTAGTAGAAAATTATGGTTGTATTGTGGGTTATCCCGATCGCACCTATCGAGGCGATCTCGCCCTCACTCGGAATGAGTTTGCAGCTGGTTTAAATGCTTGTATGGAACAGCTAGAGCGACGTTTACTCGAAGCCCGTAACTTCGGCGGAACAGCAGCTTATCAAAACACTAATCCTGCAGTTCAAGCCATTCCTGAACAACGAGGAGAACATTTTACCCATGTCATTGATCGGGCGTTTTATAACGAAAGTTTACGATTTTACGATAATACCGATATGTTTGGCCAAATGAATAAGATTTTTGGCTGGCGATATGCCCCAGGGTCATTCTTTGATAACACCATTGCCAATGATGCGAAAACTATCGAAGCCGTATTATGGGACGGACTCAGACAACAAACTGCCGGGCCTAGAATTCGCACCCCCGACATTGTCAACCCCTTTAACTCCTCTTTAACAGGAAATCCGGACTATGTTCGTACCACCCCCGGAACCTTACGCGATCGCCAATTTGATCAACAACAAATTCCGATTATGCCTTAATGGTCATTGACAGGGGGATGGGGAAGACACAGAAGAGATTGAATACAAGGAAGATTTATTTCTCAAACAGTCCTCCTTGTCCTCCTGCTATCCAAATAAAACTTGATTTTGAGAAAATAATCAGTGTACATAATTTGTAACTTCTAAATTTTTTTAAATTAAAGAACTTTTTAATAAGATTTGATAATTAAGTACGACTTTAGATAGAGTCCCTGAAGAAAACCCTTATGATTAGATATAGAAGATAAGTTAAAATCCAGTCCTCAAACTCCAAAATCGAAAGCAAAGCAATTCCAACACAGTAACAAAGTCAAAAATTCTTCTCAAATTATTTTGATAACAATTGTTTAAGACGTAACCTCTACACATCAATTGATAAGGTTAATGGATATGCAAGCAACGAATGGCCATTCTAAAGTTAATCATGGTAAAGTCCTTGCCATTCGTAGTAGCGTGATTGATATTTACTTTGAAGAAAAATTACCGGATTTATATAGTCAATTACAGGCAGGGGATGAAAGAGAAATTATTATTGAAGTGGTTAACCATTTAGATGCTCATACGGTGCGAGGGATTGGTATAACGCCGATTTCTGGGTTAGCAAGGGGGTCACGGGTGATCAACTTAGGAAAACCGTTGCAAGTGCCGGTAGGAAAGCAAACCTTAGGAAGAGTGTTTAATGTGTTTGGGGAGACCATTGACGGCAAAGAAGCTATAACCGAAGGAAACTGGCGATCAATTCATCAAGTCCCTTTACCCCTACAACAACGATCAACCACTTCAGAGATTTTAGCAACCGGTATCAAAGCCATTGATATCCTCACCCCCATCGAACAAGGCGGCAAAGCAGGACTCTTCGGGGGTGCAGGTGTGGGTAAAACGGTGTTAATCACAGAAATGATTCACAATATGGTGAGTCAGTATCAAGGCATCAGTTTATTTTGTGGTATTGGGGAACGGAACCGAGAAGCAGAAGAGTTATATCGAGAGATGCAAGAGGCCGGGGTTTTAGACAATACCATCATGCTGTTTGGTCAAATGGACGAACCCCCAGGGGCAAGGTTTCGGGTGGGTCACGCAGCCCTAACAATGGCTGAATATTTTCGCGATGAACTGAAACAAGATGTCTTGTTGCTCATGGATAATATTTTTCGTTTCATTCAAGCCGGGCAAGAAGTATCCGGTTTGATGGGACGTTTACCCTCACGAGTCGGTTATCAACCCACCCTAGGCACAGAATTAGCCGAACTCGAAGAACGTATTACCAACACCGCCACAGGGTCTATTACCTCAGTTCAAGCGGTTTATGTGCCGGCAGATGATTTTACAGATCCGGCTGCCGTCCAAACCTTTGGCCATCTATCTGCGTCTATTGTGCTATCCCGTAAACGAGCCAGTGAAGGGTTATATCCAGCCATTGACCCATTACAGTCGGGATCGAAAATGCTCTCACCCACCATTGTCGGAGAAAGACATTACAACATTGCCCAAGGGATCAAAAGTACCCTAGCCAGTTATGAGGATTTGAAAGATATTATCGCTATGTTGGGGATGGAAGAACTCTCAGAAAGCGATCGCGCAACAGTAGCGAGGGCCCGCCGTTTAGAAAGATTTTTAACGCAACCCTTTTTTAGTACCGAACAATTTACAGGGAAAAAAGGCAAGTTAGTCAGTTTAGAGGATGCTTTAGAGGGGTGTGAACGCATTCTGAATGATGAATTTGCTGACTATTCTGAGCGTTCTTTATATATGTTGGGTTCCATTGACGAAGTAAAGAAAAAGCACAAGGAGGCAGCAAAAGATGAAACTTAAGGTCTTAATTCCCAATAAGGTCTTTTTAGTCGAGGAGGTCGAACAAGTGAATGCAGAAGCCAAAAACGGCGCATTTGGGCTTTTGAGTAATCATATTGACTTTGTTACCGCTTTAACTCCGAGTATTTTATCCTATCGTTCTCTAGAGGGAGAAGAGGTGTTTATGGCCATTGACGAAGGAATTTTAGTTAAATGTGGGCAAACGGTCATGGTTTCTACGGGAAGAGCCGTTAAAGATGCCAATTTAGACCGGTTACATCAAACTGTTGCCGAAGAATTTCGTCAACTCAATGAACAGCAAAAAATGACCCGTACTGCGATCGCTAGATTAGAGTCCGGGTTAGCCAGAGGTATTGTAGAAATAGGGAGAGAAGGCGGTGAAGGATTCTAATAGACCACGAAACGAGCATCAAAAAAGACAAGGAACCTTTCAACAAGCAGTGAAAGATAAAGCTGATCGCAAAATGACCGCTCGAAAAGAAGGCGATCGCACCATTTGGTATGGTTTGGGTATGTTTGGCATTGTGGGGTGGTCTGTGGCGATTCCAACCCTTATTGGTATTGCTGTGGGTGTTTGGTTAGATATTAAATTAAATGATCCCTATTCCTGGACGTTAATGATGTTATTTTTGGGAGTGATTATTGGCTGTCTTAATGCTTGGTATTGGGTACAACGGGAAAGTCGGGATGAATGAAAAGTTCAGCTATTAAGCATCTAAATCACTAATTGAGATTGAAGGGTAGCAGGAAGTAGGGAGCAGGGAGAAAGGATTTAAACGTTTGTACTAAAGTATTAAATAAGCCATGATCAATACACAACAGCTTAACAAATTAATTAATTATCTGTTTGACAACTTAATGAGGAGAAAATGATTATGATAGCCTTTATTTTAGAGAATTTAATTCCTTTTATTTTTGGCATCATTTTAGGAACTTTTTACTTTAGTAGTCTTTGGATTACAGTGCGACAACTGCCAACAACAGCTTATCCAGTGCGTTTATTTATTGGTAGTTTTCTAGGTCGTATTTTTGTAACACTGTTTGGTTTTTATCTCATCATGGATGGGCAGTGGCAACGAATATTAATTTGTTTAGGAGGATTTATATTAGCCAGAATTGTGTTAACTAACGTTTTGAAACCTAAATTATCTAACTCCGATCTTAAATTATAAATTCAGACTTTTGACTTCTAACATGGATATTACCCCTGACAGTATTATTTATTGGCAATGGCAATGGATCAATCTTAACGCTACTATTGTTTTTACTTGGTTAGTAATATTGATTTTAGTGTTAGGCTCTTGGTTAATTACTCGAACATTATCCATCGAACCTCCTCTATCTCGTTGGCAAGTTTCCCTAGAAATTATTATTGAACAAATTAGTCAACAAATTCGGGATGCTAGTCAACAAAAAGCTGACCAATTTTTACCTTTTATTGGCACATTATTCTTATTTATTACTATGGCCAATTTATTAACCATTTTCCCGATTTATCAGTCGCCGGCTGGCTCTCTTTCTACCACCGCAGCTTTAGCATTATGTGTGTTTGTTGCTGTGCCTATTTATGGCATTAAAAATGTTGGTATTGCTAACTATTTGCGCCATTATATTCAACCCACTCCTGTGATGTTACCCTTTAATTTGATCAGTGAAATATCCCGCACTGTTTCTCTGGCTATTCGTCTTTTTGGCAACATTATGAGTACCAGTTTATTAGTAGCCATTTTAATTTCTATTGTTCCTTTATTTTTCCCTGCTGTAATGACATTATTTGGTTTATTAGTAGGAGTGATTCAAGCTTACGTTTTTACTATTTTAGCCATGGTTTATATTGCATCAGGCATGAATCTTCAGCAACGAAAAACAGGAAATAATCAGTCATAAAAGAACAGATTTCACTACAAAAACAAGGAGATTTTTAGATGGACAATCTAGGTTTAACAGGTATCGTTTCCATTATTACCGCAGGATTAACCATTGCTATTGGTTCTGTTGCCCCTGCTATTGGAGAAGGGTTAGCCTTAGCCAATGCCTTACGAGCTTTAGCTCAACAACCAGATAAAGCTAATACGATTACTCGTACTTTATTTGTAGGTTTAGCATTAGTCGAATCAACAGCAATTTATTGTTTTGTTGTGTCGATGATTTTAATTTTTGCTAATCCTTTTTGGAATTATTTTGTAGACAATGCAGGGGGTTAACTGATGCTATTTGATTGGTTTACCGTTATTGCTCAAATCATTAATTTCCTCATTTTAGTTTTTTTACTGAATCGTTTTTTATATAAACCGATTGTAAAAACAATTAAAGCTCGTCAACAGGAAATTGAAAGTCGTTGGCAAGCAGCAGAAAAAGAAAAAGAATCGGCTAAAACTGAGGCGAATTCTTATCAACAAAAACAACAAAAATTAGAAAATAAACAACAAGAAATAATGACTCACGCCCAAACTAAAGCAGATGAAAAATATCATGATTTAGTAGAAGACGCGCGTCAAGATGTTGAACAAAAACGTAAGTCTTGGCAAGAATCACTAGAACGAGAAAAAGCCCAATTTTTTGATAGGTTTCAAGAAAAAATCATGCAGCAAATTTATAAGATTACTGGTCATGTTTTAGGAGATTTAGCTAATGCTTCTTTAGAACAACAAATCATTAATCAATTTATTCATCGTCTCGACAATTTATCCGAAGAAGAGCGAGAAAAGTTAGCAAACTCTGCCCAAACAATAGAGAATGGTTTAATCATTCGTAGTCATTTTGAAATTCCCCCTGAAAGTCGCGATCGCCTTTTAAATTCACTCCATCAAACTAATATTTATCAAGGCAATAATGTACAGTTTACGACCAATTCTGACTTAATTTGTGGCATTGAACTACAAGCAAGCGATTATAAAATTGCTTGGAATTTAAAAGACTATATAGAAGCTATAGATATCGATAAAAATTAATTTCAATTAATGATATGTAGTAGCAAAATTTTACAAAAAATGCCAAACTTAAAATAGTGTTTATTTGACTCATTATCATGGCAAATCTCAATATCTCTTTATCGGATACCATGGGTGAATTTATTCAGCAACAGCTTCAAGCGAAGGGTTATAGTAGTGCCAATGAATATATTATTCATCTTATCCGTCAAGAACAAGAAAAAGAAGCAAAAAACCAAATAGAAAATTTATTACTTGAAGGATTAAACAGTGGAGAACCTATCGAAATGACAGAAGAATGGTGGAAAAATAAACGTAAAGAAGTAATTAACCGTATAAACCAGGGTTAATCATGGTTTTACGTATTTTTATTTCACCAAAAGCCACCAGAGATTTAGATAATATATCTGATTATCTTGCTCAAAATAATCCCGATGTTGCCTTGCTATTTTTTGACGCTACTTGGCAAACTATCGCAAAATTAGCCCAAACGCCTTACCTGGGGAGTCTTTATTTTTCTAATAATTCACAACTAGAAGGACTTAGAAAATGGAAAGTAAAAGGCTTTGATAAATATTGAATTTTTTATCTTATCGAAAATGAACAGTTAATCATTATAAGAATTATTCATGTTTCTCGCAATATTTAGAAAATTCTTAATCAAGAAAATTAAATTGATGAATGTAAAATAAACAATGGAAAAAACCTTACAAACCGTTCTTGAAAATACCCTTACTCAGCTTGACGAAACATTAAAGAAGTATCAAGCCAAAATTCAACCGCGAGAAATTGGGATTCTAAAATCGATTGATCAAGGAGTCGCTAAAGTTATCGGTTTACCCAACGTTAAAGCCGATGAATTAGTGCGTTTTCCAGGGGATATTTTAGGGATTGCCTTTAACTTAGACGTAGATGAATTAGGGGTGATTTTATTAGGAAATAGCGAACATTTAGAAGCCGGTCAAGAAGTCAAACGAACAGGAAAAATTGTACAAATTCCCGTCGGAGAAGCGTTACTCGGACGCATTGTTGACGGTTTAGGTCGTCCTCTCGATAATCAAGGAACCATCTCGACTCAAACTCAATTTCCCATCGAACGAAAAGCACCCCCCTTTATCCATCGTGCGCCGGTTACGGTTCCCCTCCAAACCGGGTTAAAAGTCGTTGATGCTTTAATACCTGTTGGACGAGGACAGCGAGAACTGATTATCGGCGATCGCCAAATTGGTAAAACGGCGATCGCAGTGGACACTATTTTAAATCAAAAGGACAAGGATGTTATTTGTATTTATTGCGCCATTGGTCAACGTACCTCTGCGGTTGCCAAGGTTATCGAACAATTACGCCAAGCAAAAGCCCTAGACTATTCTATCGTTGTCGTAGCCGATGGAGAAGATCCCCCCGGTTTGCAATATATTACCCCTTATGCAGCCACGTCTATCGGCGAGTATTTTATGGAAAAGGGACGGGATGTTTTAATTGTCTATGATGATTTAACCCGTCATGCTTGGGCTTATCGAGAACTTTCTCTCTTATTGCGCCGTCCTCCAGGAAGAGAAGCCTATCCTGGTGATATCTTTTACATTCACTCTCGATTACTCGAACGGTCTACCCATCTTCGAGAAGAATGGGGTGGGGGTTCTTTAACTGCCTTACCTATTATTGAAACCCAAGCCCAAAGTATTTCTGCTTATATTCCCACTAATTTAATTTCTATTACAGACGGTCAAATTTATCTATCTCCAGACCTTTATCAAAAAGGCATTTTACCCCCAGTATCCGTGGGAAAATCAGTGTCACGGGTAGGCGGAAAAACCCAATTACGGGCTTATGGAGAAGTAGCCGGAGATTTACGCTTATCCTATTCTCAATTTCAAGAAGTCGAAGTGTTTGCCCGTTTTGGTACCCAATTAGATGAAGATACCCGAAAAACGTTAGAAAGAGGCAGACGAGTGCGAGAAATTCTTAAACAGCCTCAATCTCAACCCCTTTCCGTTGCTGAACAAATTGCTGTTTTATTTGCTATCAATGAAGGAATTTTTGATGATGTCTCCTTAGAACACATCAGAGAAGCAGAAAGGAAAATTTGTCAGATGGTAACAGAGAAACTTCCCGACATTTGTGACAAGATTCAATCGGGAGAATCTTTAAGTGAAGAAGATAAAGAAGCATTATTACATCAATTATCAGCACTATCAATCTAAGTTTTTAATATGGTTGAGTTTCTCTTTTACTGATATCTTGCACCAGTACATAAAAACTTAATAAGTATAGAGAAGTAATCAATGCGCGAATAAGTTAGCATCAAAATAAAATACTAAGTACCTGGACAAAAATAAACATTACTCTGAAGTGAGCGGGGGAGCGGGGAGCAGGGAGATTTTATCGACAGCAATAATAGTATAGCAATTCCCATGCTGGTGAGGTACAGTATCTTTTAAACTAGCTAGTTTAAGCGAAGCTGCAAGGTGTGAGTTTTACCTAATATCTCATCATTCGTCTCTTTCCTTAGAGGGAAGAAGAGCTTCTTTGTGCCTGTTACTCTGACTATAGGTTATTTCTAAAATTTTGGAGCGAATGATTATGTATCGGATTTTTCGTTTACTTTTTTCTCATTTAAACGCTAATAGAACCAAAAGCAATTCCCCGTTTCTTGTTTTTTTCACCAATAATGTATTACAACGTTGGTTAAAAGTTGGGATAGTCACTGTTTTTTTACTGTGTAGCCTTGCTATTTATACCATTCAAGTTGCTCATGCAGGTGACTCTAACAATTCTGAATCTTATCAAAATAGCACTGTTAATCAAAACCGTAATTCTGTCGGTACTGAAAATTTAACTGGTGGCGTTGAATCAGCCGTTTTAAAAGATGGCAAAAATTCACCGCAACCCAAAAAAAGCAGTAAAAGTAAGATGAAAAAGCTTCGGGATGAATTGCCTGGAACTTCATCAAATACTGCACCTATGGACACAAAAAATGAGACAAAATAAAGTTTGAATGTCATCTGAGTTTGAGATTAGCAGAAAATTTTGATTGAAACTTGTGGGAAGTCTGTCCTAACACAAAAAAGTATCAATTGCTATCTCAAACTTAAGTCAAAGCTTCAAAACCAGCGACTACATCTAATAATTCTGAAGTAATGGCACTTTGACGTTGACGACGATATTGAGCATTAAGTTCATCGAGATGTTCTTCAATATTTTTCTGGGCCGACTGCATAGCAGCAAGACGACTGGCATTTTCACTGACCAACGAAGCAGCAACCGCACGATAGAGAGATACAAAGAGATATTGACTAATGAGTTCTTTAAAAAGGTCTTGCCAGTTCATGGTAAAGGTGGGAAGGGTATTAGTAGGCCAGTCTTTCCGTTCTAAAGAGCGTAACCAATCTCTATCAAGGGGCAATAATTGTTGATAAGAGGAACGATAAGAAGATCCTGAAGTTGGTTTATTATAAAATAGTAAAATTTTGCTAATTTTATGTTTTTCTTGCCAATTATCCAGCATTAACAATATATCTTGTACCGTTTCCCCAATTCCTTCTACAGAAGTGGGTAACATAAACTGATTAGCTAGTTGATAAGAAGTGGTTTTAAAATAAGGAAGTAAGCGAGATCCAACCGTTGCCACAAAAAGATTTTCGGGCTTAGATGAAGACTGAAGCTTATCTTTAGTGTATTTCGCCATATTTTCATTAAACTGACCGCATAAGCCTTGATCAGACCCTAAAATAATCGCTCCTGTTTTGGGATTTACAAGATTATTGTTTTCTTTGATGGTTAAAACAAGAGATTTTCCTGCAAAATAACGCTCTTTTGCCAGAATCTGAAAACCCATCTCTACCGTGTGATTATATTCTCCTAAAGATTCCACTGCTTGCTCATACTGTCGAATACTAACAGCAGCAAGGGCTTTCATTGTTTTCACCACCGAGTATAAATCTTGAACACTATCAAGGGTTGCTTTAAGAGATTCAGGGGTTTGAGACATGGTTTTAAGTTAACGCAGTAAGTAAGTAGGTTAGGTAGAAAAACAAAACCCGACTCATAACTAAACATCTTCATTGTATTTGGACGTTGCCCCACAGTGATATTAATTTTTCGACTTGTTGGCGTTTAATTAAAACTTGGTTTAGCTGTTGACGCGATCGCAAACATCAAGGAAAAGTCTCAACTTCAAGACAACGCAAAATCCTGATGTGCGGTACGGTGTTTATTATTTCTGTTGGGATAGAATCATTCTTGATCTTGTCGGGTAGAATTCTCGTATATTCTACCCTTTATGATCTTAATTCCTAAATTTGTTAATTACCCATTTCGGCTTTCGATTTTTTTCTTCTTTCGATTTTTAACGCTTTGATTAATTCCTAACGCCATTGTTGTTATTAATAATCCTAAAGATTGCGGTTCAGGAACGGATTGTGAAGTAAAGGTTGCAGCATAAGAAATCGTCGGATTTTCAGAGTCAGGATCAGTATAACTTGCTTCAATCACTTGTAATCCTGATGCACCAATCGGAATTAAGGCAATTCCTTCCTCGTTAATACTAATTGTTTGTCCTAAATATTCTACTAATGGATTATCAATTAACATTCCTTGGAATAATACTTGAATGGGCAGATTATCTCCTTCTTGTAACTCAAATGGATTTTCTAAAGCTATGATTTCTAGAGGTAAGCCAAAGGGTTGTGATAAGGGATCATTCCACTGATATATTCCCTTAGCATATTTAACAAATTGAGAAACGTTTTCGTAGTTAATCGCTTCTGCTTCTTCTTGAGTGATATTATCAAAAGTGTCATCGGGATTTTGTCGCCAAAAACCATTATCATAAAAAGCAGTTAAAGCTGCGACCGAAGTATTTGTATTAATAAATAAACGCTCATTCTCAAACGTGGTTGTGCTAGGAATGAGCATTTTATTTTCATCATAGGCTTTGGCTTCTTGGAACTTATCTAAAATAAGAGGCTCAGGTTCATTAAGTTCAGGATGACCAAAAATAATTTCGTGTTGATTATTGTTGAGTGACTCAAACCAAATCACATGAGCAAAAACAGGTTGACTGATTAATAATGGTGATAAAGCAATTGCCCAAAATAGTTTTTTCGTAAACGAATGCATAACCAATACCCAACCAAAACATCACCATGAATCTTATAAAAACTTTGAATCATTTTACAATCCTATAGGGGGGTATTTCTATAACTTCTTAAGTATTCTGTTACATTTTAAATCAGAGATTAACGCTTAATTTGATAGTAAAAAAATTACTTTTTTTTAGTAGTTAAGTTGGGCAGAGGCTTGTCCTGAGCGATAGTCGAAGGAAACGAAACCCAACTTACTAAATCGGCGCACCGCGGACTCGAAGAGGGACGAAGTAAGGGCGGATCTCTTCAAAATCATACTACTTTAACTCACGCTATTAATTTAGCATAAGTTTTTTTTGTTTGATTTCTGATTAGTTTAATTAAACTATTGTTGTGAAGTAATTGGGCGATCGCCGTCGATCTCTAACGTCTCTAAGACCTCATATTTATTGGCCATAATTGGACGAGTTCCGTCTTCTTCAAAAGTATCAACAACTTTTTTGCCGCTATTATTTACGGGGCGTTCACCATCTATTTTTAACGTCTTGTCTGTTGCTACATTATCAGAGTCTGCATGAGCATTATTGTCTATATTTAGAACTTCACTGACTTCTGAATCGTTATTAATTGTTGTCGAAGCAGTTTTAGATTCACGATTATTAGAATCATCTTTTTCAGTAGTTTGATTCCGTGTTACATAATCAAAACCTTTAGCGATTGGACGAATCCCATCCTCTTCAAAAGTCTCCACTATTTCTACTTCTCCACTTTCAATTGGACGGGTTCCGGCTGCTTCAAAAGTTTTGTTTTCTTGAGCTTTAACCATGTTAATATATTTAAACTTACTATTTTATTTAGCAAGTATCATATCACAACACGACAATAATTACATCTAACTAAGGTGTTATATTTTTAAGGTGTCTATACTAAATTACTAATTAATACCAAAGCGAAAAATTAAGGATGAGTAGGTAGGTTGGGTAGAGGGACGAAACCCAACTCATAGCATCTTTATTATTGTTTATTAATACATTCAAAAATCCAGGGTGCAGGAGTTGAACCTGCCTAGCACGAATTATGAGTTCGTTGCCTAAACCGCTCGGCCAACCCTGGAAACAAGGCTAAATAATTTTAGCCCTTATCAATTATAACGTTTCAAGAACCCTATTGGTTAACAAATTTGCTCATAACTTCAGCATTATCGCTCCAAACCGCAACAATATTAATGGTTCCATTCAAGAAATTTTGACGACAAGCGCGACGCTGAATTTTACCACTGGCGGTTTTTAACACGGTTCCAGATTTAGCTAAAACAATAGCATAAGTTTGTATTTCGTGTTCTTCGGCAATTTCTTGACGAATATCTCCGAGTAATTGCTCAAAGTCTAACTCTCCGCTTCGTCTTTCTAACTCCTGTACAATCACTAATTGTTCTTCTCCATCCACTTCAACAGAAAAAGCCGCCCCATAGTCAGACCGAAAAACAGGGTTAAGATGTTGGACACTCCACTCAATATCCTGGGGATAATGATTGGTTCCTCGGATAATAATCAAATCTTTCATCCGTCCCGTAATATAGAGTTCTCCGTCTTTTAAAAAGCCTAAATCCCCTGTTCTTAAAAACGGGCCTTCTTGAGTATCTTTAATATAGGCTTGAAACGTTTCTTCGGTTGCATCTTTTCGTTGCCAGTAACCCTGGGCTACACTAGGGTCAGATACCCAAATTTCTCCCACTTCATCTTCAGCGCAACGGGTTAAGGTATCGGGGTTAACGATCGCTACTTTGGTTTCACAGACCAACTGGCCACAACTGGCCATAATACGGGTTCCTTTTTCCTGTTGAGGATCAGCTTCAACAATTTTATCTTGTTCTAAGGCCGACGCATCTAAACAGGCAAAGACGGGGTGGGTTCCTTTGGGTTTACTCGATACCAGTAACGTATATTCTGCTAACCCATAAGCCGGAGCGAAGGTTTCCCAGCTAAACCCACAAGGGGCAAAGGTTTCGACAAAGTTCATCATCACTTTGGGGTTAATGGGTTCGGCTGCATTTCCGGCTGCTTGCCAACTACTTAGATCCAATTGTGTCATATCTTTGCTTCTTAAACGACGCAAACATAAGTCATAGGCAAAGTTGGGTCCTTGAGAATGGGTAACTTTATACTTGGTGATGTTCTTTAACCATTGAATGGGACGTTTAATAAAGGAAAAAGGAGACATTAAATAACAAGGGGTTCCGTTGTACAAAGGAACGGTTATCCCTTCGACTAAGCCATAATCATGAAAATAGGGCATCCAAGTATGGGTAATACTGTTTTCATCGTAGCCACAGGCACGTTGTAAATAACTGGCATGGTGCATTAAATTAAAGTGAGATAACATCACCCCTTTGGGAGTTGAAGTGGAGCCAGAGGTATATTGTAAGTAAGCTAATTCATCTTTATCAACCTGGGGATCTTCCCAACTTTCAGCCAAGGATAAATCGACTGTAGCGGTGTCGATCCACTTCATTTGCTCAAATTCAGGAAATTCTTCTTTAACGTCTTCTATCAGGGATAAAATAGCCTCTGTGGTGAGGGCAAAGGTAGCATTTGCGTCTTGTACAATAGACCGCAGACGGGGTAAAGTCCGTTTTAATCTTCCTGACTCAGGCGGAGGGACGGGAATGGCAATGACACCCGCATATAAACAGCCACAAAAGGCTGCGATCACTTCTAACCCTTGAGGATATAAAAGTAATGCTCGTTCTCCTTTCGCTTGATATTTTTGTAGTAACGCGGCGATCGCTTTAGCCTGTCGATCTAATTCTGCGTAGGTTAAGGGTGGGGTTTCTTTTTTTCCGTCTATTAAGAAAGTATAGGCGTGATTGTCGGGAGTTTCATCAGCCCTTAGACGCAATAATTCTATTAAGGTGGTGGGAGTGGTTAAAGATTTTTCTAAGCTTTGAGTCATGGTTATCTTTGAAGAAGGAGTCAGGAGTTCAGGAGTCAGAATAATAGTTAATCATCGACTCCTTACCCTAAAAAGACGACAAAACGCCCAAGGGTAGAAGGATACAGAATAGCGGGTTTTAATAGATCAAGAAACTGTATCAATTCTAAAGGAAATCTTTACATTGGCAAGTTCCAAGTTACCATTTACTGTTTTCTATTCCTTCTTCCTTTTTAAAACGGAAGACGAGGTACTTTACTAACAAACCCTTCAATATTTTGATAAATTTCTGCTAAGCGATCGCCGTCTACATGAATTTCTTCAGTAGGATAGTTTTCAAATATTTCAATTAGTCTTATATTTTTATCAGATAACGCAGAGGTAACTAAAGCACCTCTCAACGATTCTCGATTAGCTTTTTTTGATGGGGTATGAATCACTTCTCCAATAGGATCGAGTACAATTCCTCCTGCAAAACTATTAAGAGCTTTCGATAAAAAAACAGGATCAACATCGACATTATTATTTAATAATGCCCTTAATTCTTCTGGTTTTTTATTAGCTAACTTTAAATAGGATCTTAAGGATCTAGAGGCTTCTCCTGTCTCTGCTAATGTGCTTAATTCTTCAACGGATACCGATTCCCTTAAAATACTATATTTCAAGATAACGGTTTCAGCAGCTTGAACTGGTACTTTAGCCGAAAATATTCCTAAGATAGTCACTAAGAGACTCAACATAATATGATGTTTCTTAGGTAGCTTTTTCTTTTGTGTTGTAGTCATTAATTTATTTCCTATTAATATTTTTATGTTTATTATTGTAACTAAGATAAAGTGATTTGCCCTAAATTTCAAGACAGTAACTTAAGGTGTCACAGACAAGATTCTTTGAGATACAGCGTTCCCTGTTGCACTTCGACTAAGGGTTCGACGGAGCTTACGCCTAAGTCTCAGTGTAAACCTTTTACCTTTAATATAATAGATAGAGTGGCTTGGAAAATAAGGAAGGTATTATATGGCACTTCAGCCTGAAATTATGAAATCTGTTGAACAATTAGGCTACCGTGTCACTGTGGGAGACGTGGCAGCAAAATCTGGATTAAATATTAATTTAGCACAACAAGGGTTGCTTGCTTTAGCGTCTGATGTGTCGGGACATTTACAAGTTGCAGAGTCAGGAGACATTATCTATCTTTTTCCTGAAAATTTTAGAACCATTCTTCGTAATAAATACTGGAAACTACAAATAAAGGAAACTTGGGATAAAATTTGGAAGGTTCTTTTTTATATTATTCGGATTTCTTTTGGTATTATTTTAATTGCTTCGATTATTTTAATGTTAATTGCGATTACTGTTATCATTATTGGTCTTAATTCTAGTCGGGAAGGCGATAATAGTTCTGGAAGTCGTAGTAGAAGTTATCGAGGCGGAGGATTCTTTTTCTTTCCCAATTTTGGTGATCTCTTTTGGATCTTTTATCCTAATTATGGTTATCGTCGTTATGGTTATAATACTTCAAGGAGATCCACAAATAGAAATCGGGACGGGATGAATTTTTTAGAAGCTATTTTTTCCTTTTTGTTCGGAGATGGCGATCCGAATTATAATTTAGAAGAGCGTCGCTGGAAAGCCATTGGTACAGTTATTAAAAATAATAAGGGTTCAATCATTGCTGAACAAGTAGCTCCTTATTTGGATAATATTGATCGTTATAATCAAGACAACGAAGACTATATTTTACCCGTTTTAACTCGTTTTAATGGAAGTCCTGAAGTATCCCCAAATGGCGAATTAATCTATTATTTTCCTGAGTTACAAATCACGGTTCAAGAATCAACTCAAAAATCAATTTCTAACTATTTACGAGAAAGATTATATAAATTTAGTGAAGCTGCTAATAGTCAAATTATGTTAGCCATTGGTTTAGGAGCATTAAATTTTATTTTAGCATTAGTATTAGGATCATTTTTAAAAGATCCTGCTATTGTGGCACAATTTGGTGGTTTTATTGCCTTTATTAATTCAATTTACTGGTTATTATTAGGTTATGCGGTCGCCTTTTTAGGAGTTCCTGCGATTCGCTACTTTGTTGTTCAAGCAAGAAACAGTAAAATTGAAGAAAGAAATAGTAAAAGACAAGAAAGAACGAAACTTTTACAAGATAAAAATGAAACCATACAACATAAATTAGAGTATGCTTCTCAATTTGCGAATCAAGCTATTCTGCAACAATCTGATATTGCTTATACGACAGAAAAAGATATTTTAGAACAGGAAATTGAGCAAGCCGATAAAATTGACCAAGAATGGAAAAAACGCCTTGATGCTTCGGATAATTAATGTTTCTTTTCCTATCCATCCTAACATTTTGGCAGCACCTCCAAGAATAGTAACAATTAAACCAAGGTTATCTATTTTCTGGTTAAGCTCTGTATATTGCTTATCCATTTTCTGCTCAATTTTGTCTAACCCTGTGTCTAATTTTTCGGTGATTTGTTTTAAGATATCTTCTAGGGTGTAAGTAACAGTAATAGGTTCTTGAGTCATAATACATCCTACATCATTGTAATTTTAAATTCTCGATTATTCATAGTCTAAAATAACCTGCACCCATTTGGGAGGACGAGGAATGCGATTACCTAATTTATCTAATACTAATAACGCCACCAAATGCACGGCAAATAAATAAATCAAACTATTGACAAAAATGAGAAAAACTGCCAGTAATTGAATAAAAATAGAACTAGGTTGAGCTAAAATTCCTAGTTTTAAAAACATCCATTCAGCTAACCCAGTCATCTGATTGATGATGTATTGCCATAAATCTTCCCCCAAGAGAATAGAGAATAACCAAAAACGAAAAAAGAACCCAAACGTCCCCAATAACGCCCCTGTAATCATAGAAAACTCCCAGGGGATACCTCTACGCCAAAATGCTCCTAACTGCACTCCCATCACGCCGTAGGGAATCAAAAAGACAATGCTACGAGTGGGCCCCATTAATACCGTTAATAATAACCCAGATACTAAAGCCCCCATCCAAGCCGAACGATTTCCCCAACGCAGATAAAGTAAAGCGATAGGAATGGGGAAAAATATCCGTAACAACGGACCAACCGGAAAATAATAGTTAATTAACCAAATTAAACTACCGGCGCTGGCCAAAAAAGCAGTTTCAACCATGGCCAGGGTTTGACGAATTTTAGCAGATTTGGGGGTTAACGGAGGAGTTGGCATTTTGGGAGGAGTAGGTTGAGGTTCATTTCTTAATTCGTCCCCCTCATCTACCCAGTTGGAATCATCCATTATGTTAGGAAATAATTTGTTCTAGAGAGTCCAGGGAGAAGATACAGAGAATATCATCTTCCCGTTTAATTAAACCTTTTTTTTCTAATTTAGTCAGCGATCGCGTTACCGTTTCCCTGGCTAACCCACTAATACTACTCAACTCTCGATGGGGTAAATTAGGAATTTCTACCCCTTGGGTGGTTTGCTTTCCCTGGCCTTCAGCCAAGAATAACAAGGTATCAGCCACTCGTGAGAGACTATCGGCTTCGCGTAACCTTAATCGTCGGTTGAGTTGACGTAGACGCTTAGCCATCACTTGAGCGAGTCGAATACCGGCCACTGGATCACTATGAAGTAGGGTAACAAAATCTTGTGAGGGAATGCTACTGATAGTAGTCGGGGTTAACGTAATGGCATCGGTTGATCGCGGAACTTCTTCTAAAGCGGCCATTTCGCCGATAACTTCCCCTTTGCCGACAATATTTAGGGTCACTTCTTTACCATCAACGTTATGGGTGCGAATTTTTACCCATCCATCTAGGATAAAGTAAACTGATCCTCCCCAGTCATTTTCTAGGAGAATAACACGATTAGCAGGATGACTCCGAATCACCGCATGACTCATTACCAGTTTTAAACTTTCTTCTGGTAATTCATTGAAGAAGGGTGCTTTCTGTAAACTGTCTCGGAGGTCAGTAGATTGGTTACGATAGTTTTTAATATCTTCCATAGGCTTCATAAGCAGATTATAAATTGATCTGCTATGCTAAGCCTATCAAAAATCATCGACCTAATGATTAAAGTTTCTCAAAGTTGCTTATTTTTTGTTTCTTTATAAAGGTTATTGTGACGGTTCAAGATAATGTTCAATCCTTAATTACCCAGCTTGAGCAAATTTTATGGCAAGATAAGCTCAAGGAGCATCCAGAGGTGTCAGTCTTACTCGAACGAATACGATACCATTTACTCAAAGGTCAATCTACTTTAGAAAATAATTACGATCTTGATGCTGAGAAACTCAGTGAGATAATTTTAAATCGGGTCGAGGATAAAATTAGCGATCGCATTTTACAAACCGAGTTACAGCAACTACAGGAGCAAAAAAACGTTTTATTACAAGATATTGCCACCCTAACACAACAAAAACAAGCTATCCTAGCCAACTTTTTGCGAGACTTACCAACGGATAAAAAACTATCTGCGTCTCCAGACAAAAATCTTGCTATTAACCATTTAACTAACCCAGTCGATACCCATTTTCAACCTATATTAAAAGAGTTAGATCGTTACTCTGATTCTTTACAAGCAGGAATTGAAAGAATGTATCGTTTAGGACAACAGGGTGAAACAAAATTTTTAGCTTATTTGAATCGTTTACAAGAAAATTTAGAATTATTTTTACAAGAAGAGAAAACTAACAAGATAACGATGCTTTCTGATGATTGGTATTTAGGATTTTATATAACTAATAATCAAGTCGATGGTTATTTATTTACGTTCGGAAACAGACAATATTCTTCAGAAAACCTTAAATATTATGATTTGGCTCAACTCCTAGAATTATGGGACTCAAGCTTATGTGATCATCAAAATATTTTAGATAATTTAAAAGAGAAATTAAGCACTTTAAATTATGGGTTTAATAACTTATCACTAAAAATCGATGATAATGTACTTTTGAAAAGTATATTAGAAAAAATAAATAAAATTGTTTTGATTTGTCCTTCTCGATGGAATGAAAGAGATCGAAATTTACTAAAAAATATTATTTCAGAAAGCCTAAATATTAGTCAAGAAAAAGAAATTATCTGGATTCCTAAACCGATGGCTTTAACTTTAAGTCATTTATCTCAAAATTCACTCGCTCACTTATCATTATTTTGTGTCATTAATTTAACAGAAACGATGACAGAATTATCAATAATTGATCTATCTCAGGGACTTTCAGGTATGATTAGTCAACAATTATTTTACGGAACTGAAGCTATGGATCAAGATATTCTCTGTCACTTAATTTATCCACAATGGTATGAAAAAATTACCATTAGTTTTCCTCCTCTTCCTCAACCTTTACCTATCCCTGGAATCGCCGAAATTTCTAAAAGAAAACTTCTTAAACAACATCTAGAAAATAATAGTTTAGGAAGTGCATTAATGGAATCTTCCCAATTGACTAGATTGATTTTACAAGAGCAAGACCAGTTTTCCTCTACCATAGCTCAAAAGTCTTGGTCAGTTAATCGTAAAACGATGATAGAAAAAATAATCAATCCCTGGATAAGAACGATCGAGCAAACATTAAAATCATTACTATCTCAGGGTCAGTATTGTCCTGACTCTATTAGTCAGATTATTCTAGCAGGAGAAGGAATTAAGACCCTTGATTATGCTTTAATTCCTTGGTTAACTCAAATGTTACCTAATGCTAAGGTGATCGAAATAGAAAAACAAGCAAAAGATGGCAAAATATTGACAGGATTAGGGTTAATATTAAATAATACTGGTTGAATTCATTAATTATCAATAGGTAATTATTAATTATTAATTAAAATGACCATCAACAACATCCCCGAAACCTCTGATCCCAAACCCCATAAACCCCTACCCAAAATAAAACTCTTAACCATGTTTCGGTTAGGTTTATTTCAAATGGGCTTAGGAATCATGTCCCTGTTGACGTTGGGAGTGATCAACCGTATCATGATCGACGAATTAACTGTACTCCCTTGGATTGCAGCAACGGCGATCGCTATGTATCAGTTTGTCAGTCCGGCGCGGGTATGGTTTGGACAACTCTCAGACACTAAACCCATCAAAGGCTATCATCGCACCGGATATGTCTGGATGGGTGCCATTCTCTTCACTTCTCTAGCGTTTATTGCTCTACAAGTGGTTTGGCAACTGGGAAGTAGTATCCAAGCTAACGGATGGAGTTGGATAAGCTACGGTTGGGCGATCGCATTAGGGGTGGTTTTTGGGGGTTATGGATTAGCCTTAAGTATGAGTTCAACCCCCTTCGCTGCCATGTTAGTGGATGTGTCTGACGAAGATAATCGATCGCAACTTATTGGTATTGTTTGGTCCATGTTAATGGTGGGTATTGTCGTCGGGGCGATCGTTAGTTCTCAATTACTTAATACCCCCGAAATTTGCGGTCAAGCTATTTTGTCCTACGATCCGACGGAAACGGCAAAAATGGCTAATATTGCTACCCTACAAGCTACTGTTAACCCTGTGTTTATTATTATGCCAGTGGTGGTCTTAGTTATGTGTTTTGTCGCCACTTGGGGGGTAGAATCTCGTTATTCTCGCTTTGGACAACGATCACAAACCGTACAACGAGAAGATCAAATCGGTTTAAAAGATGCTTTAAATGTGTTGACAGCGAGTCGTCAAACGGGATTATTTTTTGGCTTTATTTTAATTTTAACCCTTAGTTTATTCATGCAAGATACCGTCATGGAACCCTACGGGGGTGAAGTGTTTGGGATGTGTATCTCTGAAACCACCCAGTTAAACGCCTTTTTTGGGACAGGAACCCTCTTCGGTATTGCTTCAACAGGTTTCTTGGTGGTTCCCCGTTTAGGAAAACAACGCACCACGAAACTCGGTTGCATTCTAGCGGTAGGTTGTTTTGTGATCATCGTTTTAGCCGGGGCCATCCCTAGTCAAAGTTTACTCAAGTCAGGGTTACTATTTTTTGGCCTCGCATCAGGAATGATTACCGCCGGTGCCACCAGTTTAATGTTAGATTTAACCGTAGCTGAGACTGCCGGAACCTTTATCGGTGCTTGGGGGTTAGCACAAGCGATCGCGAGGGGACTGTCTACGGTGTTAGGAGGAGTGGTTTTAAATTTTGGCAAAATGGTGTTTACTGTTCCTGTGTTGTCATACGCTTTGGTTTTTGTTATTCAAGGGTTGGGGATGATGGTAGCGATTTGGTTATTAGGAAAAGTTAATATTCAAGAGTTTCGAGATAATGCTAAATCTGCCCTGTCTATGGTTATGGAAGGGGACTTAGATGGGTAAAAGAATGTAGAATTTAGAACGAAGAATTTAGAATTAATATTTCTCTATATTTTTCATGAACAAAGTTATCAGTTTTGAGGAGTGATGAGAGAGATTACAACATTATTAGAAAAAATTCGTTTTGAAGCAGAAAGGGAGACGTTTCCCCTAGATACACCGATTTATGAAGCTGCTGGAAAAATTCCAACCGAACCAGTATTATATGCAGGAAATTTAAACAGTAAAATTTGCTTTTTTGGCCGAGACTTAGGACGAGATGAGGTAGCTAAAGGACAACCTTTAATTGGTTCTGCTGGAACGATGGTTCGTAAAGGGTTTTATAAAGGTATTTATCATCAAGAAGCTACTTCCCCTGAAGATTTACAAGCTATCTGCGATCGCGCTTTACTCACCAATACCGTCCCCTATAAACCCCCAGGCAATAAAGCCTATTCGGTTAAAGTAAAAGAGCGATTTCGTCCCTTTATTGAACAATTATTGGTGATTCATTGGGGAGGAACTCAAATCGTGACCTTGGGGACAGAAGCGTTTAAGTGGTTTACTCCCTACGCACCAAAAGAGGAAATTGAGGCATTTTGGAAACGAAGCGATCGCTATGAGGCAGAAATTCGTGTAACCCTTGAAGCTGTTGATTCCCAAGGAACAAAACACCAGCATCCAGTGTCTTTACTTCCGTTACCCCATCCGTCTCCATTAAATAAACGATACTACGCTAAATTTCCTCAAATGCTACAACAGCGATTAAATGAATTGGAGTTCTAGGCAAATTAGGGACAAACAAGTTACAATAGTGATTCATGGGTGTGTAGCTCAATGGATAGAGCAACAGCCTTCTAAGCTGTCGGTTACAGGTTCGAGTCCTGTCACACCCGTTTGTTGAAGTCAGAAGTTCCTCACTTCGTTCCGGCGCTATCGCACAGAAGTTTGAAGTCAGAAGTTAGAATTAAAATACTAAACTAAAAAAAGTTTAAATAAAAGAGATGGAAACTATTACAATTCCCAAAGGATTTAAAGTAACTCCTGAACAATTTGAACAGCTTGCTTATGCTGAGCAATTAGCAAGAATGGAGTTAACAAAAGATGGAGAATTGATTATTATGAGTCCAACAGGAGGCACTGCAGGAGAAAAAAATTTTAATCTATATTTAGATTTAGGAATATGGAACCGTCAAATGAAATTAGGAAAAGCATTTGATTCTTCTACTATTTTTGTGCTTCCCAATGGTGCTAGAAGAAGTCCCGATGTAAGTTGGATTAAATTAGAAAGATGGAATCAACTTACTCAAGCTCAACAAGATGGTTTTCCACCTATTGTCCCTGATTTTGTAATTGAATTAATTAGTCCTAGTGATATGAAAAACCAAAGATATGAAGACTTACAAGGGAAGATGCAAGAGTATTTAGATAACGGGGTAAAGTTAGGCTGGTTAATTAACCCCTCAACAAAAATTGTTGAAATTTATAGAGAAAATAAATCAGTGGAGATTTTACAAAACCCTCGAACTTTATCAGGAGAAACTATTTTACCTGGGTTTACTTTGAATTTAACTGATATTTTATAAGATTACTTATTATTTTGTAAGTCTTCCATCGCAGCAATGAAGAAAGAAGCTGCTGGATGATTTAACATTGAGTCTATAGCCGCTAAAGTTCCTATTTTGATTGCACTTAATAATTTTTGTTTTAATTGAGGATTATTTTCTATTTCTTCAATAGCTTCTTCAGCTATTTTGATTTTTCCTGTTGTGGTATTTGTCGGATAAGTTTCACTCAGTTTATCTAATAATTCTTGAATTTCTCCAGCAGCTTCAGTTAAATTTTGTCTCGTTTCTGGATTATTATAATAGTCTCCTTCAATATTAATTCCTTGATCATTTATATTCGTCGTTCGATAAGAATCTCTTTCGGTGTAGTTTCTAGCATTAATATTACGATTATCACTCATGTTTTTATTTCCTTGAATATTAGTAATATTAACATCTCTAGTTGCTAACAATTTAATTGTTGCTTCCATTCTAACATTTTCATGATAATAACTATTAATTTCAGAATCTTTAGTGTCTAATTTAGCTTTATATTCTGCTTCTAAAGTTTTCAGTGCTGAATTATACTTTTGAACAAAATTACTATGTATAATCTCCTTATTGGTGTCAGGAGGAACAGCAACTTTAACAACAACGACTCCATCTCCTTTATTTTCAATACTTTGAATTTCTAATGAAATATCTTCGTTTTGAATTTGAAGCTCTTTAAATGCAGTAACAAATGCTTTCCAATCTATTCCATCTTGAAAAATTAAATCAACAGTATTTAAAACTTCTTGGAAAAGTTTAGTAAATTCTCCTGGTTGAAAAATACCACTACTAGGACGAATTTCCCAATCATCAGTATTTGGCTAAAGTTCCTATATTTTTTGCTTGAAAACACTTTTAATATTGCGATTGTTTTAAAGATTAACTCAATTTATCACCAATTTTATAAACGATGATTTATTTTAATACTTTTGAATGCTTAACACAACGTTACAAAAAATGACTTTTTCCTGATTTTCCTAAAATTTGCCTGAAAATAAAACCTTTAAGTTATGTGAATTTTCAAAATGTGCTATATTAAAGTAAATTAGGTTTCTTATATTTAAAAATTGCTAAATAACCCCTGAAACCCTTGTAAGTAGAGAATTTTTATTTTTATTTTTCTCAAATAGCGTTTTAATGATGCTCAAAAAAACAGTTAGTACGTAAAAACTATACATAAATATTTGTAAATTGAGCTTGACAAAATAAAAATTTTAATTTGATAAATTATTACATTTTTATGAGTACATACAGTATAGCTGTCTAACCCATCCTACGGTTTTATCGCAAAGAATTAAACCATTTTCCTACAGATTCAATCCTTTCAGCATTCCGTTGACGACGGAGTTGATATTGTTCGTAAGCTGTATTAATACGTGCTGTAATTTGATGAGCTAGAGGATGATGAGTGCGATCGGGATGCCACGATCGCAATAAATTTCTGTAAGCTTGTTCGACTTTATTCGGGGGAGAAAAGGCGGTAATTCCTAATACTTTCCACCAAGATGAAGCGGGATCAAGCAGCATCGGATCTACCACTAACGAACTATCCCATAATATCAATTTTACTCTTTCCCACGATATCCCATAACACCGATGATAAATTTTTTGAAGAGAACTTAACCCTATAATTTCTGCACTTTCTTGATGCCATTGTCTAAAAGCACAAAGTTTATCCCATTGCCAAAAACTATGATATTCTTCTGCCAAGGATTCTAACACCCCTTTAACTAAAGTGGATGGTTCTTTTAGCTGCAATAAATTGCCCAATTCAGGGGAAAATTCTTGAAATAAAGGATAATTGACCCATTGCCAATAATTAAACCCTGGTTGTCCTAACCGCTGACGATAAAAGGAAAACCAACCTATTTCCCATAAAGAAGCGAAGGGAGTGGCTAAGAGGTAATATTGTCCGGTTAAAGCAGTTTGAGGTATATCTTCTAATAAACAGGTTAAAGGGGAGAGTAAGGGGGTTGCTAGGGGATAAAATTGACCGTTTAAAGCGTTTCGAGGAGTGTCTTCTAATAAACAGTTCAAAGGGGAGAGTAAGGGGGTTGCTAAGGGGCAAGATTGTCCTTTTAAATAATGTTGGGGAGTATCTTCTAATAAACAAGCGATGGGTTTATGTTGACCTCTCAACACTGGAGGGGAAGACTTGTGACGTTTGGCGGCGGATAATGTCCAAGAAACTCCAATAAAAATCAATCCCCAGATTAACAGGTTAGAAAAAGTATCACTAACAAAAGCTACCACTCCCATAATTAAACCCCTTCAAGAGTGCAGAATATTAAAAAAATACAAGGGTTGCTGACATTTTGTCAACCTGGGTTTATGGCAATACAAAAAAAGGTTAGGACATTACGAAAAGATGAAATACTTTCATAATTTACTTTCGCCTGTTTCTCGTTATGTCTTACATTCTAATGAGCAACCTGGGCGGACTCGAAGAGGGACGAAGTCTATTGCATTCTCCTTGGGAAAGTGCGAGGAGGACACCTGAGATTCGTCTGTCTTACATTCCGAGGACACCTCGGAATTACACACTCGCTTTGGCATGAGTGCGTAGCGGTATAGTGGTAAGGATTCAGTGGGGGTTGAGCCCTGCTAAACCCGTAAAATTCTCATTTTTTTATCTCTAACTACAAATTTAACAAAGGTTTAAGCCCATGTTTGACAGAGGCTTTCCCAATTTGTTCCATCTTAGTTACTGTAATTTGATTCCGGCCCCACGAGAAATTGGTATGCCATTGTTCAAACTCTAATAAAATGGCTTCGGCAAAACAAGCAAACATTTGACGAGAAGGAACATCCATATTGACAGTTTCCATAATCTTCCAGTCAATATCGAGAGAATGTTCTACAACTCCCCCTTTAAGGATATGGACATCAGGATGTTTAATTTTTGTGTCTAAATTCTTAGGATAACCACCATCGACAATTAGACAGGGTTTTCTGAGTTTTTCTGCTTTAATTTCGACTCCTTTGGGCATACTTGCCACCCAAACGATAATATCTGCTTCAGGTAAAGCTTCTTCTAGTCCCATAATTTTACCCCGTCCCAACTCATCTTGTAGTCCCTGTAATCGTTCTTTATTGCGAGCAATTAAAAGGAGTTCTTGGCTATCAGTTTTTCTATCTAACCAACGACACACTGCACTACCAATATCTCCGGTTGCCCCACAAACGGCTACTGTAGCTTTAGATAGGTCAATTCCAAGTTTAGCTGATGCCTGTTCAACTTGACGACAAATAATATAAGCCGTGTGGGTGTTTCCAGTGGTGAAACGATCAAACTCTAAGGAGACGTTGCGAACTTGTCTATTCTCTTTGAGGTTGAATTCTTCAAAAATAATCGAAGAAAAACCTCCCAATGCTGTGATATTAAGGTTATTTTTTTGCGCGAAGGCCATTGCATTTAATATTTTGCGAATTGCTGCTTTAATCCGTCGCTTGATCAGCATTTCTGGTAAAAAAGCGGATTCTATATACTTTCCTTCGATGGTTTGTCCTGTGATGCTGGTAACATGAAAATGCTCGACGATTTGGGGTGGAGCAGAACACCACAAATCAAGTCCCTGAGTGGCGTATGGGCCATAGCCAAAGGCATCAGCAACGGAGTGGGCATGTTCTAAACTTGTAAGATGACCAATTAAACCAAACATAGATTATTCTATATGATAATTAGGCGGAAAAGAGACTAGATTATAGGGAAAAGTTAAGACTCTTAACAATATTACCTTAATCTTTTGATCATTGATCAGTTTTTATAAGCAGATAGCCTTTATCATAGGGGTAAGATCAGTGAAAGAACAAAGTATCGCCATCATCGCCATCTTGAAATCTAAAAAAATACTGGTCTTGAGGGGATTACTAAAAATTCTGATCTAGCTTTTTAGGGTATCACATGCAATCTTTTAGGTCTTTTTACTCTTTTTTATGACTAAAAATCCTATTTTCCGTTGGCTTCCTCCTTGTTTAAGTTTAGGGCTATTTGCCTTATCCTTATGGACAATACAGCATAATTTACAACATTATCAAGCAGAAAATTTTTGGGCTAGTCTCTCCAATATTCCGCCGACTCATATTGTCCTGGCGATCGCCTTAATGGCCATTAATTACTCTATCATGACAGGGTACGAATGTTTAGGCTTAGCTTATGTTCGTCAGTCCCTTCCCTATCCCAAAAAAGCCCTGGTCGGTATTATTTGCTCTGGGATTAGTAATAGCGTAGGGTTTGCGGTGTTAAGCAGTTGCATGATTCGTTATCGTTTCTATTCGGTTTGGGGATTTTCGGTGGTTAAAATTGCCCAAATTTCTGCTTTTTGTAACTTATCTTTTTGTTTAGGTTTATTTGTCGTAGGTAGTGTTATCTTTCTCAAAGAGCCTTTAGCTATTCCCCAATTATTAGACTTACCTTTTATCTCTGTTCGTCCCTTAGGAATCATTTTCTTAGTTACCACTTTAGCTTATTTATTTTTGACAGTGATTCGTCAAAAACCTTTAATGATTGGTAAGTGGATTATTCCTCATCTTCCTTTTCCTTTGGCTGCTGGTCAATTAATGGTTTCTGGTTTAGATTGGTGTTTCGCTGCTGCTGTTTTCTATACACTGTTACAGAGTTCGGTTTCCTTATCTTATTCTGCTTTTTTTGGAATTTATATGCTAGCCCAAGTGGCCGGATTAGCCAGTAATGTTCCAGGGGGACTAGGGGTTTTTGAAACGGTTATGATGTTATTATTAGCTCCATTTATTGCTTCAGAAGAGTTATTGGGAACTTTATTAATCTATCGTGGCATTTATTATTTTATTCCTTTAATGGTAGCAGCTTTACTCTTAGGGAAATATGAATTCCATAATTTCTTTAACAAGAAAGATTCTGACTCTGAATCAGTCTCTAGCCTCTCAAAACCAGTCCGAGAAACTATCAATATTGAGTAGGCAGTGACCTTACATACATTATAGCCATTCTATAATTTCTTAATCTCTAATTTCTTGTCTTTGTGAAAATGTAATGTCTAATTGGAAAAATTATGTTAAAACTTAAGCAAATAATTTTTGGAGCTTCGGTAACTCTTAGCTTTGCGGTCATTTCTTCTGCTGAAGCAGTTACAGTCAACTTTGGTGATCCCATGGATCCCATTACCAATAAACGAAATAATGTTCTCAGTATTGATGATCTCGAAATTTGTATTAGTGGTGTTACTATTTGTCAGACACCTAACAGTGAATTAACTGAGAATAAAGTTCTTAAATCCTATAATGTTACTTTTAGATATGGTAGTTTTACCAATATTTTTGGTGATCCTAATGGAATGAGTTTTACTCCGTCGTGTGCTTCAGGAACTCCCGGTGTAGGTAGAGGTACAGGCTTATGTTTTTGGGACAATGCAGCAGAAGCGACATTAGTTCAAACAGCCATAAATGCAGCAATTAATACTCAAGCACCAAGTCTGACGATGCCAAATATTTCAGCTCTTCGAGTACCGCAGTTACCTACTGGTTCAGGTTTCCCATTTACACCAGACCAGAATAATCCAAAACAAAGCGAGTATCGAATACCCATAAGCTTTAATGCGAGTAATAACACTATTACCTATAGACGTAGTTCCAATGAGACTAATAACGTCTGGGAAGCTAACACAAGCACTGTTCCTGTTGGTCTCAGTAATCTTCGGATGTATAGTATGTATGAATTTCTTGGCGAAACGACTATTACCCCTCCAGAGCCTCCAGAGCCCCCAAAACCCCCTAGTGTACCTGAATCTTCTAATGCCATCGCTGTGATTTTAATAGGGACTGGTATGTTGTTAATGAAGCACCAAACTAAAAAATAACCAGTTAAATTCCTGAGTCTTACCGAAGAAAAAGCTTCGGTAAGATGCAAAAGGCAACAGTACAATTCATAAAAGATTTCAGAGCCTCCAGTAGAAACAGAAAAGACTACGCTGTAACTACTGGATTAGTGCCAGAAGGATATCACTAAAAGCTCTATAAATTAAGCTATTTTTTACCGAGTAATCTAAAGCCTGCACTGGTTGTTGCTAATAGAAACAAACCAACCACAGACCCAGGTTCAGGTACCGATTGCGAGTTAGGGCTGAAACTCAAAACCTCAAGTCTCTGTTGCCGTTCTTCTAGGGAGGTAGGGTCATTAAGTTGTGGTATAGATTGGGGAGCTAAAGAGTTAGGATTGAGAATTCGGGTTAAAGGAATCACAAAAGACTGATTCAGACTCTCAGAAGGGTTGTTTAGAATTTGAGGTGCGCCTCCAGGTCCCCACTTCATCCTTACGGTTCCACGTACCTCTTTAGTTCCCAGTTGTTCTTCTAATTCCCCTGGGAAAGCAAAATAATCCTCAACCAGTCCAGACCCCTCTTGAGCTAACGCAGACAAATCAGAGACACTAATGGCGTTATCATTAAGATCGACAAACTCGTCAACAATAATCTCCATCTCTGCACCATTAGTCCGAGCTCTAGAAAAAATCTTTAATCCGTCGACCTTATCGCAGGGATTATTCATCAAAGCAGGAGTGGTTGCTGTAGTTTGACCATTGCTCAAAGTTAGGGTAACGCCACCAGTATTGGGATCACAAGTTAACTTAAAGTCAACGAGTTCATCATTTTTCCACACCCACTGTGCTTGTTTAAGTTGGCTTGAATTAATTGTTGTTGGGTTCTCTCCTGAAAATACCCCTAATTCCCAATTTTGATTGCCTTTACCCCCACCTCGGGTTGTTGCTCTAAAGTTCGGTCCTCCATTGTTTCCGGAACCTTCCTCCAATAACTCGTAGTTGATGGTGATTTTTGGCTTGAGAGCCTCAACACTTTGATTTTGGGAGAAGAAACTCTCAAGAGCATAAAAACCAAAGTCAGAAGCCTCAAAAATTTCAGTGGCTTCTAAGGCAATGGAGAGATTAGGGTTATCATTGCTTGGATCATCATCAAGATTCATGCTTAAAATGCTTTTAAGCACTTGATTAAACCCGATACCCCCATAATTATTTTCTTGGTTATCTTGATCAGCATCGGGATTAGCTTCGATGTTACCATCGAAAAGAATTAAGTTATTTCGTCCAGGGCGATTATTGGTATTAATCCCATTGTTTTCGTTCCAACTTCCTGTTACTTGATAGGCATTAATATTGTCGATTCTTGGCACGTCTGGAAAGTTTCGTCCATCGGGAAACATAGGATCATTATCATTGGGATTGTTAGGATCGGTTTTAGTATGAACCAAAGTGACAACAGCATCGACATTACCCAGAAAACTGTTGGGATAATTATTTTTAATGTCATTAATAATGCTGCTCAAGTTCCAGTTAATATAACCGACTTCTTCGGGAATTACTGGTAGGGTTGGTGGTCCACCAAAAGGTGGATTATTGGGATCATTGGGATCATATCGACTACCCACTTGAATAAAATCGGACATCCCGTGGTTGATATTCGTGTTGGTGGGATCAGAATAGTTGTCCGCACCAGCGATAACTGTTGACTGAAAGAGGGTTTGGGCGGACACAGGTTTGATATTGAAAACAGTCAAACCTAAGATGAAACTGCTTGTTGCTACTTTTAAAGATGAGATTAGAGTACGCATTTTTTTAATAGATTTTCTTTAACAGGCTACGATTAGGGAATCAATTTAGCATTTACGAAAAGCTATGATAACCTTCCGTGATGGACTGCTTTAAGGGCTGTTTAGATTTTGCCACACAAACTATATTTTGGCGAGATAGCGTAATTTCTATTTAACTATTTAACATAGATAACATAGATAAAGAATTGGTTAGGGAGATTTTTCTATTTGTTAGCACTTTCGCAAACGTTGGACAATCAGATAAGAACAGTTCCCAATGAACCTGGGGTTTATTTCATGCGAGATCATCAAGGTGATATTCTTTACATTGGCAAGTCGAAACGGTTGCGATCGCGGGTTCGCTCTTATTTTCAGTCTGGCCAACATCATAGTCCTCGCATTGCTTTGATGGTTCAACAGGTGGTTAATGTTGAGTTTATTGTTACGGATACCGAAGCCGAAGCGTTAGCCTTAGAAGCGAATCTCATTAAACAACATCAACCCTATTTTAATGTTTTACTCAAAGATGATAAGAAATATCCTTATGTTTGTATTACTTGGTCTGAAGCTTATCCCAGGATCTTCATTACCCGTAAACGTCGCTTAAATCACAAAAGTGATCGCTATTATGGTCCTTATGTGGATACTCATTTACTCCGTCAAACGTTACGGTTGGTGAAACGGGTTTTTCCTCTCCGTCAACGGCCTCGACCCCTATTTAAAGATCGGCCTTGTTTAAATTATGATATTGGTCGTTGTCCTGGGGTTTGTCAAGGGTTAATTTCTTCTGAAGACTATCACAAAATAGTTGAAAAAGTAGCCATGATTTTTCAGGGAAGAACGGAAGAATTATTACAGAAATTGTCAGCACAAATGGAGTCGGCAGCCAGTCAGTTAAAGTTTGAACAAGCTGGCCAAATTCGGGATCAAATTAAAGCCATTCAAGGGTTAGGAATCGATCAAAAAGTAACCTTACCCGATGACACGATTTCACGAGATGCGATCGCTTTAGCTGCCGATGAGACTTACACTTGTATTCAATTATTCCAAATTCGTGCAGGGCGTTTAGTGGGACGGTTAGGCTTTTTCGCTGATACGGTTTCAGGAACACCAGAAAGTATTTTACAACGGGTTTTAGAAGAACATTATTTACAAGTTGATTCGGTGGAAGTTCCTAGCGAAATTTTAGTGCAGTATCCTTTACCTGAAACAGACATTTTAGCAGATTGGTTAAGCAAAAAGAAAGGCAAAAAAGTCAATATTATTGTTCCCCAGAAGCAGCAAAAAGCGGAGTTAATTCGTTTAGTAGAACGGAATGCAGGATATGAATTAGAAAATACGAAACGTCATGCTCAACAAAATTTATTAGCTTTAGAAGATTTAACTCAACTATTAAATTTACCGAGTCTTCCTCATCGTATTGAAGGATATGATATTTCCCATATTCAAGGATCAAATCCGGTTGCGTCTCAAGTGGTGTTTATTGATGGAGTCCCTGCTAAACAATCCTATCGTCATTACAAGATAAAAAATCCTAATATTACTATTGGTCATTCCGATGATTTTGCCAGTTTAGCAGAAGTTTTAAGTCGTCGTTTTCGTTCTTATCAAAATAAGTCAGAAGAAGAGTTATTAAACTTAGAAGATTATCCCGCTTTAATTATGATTGACGGTGGAAAAGGTCAGCTTTCATCGGTGATAAAAATCTTAGAAACCATGAATCTTGTTCCTCCTTTACAAGTGATTAGTTTAGCTAAAAAACGAGAAGAAATTTTCTTACCTGGTCAATCTCAACCCGTAACGTCTCATCCCGAACAACTTGGGGTTCAATTATTAAGAAAAGTCCGAGACGAAGCCCATCGATTTGCTGTTGCCTTTCATCGTCAACAACGGTTAAAAAAAAGTCGTCATTCTCGCTTAGACGACATTCCGGGGTTAGGATTTCAGCGACAAAAACAACTCCTTGCTCATTTTCATTCTATTGATTATATTCGAGAAGCTTCTATCGACAAGTTACAAGAAGTCTCAGGAATTGGTGAAGCTTTAGCAACAGAAATTTATGATTATTTGCATCCTAATTAATAATTAACTGTTAAATTAAGGTGGGCAATGCCCACCTTACTGTAATGTCCTAACTGACTAGAATTTATTAAGCAAAACGACGACGTAATAAGGGTTGAATGGTTAATAAAATTAAGGCATCAAACCCTACTAATAATAAGAGAACCCCAAGAAAATTAATATCAAGCCAAGGAGTTTCAATCACCACACTCCCTAAAGACCATTCTCCATTGAGATAAATATAACGAATCGGTTCGATAGCGTAGGTTAAGGGGTTTAAACTAGCAACGACTTGTAACCATCCTGCCATAAAGGATAAAGGTGCAAGGGCGGTGCTGGCGAAGAGTAACGGTAAATTAGTCACAAAAATGACGGCAATAAGTTCAATATGACCCGGTAAAGCAAACGCTAACCCTAAACTTAACCCTGTTACACCAGCAACGATTAAAAAGACAATTAAAGCGATCGCACTTAAACCAGCTAAATTAGGTAAACCCGCCCCCAACATGGCACTAGCAACCACGATAACTGCCGTTTGAATGATACTGAGGGTAATAATATAAAGAGTTGAAGCGGCCACAATAGAATAACGAGAGGCCAACGGCGCAACCAGTAAACGGTTGAGAAAGCCAAATTCTCGGTCGAACATCACAGGAAGTCCTGCATTTAATGCCCCAGAAAAAGCGGTAAAAACGATAATACCAGGGGAGAGAAACTTAGCATAGTTGAGATCGGCACCGAATAATCCTTGAGGTGCGTTATAAAATAAAGCCCCGAACAAAATTAACCACATAAATGGCTGAATAATCCCTGCAATTAAAGTTGAAGGACGACGTTGTAGTTGAATAAACAAACGTTTCGTCATAGCCAGGGTTTCTTGGGAAAAGTCCGATAACCAGTTTCCCTCAGGTTGAATATCACTGATGACACTAGGGGCTAAACTGTTCTTATTTTGAGACGGTGTAATGGTTTGACTCATATTATTTATCAATTGTTCTTCAAGGTTATTTTGATCATATAATTTTTCTCAAAAGACAGAGAACTGATAATTGTTCTAACTCATTTGTTGTTTTTTCTCTTTTTTGAGATCCCGACTCCCTGCTGCAGCGAGTTCTGCATCCATCAGAGTTTGTCCCGTTGCCGCTAAATAGACATCATCGAGACTAGGACGAGATTGAGCTAAGCTGAAGATGGGTAAATTAGCTTGTTCTAAGGTTTGCTCAATTTTGCTCAAGGAATTACTACCCGTCGAAACAATTAAATTGAGAGAGTTTCCTTGAGAGGGGTTAATAATAATTTCTTCAACAAAGGGTAAGGTTTCTAGGACATCTTTGGCTTTTTCGGCTTTGGCCATCGGTGAAAATTCTTCTATTCTTAGGGTAACGCGATCGCCGCCTAACCGATCTTTTAGTTGGGATGGGGTTCCGTAAGCAATGACTTCTCCTTGATCGATAATGGCCACATGGTCAGCTAAAGCGTCAATTTCTTCAAGATAATGACTGGTGATCAGTACCGTTGTTCCGGCTGCCTTGAGTTGTTTAAGGAAGTCCCAAACGATGAAGCGACTTTCAATGTCTAATCCTACCGTTGGCTCATCCAACACTAACACATCTGGTTGATGGAGGAGTCCGGCGGCTAAGTCGAGACGTTTACGAATCCCTCCGGAGTAGGTTCCGGTTTTGCGATCGCTGTATTCGTCTAAGTCTAATAAGCTCAATAATTGCTCAATTCTTGCTTTTGCTGCTTTTTTGGGCAAATGATACAAGTCTGCTTGTAATTCTAGTAATTCTCGCCCTGTTAACATTTTATCTAGGGCTACTTCTTGGGCGACATAGCCTAAGCGATTTCTGACAGTTTTAGGGTTATTTAGGGCAGAAACCCCTTTGACTTCAATTTTGCCACTATCGGGTTTCGCTAGGGTACATAAACAGCGAATGGTGGTGGTTTTGCCTGACCCATTGGGACCTAAAAGGCCGAAGATTTCTCCTGTTTCAATAGTAAACGTGATGTTTTTTAGGGCTTCTACTGTGCCATAATTTTTTTTTAGGGAGTCAATGACAACGATCGGATTATTCATAAATTTGTCTTATTTAAGATGATGCTCTATTATTGGTAATCTTCTGATACTCTTCTATTTTATGTATTTCATTAGTTAAGCTGCTTTTTTCGACCTTAAACAAAAATTAAAAATTATTAGTTTACATACCTGGGTTCAATTTTTTTGTCTTCTTTCTTTGGAGAGATATACACCTATGTCAAAAGCAAGAAGCAATCGTTTTATAAGCTGACCCTTGTATTCAAAAGGGAACAGTAGGCCATAAAAAGGTTTTACGTCTTTAAACTATCTCGAGCTTGTTGGTTAGTGCTGTTTTTGTGAAGAATCAAAAGATTGCACAATTGACCAAAAATCTATCTTTAAGGAGATTAAAAAGGGAAATAAGTTTAGATAAGCTATGTATTGAGAATTAAAGTAGTTTATCTAGGAGATAATATTATGATTCTATTAGGAACATCACTATTAGTTATTTTAGGTGTTAGTGGACTTTTATTATTGAGACGTTTTCAAGCATTACGTTTAGCATCAGTGTCACTAGCGGTGACTATTCTGTTGTTAACAACCATTACCCCTGCTTTAGCAGATAATCAAATAGCTGCATTAGGGGCAAGGGATGAAACTGTATCTGCTGACGAAACTGACCTAAAATTAAATCCTGGTGCAGGACACTATAGCGGTTTAGAATATGCAGAACGCACAAATGAAGTTCAAAACCCTGTCAGTGATGAGGTAATTAAACAAACCATTGACAAAAAAGCAGATGATGGAGTTGTTTTTGCTGTTTCTAATGGTTCTGTAAGACTTTCAGGACAAATTGATAATAAAGAAGATGCTGAAAATTTGATTAGTCAAATTAAGGAAATTCCTGGCGTTCATGAAATTACCTTTGATTTAGGGTTAAAAAACGCCGATAGCTAGAACAGTTATCAGTGAACAGTAATTATTATTTGTGTTGCTTTCTAACAATTAAGTAATATAGAGTTAGAGGAGAGGATAATTAACTCTTTCCTCTAATTATTTTTGTACTACACTCGATGATTAGCAACAGCCCCCAACAGAGGCAAGTTTAATGATTTAATTTCTTTAACTGCTCTTTTAAAGATAGATTGAGATGTTTTTTGAATTGTAGCGACTAAAATAATGCCATCAGTTTGTTTAGCCATAAATTTGATATCGGAACTGAGGAAAAAGGAAGGAGTATCATAAATAACTAAATCATAAGTTTTTCCTAGTTCTTCGATGAGACTATTAAACTTCGGAGACCATAGATATTTTCGAGAAGGTTTGAGGGTTTCCCCCATGGGTAATACGGATAAATTATCTATATCTTGAACCGACTCAATAATGGCTTGAGGTGATATTTGTCCCTGAAGAACATCGATTAGTCCTTTGTGATTAGAAACATTTAATAGATTGTGAAGTTGAGGATGAGAAAAATTAGTATCGACTAATAATACCTGTTGACCTTTTTGCGCTGCATTAATGGCTAAATTAACGGCTACGGTTGAACAACCATCTTCAGGTTCGGCAGAACATACAATTAAAGAACGAAGATTCGTCCCTTGCTCTTGTATATATAATTGTAGGTAGAGATCATCAAATGCTTCAAGAAAATTTGAGTCTTGAGTCGGTAAAAATAAAGCTTCTTCTTCTATTGATTCGTGATAATTATCATTAGAAACGGTTTCAACAATGTCTGGTTTTGTCTGGGGTAAATGGGAAATAGAGATGCCATTGGATAAAACAGCACGATCATCTTTAGGTATTTCACCTAATAAGGGAATACCTAGCAGTTGAGATATATCTTCGGCAGTGTAAAAAATATTTTGACGTTTTTCCCAGAGAAATGCGAGTCCACCCCCCAATAAAAGACCTGCCATTACCCCTGCGAGGAGTTTCTTTTTGCGACTGGGGGGAGCTCCGATAGGACTTCCTTGGGCATCGAGAGGAATTTGAGGTTTAGAGATTAATTGCCAAGGTAGTTCCTGTGCAGCTTCAACTTTGAGGGTTTCTCGTTGTAGAAGCAATTTATTAAGAATTTCTTCAGTCAACTGAATTTGACGTTCAAGATCGCTATACTCATTAATTAAATTAGGATAGCGTTTAACCTGTTGTTCAAGTTGTTGTTTAGTTGGTTTGATTGCCTCTAATTGAGCTTGTAAACTTTCAATTTGATTAGTGGTTTCTAATAATTGTTGAATGAGTCCGAGGCGAGTGGGATCTTGAAATTCTAATGCGTTAGAGTTGGGGGAAACGGATAACCCATTTTTAGTAATAATTTCTTGTGTCGTTTGATTGAGTAATGTTTCAACATTGCGTCGTTGCTCTTGCAAGTCTTGAACTTGGGGACTGTTATCCGTAAAAGTCGCTGAAGCAACAGCAATTTGACTATCAATTTGTTGTAATTGAGATAAGAGCGCCACCCTGGTAGGATCTTGACTTAGGGTGGCAGCAGCAAAAGCTTCCTCAGAGGATAATTTAAGTTGTTGTTGTAAAGAATTAGCTACTTTTCTTTGAGCTTCAAGTTGGGTATTAAGGTTTAATTTTTGTTGTTCTAAGCTAGTAATTTGACTGAGAACTTCTTGATTTTTGGGTAGGGGATCTACTAAATCGTAGTTTTGTCTAAGTTCTTTTTGTTGAGCTTTCAGTTTTGTTAATCTTTCTTGTAATTCTGGCAGTTGTTCATCAATAAATTTAACCCCCGCCTTAATATTAGTTTCTCGATCTTCAGAACTGTATTCAAGAAAAGCATCGGATGCCGTTTGAAGAACGTTTAAAACTTCTTGGGGATTTTTTCCTGTATAAGAAACTAGAAAGATTTTTGTATCTGCTCCTCTTCCTTGTCCCACCTGAGCGCGGTTTACCTTGAAATTTTCTCGCAAATCTTTCCAGATGGCTGGTACTGAGCGGATGGGTTCTTTTTCGTGAACTTCGCGAGCAATATTAAACGTCATTTCTGGATTGGTGAGAAAATAAAGATTTGTCGGATAATCTAGGGCAAATAAATCGTCACGGGGAACTCCTTGAGTACGAGTCAGGGTAGTAGGATCTGTTAGCTTACCACTAGCGGTGATCGGTTCAACCAATAACAAGAAGTTTCCAGTATAAGTATAAGGATCTTGGCTACTCCATAGCCAAGCCCCCAAAGTAGTCAAACAGGTCAATCCACCAATTAACCAAGCTTTTCTTAAAAAAGTTCGTAAATAGGGGCGAAAATTTAGTCCTTTCCCTTCGGAAGAACCGCCTTCTTCAAGTTCTTCTACTGGTAAATCTGGTAATGATGTAGTCACGAATCACCTTATTATTGACATTAATATAATAGTTTAATTTTAGCACCAGTTTTTGCTACCGTTTTTTCAAGTTAAGTTAGTGATTAGCATGGTTTTAAGAGGATTTTACAGTTTTAATCACTGGCATTTGTTCGAGGAGAACCGTAAAAGTCACCGTAGAACCGAGTCCTTCTCCCATGCTATAAAATTCGACTTGTCCCCCCATCGCTTGCACTAGCTTTTGAGAAATAGCTAAACCCAATCCAGTTCCGCCATAAGCTTTGGTATGAGATCCATCAACCTGGACAAATTTTTCAAATAGTTTGGCTTGTTTATCAAGGGACACCCCAATACCTGTGTCAGTAACACTGACTTTCACTAAGCCAGGGAATTCTTGATCTTGATGTTCTATTTTCTTTTTAACAATCTCTGCATTAACCACAATACTGCCCTCATGGGTGAATTTAATGGCATTACTGACTAAATTGAGCATGACTTGTAGCAGTCGCTGATAATTACCATAAACCATGATGGGGGTTAAGGTACTGGGTAGTTTACTGCGAAACTCCAGATGCTTGCGTTGGGTTTGGGGTAAGGTGAAGTTATCAACCGCTTGGAATAATTCGGCTAGTTCAACACACCCTAATTCGAGATCCATTTTACCGGCTTCAATTTTGGCAATGTCGAGAATATCATTAATGAGATTGAGGAGGTGTAGGGCTGATTTATGTGCCTCTTCGAGGAATTCTTGTTGTTCTTGAGCATCGTCTGCCATCCCGTCTAAAATCAGTTTAAGAAAGCCAATAATCCCATTCAAAGGGGTTCTGAGTTCGTGGGTGGTGCTGGCTAAGAAGTCACTTTTGAGACGGGATGCTTCTTCGGCTGCGAGGGTGGCTTGTTCTAGTTCTTGATAAAGCGTCGCATGGGCGATCGCTGTTCCCACTTGATCGGCTAATTCTTGGATCAGTTCGATTTCGGCAGGACACCAATAACGACTGCGATCGCATTGTTGTAAACAAATCAACCCATTACGTTGATTTTGATAAAAGGTGGAAATAATTAAAATCGATTGTATTTGATGGCAATCTTCGACTAAGTGTTCAAAAATGAGCGGTTCTCGTTGATTTAAGGCTTGTTGCCACCAAGGGTCTTTTTCTGGACTGAAACGGTTTCCTAATTGCGAGGTGTAATAGGGCGTACAATATTCTGCTTTGATATCTAAATACTCTTGATCTGGTCCAATGGCAACCATCAGGCAACGACTCACTTGCAAAGCTTCTCCAAGACTATCTACGGTTTGCTGCCATATCGTTTCTAAGTTGAGTGTGCGTCTAATTTTTCTGGCGATTTTGGTGAGGAGTTTTTGATAGGGGTCGGGATGGGTTGGTAAAGCAGAATTATTAATTAAACTGAGATCGTTATCTTGTAAGCGATGTCCCATCACTAACACAGTGGTTGCTGGTTTTGCTTTTTTAAAGATAGGACTAATGACTAATTCTAGGGGGAAGGATTGACCTTTATATTCAAATTGACAATAACATTGTTCAGGGATTTTTCTTTCTAAGACCCGTCTAATTCTTTCATAATAAGCGTCTGGGGAGGCTGGTTTCAGGCTTTGTTCTGGAAAAAAACCGATAATATCTTCTGGTTCAATGGCTAATTCTTCCCCTAAATCTCCGTAAAATGACAAGTATTTTCCTGATCTATCTTGAACATATACTAACTCAGTTTCTAATGCTTGCCAGAAGGCAGGGTCGGTCATGGGATTTGATGCCATTTCATTGGCTTGAATCTGAGTGTTGTGTCGTTTGATCAAGGATTTCATGGGTCATTGTTTTAAAGTGGGCAGGATTGGGGAAGACATAAAATTTAATATTGAGAGAAATATCCTTTTCTCTCATCTAAGCAACGTTGTTCATTGTCATATCCCGATAGACTTAATATGCCCTAACATTCAGCTAAAACTATCAATTCCCTTCGGGAGAGGGGATACTTGCAAAGGTGTGGGGAGTAGGGGAGTAGGGGAGCAGAGGAGCAGAGGAGCAGGGAGCAGGGAGAATATTTTGAGGTATTAGGTTTTGTTACTAACTCTAACGGCAATAACCGCAGGACGAGGGGCATCATTAGACTGTTTATTGGGCCAGTTGGAACCTAAGGGAACGGTTCGGGTTTGCATAAATTCTTTCCCTGAGGTGGTCAACATAGAAAACTCTCGCACTTCACTAGCCTCGTCTTGACGGGTTCCGTGGGTTTCTCCTGGATGTTGTACCGCTAAAAATAGGGTCTGTTGATCCTGTGTCAACCAGGGGCCGGTCATTTCGACTTCCATTGGTCCGATGGCAAAAGGAAAGGCCATTCCTTTATTTTCTCCATGGAGGGGTAAATACCATAGAGTATTATTCCCAAAGATCCCGACAAGGCTTTTTGTACTGACTGGTTCCCCATCTTGAATGCGGTTTTTAATTTCTTTGTTATGACCACTGGTAGACATATCTGTTACCATCCATAAGTCGCCTTGGTTATCAAACATCAGGTTATCGGGGTTAGAAAAGCCCATTCCTCCCTTAGCAGGTTCTCCCCCTGTGGCTAAAATATCCCAACGAAAACCCATAGCAGCCGGGTCATTTTCGTCTTCTATAATTTTCATGATCCAGCCATATTCATAATTCATTTCCCCATCCGGACCCTGAAAGACCGCTTTATCAGGCCCGCCATCACCCCCAGGGGTTCCCGAGGTAAAGGTAATGTATAAAACTCCATTTTCGTCGATTTCTGTGTCTTCTGGACGGGCTGTACAGGTGATTCCGGCTGAATTTCCAGCAAAATGAGCATCGATTAAAATTGCTCCTTGTTTTTCTTCTGGGGTTCCCACATAGAGATTCCCTAGGGTTTGAAATTGATTTTTAAAGATGATGATATCTTGATCGTCGGTAACTTCCATCATTCCCCCGACTTGGCGATCGCTGTTGGGTAAGGTAACTAAACCCCCTTGAACGGTTGAAGGTAATATTGGATCGATAGGGGTTTCAGGAGTTAAAGCCACCCATTTTCCAGTTCCGTCGGCGTTAAATACAGCGCCGTATAACATTCCTGAGTCCATTAATTTAGAGTTTTTCTTATCTTGGGGATCGATAATATTGCCATCTGAGACAAACTTATAAAGATGTCCCCCTCTGCGATCGCATCCTGAATAAACGGCTAATTTTTTACCTATTTCGGCACGAAAGGCCACTGCTTCATGACGATAACGCCCTAACCAAGTATGTTTTGTCCCATAATCATTTTTATCACTGGGATCAATTTCTACCATCCAACCATATTTATTGCCAGCTAAACCAAATACATTCCCCCGTCCATCGAGATATTCTTCGGTCATCAAAAAAGGGGTAACAGAGGGGTCTAAGGATGAACCATCGGCCATGACGGATTCAGGAACTTGATCTTGAATATTTTCTTCTGCACTAAATACGGTTCCCCAGGGTGTGGTTCCTCCGGCACAGTTTTGAAAGGTTCCGATAATTTTACTGCCTAAACTGTCCTCATAACCGAGTTTATTCGTTTTCTCAAAAATGTTTACCCCTGGTCCTGTGGCTTTAAGATAATGACCATCTTTTAAACCTGATATTCCGGTAATGCGTCTATCTGCTTCTGAATAGGTGCGTTGCCATTGTCCTTGAGAATTTTTTTTCAAAGAAATGACTCCCATGCCTTGGTCAATTAATGCTTCAGAGGCGATCGCTTCTATTTTAGCTTTGAGGGGATCAGTTTTGGCTAATTTAAAGGCATTTATTTTACCCTCGTTTTTATCTGCCATCCCTTTTACTTCTTGAAAAGGAAGGGTTTGACCTATTACTTTTTCATAGGTTTCTCTCCAAGTTTTTCCACTAATATATTCAAAATTAATGGTTAAAAATCCCTCATTTGGTGCAGTTTCAATTAAGGATAAATAATCATTATTATACCCAAAGCGAGAGTCCCCTACTTTGTCTCCCCATTGAGCAATAACATCATAGGTAAATCCTTCTGGTAATACCACATCGTCAATGACTTCATAAGTCTGATAAACTACTTTTTGTTGTTCGTCGCTTAAATAGTCACTGGCTAAAGGAATCGGTATTTTAACAGGGGTAAAGGTCAATGATTGACTACCTTTAATGATTTTATTAATCTTATCTTTACCTTGATTTGCCATCATCAAAGGACTAGATAAACCCTTAGTTCCTTGAGACAACAGGGCTGTCCCTGTAGTGACTCCTAAAAATTTCAATAAATCCCGTCTTTTTATTCTCATAAACTTCTCTTAAACTTGTCAATATTTTGTTTCTAAGCTAAATATGATAGCCTATATTAGTTACATGACCAACAACTAATAATTTCTAATAGCAGTTGATATGATTTTTGTTTTGCAACTCTGTTATAAGTGACTATTTCTTAGGGAGTAACAGTTTAGTTATTTTTCAATACTGATTTTTAAAATCTTTTCCCTTTAAAGACTGTTCCTAAACGAAATGTTAAATAGTGGACTGTTTCACCTAATAAGTGTGCATTAGATTTCATGGAGTGCAAGCATACTCCTAATCCGTTAAGTATCAATCCCTTTCTTTTAAAAAAGGCTAATTATTAATTGTTAATTATGAATTATTAATTAAATATCTTGTTTCTTTTCAAAATATTGTTGATGATAATCTTCAGCCAAATAATAATCAGATGCTTTTTTGATTTCTGTGACAATATCTTTATCATATTGATCAGAATTCTGAAGTTTCCGTTTAGAGTCCCTGGCTATTTTTTCTTGTTGAGAATTATGATAAAAAATGACAGAACGATATTGCTCACCGCGATCGGCTCCTTGACGGTTTAAACTGGTAGGATCATGAATATTCCAAAACGTTTCTAATAGTTCTCGATAACTAATAATCGTTGGATCATAGTGAACTTGTACCACCTCAGCATGACCGGTTATTCTAGCACAAACATCTAAATAACAAGGGTTTGGCCAATGTCCTCCCATATAACCCACAGACGTAAAAACAACACCTTTTAACTGACGAAAAGCAGCTTCTACTCCCCAAAAACAACCGGCTCCGAATGTTGCTTTATCCATAAAATTATTATTGATTAATTATGAATTACTTTGGGTACTGCGACGGCCTAATTCATAAACACCGCAAGCCATACACGCTAAGATACCCATACTAATTGACCAACTTTGGCCTAATCCTAATTCTACTCCCCAATTACATAATCCCCCAAGAATAAAAAAAGGAAGGATACTAAAAAGAGAAGCATAAAACGCATTTTGAGATTCCCTTGCTTGACGGGTTTCCTCAAATTCTTCTTGAGAAATATATAGCGATCGCTCAGCAAAATTAAACCAACGATTTAACCCTTCTATAATCTTTTCTCTAACGGAAGAAAGCCCTAAATAAAGTGATAATGACCATAAACAAGTACCAGCAATAACAACGGTATCAATAGAAAAGCGAAAGGGAATAAAATCAATAACCATGATAAATGTAAACTGTTGATTAAAAAAGGATTAACAGTTTTTAGATTTTAACAGAAATAAGGGAGCATCATCATATTGCTTTCAAGGGTAACGATTACCAAATCTAGTAAAACTATTTAGAATAAAGGGTCAAAGTATTATCAGATAGCCCATCATTAAAGATGGAAACATCTACCTCGACCCCTTTTAGTGTCAATGTTTAAGAGTAGGTTCGATGGGTTGTAAAGGCCGTGTATCTTTGGCGGTTTCAAAGAAGGTAGCATAAACCCATCCTCCGAGAACAGCACCAATAATAGGAGCAGCCCAAAATAACCATAATTGAGCAATAATTTCTCCATTACCACAGAATAAGGCAACGCCGGTACTTCTGGCAGGGTTAACAGAGGTATTAGTAACAGGAATACTAATTAAGTGAATCAACGTCAAGGCTAAACCAATGGCCACCGGACCAAAACCAGCAGGGGCCAAGCGATCAGTGGCTCCCATAATAATTAATAAAAACATAAAGGTCATGACAATTTCCGTCACTAAAGCAGAGAATAAACCATAACCTCCTGGGGAATGGGTTCCGTAACCATTGGTAGCCAACGGATTCGCAACACTTAAATCTAAAGCCCCATTACCACTAGCAATTATTAATAAGACTGCTCCGGCTGCGATCGCTCCTAAGACTTGTGCCACAATATAGGGCAGCAAATCTGACCCGCTAAAGCGTTTTCCTGCTAATAAACCAAAGGAAACCGCCGGGTTAAAATGACCCCCAGAAATATGTCCCACTGCATAAGCCATGGTTAAAACAGTGAGTCCAAAAGCCAGGGCAACCCCTAAAAATCCTAATCCTAATGGGTTCCCTTCTCCCCCGAAGTTAGCAGCTAATACGGCACTGCCACAGCCGCCTAGCACTAACCAGAACGTCCCAAAAAACTCTGCTACATATTTTTTCATGATTCAGTTTTCTGTTAATTTTGATTGAAATTGACTCCAAACTAACAGTCCTTATCTTTAAGAAGGAAGGTCATTAATAAAATTTCAAGATTTGTTTTACATTAAGTAACAGTTAGGGTCATTTTTTGTTAAGAAACCAGTTTATTTATTGATAGATAAAAGTATTTGTAATTTATAGTAATTGCTGTATAAATAATTGGTATAGATTTTTAACCATTACTTAACCCATTATTTACCAATACAAAAACGACTGAAAATTTTATCTAAAACCGATTCCGTAATCTCTTCTCCTGTGATTTCTCCTAATGCTTGAATGGCTGTTCTTAGGTCAATTGTCCAGAAGTCAAGGGGTAAGTTTTCTGTGATGGTAATTTGGACTTGTTGTAAGGCGATTTTACTACGGGTTAAGGCTGCAGCTTGTCTTTGATTAATAGCAAAATCTAGATTATTGGCGGTTAGTTGGTGTTGGTTAATTGCTTGTAAAATAGTTGCTTCTAAGGCTTGAATTCCCTGATTATTAGCCGCCGATGTCTTCACAATCCCTTTGATTTCTGGGGGAAATTGAGACAAATCAGGAGTGGCTAAATCAATTTTATTAATGACTAAAATGACAGGTAAATGCTGGATCGGTTGATAAATTTCCTTATCTTCTACTGTCCATCCCACCGTCGCATCAATGGTGAGTAACACGAGATCCCCTTGACTGGCTGCTAAGCGCGATCGCTCAACCCCGATCTTTTCCACTTTATCGGTTGTTTGACGAATACCGGCAGTGTCTAAGACTTGAATGGGAATACCCCCTACCACTAACTGGGACTCTACGACATCCCTAGTGGTTCCAGGTAAGTCGGTAACAATGGCGCGATCACTGCGACTCCACGCATTCAATAAACTGGATTTTCCCACATTAGGACGGCCAACGATAGCCACTTTTAAGCCATTCCGCAATAATTCCCCTTGTTCAGCGGTGTTTAAAATGTTCTCAACTTGCTCTAAAATTTCCTCTAACCCCTGAGAAATGGCTTTTTCATCTAAAGGAGGTAAGTCGTCTTCAAAGTCGATTCTAGCTTCAATTTCGGCGAGAATATCTAAGCAATGATGGCGTAATTTCTGTATGGGTTGAGCGAGTTTACCCTGTAATCCGGCTAAGGCCATTTGAGACGCTTGTTGCGATCGCGCGGAAACTAATTCACTAATACTTTCGGCCTGGGTTAAATCAATCCTACCATTGAGAAAAGCTCGCAGGGTAAATTCTCCGGGTTGAGCTAAGATTGCACCTTGTTCTAAACATAACTGTAACACCTGTTGCACGGGCATAATTCCCCCATGACAATGAAACTCGATCACATCTTCACGGGTATAAGAACGTGGTGCTAACATCATTAATAACAAAGCTTCATCGATCACCTTTTCAGTTTGGGGATGACGAATATAACCATATAAAATGCGATGGGATTCCCATTTTTGCTTTCCTGGGGCAATAAATAGGGTTTGAGCAATATTAAGGGCGTTATTGCCTGATAAACGGATAATTCCGATGCTGCCTTGTTGGGGAACAATGGCCGTGGCGATCGCTGCGATGGTTTCTCCTTGAGTTATAATTTTTGTCATAATCTATATTTATTAAAAATACTAAATCTTAATAAGAGGAGAGAACAGCTTTCTCTTCCCTAAAAAATAGCTAATTTTGTAGTTTAACCTAAAAATCCTGGTTAATTATAGAAAGAAAAGATAAAATATAACTATAATGCCAACGGAATTACAATTATTAAAATGTTTAATTCTCTGTCAAATTCTTTCTAATTGTTATCAACCTATTCAATTAATACGGTTTGATGAGACAAGAAAAGAGATATTCATTATTGCAGGAGAATTAGGAACAATTGAAATTACCATTTTTGAACAAGGACAATGGAGATATGATGTCACTAAAACCTAACTTTAAAGCGATGAGTCTTCAAGAACTAAAAAAATACGTTTTATCCCATAGAGACGATCAAGAAGCATGGCAAGAATTTACCTGTCGAGAGCGGCCTAATGCTGTTTATTTTGACACAGATGTACCTTTAGCGACACAAAAACAAAGACTACAAGAACTCATTGAAAATGATCGCCTTCGTAGGTTAGATAAAGAAAATGAATGAGCCAACCTTAGCACAACTCAAACGTTTATATTTGCTAAGTTATACATTGACACATGTCATGTTTCAACCCATCCATATTATTCGTCTGGATGAACGAAACTAGAATCTATTTATCTTAGCAGGACATCAAGAAAATTTTGAAGTTATAATTACCCCGAAAGGAGAGGTATTCTAATGAAATCTAATAATTATACTGAGATGAGCGATCACGAACTTAAATAATATTTAATTGGAAATAAAGATAATAAAGAAGCTTTTTATGCCTATTTAGATCGTAAACAAAAACAACCTAAACAGGTAATCAGTGGAGTCGATGAACTAGATAACTTACCCACTGAACAACAAATTGAGTTAATGACTCAACGCCTTCAAGAAAAATTTAATCTGTAGTGCGATCGCTGTGACAGTTTCTTTTTAAGTTATAATTGTTATAATAACTGTGAAAATTAATTATTTTTTAGATAATTTAAAACTAAACTTTTCATGTTTAAAGAAGAAAAACCCCTAGAAGGAGAAGTCTTAATTAAAGAAGTTTGTCGTCGTATTCGAGTAGCGAGAAGTTACTGGGATGCTCATAATAACCGCGCTTGTCGACGAGAAAGAGAAAAGGCATTACTATTATATAATCGTTTAAGTAAACAAGAAAAAGAAAAGATTCCTCAAGTTTTAAGAGTTTGGCTTCGTTATCGGAGTGAAAAGTATTTTGGTTCCCATCGAACCCCACCTGGAAAAAGAAAAAAGAAGAGAAAATAATCAATTATTGAGTATTGTTCTTTGAAAATGCGTTAACCTATATAATGTTTATCCAAAAGTTAATTACTCTTATGGTTTATCACGTTATTTACGATGGAAATTGTAATCTTTGTTCGACATTTACCCAACTGTTAGCTAAGTTTGATCAAGGTAATCTTTTTGATTATATTCCCATGCAAGATGAAGCCACTTTAAAACAGTTTCATATTACCTCGGAAGATTGTGAAATGGGGATGATTTTAATTGATGGTGATAACACAAAAAGGCGGTGGCAAGGAAGCGACGCAGCAGAAGAAATTGTTAACTTATTACCCTTAGGACAAGCTTTTATTACTGCTTATCGTAGCTTACCTGGAATGAAATGGTTAGGAGACAAAACCTATGAACAAGTCAGAGATAATCGATATCATTGGTTTGGTAAACGGGATAAAACTTATCAATCTCCCTATCCTTTTAGTTGTGATGAAAGGAATAATTGTTCTGTTTCTAATTAATTAGACTAATTCTCAGAAATAGCTAGAAAGATTGCTTCGGGGTGTTTTTAGTTACAATTGAAGCTTACCGTTTATATTACCCCTCGCAATGACAACTTGAGTCTCCAATCACTTTTGAGAATTGGTATTAAATCATAGAAGAAATAGCTTTAATTACCTGTTCAATTTCATCAGGTAACGTAAAATAATGAATACAAGCACGAATACAGTCAGGATCACGAAGCGTTCTTAATAAAAATCCTTGACTTTCTAACTTTTGTACTAAGGTTGTATGATTAAGATTACTATCTACTGTAAAAGAAACTAATCCCGCTTCTGGTGGTGATTTTTTTAGACAATTAACAGCAGAAATTTCCGATAATCCTTGCCATAAATATTCACTTAACTTGCAAATTTGTTGATACCGTTTTTCAGAATCTGCCCAATCATTATGAACAGCGATCGCAGCTCTTAACCCTTCATATTGAGGATAAGCAGAAGTAGCAATTTCAAACTTTCTGCCATCTTGTTTAAAATCAATAGGTTGGGCTTTTTCATCAATATTAATCCCTCGCCAACCAATAAAGGTAGGATTGATCGATTCAAAAATTTCTGGACGGATATAAAGTGCGCCTACGCCAGCCGGACCACAGAACCATTTATGGCCAGTAAAAGCATAAAAATCGACTTCAGTTTCTGCTAAGTTCAAAGCTAATGAACCGGCAGATTGAGCAGCATCTGCTAATACTAAAACGGGGTGATCGCTTTCGGTATAATTATGACAAAGCTGACTAATTTCTTTTAAGGGTAAAACCTGTCCTGTATTCCATAATAAATGACTTAAAACTAAGAGTTTTGTTTGTGGTTTTAAATGTTCTTTAATCACCGCAACGGGATCACCTTCATTTAAGGTGTTTAAGATGGGACAAATATCAATTTTTACCCCGAATCTTTTACTAATTTCTTCAACAGCAGCAATCACTCCCGGATGTTCACAATCAGTCATTAAAATGCGATCGCCTTCTTTCCAATCAATTCCCCACAGAGCAATATTACAGCCAGATGTTACATTTTCTGTTAAGGTAATAGTTGAGGCTTCAACCCCTAATTCTTGAGCAATATCTGCGCGTAATAATTCTGTTTTTTGTGTTATCCATTCATTAACTTTAAAGGAAAAGGGACCTTGTTGTTGAAGAAAATTATGAGCATCAATAATAGCCTCTAACCCAGAACGAGGTAAAGTTCCTTGTCCCCCAAAATTAAAATACACTTTGTTAGCGAGTCCAGGAAACTCTTGTCTTTGCTGTTGGACTTCTGACAGGAATGCTTGGGGATAAATCATTCTTTGGTTAACAAAAATAGGTTAAAAAAATAAGTACAAAACTAAGTTTGCACTTATTTCAGTTTATGTGCGATCGCTAGTTTTTGCAATATAGTTTGACGCATTATGGTTAGGACATTAATAACAAAAAATTTAGTAAGGTGGGCATTGCCCACCCTACGATTTAAGCTTTAAACTGTTCAGTAATGCGTTTCATGGCTTCTTCGACATTTTTCCGACTATTAAAGGCAGAAATGCGAAAATAACCTTCTCCTGCTGCCCCAAACCCTGATCCGGGAGTTCCGACAACGTTAGTCGTGTGTAGGAGTTTATCGAAGAAATCCCAACTCGAAAGATTATGGGGGGTTTTTAACCAAATGTAAGGGGCATTTACTCCACCATATACCTCAAATCCTGCGCTCTTAAGCTTGTCACAAATAATTTTGGCATTTTCGAGGTAAAAGCTGACTAACTCCTTGATTTGGGCTTTTCCTGCTTCGGAATAGACTGCTTCTGCCCCCCGTTGTACAATGTAAGACACCCCGTTAAATTTGGTGGACTGGCGACGGTTCCACAGTTTCCATAATTCTACCTCAGATCCATCGGCGGCCTTAGCAGTTAACTGTTTGGGAACCACTGTATAGGCGCAACGAGTGCCTGTAAATCCTGCATTTTTGGAAAAAGAACGAAACTCAATGGCGCAGTCTTTTGCTCCTTCTATTTCGTAGATAGAATGGGGTAAACTATCATCGGTAATAAAGGCTTCATAAGCGGCATCGAAGAAGATAATGGAGTTATTCGCCTTAGCATAGTCAACCCACGCTTTAAGATACTCTTTTGTTGCTGTGGCCCCTGTTGGGTTGTTGGGAAAACAGAGATAAATGAGATCAACTTTTTCGGTGGGAATGTCTGCTAAAAAGTTATTTTCTGCGCTGATGGGGAGATAAACTAAGCCTTCATATTCTCCCTTGTCATTGGTGTCTCCCGTGTGGCCGGCCATGACATTGGTATCAACATAAACGGGATATACGGGGTCTGTGACAGCAATTTTGTTATTTTTGCCAAAAATGTCGAGAATATTGCCAGTATCGCATTTTGCACCGTCTGAGACGAATATTTCTGAGGCATCGATATCACATCCTCTGGCTTGAAAGTCTTGGGCTGCGATTTTTTCCCGTAGCCAACCGTAACCTTGTTCGGGGCCGTAACCTTTGAAGGTGCTGCGATCGCCCATATCTTCTACAGCTTTAATCATAGCGGTTCGGCAAGCTTCGGGCAAGGGTTCGGTTACATCTCCAATGCCTAGTTTAATGATGTTCGCTTCGGGGTTTCCTTCAACGAAGGTGTTGACTCGTCTTGCTATTTCGGGGAAGAGGTATCCTGCTTTGAGTTTGAGATAGTTATCGTTAATAGTTGCCATATTCTAGGTCGTTACAAATGCCTTTATCTAGCTTACTCTTGTTTCGGTTGTTCAAACATCAGATAAGGAAGTTGTTTCATTCCTAAGGCGCGATAGGTTTCTTGGGCGATAAGATTATCTTGTTCAACATATAATCGAAACCCACAAACATCTTCTTTACCATTTGCCAATTCTTTGACAAACTCATACATCCTGCGATAAACGCCACGGCGACGATAATCTTTTAAAACAAAAACACTTTGAATCCACCAAAATACGCCATTTCGCCAGTCACTCCATTCTCTAGTAATCATTAAACATCCAACGACTTTTGAATCAATTTCTGCGACAATATAGAATCCTTGTGACGGGTTTTCTAACAAAGTTTTAACTCCCGCTAAAACGGTATCAAGCAGTAAGACTTTATTTTCAGTTTCTTTTGCCATTGTTTGATTAAAACTAGCAATATTTTTCCCGTCACTAAGTTGGGCTATACGTATGTTTATAGTATCCAATTTTTAAATCAAGTTAGTTCGGTTCATCATTTCTACTTTACTTTATTTGAGGGAACTAAAATTAAGTTTTTCTTGATAAAAAAAAGACGATTTACTCTCTGGGTTGTTGGGAAACTTCCTGTTTATTGTTAGTCCCTTCCCAGTCTATACAAGTATCAGTGTTTGAACCATAAGGGTGCATTCCACAAACAAACAAATGTCTCCCATACAGTCGTCCGTGGTAATGAATACAACCTCGACAAGCAGGATGGATGTTATGAGTGGGTTCTATTTTTGGGGAGAGCATTAAATCAGGATCTTCATGGTATTCATGATAGTAGTAATAACCCTGAAATTCTTCTTCGATGGAAATATCGATGAAGGGGGTTAAAACATCATCAATAAATTGATCAATTTCTCTAACCACATCATTTTGAAAGTCTTCGGCTGCTGTTTCTACAGACTGGCCGACTTCATCGACAAATCCCTCTACAGCAACCGCTACGTTTTCCATCCATTCTGTTAAGTCTTTTTGCCAATCTTCCATAATATTAATTCAGTTTAAATAATCTAGTAGCAAGCAATATGGTTGATTATTGACGTTTTAAGCGATTTAATTCGTCTTGTAAGGATTCAACTTGTTGTTTTAAATCATCTAAATTTTCTTTCTTTGATTCTTCGCTATTGGTTTCATCATCGTCTGAAACAATTTCGATTAAACGAGGTTCTTTTTGTTTATTTTTCTCTTTTGTTTCTTCGTTGACTTGTTGGGCTTGTTGAATCATGTCATCGACATATTTCTTAGCTTCTTCTACGTTCATTTCTCCCCGAGAAACCATTTCATCGGCAACTTTTTGCGCTTGTGTTCTTAATTCTTGTAAGTTGATTTCGGCTTTTTCCCTGGCATAGTCAGCAATACCAACCCCAAGATAAAATGCTTTTTGTACTAAGTTTCTTAGATTTAGATTAGGTTGATCAGGCATATTGTCCTCAGCTTTAGCTTTTTTTTTCAATTATAACATTAATATTTTAGCTTTCTTTTTCTGCTAATTCTAACCATCTTTCTGTAGCTCTGTCAATTTCTTCGACTAACTGGGATAATTGTTCGGTTAGGGTTTGCATTTCACCATAATCTGTGGGGGGATTACTGTATAAATTAGCTTCTAATTTTTCTTTTTCTTCCTCTAGTAAAGGGATTTTTTCTTCTAGGTCTTTATATTCGTATTTTTCTTTAAATGTAAGTTTATTCGACTGTTTAGATTGACTGCTTTTAGTCGATTTAGTTGGTTTACTCTCTTTTTCAATAGCTTGATTTTGTAACTCTTTTTCTTTCTCTTCGGATGCTTTTTTATAGTCTAGATAAACAGAGTAATTACCAGGATACTGTTTAATATTTCCTCCTTCTTCTAGAGCAAAAATCGTGTCGACAGTTCGATCTAAAAAGTAGCGATCATGAGAAACAACAATTACACAACCATTAAATTCTTCTAAATATTCTTCTAAAACCGCTAAGGTTTGTACATCTAAATCATTGGTGGGTTCGTCTAATATTAAAACATTGGGCGCACTCATTAATACTTGTAATAAGAATAATCTTCGTTTTTCCCCTCCCGATAGTTTATGAATGGGGGCATATTGTTGATTGGGAGGAAACAAAAATCTTTCTAACATTTGGGACGCAGTAATAACACTGCCATCGGCAGTTTTTACTAATTCTGCGACATCTTTTAAATAATCAATCACTCGCTGATTTTCATTAATTAATAAGTCTTCTGAATGTTGATCAAAATAACCAAAATGAATGGTAGAACCGATGTCTACTTTTCCTGAATCGGGTGTAATTCTTCCTGTAATAATATTCATTAAAGTAGATTTACCAGCACCATTTTTTCCAATAATTCCGACTCTATCTTGAGGACTAAAAATATAAGTAAAATCTTTAATTATAACCCGATCATCATAGGCTTTATTAATATTTTCTAATTCAATAACTTTCTTACCAATACGACGACTAGCGGTACTAATTTCTACCTTTTCTTGAGCTTGTTTAAACTCTTTATTTTGCATTTCCCCAATGCGATCAATACGGGCTTTTTGCTTGGTACTTCTAGCTTTGGGACCCCGTTTTAACCATTCTAATTCTCGCCTTAATACCCCTGCGTGTTTCTTTTGACTGCTAATTTCGGAGGCTTCTGCTTCTGCTTTTTTCTCTAAGAAGTAGGAATAATTTCCTGCATAACCATAGACATCACCCTGATCAATTTCAATGATACGATTGGTAACTTTATCTAAAAAGTAACGATCATGGGTAATTAATAATAATGCTCCAGAATAACGGTTTAAATAACTTTGTAACCATTCTACTGACATCGCATCTAAATGGTTCGTCGGTTCGTCCATTAGTAAGGCATCCGGTTCTGATAATAAGCCAGATGCTAAGGCAATTCTCTTTCGATAGCCTCCCGATAAATCTCCAATTTTGGTATCAAAATTTTCAATTCCCAGTTGACTCAAAACAATCTTCGCATTGGTTTCTAATGCCCAAGCATCTAGGGTTTCAATTTGTTGAGTGACGGTGGATAAACGGGACATTAAACTATCAGTTTCTTGAGGATTATGGGCTAATTTATGAGAGATTTCTTCATACTCTCTAATCAGTGCCATTTGTTCTCCACAGTCAGCAAAGACCTGTTCTAAAACCGTTAGATTTTCATCTAAACTGGGTTGTTGGGGTAAATAAACAATTTTTGACCCTGAATTAACCCATAAGTCTCCCCCATCAATGGGTTCTAATCCTGCTATAATTTTCAGTAAGGTAGATTTCCCCGACCCATTGGTACCGATTAAACCGACTTTATCCCCTTCATCTAAACTAAAAGTTGCCTCTTTTAAAATCTCTTTGATTCCAAAATCTTTTTCAACTGATTGTAAGCTTAAAATGGCCATCTATTCCTTTCCTTCTTGTCCTATTTTTAATTCTAGCAAACCGACTGTTCCCACAAAAAAAGTATAGATACTATATTTTAAGGGATTCTTTTGTTGTAATCTAGCATAGTAAGCTGCAATAATTCCTTCTATACCATGACTAATAAGGGCAATTCTTCCTATCCAATATATCCAGTTGAAATTATGCAGCAGGTGAAAATCATTAAAGTTTCCATAAATATTAACTAACTCCAAAATAATAGCACCACTAATTAACCCAGTAGAAACTATTTTAATTAAGGTTTTGATTATTTGAAACAAAGAATGATTAATAATATTTATTTCTGTTTTTAAGTTCATTAATCTTATAGGTTATAAAACCATCTATTATTTTAGATCATCTTAGGCATTAATCAATTATAATTTAGGATTAAATAACTTGATGTTAATCCTTATTTTGAGGAAAAATACCTTAAACAGTTATATGATAACTAACTTAAATAAAATGATCCATTATTTCTTTCAGAAAACCATACAGACGATGATAGGAAAAGAAACAATGAAATGGTATAAAACCATTAATTGGGAGGAAGTTACTCGTCCTTATCAATCTAATAAGATAATTTACCCTTCCTATTATACATCAGTTAACTATCATGGTATCGAAAACGGTTATCTCAACCCCATTGCTGCTATGACTTACGATATTATAACGCCCTTAGCTACTTTACCGAGTGAACAATGGTTGCGTCAGAATTTGTTAAAAAAAATCACTATAAAACCTAAAAAAATTCTAGACTTGGGTTGTGGAAGCGGAACAAACACGATAAACTTAAAAGTCACATTTCCAGAAGCAGAGGTAATCGGTTTAGATTTATCTCCCTATATGTTAGCAATAGCAGATAAAAAATCTCGTACTCATCAACAAGAAATTATCTGGAAACAAGGACTCGCTGAATCAACAAAAATGTCATCTTATTCCTATGATTTGATTACTATTTCTTTGCTATTTCATGAAGTTCCTAATGCAATTTCTCAAGCCATTCTTAAAGAAAGTTTGCGGTTACTCAAGCCAAATGGACAGTTAATTATTTTAGATGCTAATCAACACAGACTAAGACATCTCAAATGGTTAACAAAATTATTCAGAGAACCTTATTCTTTTACTTATGCTCAAGGTAATATTAGAGAATGGTTAGAAAACATTGGTTTTCAAGGCATTAAAGCGAAACCTGTAGGAGGAATTTATCAAATTACCTCTGCTTATAAACTTGAAGAAAAAAGTAAAAATTATCTTAAAAATAAAAATTATATAGATCCCAAAACCTAATAATGATATAATGAAAAAATATACTTCTCCATAACCTATTTTAACTTATCAAACTGAAGTCAATATGTTCTTTTTATTGGAAGTCGGTACAGAAGAATTACCCGCAGATTTTATAGATGAAGCGATCGCTCAATGGAAACAAATCATTCCTAATAGTTTAGAAGAAAACTTTTTAACGCCTGATAACTTTAAAGTTTACGGCACACCCAGACGATTAGCTGTTGTAATTTCTGGACTTCTAGAACAACAAAAAGATCGAGATGAAGTGATTAAAGGTCCACCAGCAAAAGCAGCCTTTAAAGACGGAAAACCCACCAAAGCAGCAGAAGGATTCGCCCGTAAACAGGAAGTTGAGCTTAAAGATTTAGAGATTCGTCCTACTGATAAAGGGGACTTTGTTTTTATTGAAAAAAAAATAAAAGGAAGACAGACGAAAGAAATTTTACAAGAATTAATTCCCTATTGGATTAATAGTTTAGAAGGCAGACGCTTTATGCGTTGGGGTAATGGAGAATTAAGATTTTCCCGTCCCATTCGTTGGTTAGTCGTATTGTGTGATGAGCAAATATTACCCATTGAAATTACTAATGGAGATAGTACCATTACCAGCGATCGCCTATCAAGGGGACATCGAATTTTACATCCAGATACGGTTAGTATTGCTAAAGCATCAGACTATGTAGAAACCTTGCGATCTGCCTATGTAGAAGTTGATCCGAAACAGCGTCAAGAAACTATTGAAAAAGACATCGAAACTATTGCCCAACAATTAACAGGACAAGCGGATCTTCCCCGCGACTTATTAACAGAAGTCATTAACTTAATTGAATATCCTACCGCCGTTGCAGGAAAATTTGATCCAGAATTTTTAAAGCTTCCTACTGAAGTCATAACGACAGTAATGGTCAAACATCAGCGATATTTTGCTGTCAAAAAAAGTGATAATGAACTGTTACCCAATTTCATTACCATTGCTAACGGAGATCCCAACAAAAAAGACATTATTGCTCAAGGAAATGAAAGAGTCATTAGAGCAAGATTAGCCGATGCCCAATTCTTTTATACAGCCGATTGTGACGAACCCTTAGACAGTTACTTACCTGAACTAGAAAACGTCACTTTCCAAAAAGAATTAGGAACCATGCGCGACAAAGTTGATCGGATCATGGACATGGCTCAACAAATTGCAGAACAGTTAGAAGTTAACGAAAAAGAACAAGAAGAAATTGAAAGTACAGCCCTATTATGTAAAGCTGATTTAGTGACGCAAATGGTCTATGAATTCCCCGAATTACAAGGAGTCATGGGACAAAAATATGCTCTTGTTAGTGGAGAATCAGAACAAGTTGCTCAAGGTATTTTTGAGCATTATTTACCCCGTGGGGCTAATGATATTATGCCCAAAACTTTAACCGGTCAAGTGGTCGGAATTGCCGATCGCTTAGACACTTTAATTAGTATATTCGGCTTAGGAATGATCCCTACTGGTTCCGGTGATCCTTTTGCTTTACGAAGGGCTGCTAATGCCATTATTAGTGTCACTTGGGAAGCTAAATTATCCATTAACCTATCTCAATTATTAATACAAGGGTGTAAAGCATTTATGGCGGATCATGCAGATAAAGAATCCCCCTTAGAAGCATTACAAACCTTCTTTATTCAACGGCTACAAACCCTATTACAAGATGAGTTAAACATCGACTATGATTTAGTTAATGCGGTATTAGGTGAAGCGGATGTCGAATACACAGACAAAGCATTACAAAACCTTTTAGATGTCAAAGATAGGGCAGAATTTTTACAAGAAATCCGTAATAATGAAATATTAGATAAAATCTATGAAACGGTTAACCGTTCAACCCGTTTAGCAACGAAAGGAGACTTAAATTATACAGAATTAGATCCTAGTAAAGTGGTGCAAACTGAGTTATTTGAAAAGTCTTCCGAACAGGAATTTTACGATGGTTTAATGGCTTTATTGTCTAAGACAACTCAAGCACAATCTCAGAGAAACTACCAGTTATTAACAGAAGGATTACTGGATATTGTTCCCAAAGTTAGTGAATTTTTTGATGGAGAAAATAGTGTATTAGTAATGGATGAAAATCCACAAGTTAGAGAAAATCGTTTAAATTTGTTAGGAGTTCTCCGTAATCATGGACGAGTTCTAGCAGATTTTGGTGCTATTGTTAAAAGTTAATCTAAACCCGGACTTTGCTGTAGAAATAAGCAGGTTTTTAAAAGTATTTCCACAGATAAATCTCTAAGCAAAATTAATTACACATTGCAATAACCTCGTTGCCTTTTGCCTGTCCTAATAGGAAATTAATTTTGTATCCTCACTTACTTTATTATTAAATAATTAAGAAAAAAAGTCCTAATCCTATCTTGACTCACAATTAAGGATTAAGACTTTCTGTTCCCTAACCTTAATTCACTCATTTGAGTAGTGAATCTGTGAATAATCAACATAACGAACTAAGAGCTAACTTGTCTGTATGTAACCGTACATAATTGCTGAAACAATTCTGTATTATTAAGCTAGATTAAGAGAGGAATTTAAGGTCTTGTGAGTTCTAAATTGTTGGGAGAAATTTTCCAATTAAATTGAGGTGAATAGCAATAATAATCAAGGATAATTGTCAGAGGAGATAAGAAAAATAAAGCCCAAAAAATAGCCGTTGGTAGATAGAGAGAGTATTGAATCATAAAAGTTAAAAATGCAATAGAGATCGCCCAAATCATGCGACTAAAATAATGATTAGGAATAGAACGAGGATCGGTTAACATAAACAGAGCAAATAATAACAAACTCCCTGTCATTAAATGATGACTTAAAACATCCCAACTCCAACCTAACCAAACATTTCGTATGGTTTCTAAGAGGGTATAAGATCCCAAGAAAATGGCCGAAGTATCCCAACGACCAACCCGTTTTAAAATCATAGCACCAGCCCCCAGAAATAGTAGCAAAAACCAAAGATCATTACCCCATTGTCCTGGGGATACCCAAGCATCTTGAGTCAAGGTTAACGCTGCAATAATGCCAAAATTAGCAGGATTAAAAAAATGTTTGTTATTGACACGGAAAAGAAACTTACTGGCAATGGCCAAACTTCCTGCTATCATTATAGTAGTAGAGTGATTAGCTCGTAATAATAAACATAAACCCAAAGCGATGGAGAAAAGATTAAATATAAAGAAGTTGGGGATATTTATAGAGTAAGAAGTTGGGTAGAATATGGATTTAAACAATCTAAAAGTGAACTAGGATGGGCAGATTTCCGAGTGACTCACTATGCTCAAATTCAGAAATGGTGGGAATTAGTTATGTCAGCTTACTTGATGATTTGTTTGCTGAGTGAATCTTTCAATTCCACACTGAATCCGATTCCAAAAACTTTTGAAAATCATGATAAATGCCTATAGAGTGATGCCCCTTATTGTATCGACTTGAGGCATAAATAAATAAAAAGTAAATCCTCAAAATATAATGCTCCTCAAACTTCAATGACAGTTAGAGGAGCATAAATATATCACTCTCAACTTCTGAGTCGGAACTCATAGTTTATCGTTTTAATTTATAGATTACAGCGCCTAAAGGAGGAACGGTGATTTCGAGAGCATAAGGCCAAGGTGCATTATTCCATTGACGGGCTTGAATGACACTAGGATTAGAAACACCACTACCCCAGTAAACTTGAGCGTCAGAGTTAATTAATTCCACATATTCTCCCGGTTGATGTAAGCCAACCCAGTAATATTCATAGACATAGGGTTTAAAGTTGCACACAGCGACAATGGTATCCCCAGAGGCAGGATCACGGCGAATAAAAGAGATCAAGCCCCGTGGTGCATCATTAGCCTCGATCCACTCGAACCCTTCACGATTAAAGTCTTCCATGTATAAAGCGGGTTCACGAACATACATTTTATTAAGATCCTGAACCAATCGTTTCAAACCTTTGTGGGGTTCGTATTGTAGGAGATACCAGTCAATATCAAGGAATTCTCGCCATTCAGAAGTCTGACCAAACTCCATCCCCATAAATAGAGTTTTCTTCCCAGGATGAGCGAACATATAAGTTAATAAGGTACGAACATTGGCCATTTTTTGCCATTCATCCCCAGGCATTTTATTCACTAAATGGCCTTTGAGGTGAACCACTTCATCATGGGAAAGGGCTAACATGAACTTTTCATCGAAAGCGTACCAAATACTAAAGGTAAGCTTATTATGACAGTTAGAACGATGGTTAGGATGCTCTTTTAAATATTTGAGGGTATCATTCATCCAACCCATGTTCCACTTAAACGTAAACCCAAGTCCGCCCTCACTGGTGGGTTTAGAGACATTACCCCAAGCGGTAGAGTCTTCAGCAATGGTTACGACTCCAGGATAATTATGGGAAATAGTATTATTCAAATGTTGTAAAAAACTGATGGCTTCTAAATGACCGTTATCCCCGTACTTATTGGGAACCCAGTTACCTTCTCGACCTTTATCTAATTCGATCATATAAGCCACAGCATCGACCCGAATGCCATCAATATGATACTTATCAAACCAAAACATGGCACTAGCAATGAGGAAGTTCCTTACTTCATTGCGTCCGTAGTCAAAAACTAAGGTTCCCCAAGTTGCAATTTCTCCTTTACGAGGATCAGCGTATTCATACAAAGGTCCACCGTCAAAATAAGCTAAGCCATGTTGATCTTTAGGAAAATGGCCAGGAACCCAGTCCAAAATTACCCCAATACCGGCTTGGTGACATTTATCGACAAAGTACATAAAATCTTGAGGGGGACCGTAGCGAGAAGTGGGTGCATAAAAACCAACCACTTGATAACCCCAAGATCCGTCAAAAGGATATTCTGTCACAGGGAGTAACTCGATATGAGTGTAACCCATGTCTTTAACATAGGGGATTAATTTTTCTGCCAGTTCTCGATAGTTGAGGTAACGGGCCCCCGGTTTTTGTTCGACCGGAAGATTCGGTCCCTCTTTAGGGGGGTTATTAACACTGTCGTGTAACCACGATCCTAAATGGACTTCATAGACAGACATGGGTTGCTTTTCGGGGTTAGTGCGTTCCCGTTTGTCCATCCACTGTTGATCGTTCCAAGTATAGGTAGAAAGATCGGCTACAATAGAGGCTGTAGCAGGACGGAGTTCCTGTTGATAACCGTAAGGATCGGTTTTATAGACACAGTGATGATGATGATTTTTAACGGAATATTTATAGAGATCGCCGACTTTTATCCCAGGAATGAATAATTCCCAGATTCCTACTTCGGTTCTCTCCATCTTGTTCGCTTCAGGGTTCCAGTTGTTGAAATCTCCCACTACAGCGACTTCATAAGCATTTGGGGCCCAAGTGGCAAAGTAGACCCCTGACACCCCATCGATCTCAACCAAATGAGCCCCCATCTTCTCATAGATGCGATGGTGATCTCCTTGGCCAAATAAATAATAGTCAAATTCTCCCAGAAGGCGGTTCTTAGCAGTTGCGTTGTCGTTCATCGGCTAGTTGGTGACAGTATTATTTTTATTTTATATTTAACCATTGTTTCCATACTTGTCACGTTTTGCCAACTGGGTAAGTTGAGTTCAGGGTTCAGCGTTGGGTTTGCAAAAAAATGCGATCGCCTTTTACCTATCGAAAAAGGCGATCGCACACAAAATTGTTCTTAATCGCCCCTTCGGGGCAAAGAGTCAGGAGTCAGGAGAAAAATTGTTTCATTATTAACCCTCTTTCATCACTCTAGGCAGAAGAATAACAAAAGTCATCCCAAAGATAGACTAAGTAATGTAGATAGTCAACATCATTTATTTTAGCAATAAGCCTTGGAAAGCCTAAAGAAAGTTGAGGAATT
>NETF01000111.1 GCA_002172675.1 unicellular cyanobacterium SU3
GTCTAACAACTGCGAGGTCTTTCTACCAATTTTAGCGGTTTTTAGCTGCACTAGCTGATCTTTTTTCCTCATCGAGTATAAGTGTAACCTTTTAATAATGAGGGTTTAGCTTTTATTCAGCAAACCCTATAGTAGAGGTTAAAGAAATCATGTGGTAAGGGGAACATAACATTTAAACCCTTAATCTTATAAACTAATTAACTCATAAAACTATAAACCTATAAACTCATAAAGGTATTAAACCTTAATACAATAATATGTTAAAAGTAGCAGTATTTAATTTTAAGGGGGGCACTGGTAAATCTACCACTGTCATTAATCTAGGGGCTAGTCTCACAACAGCGAAAAGAAAGGTGTTACTGATCGATTTGGATGGTCAGCGTACATTATCGTTTGGTTTAGGATTGGATGGTGATATGCCAACAGCCTTAGATTTTTTACAAGGGGATGACGTGCAAGCAATGGCCACTCAGGTTAAAAATCTCTTTCTCATTCCTGGGGCGTTAGAGATGTTTCAACTGCAAACGGATCAAGATTTATTTACACCGGCCTTAGCTAAGTTGAATGATTATGATATCTGTTTAATGGATTGTTCTCCAGGGTTGGGGATCACTTCGGTACAGGCTATTTTGAGTAGCGATCGCATTCTGATTCCGGTCATTTGTGAACCGGCTGTATTAAAGGGGTTATCAGAAGCGGTGCAGTTAATCAGAGAAGAACGGCCTCATGTACCTATTGATGTTGTGCGCGTCCGTCATCGTTCTCGTTTATTAATCACCAAAGAAGCTGAACAACTTTTAACCGAAGCCGCCAACGTATTAGGATACACTTTATTACAAACTATTATCCCTGAAAATATTGCCGTTGCTGAAGCGATCGCTCATGCAGTTCCTGTCACAAAATATTCCTCTCGTTCCAATGGAGCAAAAGCGTATCGAGCCTTAGCCGCTGAATGTCAAAGTTTATGGTTCAATTAGCGGTGCGACCCCGGCGGACTCGAAGAGGGACGAAGTCTATCGAATTCGCCAAGGGAACGCGCACCAAGAGAATCCTATAAAGGTATTAAACGTTTATACGTTATACTGTTAAAAGTATTAAATATTAATAGGTTAAAAGTTATGAATAAAAGTAGATTAGGAAAATTAGGAACCCTTGGTCAATTTTCAGGAATTAAGCAAACGTCTGCTCAAGGACAGATGACGGAAACAACACGGCGGTCACAAGGGGGCGAGGACACCTCGCCCCACGCCACCTCTTCAACTGAAATGGTGACTCAGGAGGATAAAGAAGTAGGATCGAAAAAAACTGTTACCAAAAAAACAAAAAAGTCTAGTAGTAAAGATAAACTGGTGAATATTAATATTAAAGTCAATAAATCTCAAAAAGATTGGTTGACAGATAAAGCCTTTGAAGTTAGGGAGAACAATGACGAACCGGTTCCTCCTAATGAACGAGTTTATCCTCAACACTTGGTCGGAGTAGCGATCTCTTTATTACAATCACAAGATATCGATTGGAGTCAAATTAAGAATGAGCAACAGTTACGGAAACAATTAAACCTATAAACGTTTAATACCTTTATACTTTAAATCTATAAAGGTATTAAACATTGGGACAAATTCTGAAAAAATGGGAGAAGCTAATTGGCAGCTAATTGGCTAAGTTGTTGTCTCCAAGACAAAAACAGAGAAATGCGCTTTTGTGACCCCTTTTGTTTTCAATTTGATTAAAATGATAAACTGTTCTAATAGGAACTTAAATAATGTTCAAATAAACACAGCGATCATTCACCTGAATGGTAAAGCGGTAACGGTCATTCAATTGGTAGATAAACAAGGAATTCCTTATAGTTGGTTAACCATTGCCGAAGGGTTAGTCAAAGACTCATTATTTAGAGAATTATGGAATCAAATCTTAGCCGAAATACCCTTTGATTTCCAATGGAAACCCGTTCCTATACATCCTAAATTTGCTAAAACTTATCCTTTTTTTGCTGTTTTAGTACCTTCCCAATTTCCTTCATCAAATCCTTCGGCTTACCGTAAATATCTCAATCAACTATCCCATGAAGAGCTAATTACAACGTTTCCTAATTTATCAGGAGATGCCCTTTTATTAATTCCCAAAGATACAGGAGATTATGGTCATATTGCAGATTTTTGTCGTAATGCAGATAATAAGTTGATTCAAACGTTATGGAAAGAAGTGGGAAAATTAACGTATCAAGCTATTATTGATGAGCAGATTATGTGGTGTAATACACATGGTCATGGCGTTCCTTGGATGCACATACGATTAGACCAAACCTTAAAATATGCAGCGTTTCCTCCTTATGGAACCATTGATGAAACGTCTCAAAAACAATGGTATGAAACGATTTATCTGAGAATTTTTTCCAGTTAAAATCTTGAAACAAATTTTCATAGGTTCTTCAAACATAACTCATATTATCTTTAAAAGAAGTTAAGACCAGTTTAAGTTACATTTTTTTATATTAAAACCATCAATAAGTAAGGATAATAAGGGGAAGTTTGTTCAATCATTAGGAGAAAACTTATGAAACAAAAACTTATTAGTTTAATCTTAGTTATATTAACTTTGATGGGCTGTTTGTTAGTTAATCCAGCCCTAGCTTTAGAGGTAGAAATAGGACAGCAAGTAGAACTCAAGGCAACAAAACCCATTGGAGTCCCACTTCACGAAACTGCTTCCTCAAGTTTAAAGGGAAGATTACCAGATGGAACGATCGCTTCGGTGGTTGATACTGATGATGATAAACGTTGGTTAAAAATTGAAACCGATGATCAACAGGGATGGATAGTAGAAAAATATGTTGCTCAAGTCTTAGGGCAAATTCCTAATCCCATACCTCCCACACCCCCGATACCCCCCACACCGCCGATTATTCCTGATGATGGAACCACTGTATGGTCTTCAAAAGAAGCTTGTCGAGCAATCGTTGATAGTGGGCAAAGACTCCCCCGTTCTGAGTCTCAATCTCTTCGTTTAGCCAGTTGGAATATACGCTGGTTTCCCGATGGAGGTCCAGGAAATAGTAATGATAGCGATCAAAAAACGGACTTAGATTGGTTATCCTGTACCATTGCTTGGATGGATGTTGATGTCTTAGCGGTTCAAGAAATAAAAACAACTTCTTCTGGCAATCAAGCTTGGAAACAAGTAACATCAAAACTTAATCAGGATACCGATGGAGATTGGCAAGTTATTCTTAATGGTTGTGGTAGTCCGACTAATCAGCACGTAGGTTTTCTTTACAATGGTAATAAGGTTAAACCAGAACAAAACAAAGAAATTTGGCAGTTTAATGGACGAGCAGCTGAGGCAAGGGAAAGCTGTAAGGATAATTTAAGACCTGGTTATATGGCTTATTTTCAACCAATAACCTCCCCCGGATTCGACTTTTATGCTGTATCGGTTCATTCTGATTCTGGGAGAGGAGAGAAAGATATTGAGACTCGCAGAACTGCTCTAGAACGTATTGATGAAGTCACTAAAGATTTAGTCAACATTGATGGAGACATTATTATTCTTGGGGATTTCAATACAATGGGAATTGACGGAGGAATTACCGCCCAAAAAGAAATTGAAGAATTAGAAGAGAAAGTCAAAACTGAAATTCCTGGTTTTACACTTTTATCGCTTCAACCCAGTTGTAGTCATTATTTCCAAAAACGACCGGGGTTATTAGATCATATTCTTGTCTCTAGTGACAGTGAAGAATTAATCAATACTCAGGGAATTTCTCAAGGATACTGTGGTATCAATAACTGTCAACGCATTAATGGTAATCTTCCTAGTGCTGCCTTGCGACTTTCGGATCATTGTCCTATCATTGCTGACTTTAGCAACTCTGATCTCGATTAACGTTCAATTCTAATAGTTATAATCAAGAAATTGATTACTGTTGTCCCAAACCACACCATGCAGCATAAGCAATAGCGATCCCGAAGGGATGATACTGTTGGCGAAAGTAATCTAAACGTATTTCAAAGTGAAGTATAAAAAGAATTGTCAACGAAACGATAGGGATAGGCAAGCCAAGTAATACATGGCTCACAGCGATGTATTACTTCTTCCATA
>NETF01000112.1 GCA_002172675.1 unicellular cyanobacterium SU3
ATAGCTTGGGATAAGTCTATTCTATTCTCATTAATCAACAGTAATTGAGAACTGGTAAATAATTGAAAATGCCTGTAATTCTCTCAGTGACTAAATTATAGCCGATTATCTTATATCGAACTCAGGTTAACAGAAATGAGCAAAGATGATAAACTCAATAAGATTTTTAATTTTAGTAAATTTTTACTGTTACATTTGATAAAACAAGCAGCCGAAAACAGAACAACACGCTCATGGCAGTTATCTATTGCCAATGCAGTAAAAGAAATTCAACGGACAAATAAAAGACGGAAAACTAAAGAAACTTATCTTACAAAAGAAGAGCTACAAGAAACTTTAGAAGATGCTTATGACTTAGGGTTAAAGGCTGCTGCAAGAGAAGCTTTTGAAGGCAGATATGAAGCAGAAGAACTTGCGGAATTGGTTGATAAAACTGCTATTATTGACCAAGGGATAGAATTAATTTTAGAAAAATAAACGGTGAAGCCTCATAAGTATGAGAAGTGCTAGACATTTCAAAAGCAAGTCACTAAAAACACATTTAGCGTAATTTATTTGATGTATTTAATTTACACATTATTTTTGTCTTCTTCAAAGAGTAGAAAGTCTTCATGTTTAAGTTTATCCAAGGGATATTGTTCTTTTTCTCGTTCTCTTCGCTCTATTAATTTGTGCATAAAGTTCATCGCTCCTTCATAATTTTCATCTTTTTCAATTAATCCTTGATTATTAAGTTTTTCAAGTCTTTCTATAAAAGTTGTAAGAAGATCAATGTTTTCTTTATCTTCTTGAGATAATTTCCATTGATAAGTTCCTTGTAACCATACTGAATCAATATTTTGATAACTTTGTTTTGATAAGAGTAATAAAATACTATCGCAATCAACCACCATTTTTTTGCTACTTATAAAATCACCAAAAAATTGTATTTCCTTAAATATCCGTTGTATTTTATCGACAATAGTCACTATTAAATATAAAGGAATAATTTGTTTTGATTCTGGAAAAACTCTACTCAAAATCTTAAGTATTGATTCAATAATATATGGATTATCTTTGCAAGACCGAGACACATTATAATATATTATATCGCTTAAAGAATTTGTTTTCGATAAATTAAAATAAGTAGTATGTGGCAGTATTAAAAATGATTTCCATTCCTCAATGTCTCTGAAAGAAAAAATAAACTCGGTTAAAACTAAATCTCTAATATATCCTTGACTTTCTAATATATCACTTACAATTAAATCTTGAATATCAATAGCTTTTATATATATAGTTTTTATGTCTTGATAGCCTGAAACATTATTAAGATAAACATCAACAAAGTGATGATAATTTTCAATGTTCATAAAATGAGGAATTGAAGAAAGATAAGCAAATCCCGTCATTGGTTCGCCAAAAAACTCTTCAATATTATTTTCTTTGAGTTTATCATCATGAATTAACTCTAACAATAATCTTCTTCTATCTTCAGAAGGAATTTTATCATATTGATCATAAAGTAATCCATAAGCTAATGAATAATTATTGGCTGACTTACAAGCATCAATAAACGAAACTAAATCACTGACAGATGCTATGCCTGCCCATAAAAATATAACAACTTTCCAGCGATCATCTTTTTGATGCTTTAATAGATATAATCGATCTATTGTTTCTTCTGATTCATCTTTTTGATCCCCTTGAAATACGGTATCAGCAACAAAATATTCACCGACACTTTTATGTACAAAGCTGTAAATTCCTGGTCCAATAATTAAGCCTGTTCTTTCCCTTAAAACTTGTAAAACATCCTCAACCGCAAAATTAAATTTTAGTTTATTGAGCCACTTTTTAACCAACTCGATCATTTCTGTTTCATCAAGCTGATCTTTCTCTTGTAAATGTAAATCAAGAGCAATTCCTCTTAATAATTGTTCCTTTTGTTGTAGTGTTAATTTAATGGGAGTTGCTTGAACATTTCGACGATCATCCCATAACCCTAACATTCCTTTAACATAACGTTTATAGAGTTCAGAACGACCACTAGGAAGACTACCGTCAAGATGATTTACCATTAACAAAGTAGATAGTAATAAAGGATTTCCTGTTAATGGTTCAATAGTCGGATCATTGCGCCATTTTTCAGCAATGTCAGTAGCATCTATCGAGCGATCGCTATCTTGTAATAATTCGGAATATTGATACCATCGGTTAATATAATCAATAATTCGAGGTTCATCAAAAGATTCAATATTCCATTGTTTCCAGTCTTGATTTTTTAAGTCTTGTAAATGATCGGTTGTTAGAGGTCGAGAAGTAATAATTATGGAACATTTGTTAATAGCACTTTCTAAGTCTAAAACCCATTCTTTTACCCGCTCCCTATGTTGAGGTGAAATTTCATCAAAGCCATCTAGAATAAAAATTATTTTTTGCTTATCCAACCAGTTTCTAATTTTTTCAGAAGTAATTTCTTCTGCAATATTTTGATTAACTGTTTCTCGAATTAAAGTTTGTACATTAGGTAAGTTAGTTAAGTTACTAAAGCTTCGTAATTCAACTCTAATACCAATTCCTGTAAATACTTTACTGTTAACAATTTCTTTTTGTAACCATTTCGACCAAGTAGACTTACCTGAACCTGGTGCGCCTTCTATAATTACTTTTATTTTATTCGTGGTAAAATGCTTAAAGCTTTCGTCAGAGGTTTTTATTGAAGTTGATTCTCTTCCAGGAAACTGTTTTTTTATTTGCTCTGTTTCGTCAACCTTTGTAATAACTTCAAGTAACTCAGGATGAATAAAAAAGTTATCAAATTTACCTGATAATGGACTCTCTGATCTTAAGCCCGTAATATCAAGTTTTAAACCTATTTTTTGTGCTAAAGTTCGTCTAATTAATTCCAATGTTTCATCAGCTTGATAATCAGAATTTTTCCCTAAAGCATCAACTTGTTCAAATAGTTTTCTTAAGTCTTCTGCTAATTCATCCAAACGACGATAATTTTCTGTCCAAGCTTCATTTTCCCAATCTTTAACCGCCGCAGGAATTTTACAAACAACAGTCGCAATACGAGGAAATAAAAGACTATAAACTCCCTCTAATTTTTCATCCCTAATTGTTTCTGGTAACTTCTTTCCTTCTCCACTATATAAATTATCAAAGATTTTTTGTCCATCTAATGAGCCTTGAAATAATTTTTCAGGATTATTTGCCAATTCTGTTAAGTCGTCCCGACAAGCTTCAACTAAAAGACGTTGTTGATGTTCTGTTATTTTTTCTTGCTGTAAAAAGTCTAAAATAGGTTTAACAACTTTATCTACAGCATTATCTACCCGACGCTCAATTTTGCGACGTTGGAATACAGAAGTTACACTATTATCAATAGGGGCAGTAATTGCATTAGCAATTAATCCAGTAATAACACTTAATAAAAAATCATCAATTCCCATTGCCATTAATCTTAATCCTTCTGCTATTCATCAAAATTTATTCATTTATATATTTATAGCGATCGCAATTATAGCAGTTCTCATACTTGTGAGGGGCAGGAGGCAGGTGTTATACCAATTCTCAGAAATAGCTAGAGAGTCTGCCACGTCGCTATTGCTCCTCGCGGCTTCGGCTTCGGGGTATTTTTAATGAAAATCAAAGCTTAATGTTGATATTCCCCCTCGCAATGCGGTGCGACCCCGCGCCTTCGCAAGGCGCAAGGGAACGCGCACCAAGACAGACTACTTAAGTCTCCAGTCACTTTTGAGAATTGGTATTAAGTGTACCGAGTGAGTCCGAAAAATGCTTTATAAAAATCTGAGCTTAACAAACATAACAAAAAAGCACCCCCAAACTTGGGAGTGCTTTTTTGTATTATTCAGTTATTATCAAAGGAATTAACCATTGATAACAGGAGCAGATACAGGCTCAGCAGAAGCTAAGTCTAAGGGGAAGTTGTGAGCGTTGCGCTCGTGCATTACTTCCATTCCGAT
>NETF01000113.1 GCA_002172675.1 unicellular cyanobacterium SU3
TGGCACAGTAAAAGATGTTTATATTCCCATCAATGATATTTTACCTCTCCCTTCTCCTGCTACATAATTTAAACTTATGAATTTTGGTGGCGATCGCTTGTCTCAAGCTGACTTTGTGATCTACTGAGTATTCCCCTTCCTAAATTTACCTTGGTGGGTTCTTTAACTTCTCCTTTACGCGATCCCAAGGGGATCTGGCGGAGCCAGCACGCTTTGGACTCATTGAAAGATTACGATTTTATGAACCCGAAGAACTAGCCTTAATCATTGAAAGAACAGCGAAAATCTTAGACGTTGCGATTACTCAATCAGGGGCAATGGAAATAGCCAGGCGATCGCGGGGAACTCCGAGGATTGCTAACAGATTACTAAGACGGGTTAGAGATTACCAAGTAGTACATAAACACCAAAGTATAACCGAGGTGGTGGCTGCTGAATCGTTGAATTTTTACCAAGTTGACCCAAGGGGTTTAGATTGGACAGATAGGATGATCCTAGAAACCATGATCAACAACTTTAATGGTGGGCCAGTGGGATTAGAAACTGTAGCAGCTTCGACAGGAGAAGATGCGAAAACCATTGAGGATGTTTATGAGCGAATGCCGCTAAGTTATCCGGAGTTATCAGGCGATCGCTGATCCAAGGCGGATTTCATGCGGATTTCATTTTAGCCCGAAGAACTGCACGAGGTTCTTGCATTAATGGGTAGGCTTTCGGACGACGTTTTCGGACTCTTGGTTCGACTCGGCCAACTCTCCTCTTCTCATAACTGTCAGCTATCTTTTTCAACATTGTTTTATACATTTTCTTCACTCTTTTCCTGGGTTTATCAACCCATTTACTGCTAAAATTATCTAGGTGTTGTCTAGTAGCTTGTAATGATAAACGTATGGGTTTACGGTCAAAAGTAATCCCTGCTTCGTACATAATCGATCTTAATAAGTTATAAGCTAATAAATAAACGTAAATTTCTTTTCGTACTATTTCTGGGGTTTGGCAACTTAAAATATCCATTCCCAAGGTTGTCTTGATATTCCTTAAGTTAACCTCAGCTTGCCATCGGGAATCATAAAGGTCTAAAATATCACTCGATGGATATTCAACCGCATCTATTAAAGTTGTTACGACAATGATTTCTTTGGTTCTAAACCCTGGAATACAAATATAGCAATGAACTTCTCTTAATACTAAATCTTTGGGGAGAGAATCAAAATCTTCTCTCGATATATCTTTAGGTTTAGACTTTTGTTTTTCCCATAAGATTAAGCGATCGTGTGGACACTGCCTTGTTTTCTTTTTCTTTTTAAAGGGAGGACTTACTGTATATTTGGGTCTTGCTTGCTCCGTCCTATACGCTGAGGAAACCTCAGCGCGGGCGGTGCGCTTTTCTTCTCTTTTTGTAAGCGTCCTTGATGCAACCTCATAACACTATCTATCCCTTTCTTTTTCCAGAAATAAATGTCTATATAACTGCAAAAAGCTCTATCGCCTAAGAGAATATCACCTGGGTCTAAATAATCAGTTAACTTTCTAGCTAACTTGATATCATGAATCTTAAAAATATCAATAACTATCCCAACAACTGACCCAGTAGCGTAACTAAATAATACCCCAATTTTTGCCAGGGGAAAACCACAACCTTTTTTCTGCGAACCATGCTGTGGATAAGCTTCCTGGTTTTTCAATGTATCAGGCATTGACACAGTGGAGCCATCAATACTTTTAACACAACGACCATGCCATAAATGTTTTTTATCAACTTTTTTCTCATTATGATTAGCACTGGTTTCTAACAACTTTTTGAATAATTTTTCGGGTAATTTTTTCCGAGCTTGGCAATAAGCACTTGTGTTTTCTGATGGAGTTTCTAGACCTTCAGATGCCAAATATGAGATAATTTTGCTAACGGCATTTTGGCAACTATGATCAGGATCTAATACTTGGGAAAGAAACGACCACACTATCACAATAGGATTATAAATCCTACTTTTATATTTTACCCCAATTTCTTTTAAACTATCTTCAATTATTTCCTTTTTTAATAACCCTTGAAATGGGAGTCCGATGCCTATGTTAAATTGTTGTATCAAAACTTGGGTTGGATGAGGGCCTTTTGCCATAAATCTAGTTAATGTAAACTGGTCGCAAACCCAGGTATAGCAGAGATTTTTGGCTTTTTCCGTTCGCCTCGATCGCCTGATAACTCCGGATAACTTAGCGGCATTCGTTTATGAGCCTTATCTACTGCAAATCGGGTTTCTTAATCGCACCCATCGGGGGAGGATGGTAACAGAATTGGCTAGAGAACATTTATCTTCAGATAGGAGGAATTTATAGTTAGCATTGGGAGTTTTCATGGACTTGATATTGCTCACATAAACCTCTAATTTTTTCAAGATAACGTAAACGTACCTTTTCAGGTTCAATGATGACACAATCACCATAATAAGCAGCGATTTCACGGAAAAACCAAAAGGTATTAAAAATCTGTCTTGTTACTCTTCTTGTTGTGGGTGTATCTTCAATATCTTCTATTTTTAAGTCATGAGGTTTGCTACGATAAGCAAATACCAATCCCCCTCTTAATTCAAAGGACACTTTAATAAGTTCTAAATGATCTAACCAAGGTGTATCAATGGATACCACGGTAGCATCTTAAATTCGATCTAAGCGTAATGTCCAATTATGGGATAATTCTGATATGTCTTGATTGCCCTCTGATTCATCAGTACGACACAATAAATATTGCCGTTTCTCGATGGATTGAACTTCAGCAAACCTAACTGTAAATTGCCAGTTCCGTTCAGCAGCATCTTGGTATGTTAAACGAAAGGGTTGTTGACGACGGATAAAATTATCTATCTTTTGTCGCCAAGGTGGTTGAGGTTCTTCTAGAAATTGCTCTATATCTCGTTGAAAGGGGATAGTTAACTCACTACGCTCTTGTAGTAGTTTGGCTATCTCAAGAGCTTCATCCATTTTTCCTGCATCAATCAAGGTTTTCCGAGCGGTGTCTAAAGCTCTGATTCGTTGTTGTGTCCAATCATGATTAGGAGCAATGCGTAATTTTCCTTGGGCGATCGCTTTCAATAATCGGGAAATATTGGGCTTGTCTCCCCAAGTCATTCCATATTCAGAGGCTAAAGTCTCTAATTCTTGTTTATGCTCTTCCCTCATTGAGAGGGTGATCGATTCTCCTTTACGTCCCATAAGTGTACGTCCACTTTAAATAAAAAAGTCAGTATAAGGGGCTGACATTTCTAGTTTGACGGATTATATTGGGATTAACAAGTAAGTTAAGTACACTATTGCATCGTAAAAAGGAATAAGTTACAGTACAAATGTCGTCAAATTTTTCACAATTCATTGGACTCACAGATAAGCCTATCTTGACTCAATTCGTCGAAGAAGTTGCTAACAAAGGGCTCCGTAAATATCAAAAAACCATTCAATGGGGTGGACATAATGGACAGTCACTCTATGCTCATGCAATTTCAGGGGTATTTATAATTCTTTCTTTAGAAAAGATTTTAAAACAAGATGGAGTAACAGATACAGAATTAAAACTTTTAGTTATTGCTTTCTGTATTCATGATTTAAACAAGAATTATCATGACAAAGCTAAACATTATGCTGATATAGCTATTACTGAAAATGTTGCTAAAGAAATTGAAGCAATAGGATTTGATAATTTTCTTGAAGATTGGCATGATTATTTAGAAGACATTACTGAACTTATTAGAGGACATTCTGGACATAATAGCCCTCTTTCATCACTCTAGGCAGAAGAATAACAAAAGTCATCCCAAAGATAGACTAAGTAATGTAGATAGTCAACATCATTTATTTTAGCAATAAGCCTTGGAAAGCCTAAAGAAAGTTGAGGAATT
>NETF01000114.1 GCA_002172675.1 unicellular cyanobacterium SU3
AGTATTTTACAAAGAAAATTTACTTCTGATTCCGAAATTCCACTATAAAATAAATGTATCTTATTCGAAAAATCTCAGCATATGAATCATATTTGTACTTTTTCAATATTTTACTAATTTATATAACAAATCGAATATGGAAGGTAACTATTGATTTTCAATAGAATAGATAACTAAACTATATAAAACATTCTAATAAATATTTTTAGAATTCTAGTTAGCTATATTGTTAAAAGTTACTTAACTTAAAAGAATAATATTGAGATATTTTTTAAAATTCTGCATCTCTACTCTTCAAAAGTCAAATGCCAAAGGCAATTTTTTAGGAGCAATTTAACTTTACAAAATTCAAAATTGTAAACATTACAGCATGAATATTAGCTTTTCAAAAGTATTTAATCAAGACAAAGAAAGTCTAGTTTTGCTTGAACAGCTTCCAATTCCCACATTAATTCTTAGTGATAATCTTTCAATTTTATTCAGTAATATTTCAGCAAGAAAACTTTATGGTTTTACAGAAAACCAATTCGTTGAAAATTTCAAAGATTTACTAGTAGAAGAAGCGGAAAATGTTCCTATTGAATCGCTATTTAAATTAGAACAGCATAAAACTTTAACTAATAAGCGCATTAATGTTGGAGTTAAATATAATCGCTATGCTGTTGAAGAAGATTCATGCTACTTCTTACAAATCAATGATTTATCTGAGATTAAGAAGCACCAGTCAAAAATTGAAGATTTAATAATAGAGACACATGCGCTATCTGAAGGCATATTAAAAGCGCAAAATGAGCTGATACAACAGGAATACCGATTAAACTCCCTCATTCATTCTCAGTTAAATTTTCTTATTAGAACCGACCTTGAAGGTAATTTTACTTTTGTAAACAAAAGTTTTCAATCTCTTTTCTATGTTAAAATAGATAATTATTCAACCCAAAATATTTCGGCACTAATCGATGCTGAAGATATTCATCTTTGGAAAAACGCCATAGAAAAATGTTTAGCCAGCCCAGGGAACATGGCGATTGTTACCCTTAGAATGAAATTACCCAATAAACTGACCGTATTTGTCGAATGGGAGTTCTATACTATTTCTATTGTACCAAACGAAATTTCAGAGATTCAGGCAGTTGGAAATAATATTACTCAAAAAAAAGCTGCAGAAGCGGAATTGCAGAAAACCCTTACTTTATTTACCTCTGTTTTCAATCAATCTTCAGATGCATTATTTCTTATCAATGATAATAACAATCGGATTATTGATTGCAACGATACTGCTTTACACTTGTTTGAATGTAATTCAAAAGAGGAAATAATCGGTGAAAATATGTCGGAACTTGAGGCCAATCCTCTTAATAACAAGCAACAAGATTCCGAAGAAGGGAACCTTAATGATAAGGAGAAAGAAATTCTTTGTAAATCTAAACTAGGAAAACACTTTTGGGGAAATCGGATTGCTAAATCAATTCCTTTTCTCAATGAGCGGATTACCTTAGTTAAAATCACGGATGTTACTGAGAAAAAGAAAAAGGAGGAAAAAATTAATAATTTGCTCAAAGAGACGCTAGTATTCAATGATAAATTGAAAGCAAATAACAATGAATTGAACAAGCTTAACAAAGAGCTCGATAGTTTCGTCTATCGTATTTCACATGACCTTAGGTCACCAATAGCCTCTACCATGGGCTTGGTAAATATTGCCCAAATCGAAGACGATAAGGATAAAATTTACGAGTACCTCAACCTAATTGGTCAAAGTATGAATAAACTTGACGAATTTATTTTGGACATACTCGATTACTCAAAAAATAATCGCCTAGAAATTATCTACGAGAATATCGATTTGAAAGAATTGGTAGATGAGCTTTTGCTTCACTTTAAGCCATCTATTGAAGATCAAGGAATAAAAATCATCAATAATATTTTTGAAAAAACCTTTATTAAATCCGATGTAAATAGAATATCAATTATACTGAATAACCTAATTAGTAACGGAATAAGATATAGCAGTAATTATGTTGATCAATCTTATATTAAATTGGAAGTTTTCAGAAATGAAACAAACTTTATCTTTTCCGTTTCAGATAATGGGATTGGCATTCCCGATCAATATCAATACGATATTTTCGATATGTTTTTTAGGGTTAGTAACAATGGAAATGGTTCTGGCATTGGACTATACATTGTAAAGGAAACCTTGCTAAAATTAAAAGGAGAAATAACCCTTAAGTCTATAGAAGGAAAAGGGAGTACATTTAATGTTATTCTCCCTATTGAAACTTGATTAGATAATTTTACTCCTACATCTTTACAATTTTCTTGTTTTATGAAGTATGTAATGTAATTTGGCTCCATGAAAAGAGCAATTCAGTTATATCTTTCTCTGTATATTTTGAGTGCCTGCTCAACTAATACAGACAATGAAAATGCTACTGACATAGCAAAATTTGTAAATACTTTCATTGGAACTGAAAACTATGGCCACACTTTCCCTGGAGCGAGTTTGCCTTTTTCTATGCTACAAGTAAGTCCAAATAATGGCTGGAATACTGGCAATAAGGTTTCAAGCTATGATTACGATAAGGAACAAATCGTTGGCTTCAATCACTTGCATTTAAATGGCGTAATGAATACCGAATTATTAGATGTATTAATTATGCCAACAACTCGAGATGTAGTAAATGACACTACCGGAGGTGGAAGATTATACTTACAGAGTTTTATTTCTACATTTTTGCATGCCAATGAACAAGCTTCGCCAGGCTATTATGGCTTAAAACTGTCTCAAAATGATATTTTTGCCGAAGTTACAACTACAGAAAGAAGTGCACTTCATGGCTATCAATTTCCAAAAAGTGATAGCGCCACTATCTTGATTGACTTAAGTTGGTCTTTAAAAAATCAAATCAATACAGATGCTTATGTATTTGTTGAAGACGATTCAATGACAATAGCTGGGTACCGGTTTGCAAAAGGATTGCTGCCTCAGAAAAAAATATTTTTTGCGGCTCAGTTTTCCAGAAAAATTGAAACTTATCAACTAATAGAAAATGGAATTATCCAAAAAAACGCAAACGAAGCCTCTAGCAAATTTGTAACTGGTGCATTCCATTTTGGCAATGTCAATAAAGAACCCATCTTACTTAAAATTGCTTTTTCATCTGTAAGTGAAGAGGCTGCTTTGAATACTCTTAAGACTGAAATTAAAAATTGGAATTTTCAAGAAGTGATGTTGGAAGCAAAAGAAAAATGGAATAAATCACTTGAAAAAATAGATATAAGAACATCCGATATGCAGTTGGTTACCAGTTTTTATTCTTCACTTTATCGAACAATGCTGTCACCAAATCTATATGCCGATGCCGATGGTCAACACAGAAGTACAGTAGATAAAATCGAAAAGAATGGAAATATTAAGTACCATAACATTCATTTTGACAGTAGAAATAACACAGTTTTTTCTTTGCACAACTTGCTACAACCATCGCTAACAGAACAATTTATTCAATCTGCATTAGGATTTTCCAATAATAATCCTGATTCTACCCTACCAGGATGGCTATTTTGGGGACAAGATATTGAAACATCAAAATCATTATATAGCGCGCCTGTAATTACAGCTACTTGGCTCAAAAACATCAATAGTTTCAATGGTCTTCAAGCTTTAAATGCATTTAAAAACAGTGTAAAGAAAAATGGTGTACTCGATAAACTTTATGGTAATAAAGGATACATTTCTAATGATAAAGATAGTAGGACATTGACGACCAAATAAACTGTTAACCATTTGAGTTAAGATAGTCTGGCGATTGCAAGGTAATGTCTTGAACATGGCATAATAGTGACTTTGCCAATTAACAGATACATTAGCTCCCACTGATA
>NETF01000115.1 GCA_002172675.1 unicellular cyanobacterium SU3
CCCGCGCCGTCGTACGGCGCAAGGGAACGCGCACCAAGAAGTAGCCAGGGAGTTTATTATAGAAAAGCTTTCAGCCCCGAATTCTTTGACAGCATAATCTTTATTTTCTGTCAATGCGAAACTTCTAATTGTTTTCTAACTTATAAAGGATTAGTTACCGATATTTCAATAATGGTGGGTTACGACGGATAAAAACATTCTCAGCAGTTTCATATATTATCACCGTCTAACCCACCCTACAGTAACGAACTCATCCTCTAGTCTGATCTATATATAAACCTGACCTTAAATAACGTAAAGTGGTTATGAACCCTACCTAAGCATAGGTATAGCAGCATACTAAATTATAGGTCTAATTGCTTTATGACAATTCGTACCGTTACTACAACACCCTTTGATGACCAAAAACCAGGAACCTCCGGACTCCGTAAAGGGGTTCCTACCTTCCAAAAGCCTAATTATTTAGAAAACTTTATTCAGTCTATCTTCGACAGTCTCGATGGTTGCGAAGGTCAAACCATTGTCGTCGGTGGAGATGGCCGCTATTATAACCGTCAAGCCATTCAAATTATCCTCAAAATGGCTGCAGCTAATAATATAGGGCGCATTTTAGTGGGTTGTGGGGGTATTTTCTCCACACCAGCAGCATCTGCCGTTATTCGCAAATATAACGCCTTTGGGGGCATTATTTTATCGGCCAGTCATAACCCTGGTGGTCCCAATGGAGACTTCGGCGTAAAATATAATGTTAGTAATGGTGGACCAGCACCGGAAAAAGTCACCAATGCTATCTACGATCGCACCAAAACCATTAAAGAATACAAGATTTTAGATGCAGCGGACATCAACTTAGATCGCCCCGGTTCCTTTAAACTAGGGACAATGGACGTGGAAGTGATCGACTCGGTTAACCCTTATGTCGAGTTGATGCAAGAATTATTCGACTTCGATAAAATTAAGTCAATGGTCAGTTCTGATAACTTCAGAATGTGTATGGACTCCCTCCATGCTGTGACTGGACCCTATGCAAGAGCATTATTTGAGAAGCATTTAGGTGCAAAAGAAGGAACTGTACAAAATGGTGAACCCTTAGAAGACTTTGGCGGTGGCCATCCCGATCCTAACTTAGTATATGCCCATGATCTCGTAGAAATCATGTTCGGGGACAATGCGCCAGACTTTGGGGCAGCATCCGATGGAGACGGCGATCGCAATATGATCCTAGGGCAAAACTTTTTTGTTACCCCTAGCGACAGTTTAGCGGTGTTAACGGCCAATGCAACCCTAGTACCAGGTTATAAAGACGGTATTGCAGGAGTGGCGCGATCGATGCCTACCAGTGCAGCTGCTGACCGTGTTGCTGATAAACTAGGCATAGACTGTTATGAAACCCCCACCGGTTGGAAATTTTTTGGTAACTTACTTGACGCAGGAAAAGCCACCCTTTGCGGTGAAGAAAGTTTCGGGACGGGATCGAACCATATCCGCGAAAAAGACGGGCTTTGGGCTGTACTATTCTGGCTCAATATTCTAGCGGTAAAAGGGGAGTCCGTTGAAAAAATTGTTAAAGATCATTGGCAAGAATATGGCCGTAACTACTATTCTCGTCATGACTACGAAGAAGTTGAGTCAGGCCCAGCCAATGAGTTAATGAACCGTTTACGTTCTATGGTAGGGGATATGAAGGGCAAAACCTATGGTAACTATGAGGTTGCCTATGGCGATGATTTTGCTTATACTGACCCTGTAGATGGGAGTATCAGCGAAAAACAGGGTATTCGGGTCGGTTTCACTGATGGTTCTCGTATTATTTTCCGCCTCTCAGGAACAGGAACCAAAGGAGCTACTCTACGGGTGTATATCGAAAGTTATGAACCTGATGCTAGTAAGCATGATGTAGAAACCCAAGAAGCCTTATCTCCTCTGATTGAATTAGCAGAAGAAATTGCTCAAATTAAGCAATTTACTGGACGGGATAAACCCACGGTTATCACTTAAATTTTAAGTATCATCTCTGTTAGGGGGCTTACTCTGCTTAGCATCCCTAATAGAGATTTTTTTTGATATGATAAGATAATTGAGCAACATCTTAATTCAAGTTTAAGAAGCTCGTTACAAGCAAGAGACACTAAAGTTCCTGGATATCAAGAATCCGATAAAGAAGATTTAGATAAATACATAAGTCAATCATTCTTGATAAAAAAAATTTAGCCTTACTGATATTTTATGAAAAAGTCGCTATGATAAACAGTAGCAAGATTCATGAAATCTTAGCGACTTTCTTTATAGTTTACTCAAGACCACCTTTTTGCAATTTTAAGTTGATACTATTATGATTGACTCATCTGTCAATACAATTGAAGAATTTGATCTCTCCCGTGAAGAGAGAGTCATCGAAATTCAAAACCTCATTGAAACCCTACGCATTGCTGATGAAATCGCTGATAAGGGTTATTTAATCACTAGCTCAGAATTAGCGGATTTAATGGACATCAACGCCAGTGCTGTCACCAGTCGAGGTGATCATTGGTCTTGGCGTAATTGGGTTGTTTCACGGGTTCGCCGAGAAGGAAATCAAATTCTTTGGCAACTCGAAAAAATTGATTAAGTCTGAAATTCAGTCTTACTCTAATCGAGTCATCGGATGGGAATATAGCTTAGGGTTAAACCTTACTAATATTCCCATCTTTTTAGTCTGATGGAACTTGAGGAATCGAAGTGACGGGCAAACCACATCCCACAAGTGAACTACCTGATGCTCTGTTTGCAGTATGCTGTAAATTATCATGATCGTTTTGGGCATATTAAACCATAAAGCCCTCTAGCAGTTATTGATTCTTATGGCTATTAAACAAATTCTGAGTACCAGTATCGTCGTCACAGGGATGGGATTTGCTTCCTCTTTTGTGCCAACTCAAGCACAACAATCTTGTTTTTTGCAAGGGGCTAATGGGCAAAATATTGATCTCGGTCATCTTTGTGGGGGTGGCGGTTCTTCTAACACTTCAGTTTCCCCTCAAACTGGGGTATTTACGGTTCCCATCAAACGCAGACATTCTGGTATTCCTGTGGTAGATGTCACGTTTAATGGACGACATACCTTTGAAATGTTGTTTGATACTGGGGCGAGTGGCATTACTATTAGCACGGATATGGCTGACGCGATGGGTATAAAACCTCAAGCCGGTGGGTTTTCCCAAACAGCAGGGGGTGTAGTTCCCATTGGTCTGAGTACGGTATCTTCAGTTAAAGCAGGGGAACTCAGTTCGTCTAATCTACAGGTAGCCATTAACCCATCTTTACCCATTGGACTTTTGGGACAAAACTTTTATGGTCATTACGACGTAGTGATTAAAGAAAATACTATCGAGTTACGCACCCGATAAGGCAATCGTAAAATGACCCCCACCGCCCTAAAAACCTATCTAGAAAGCCTTGTCACCCATAACCTTTATATCAACTCAAGCAGAAAAAGAAAAATTGGCATCTCACTGGCGAAATGCTATGTAACAAGCAACTCTCAATGAAGCCTCACCCACCTGAACGAGGAGGGTGTGTCTTATGCTATCGTTTAAGTATGCGATACCCAAAGATCACACAAAACGGCACGACTTCTGTGCGAACGGCTAGAACTTCTGCTAGACCGTCCC
>NETF01000116.1 GCA_002172675.1 unicellular cyanobacterium SU3
TGATGGGTCGGCATTTAAAGTATCCATCAGAGAATAATCCGCCAGTCGCACAAACTCATCAAAGGTAGTTACACAGGGGTCAGCAGATGGCTTAGATCGATACGACATTGTTGCTAACTTATAATTAGATAGTAGTTGCTGTATAACTATATTAATATAGAAAAAAAGGCGACGTATAAGTTTTATATTTTTTTATTTGTATATATTTCATTCTTTTTATTCTCTTTTTTTGAAAAAAACAAGAATTAAACCTATGTTTTTTATTATAAATCCTCTTCTAATAATTCACTCAATTCTAACTGGTCATGATTTCGATTATCATCATAAATCATCAAGGTATTCAGATTCTTATGACGGGATAATTTTTGAACTTTGCGAACATCCCCGTCACTTTTATCCAACGCTGTTGTAATGGACGAATGCCGAATCCTATGAGGACTCATCAGCTTATCAATCCCTGCATCATTGCAATAACAACGAATGATTTTATAAAGGCCATCTCCACTCAAACGACTGCCCCTCGAACGAGAATCCAGAGATATAAACAACGGTGAGGAGGACTTAATACCGGCACTCCCCCTATCTGCTAACCAGTCGCAAATCGCCTTAATCGTCTTGGGAGACAAATCCACCGACTCTTTTTCGCTGCGCCCTTTCCCTCGAACCCAAAGAATTCGCCTCGATGGGACAAAATCTCCGATATCGAGTAAACTGACCTCATTGCGTCGTAGGGCATTGGACCAAAACAACATCAACAACGCCCGATCTCGTTTCCCCTTTAACGTAGTCAGATCACACAAAGCCAAGACCTTCTTAAACTCTGTTAAAGGAATCCCTGATGTATCTCGATAAGGTTTAAGTTTTTCACTATTCACCGCATCTTTTAAGGAATATTGACATAATCCTAAGCGATTTGCCGTACTAACAAAGGATTTAACCGCACTGATTTTACGGTTAATGGTAGTCGGAGCTAACTCGCGTCTTTTCAAAGCTGCCTTGTAGGCCATTAACGCTGCGTTGGCTTGGGACTGGGACACCTTTAAAAAGGCACTGACTAATTCTTCTGTGGCTTCTTTCCCTGACATCACCTTAAAAAAGTACCGTAAATCCTTTTCGTATTCCCGACGGGTCATGGCCGATGACTTGTCCTCTAACCAGAGGGCGATCGCTCTGGCGATGGGGGATGACTCTGAATTAAAACGGGTTAGTTTCACAACGATTTAGCTATCGAAAACCTTTATTTTCGTTACCATTGACCTTAATACTATCATAATTCTGCTCAGTCTCATAAAAAAAAGGCATATATTGGTTTAATCAAATTAAACGGGTTCTCTTTTTGCTATCCTCGTCCTATTTGAGAATTTTCTGTCAGATCTGTTTTTCTAATACAACTGACCGTTGTTTTTTGCCACAGATGGGGTCAACGGATTGCAGAGGGAATACTTTAGATGTAATCTAGTATTTTGTCAAGGTCAACACGAGAAAAAGGACAGAAGCTGATAAAAAGGACAGCCTCTGCGAAATCAGCCAACCCCTAATGGCCCCCTAATGGTGATTTAGGGGTACAATGGTTGGTATCTTACCCGCTTTAATGCAGAAGATAATGTTCATTCAGAGAATCACAGACAAAAGAAGCCATATAAACACCGAAACGCCGTCGGCTAGGGGTAGTTTGACGGACGTTTCCTTATGTAGCTTCTTCCTGGGTACTCTCTGTTTCGTCAAAGGAGGTGACTTATAGAAGAGTAGGAAGTATTAAATTTTTGAGGCGGTTAACGCTGCGACGCTAAGTCCACAACACTTCTATCATAAACGAAAGTTGTGGGCTAGGCAATCCTTTTGTCAAAATTTTTGGCTTTTAGTAACAATTCAGCGTTGCTCAGCGAAAAAAGACTCGATTGGTAAAAATCTGGCTTAGAGGCAAAATCTGTTTCTTCTGCTCGTTTTTAGATAGCAAGAGAATATTATTCAACCAATCAACAAACGAGATTCCGCCAATGCCATTGTTGTCAAACAATTGCAGATGGCAGAAGGCAGATTGTAGATTGACTCGGAGCTTAAAAGACAGGGGCTTGGTATTTACGAATCGCACTAGATTTACCAATGCTTGAAAGCGGTGCGACCCAAGACACAAAGGCTTGTTTTTACCCAATCTCCAATCTCCAATCGGCAATCTCCAATCTTCGGTCACTGAAGCAGACTCGTTGATCCCATAGTTACCATCAGTAGCTATTCAATTGAAAAAAGAAGAAAAGAAGCTGGAAATGCTTTGTTATCGTGCTTTAATCTCGAATGAACCCACTACCAAAGTAATAAGTTGATGTCATCGAGAACGTCAACAACAAAAGCTGGAAAAAAACCACATTCCAGTCCAAAATTACAAATCTTTTTAATCCTATCTTTGGTTGCAGGGAAATAGTAGAGATTGAGATCACAAATAAGGACTACTGTTAATAACAGTCAACCATTAGTTAAGGCTATGATCCTTATACAACAGGCATCTCCAGCAGTTTACCCCCTCAAAACTGTAAGGAGAAAAAAATGATGAAATTCCCACAAATTGATCGCAATTTAGTTCAACGTCAACTCGCACTACTCGGACACAACATCAACAAACCTGTGTACTTGCGATTTTTCTACCCAAGTGCCGACCCTCGCAAAGACGGGGACTCAGGAAGAAAAGCAGACCGAATCAATTGGAAACAAATCGAACAATATCAGAAAGAAGGACGTGGAGCTTATGTGGTAGTAAATGGTGGGGGTCACAAGAATGATGATGTGACCCAAGGTTATGCGGTGTTCATAGAGCATGACGATCTCGAAAAAGATATTCAACGGGAGCTTTGGAAAACGTTAGGACTACCCGAACCCACATTTCAAGTCGATACTGGTGGTAAGTCTATTCATTCCTACTGGGGATTTGATGAACCGATAGAGATAGAAAAATGGTCACAGCTTCAACAAGACTTATTAGAATTTGGAGATGGCGATCGCTCAATTAAGAATCCGGCGCGAGTGATGAGGTTAGCAGGAGGATGGCACATATCCCATGATGCCGATGGGAACCCGATCTATAATCAAACCAAGATTCTCAGTGCATCAGCAAAGACTTATAGTTACGAAGAGTTAAGAGAAATCATCCCGGAAAAGGAGACACGGGGACATGGGGGACAAGGAGACAAGGGGGACAAGGGGGACAAGGGGGACAAGGAGACTTGGAAGAATGTTAATAGAAAATCTCCCAAGTCTTCCGTGTCTTCCCACTCTCCCTTGTCCCTCATTCGGCATCCTGAGCAGATAAGTGTTCCCGTACAGGCACCGGTTCCGTTGTTGCAATGTTGCCGTAAGGAGGTAAGGGAATGGGTGGCCACGGGGGTTCCCAAGGGCTGTAAACGAAACGATACAGCGATTAACGTGGGACTAGAACTGATCGCGGTTGAGCGACATCTGCAAACCATAGGGCAAAGTTACAGTGATTCGGCTGCGTCGTTGTTCAACGAGTTTTGTCAACGTAGTGCGATGACCGCTTCAGAGGAAGCAGAACGTTATCAATGGTGCCAAAAGACGA
>NETF01000117.1 GCA_002172675.1 unicellular cyanobacterium SU3
TAGATTTCTTACGAAGAATTTTAGCGAATATATTAGCTGGTTTTAGTCAAAAAGACATCGCTTCTATTACAGGATATGGTTTTATTCTTGAGGCTTTATCTGTAGCCAGACTTTAGGAAATTGGTATAAGCGCGTTGTATTCTCCACCAAAGCAGGACTATATTGATCCGTATCTCCCCCCACAAAGCCATAAAAATAGTCGAATCCTTGGGCGTTTGGCCAATGTTCAAAGGGACCTGCCATGCTGGTTTCCCAGTCGGGGACGTTATGATTTTTGCCAAACCAAGCAGTAGCATAACCATAGTCCTGTAAGATTTTGGAAAAGGGTGCAGCACTTTTAGGAATAATGCCGGAATATCCAGGGAAACCCGTTGCTACTTCTTGAATCACGCCTGTCCCCACAGAATGATGGTTGCGTCCGGTGAGTAAGGCTGCGCGAGTGGGGGAACATAAAGCAGTCGTATGAAATTGAGTATAACGTAAGCCGTTTTTCGCAATTTTATCTAGGGTAGGAGTGGGAACTGCACCGCCAAAGGTTCCAAACTGTCCGTATCCGACATCATCGATAAGAACCAGTAAGATATTAGGGGCGTTTTCGATGCCATAATTAGCAGGAAGCTTTAATTCTGGTTTATCGGCCGTTGAGTCTTTGAAGGTGAGTCCGATGTTACCCGTAAAGGGTTTATCGGGATGGGGAATTAATTCCTGTGCAAAGACGGGTGTTAAAGTTGTTTCTAGGATAAAGGTTAAGGCGATGGCGATGGTTGCGATCGCTTTTAAAATAGACTTGAGCATGATTATTATTGTGTTGTTGTCATTCAGTTGAGCAAGATGATCTTAATAAAGGGTTCAGTAGAAAAAGAGCAAACTGCTTGCATTCTATAAGACAATCCGATCAGCTAAGATTAAAATTAAGTTATGTTTTGTTTAGCCAAAGAAGTCATAAATCATCTAGACAAGATCACGCGATACGGTATAGATGTGATTAAGATCATGGTAATTACATCGAATCTTATTCATAATAGAAAAATTAAGATTGATACAAACTTAATGTTATGCACTCTAAAAAAGAAGCGATTGAATTTGCAAAAAAATTTAACTGGACTGCAAAAGATGCCGAAAGAGCTTTTACTCAAGCTAATATCGACATTAAAGAAGCCGATGAACAAATGCTTTTAATGGCGTTGGTCAAATTTGCCGGTCCTGAATTACTGCAACGTCAGTATTTACAAGCTGCTCAAAAAGGTCAAGTTACCAAGAAAGTTAAATATATAAAAGAGATTGAAATTGATTTTGCTGATAAAGTCAATGAATATGAAACAACCCTTCATAAAGAGCGCAGTTTATTTATCAATTTAATTAAAACTATTTATCAATTTGCTAAACCGCTAGGATTTGAAGATCCTTGGATTGAAGCATTATTAACCAAATATAATGAGTACCGAAATGATCAATCATCAGACCAAAACGATCAAGCTTCCTAAGCTAGTGACTCGTTCACAATTAAAAGACTATGGTACATCCTCTTACCATGCTAGAACAATCACGAAAAATCTTCTCCCAGTCACTAAACAAAAAAGAGCAAATGCTTATTTACTCAATGATGTTATTACTTGTATTAAAGACTATTTAAAACGTCCTAGAATTAGGAATAAAAGTCGAGAAAGCTTAAGACAAGTTTTAGAAATATTGCTGGAAAGATTGGGAAATGTTCTTGAAGTTCCTTTTCATCAGGAAAGTAATACACATTCAGAAATTAGTCAATTAGCGAAACAGTTAACTAAAGCAATGTCAGACACAGATAGACATCTTGCTGAACTAAAAGCAACTGTGGCAACGATTAATGGTAAATCTACTAAATAAATAATTAGTTTAAGTGCTAAAATGAATTTTCCTTTTTGTCAAAAATTAGTAAAACACATATTTGTAAAAACTGAATCAACGGATGAACTGTTGAAACAGCTTCAAAAGAAAGCGCATTCTATTAATAAAAAATACGACCCTCGTTGTGAATTTATGCGTTGGAGAGATTCAAAAGAAGGAAAAATGTGGAAAAAAAAGACATGGATTTCTCAAAATAGATGTTGTGCAATCTGTCATCAAAAAATTGTTTTAAAAGGTTCACATATCGATCATATTCGACCGATTGCCAAATATCCACAACTTGCTGTAGAAAAACAAAATATGCAAGTAACTTGTTCTCATTGTAATGTTTCTAAAGGTTCTCAAGTTGAAAATTAATGGAAAAATGAATAAAAATAAATAAGTAACAGTTAAACAATATTATACAAAGATGACTCAATTACTCGAAGAAGCGATTTCGAAGAGATCCGCTTCGCGGCGCGCTAAATTAAAAGCTTTATCAGATGATGAGCAAGATGCCATAGCAGCAATGATCTTAGAAGAAATTGAAGAAGAACGTCGTTGGGATCGCTCTTTTGCTCGTTCTTCGGATATTTTAGGAGAACTCGCCAATGAAGCAATGGAAGAATATAAGATGCGTCAATGGTAAGGTGGGCAATGCCCACCCTACAGATTTATTTGATATCAATGGCAACTTTTTCAATCTCTCCGGTAAACTTAAAGGGAGGTTGATATTTATCACTTACCGGTGCTTGGAAGTCGGCACCTACGTCCATTGTATCTACCCCAAAGCGACCGGGAACAGTCTTATTGATGGCATCTTGTGCAACTTTGCGGTTATTAATATAAAGGGTTGCGGTTACTCCTTTACCAATACCACCGTCATAGTCAAAGTCGAAACGCACCTTAACTTTACCCGTGGAAAGAGAAGTATCAGAGGCGATATCTGTACGTTCTAAGTCAAACCAGTTGTAATGGTAGTGCAACTTCCCATCTTGGACATACAAACTATAACCCCCAGTGGTTCCCCCCATTGCTAAAATGGTTCCTTCTGCACCGTCTTCGGGAATCATTAAATTTGCTGTAATACTATGGGAGACATTCTTCGTATTTGGGGCGGTTCCTTCAGGAATATGTGCCATTCCAGGATAAAGATCAAAATGATCACGGCCAAAAGTAAAACTAGGACGTAAAGAGACATCTGTTTTTTCAGCCATACGATCATCTAGAGGAAAGACGTTATATTTATCTCCTTCTAAAAAGAATAACTGTTTTAACTCGGTTAACTTTTTAGGGTTTTCCTCGGAAAGATCCGTAGACTGGGTAAAATCTTCTTCTAAGTTAAAGACCTGAGTTCGATATAAGATAATCGGCTATAATTTAGTCACTGAGAGAATTACAGGCATTTTCAATTATTTACCAGTTCTCAATTACTGTTGATTAATGAGAATAGAATAGACTTATCCCAAGCTA
>NETF01000118.1 GCA_002172675.1 unicellular cyanobacterium SU3
TTAAGTCCAATCTTCTATTATATAAAACAAACTTATGTTTAAGGAGGTTTTTTGGGCTGTTTCAACGTAAATTGGCGATCGCAGATTAACGTTTCGCCTCTCTGAAACTGAGTTTGTGATCTACTGAGTCTCAAACGTGATTTATTCAGCTTATGGGAATAGGTAAATAGATAACAATAAAAAATCCCCCATCATTCTGATGAGAGAAAATTAAGGTAAATTAAAGAAAAAATTAGCCAGAAACGCCTAAAATGTCTTGAGCATGGGTATCTGTTTTCACTTTTTCATCGACGTAGCTAATTTTGCCCTCTGCGTCGATAATGTAAGTGACACGCTTGGAATAACCACCGCCCTCGACATCATAAGCTTTGGTTAACTTGCCATCTTTATCCACTAATAATTGAAAAGGAAGACCATACTTTTCTTTAAATGCTTTATGAGAAGCTTGGTCATCCATGCTAACGCCAAAAACAACCATATCTTTATCCTGATATTGTTGATAGTTATCGCGGAAGCTTTGGGCTTCTTTGGTGCAACCTGGGGTATCATCTTTAGGATAGAAGTATAAAACGACGACTTTACCCTTATAATCCGATAAAGAGACGGTATTACCCTCATCATCAACAGTAGTAAAGTCTGGTGCAACAGTTCCAACAGCTAAAGCCATAGAATTTTATTCCCCAATTAATTGTTATCAACTTCGATCATAAAACTTTACATCCCAGAAGAAAACCTTTCATAATAAAAGTATGGCAATTAATTCTCACTTTTAACTCTAGTTGTGTCCTAACCGAACCATTTTTATGAAAGCCTCAACCCAACCCCTTAATCTTGCCTATACAGACCGAAGCATAACCCGTGCAGAAAGGGCGTTATGCGGCGCTCCGTTTCAATTGACTTTATTTACTGCGATGAAGGAGAAAAGTGTTCCTTTGCCCTATATTGCAGGAGAAAAAGGGGTAAAAGAAGACTATACCCTCACATCTTTATCAGAACAACGGGTTGAAAGAGAATTAATGTGGTTAATTCAGGTAGGATTATTAAGGCGAGAAGTGGACGGACAAGGAATAACGGATAGTTTTCGTTTAACTCCTTTAGGAAGACAAATTGTAGATAAATGGAACACTCAGACAGGTTATTTACCTCAACCTGCTTGGTGGGAAAGACTGGTTAATCGCTTAATTCGTTGGTTTAGTCTTCCTTTTTAACCACTGATTACTGTTTACTGATTACTGTTTACTGATTATAGGTGTAAATATTCAATGAAATCTATAATGGTAGTGGGAACCACTTCCCATGCCGGAAAATCCTTTCTTACCACTGCAATTTGCCGTATTTTAGCCCGTCGAGGTTGGCACGTGACCCCCTTTAAAGGACAAAATATGGCCTTGAATGCCTATGTTACCATCACCGGGGGAGAAATTGGTTATGCTCAAGCGGTGCAAGCTTGGGCTGCAGGGATTAACCCCAGAGTAGAAATGAATCCTATCTTGCTTAAACCTCAAGGTAATATGACTTCACAGGTAATTTTAGGAGGTAAAGCAGCAGGAATTACCACAGCCACGGATTATTATCAACAGTATTTTGAAAAGGGTTGGGATGCGATTGTTCAATCTTTAGAACGTTTGGCCATAGAATATGATTTTGTGGTTTGTGAAGGGGCTGGAAGTCCAGCAGAAATTAATCTGAAACATCGAGATTTAACCAATATGAGAGTGGCAAAATATCTCAATGCGCCGACTTTATTAGTAGTAGATATTGATCGCGGTGGGGCGTTTGCTCATGTGGTGGGAACGTTGCAACTATTAGAAGAGTCAGAACGAGCTTTAATTAAAGGTATTGTCATTAATAAGTTTAGAGGCCAGCGATCGCTTTTAGATTCAGGGATTGAATGGTTAGAAAATTATACAGGAATTCCGGTTTTAGGGGTAATTCCTTGGCAAAATATTGCTTTTTCTGCTGAAGATTCTTTAGATTTATTAGAACGACCTTCTCGGGAACAAAAAGAAATTAATATTACTGTTTTAAAATTACCTCAAATTTCCAATTTTACGGATTTTGAGCCGTTAGATGCAGAGAAAACGGTGTCTATTACTTACTTAGAGTTACAAGATAATTTAGGGTATCCGGACGCAGTAATTATTCCTGGCTCGAAAACCACTATTAATGATTTAATCGCCTTAAACACCAGTGGAATGGCTAAAAAGTTACAAGATTATGTAGCGGCCGGGGGCATTGTTTTAGGGATTTGTGGGGGGTTCCAAATGTTAGGGGAAATGGTGTTTGATCCTGATCAATTAGAAGGGGAGAATATATCTTATCAAGGATTAAAGCTTTTGCCCATCGAGACAGTAATTACTCCCGAAAAAATTGTCCGTCAGCGTCAAACTTGTTCGGTTTATCCCTATCCCGGATTTCCAATTATGGGTTACGAAATTCATCAAGGAATTAGCCGTTTACCTGAGAATCGGATGCAAGTAATCAAAACAACAATTCATGATTTATTTGAAGATAGTAGCTTAGGAATTGTTAATGATAACCAGTCAGTTTGGGGGTGTTATTTACATGGTATTTTTGATAATGGGGCATGGCGAAGAAGTTGGTTAAATTATCTCAGAAATCGTCGAGGTTTGTCTTCTTTACCCACAGGAATTCCTAATTATCGAGAACAAAGAGAAGTTGTTTTGAATCAGTTAGCTGATCTCGTAGAAGAATATATAGATTTAAAACCATTACTAAATAACTAATTATTTGAGGAACATTTTTATGACAGTTCAAGTACGCTTTTTACCCGATGATATTACCATTGAAGCGCAACCAGGAGAACCTATGTTAGAAGTCGCAAAACGAGCAGGAATAACGATTCCTACGGGGTGTTTAATGGGCTCTTGTCATGCTTGCGAGGTAGAGTTAGAAGATGGGGAACCTATTTGTGCTTGTATTAGTGCTATTCCTGCAGGAAGCGAGTCTATAACGATTAGTTTATATACGGATTTAGGGTGGTAATGATTTAAGGCAAAAGGCAAAAGATAAGGGGTAGGGTGGGCAAATCAGAAACTTATTTAAACAATTTAATAATGTAGAAAACTTTGCCCACCGTATAAAATTCATCTAAGTACAGGACAAAAAATATAAGCATTCTAAAAACTCAGAATGTTTTAAGTCAAGATCATTAACAATGGAACGTAAATGGTCAAGTCCATAGCGAAAAAGACTTCTTTCTCTTCGTCCATGTTTT
>NETF01000119.1 GCA_002172675.1 unicellular cyanobacterium SU3
TGGCTTCATAAGAACTGTCATTACCAAGTTCACTACGGGTAACATGGCATGAGCCGGATGCTTGGAAACCTGCACGTCCGGTTCTTAGGGGGGAAAGGGGTTGTGAAACCCCCGACCTACCCGACATGAAGGATAGTATATTAGTTACACTATCCATCGCTATCTAAGCAAAGTTAATTCTAATGAATTTTATTCCACTGTAACACTCTTAGCTAAATTACGGGGTTGATCCACATCTAGCCCTCTTCTGGCAGCAATATGATAGGCCAGTAATTGTAAGGGAATCACTGCAATAATTGGGGATAAAATTTCATCTACATGGGGAACAAATAACAAGTCATCAAATGTGGATCGCGCTTCGTTATCATCCACAGATGTAACACCGATTAACCTTGCATCTCTTGCTTTTGCTTCTTGAGCATTTGATAATACTTTATCATGAACTTCTCCCGGCATTGCGATCGCAACCACAGGCACTTTAGCATCTAAAAGTGCAATGGGTCCATGTTTCATTTCCCCTGCAGGATAACCTTCGGCATGAATATAACTGATTTCTTTTAATTTTAATGCCCCTTCTAAGGCAATAGGAAAGTTAACCCCTCTTCCCAAGAAAATAAAGTCTTGAGTTTCGATAAATTCGTGTGCCAACTCTTCGATTTGTTTTTCTTGTTGACTTAAAATGAGTTCGATTTGATTAGGTAATTCTCTTAACCCTTTAATCAAACTTTCAAACTTCTCTAAACTCAACCGTTTACGACGATAAGCTAACTCTAACGCCAAGAAATAAAAGCCCATTAATTGTGCAGTAAAACTCTTAGTTGCAGCCACACCAATTTCTATCCCTGCTTGGGTATTAATAATACGATCTACCATGTGAGCAAGGGTACTTTCAGGGCGGTTAGTAATGCCTAAAATTCGGGCATCGTAAGGAAATTCTAAGCCCATTCTGCGCTGTTTTTCCATCTCCAATGCAGCCAAAGTATCGGCGGTTTCCCCGGACTGAGTGACCCCTATTGTTAAGGTATTAGCTAACATGGGTGCAGGAGAATAACGAAACTCTGACGCATATTGCACCATTGTAGGAATACCGGCTAATTGTTCGAGTAAATATTTACCCACGACACTAGCATTCCAACTGGTTCCACAGGCAACAATTTGAATATAATCTACATTGTCACACAGTTCTGAGGCTAAACCTAGCGCAATAGGGCTTTTTTCTTCTCCTTGTTCGATATTCCAGCTAGGATCTACATAGGTTTCTAAACAACTTCTGACTACCGAAGGTTGCTCATAAATTTCTTTGAGCATAAAGTGACGAAACCCTTGTTTTTCAACGGTGGCAATATTCCAATCAAGGGTTCTCGGAAGCTTTCTCAAGCGTTTGAGGTCAAAATCGTAAACTTCTACGCCGAGGGCGGTTAAACGGGCAATTTCTCCATTCTCCAGGGATAAAACCGCATGGGTATGTGGCACAACTGCAGTGACATCCGAAGCACAGAAAAATTCCCCTTGTCCAAACCCAACAATCAAAGGAGCCTGATGACGTGCGACAATAATTTCATCGGGATAATCTGCACAGATAACGGCGATCGCAAAGGAACCATTGAGACGATGAACGGCTTTTTGAACCGCTTCTAATAAGCCATCATAATCAACGGTTTCGGGGAGATAATGAGCGATTAAATGGGGAATAACTTCGGTGTCGGTTTCAGAGGCAAATTCACACCCTTTCTCTAGCAATTCTTCCCGTAATTCTTGATGATTTTCGATAATACCATTTTGAACCACTGCCACCCGTTGGCTATTATCTCGATGAGGGTGGGCGTTATGTTCTTCTGGTTTACCGTGGGTAGCCCAGCGAGTGTGGCCGATACCCATTTGTGCCGGATTAACTTCCCGTTCTAGTTTTTCTCTAAGGTTATAAAGTTTACCTTTGGCTCTTGTACAGTGTACTTGACCTTCTAAAACTGTAGCAATACCGGCTGAATCATAGCCTCTGTATTCTAATCGTTCTAAACCGTCGATTAATACGTCGGTTGCTGTTTTTGTGCCAATATAGCCTACAATTCCACACATAAGTTTATATATAGTTAAATGATTAATTGATTAATTGTCGGTGATCCTGCCCAAAATGACCAGGGGTTTTGGACTTTTACTATAAGGTCATCGGCTGTATAGACGTTTTTGATGTCTTTTCTGTTTCAATTGATTCACCAATTAATGTAACAATTGCTTGCTTTTGCTTGACTTGACATGATATATTATGGATGATGAAAAAGGTGTGGGCTTGTAACCTCTATTTTTGTCCAAGGGAAGAGAAAAAAGAAAACACTCCCAAAACCAAAAAATTTTAAGCTGTAATATTTTTTCTAAATGGATGATAAAGGTTGTTCTTTGTTTGCGATCGCTAATTTTATTTTTTAATACTCATATTAATTATTTTTTGTCAAGCGCAGATTTACATTGGTTTACTTGCATTTAGTACAAATGGTCAAAATATTTAGGGTGAAGGGGTAATCTCAAGTATTTTTGGGTTACTTATTTAATGTTACCAACGAGAAATAGGGAAAAATTGCACTTATTTTATTTTTTGACACACCTAAGGAGCATTTTATGAGTTTTTGGCGACGTATTTGGGGGGTATTTAATGCAGATATTGAGATTAATTGGAGTGAAATTGAAAACATTTGCCCACGGAATAATAAGGGTCAAGTAATGTTAAAAATGCTTGCTTTTCATTGACTTGACATGATATCCTATACACAATAGAAAAAGTGTGCGCCTGCAACCTCTGTTTTGGGGAAAGAGAAGAGAAGAAATAAAACTACAGGATTAAAACTACAGGATAGGGTGAGCAACGCAAAGCGTTATGTCAAGTAACTATTTCCATAAAAATGGTGGGTTACGACAGATTTTCATATTCTTGTAATAACCTGAATGATCGCCGTCTAACGCACCCTACGGTAATGCTAGAAAAATAGCAAGCAAGATGTTTGCACTCCATTAACCTATTAATCAAAAAGCGCACCGCTACGCGGATCTCTGATACTGTTGGCGAAAGTAATCTAAACGTATTTCAAAGTGAAGTATAAAAAGAATTGTCAACGAAACGATAGGGATAGGCAAGCCAAGTAATACATGGCTCACAGCGATGTATTACT
>NETF01000120.1 GCA_002172675.1 unicellular cyanobacterium SU3
AATCAAATAGATTGGTTTTAGCCAGTATTTTTAAATACTAACTGGCTGAAATTGCTATGTTTGTTTTTCTTAAGATGCTCCTTTGTTTTTTAGGAATTTATTGCTTTTGCTTACATCGAACTCAGGTTAATAATAGAGAGGATGAGTTGAGATAAGCAGAGAAAGTTGATATTAAAGCAATTCCACTCTTCCGAACCCCGAACCCCAAACTCCGCTGCGAAGCAAGACGAAGTTGCCCTCCGAACTCGCGTTATCGAAGAAGCAAGGGATGAGAATCAATAAATTTTGTTGATTTACTCCCTATTTCTACTTTTTTCTATATTTTGACACTTTTTTCTACTTATTAAAGCTAATTTTCTATGTAATTATTCCAAATTAATTTAAAAATTCTACTTTTTTTAGGACTGACATCTAAAAAAAAATTCATTAACTTTAAAACAGTCAGCCAAAGGCAGACAAACAATAAACAAAGCAAACTTCGTGTGGAGTGTTCAAATCATGAAAAACGTACTAATTGGTTTACTCAGCTTAACCACTGTTGGTGTCTTAGTCAGTCCTGCTATTGCCGGTGAAACAGAAGTCTCAGGCGATAAAGTTATCATCCAAAATTCATACCAAGGTAGTTTTCAAGATGGTAATGATAACCGAAGCATTCAAGAAAGTACCCAGGTTCATCGTGAGGTCAATAACAGAAAACCTCGACAAACGGGTAGTTACGGTTCCGTTCAAACCGTTGATCAATACCAGGAGCAAATCGGAGAAATGAATAGCTCTCGACAAACCACCATTCAACGGACTGAAATGAGAAACCGTAGAGGGCCTCGCCGCTAAACTCTGTCTCTTATCTTCAACTGTGCTTAACAATAAAAGGACAGGGTGAACGATGAGTTTACCAGTTTCAATAACTATCATCTTCTCCTGTCTCTTCTTAATTTTTTTACTTACTTCTAGTGTAGCACAGTCAAATTCTCAACTCATTGGTTGTGTTTTATTTCTTTTACCGTAGGAGGGCAAACCATGCACGGGAAAGCCTTCATGCTTTTACTAGCAATTGTCATGAATGTCTCTGTCTCTGGGAGGTCTAATGCAGGGGAAGTACAGGTTCAAACTGATCGAATAAATATCGAGCATCGTCGTAATAGTGACACCTCGATTGATACAGAAAATATGCAACTTTCTGTGCCTAATAATCGTTACCGTTTTCGACATTATTTCCCCGATAATTCCTCAAATGAATCTACCTTAAAAGGGTGTCGCAATGGCCAGATAGTCCATCAATCTAATCAACAAATTAGTTATTCCAATGGTACTAGCAGCCATCGTTCTACCTCTCATCATCACTGTCGATAGGTAACTAATTATCTGAATCAAATGCTAAATTATCAAGCATTTGATTCATCCTAACATTAACGAAATTTAGAGGAGGTTTCTCGGATGAAAGTAATTATATCTATTAGCAATTTTTTATTATTTTTTTTGATACTCGAGTCTTCTTTTCCCACTTCAGTAAAGGCTCAATGTGTACAAGGAGATGTTTCGGTTCAATATAGTATGAATGGTTCTCAAAAACCTAGTCAAAGAACCAATGATGTCAGCATGGAAAGTAATGCAAACTGTCGGGGAAATGCTAGTGTTAGCACAGGCGTTCAAGGCCATATCGGTTCTGAGTCTACCGAACAAAATCGTCGCATTAATCATGTTCAACAAGGGAGTAATAAATATCCTCAAGTTCCCAATAGCAGAACCGTACAAATTCGCTCAAATGTTCAAGTGGATGCCGATAATCCTGCGGAGCGATTTCCCCATCGTCCCCAACAATAAAGATGTTTTTTGAGGTAAAATTATGTCTTTAAAACCTTTGACATTAGCTACTTTATTTACTATTCTTTTATCGGGTATGGTGACAGGATTACCAGAAGGGATTGATGCGATCGCTCAAAACCAAATGTCACTTCAAAGCAGTTCTATTAACTTAAATATCACTGAACTCAATCAACCCCTTTTGTTGCAAATCAAAGGAATAGATCAAACCAATATTCAAGGACAAGTTACAGTAAATGGGGAAGTGATTCAAACTTTACAAGGCCGTAATAATCAAGTTAATTTGTCTAATTATTTAAGTCAAGGAAATCACCAAATTATTATTACGGGTAACTATTATCCTTCTCAGGGTTCAGTTATTATTGAATTGAAGGGAAATCAAACCCAAGTGACTCAACAAACCAGTGGCAATGGATTACTCAATCAACAACTTAATATGGAGGTTAGATAAGTTTTATGGTACGCAAAATAAGCCAGATTGTATCAATTAGTATTAGTTTATTAAGCTTGGTTTCTAGTCCTACTGTGGCGCAAACAACCACCAGTCAAACAGGTAGTATAGAAGCAACCATAGACGGAGATAATAATCAAGTTTACCAAACGATTAATCAAACAATTATTAATCATCCTGGAAAGGGTTCTCTCCAACGTAATCAAGGCAATAATCAGAAAAATCCTCAAAAAAGTTCTCGTTCTGCATCTCATCGACATTCTGAGGATAGCGAACATCCTCGTTATCATGATCGTAATTAAATTAATACTTAAAGAGTAGGGTGAAGATCATTCATCCTATTTTATTATTCAATATGGTATGGTCAGTAACTATGATATAATTTTATTTGAAGCAATAGAAAAAATAGTAAAAATAACTCAATCTGATCATCTTTATTCATGGATAAATAATCAATGTCTAAGTTTTATAGTAAAAGAAAGAACAGAATCATACTTTAGTATTGCTATTCGTGAAAATCATAATGCCGAATGTCCTGGAGATCCTGCTACGGCTCCAATTGTTGATCGTTTTCGGATTTTCCGAATAACAGAGCAAATTCTTTGGTGGAATGTTGTCAGTAATCAATATGAGTCTTATAATCCTGAAAGAATACGTCGATAAATAATTATTCTTATTTTTACTAAGAATTTATTTTATATATTTTTATCCTAAGTACAGGACAAAAAATATAAGCATTCTAAAAACTCAGAATGTTTTAAGTCAAGATCATTAACAATGGAACGTAAATGGTCAAGTCCATAGCGAAAAAGACTTCTTTCTCTTCGTCCATGTTTT
>NETF01000121.1 GCA_002172675.1 unicellular cyanobacterium SU3
TTAAGTCCAATCTTCTATTATATAAAACAAACTTATGTTTAAGGAGGTTTTTTGGGCTGTTTCAACGTAAATTGGCGATCGCAGATTAACGTTTCGCCTCTCTGAAACTGAGTTTGTGATCTACTGAGCTTATGGTCGCATGGTGAAAGCGACGATTCAATCAGGGATATTAGCCCAGGCCAAAGCCTATACCGCAGCAAGAGAGGGAATTCCGTCGTCTGATATCGCTCAATGGGCTCAGAAAACTGGAAAAGACATAGGTTACTGGGTTGATCCCAAAATTACGGGAATGGCCGGAGGGGTTCCCATAATCGTTAACGATCAGGTGATCGGAGGGATAGGAGCCAGTGGATTGAGTGAAGAAGCTGACGAACAGCTAGTTAAAGAAGCACTGACTCGTTGTTATAGTCACTCCTAAATTCTCTTGGCACCCAGAAACTACCTTAACTTGATTCGGCCTTAATTTTTATTAAATCAACGGAGGGTAATAACATCATGAAAAAAGTTCAACTCAGTCACACAGGAATAGAAGTGAGTTGTTTATGTCTAGGAACCTTGCGCTTTGGTACGAGAAAGACTTACATCGATTTATATTACGCTCATCACGATGATCCTCACACCCCTTTAGAAGAAACCTTAAAGGCGTTTGAAACCTTGGTTCAAGATGGCAAAATTCGCTTTTATGGTGCCAGTAATTATTTACCCTGGCGTTTAGCTGATGCTGATGCTATCTGCCAACGTTACAGATGGGCTGGATATTGTTGCGTTGAACAGCGATTTAGTTACTTACGACCCCGATCTGGTGGAGATTTTGGCCTCCAATGTCTCATCGATGAACATTTGATGAGCTACTGCGATGCACGGGGAAAAACCATGTTAGCTTATACTCCCCTACTTCGTGGGGCTTATGTTCGCAGCGATCGCTCGATTCCTTCGCCTTATCTTGGCCAAGACACGGATGAACGACTCAAAGCGTTACGAGAAGTCGCGCAAGAGCTAGAAAAGACCCCGAATCAAGTGGTTTTAGCCTGGATGTTGCACCGTCAACCCCCTTTAATTCCTGTTTTTTCTGCCGGAACGGCTGAACATATGAGGGAAAATTTAGGGTCCCTTGATGTTGACTTGTCTCCTGAACACATGGAGAAACTTGATCAAGCGGGTCATTGTCCCAATGATGAACCAGTTTAATGGCTTTCGATCATACTTTCTAACTCGACCAGGGGAATTAACCAGACAACATCATAGGGAAGTAAGTTAATACAGAGTTGTTGTTCTTTTGTGGTTAATCCCCGTCTATTCACTAAATCGTACCATTGAGTTTGTTTTAGACCGAGATCGTCGAGATCAATATTAATGGTTTCTACTTGATTACTAATATTAGTAATGGCTAGAATATGCTCGTTTTGGTCGGGTGAAATCCGTAAAATTGACAATACTTTTTGAGAAATTTCTAAGATTTTTTGTTCACCATTCGGATGAAAAGCGACTTGTCTAGTGCGAATTTCCAATAAATGTCCCAGTTGTTCGACAATTTTGGAAAGTTTTGAATCTTTTTTCAGTAAGTTTGTTTTTAAGTCTTCTTCAAGTAGCGTGGTTCGATTAATGTCTCGCTTCGATTTCGTTTTGATCACTGTTTCTAAATCGTTACGAGTTCCCATTAAACCATGAAAATAAATAGCTGGAATTCCTCTTAAAGCCAACGCTAAACTACGAGAGGCAATAAACCGTTTAACTTGTAATTCAATAGATTCTGCTCCATTATCAAAGTTAATGGCACTAAACCAAGTAGAATTAATTTCGTAGGGTTCTTGTTTTCCTGCTTCTCCAGTTTTATAGGAAATTAACGCCCCATGTTCTCTGGCTGTTTCAATAATAAAATTGATTTGTGAAGAGGTGAGAATATTTTTAACTCCCATTAAACCAATCCCATCGTGAGTATCCAACATATTCAAAAAATTGGTCATTTTGGTAGGATATTGTAAAGATTTAGCCCATCGAGAAATGGCTGTACTATCTTCTTTATAAAAGGTATAAAGCACTAAAGGAGGTAAGGCAAAATTATAGATAATTTGAGCTTCATCAGAACCATTACCAAAGTAAGATATATTTTCTTCATGAGGAACATTAGTTTCTGTGACTAGAACAACTTTAGGATCAACAATATCTAAAATATCTCTTAATAGTTTAATAACTTCGTGGGTTTGTTCTAAATGAACACAATTAGTTCCTGGTTCATCCCATAAATAGGTAACTGCATCTAAGCGAATTAAAGACGCACCTCGTCTGACATAAAGTAGGAAAGTATCAATCATAAAAAGTAATACTTTCGGGTTACGATAATTGAGATCAATTTGATCGGGGGAAAAGGTTGTCCAAACCCAAATTTTACCGTCTATGGATTGATATTCTGAGAGAATATCGGAGGTTCGAGGACGAACTAACATTTGTCTTTGTTTGGGGGTTAATTCATCAGGTGAATGGTAAATGGTTGCAAAATTTTTATAGTCAGGATTTCCATTTAATACCTCTTGAAATAGATGACTTTGGGAAGAAAGATGATTAAATACACCATCAAACATGAGGCGAAATGATTTTCCTATGGCTTGAATATCTTTCCAAGCTCCTAATTTTGGATCGACACTTCTATAGTCAGTAATTGAAAATCCTCGATCAGACGAATAAGGGAAAAATGGTAAAAGATGTAAGATACTAAACACATTGTAAAGTCTCACATATTCTTTGAGAAATTCTTGTAATGTTTCTAATGGTGTCAGATGTTCACTAATTAATAAATCTGCATAGGTAATTAGAATAATATCTTCGTGACTAAAACAATCACTCAGTTTAAATTCTTTTTCAGCTTCGATCATTATTGGCGGTTTATAAGCATAGTGAACTTTTAATAGTCTCAGTAGATCACAAAGTCAGCTTGAGACAAGCGATCGCCACCAAAATTCATAAGTTTAAATTATGTAGCAGGAGAAGGGAGAGGTAAAATATCATTGATGGGAATATAAACATCTTTTACTGTGCCA
>NETF01000122.1 GCA_002172675.1 unicellular cyanobacterium SU3
GGGACGGTCTAGCAGAAGTTCTAGCCGTTCGCACAGAAGTCGTGCCGTTTTGTGTGATCTTTGGGTATCGCATACTTAAACGATAGCATAAGACACACCCTCCTCGTTCAGGTGGGTGAGGCTTCATCATCCTACATTACAAATTGAAACGGGTGATCCAAACTATCCGTGTCATCTAGCATCAGAGCATAAAATTTGAACAAAATCGTTTCGCGCAGTCCCCATGCTTGTCAGGCTTCGCCGTGATCATTATTATGAACTTATTGTTTACTATAAACCTATTTTTTAGCTAAGATTAATAGTTTTTTGTATTTAATGTTTTATTTTTAACTTTTGTCTTTTGCCTTTACCCCAAGGGTTCGTTAATGAATATCCAAAGCCCAAAATGTAAATAAATTGTTACAATAAATTGACCCATTTTCCTGGCGGTAAAATTTCCTATGCAAATAAGCTGGCAAATGATCAAAAAATTGGGTTTAGGGGCTATCCCTATTCTCAAACTAAGAGAATCATTATTAGAAGAATCTCAACTAACACAAAATTACTTAGTTCTTAGTCTAGGATCTTGTTTACTAGCAACCTTTGGATTAATTATTAATAGTGCTGCTGTGATTATTGGGGCGATGATTATCGCCCCTTTAATGTTACCGTTAAGGGGATTTGCTTTTGCGACTTTAGAAGGAGATATTGAGTTATTACGCCGTAGTTTTATATCAGTTATTTTTGCTACTTTTTTATCTATTTTTTGTTCAGGAATTGTGGGACTCATTATTTCTTTGCCAGAATTTGGAGGAGAAATTTTATCGAGAACTCAACCCACCTTAATTGATTTATTAATCGCCATTGTAGCAGGGGGAATTAGTGGTTTTGCGAAGATTCGTCCTTCTGTTGGCGATGCCATTCCAGGAACTGCGATCGCGGTTGCCTTGATGCCTCCTATTTGCGTTTTTGGTTTAGCTTTATCCCAAGGAGAATGGCAAATTGCCTCTGGTGCCGGCTTACTCTATTGTACTAATTTAATTGGCATTAATTTGGCTTGTATTACTATCTATTTTCTAGGAGGATATGCCAGAAGTAATGAGTTTGCTAGAACTCTATCTTGGGGCGTTTCAATTATTTTAATTATTTTCTTAGCCGTACCATTAGGGATTAGTTTTTGGCAATTAATTAGTAAAGCAAAAATTCATGATTCTATTCAAAAGATTTTAGTCACTCGTTCTTTAGTCAATCGACCTGATATTAATGTCTTTCAGGTTCGAGTCAACTGGAATAAAAAACCTCCTGTTGTAGTGGTTAAAGCAAGAGCTTCTAATCCTATTGAACCTAAAGAAGTAGAAATTGTGGAAAATCGCTTAAAACGGGAATTAGAAAATCCTTATAAAGTTATTTTTGAAGTTACTCCCACCAGTGTGATTGATTCATCAGATTAAGAACAGAATCAATATTTCGTAGTTTTCTGGTTACTCTACCTATTTCTACCACAATAGTCGTTATTGGGCATCTTTCAGAAAGAGATTGGCAAGGGGTTTGTCGTTGTTTAAAAGTAACTTTTAATGATTGTTAGAATATTTAAGAATATGAATTATGAATTTAACAATTTTTTACCTCTAGTCTAGCCTAGGTTTCCTCGTCTCTAACCCTCGCAAATGACAAAAAATATGTCACAATGTTAGTTCAACCCTCATAATGTAATGTAACGATTCATCTTAAAATATCTATGACTACAACAAACACCAATAATAATCAAAGTGATAAAGTGCTAGAAGCAATGAAGAATTTTGCTGAACAGTACGCAAAACGCACCGATACTTACTTTTGTAGTGAACCTTCTGTCACCGCAGTGGTGATCGAAGGACTTGCTAGACATAAAGAAGAATTAGGGGCCCCACTCTGTCCTTGTCGTCATTACGAAGACAAAGAAGCTGAAGTAAAAAATAGTTATTGGAACTGTCCTTGTGTTCCCATGCGTGAACGGAAAGACTGTCATTGTATGCTCTTTATTACTCCAGACAATGAGTTTGCTGGCGAAGAACAAGCAATTGACATAAAGTTCATTAAAGAAGTTAGAGAAGGTATGTCAGCTTGAAGAATATCATGACATCAGAGGAATTTTTGCAAGGGATTGAGCAATTTAATCGACAGGAGTTTTATGCTTGTCATGATACCCTAGAAGCGATTTGGATCGATGCAACAGAGTCGGATAAACGTTTTTATCAAGGTATCTTACAAGTAGCAGTGGGTTGTTATCATCTCACTAATCATAACTGGCGTGGTGCTGTTATTTTATTAGGAGAAGGGGTAAGACGACTCCGTGATTATCAACCCAATCATGAGACGATTAATGTCACTCAATTGTTAGAAGAAAGTCAAGGACTATTGAAATATCTTCAAGAAATTGATCCTGAAACTGTGGCAGAAGTTGCTCAAACTTTGCAAGAAGCTTCTGATGATTCCCCTTGTCAGTTTCCTTATATTGTTAGGTTATGAACTTTTTTTGATGGACTTTGCGTCTAAAAAATAATTCCAAAATCATCATGCCTACAGAAATTCAGAAAGATACAGTTATTTTTGTCTATCAACTTCTTTCTACACTTTATCAACCCATTTGGTTGTTTCGTGATAATAAGTAGGTGAGTATAAATAAACGCATAATATGGACAAGGCTAATTAAAGCTAGAAGCTTGATATAAAGATAGTTGTGGGCATTGCCCACCCTACAAATGTTTTATCTTTAATTAGGGTTTGCTGAATAAAAGCTAAACCCTCATTATTAAAAGGTTACACTTATACTCGATGAGGAAAAAAGATCAGCTAGTGCAGCTAAAAACCGCTAAAATTGGTAGAAAGACCTCGCAGTTGTTAGAC
>NETF01000123.1 GCA_002172675.1 unicellular cyanobacterium SU3
TTAAGATTTTTGTTAGCGGACAGCATACGCTAACTTTTCTCTTCCGTTTCTAGGTAACTTTTGAAATTAAAGTTGTAAGGCAAAACTCCCTTGACATCTGACTTACAGCCTTAAGTTGTCACGAATGATCCGTAGCAGAGTGTTAGAAAGTCTTTTTTGTTCCCTAACAACCACTTGGGAAAAAATTAAAGTTGCATTTCCAAAGCTATGAGCTACTAAAGAATTAATAGTAAATAGTGAAAGAGAAAGTACCATTGAGTTTATAAGCTCTAAGGTATCCAATACCTTTACCTGTGACACATCCTCTTGAACCATCTATTGAAGCTGGATAGTAATGAATACCATAAAGAACAGGACACTCATAGTTTGCAGTGATTCCCCGTAGCCGAATCGTGTGACCATTGGATGTTCTATAGTAATGGGTTCCATCATTCCCATAACTTACAGTACAAGTACCTGTCCAAGTTGACGAGATAGTATATTCACACGACGTTCGTTGAGCATTTGCAGGTTGAGCAAAAAATACTAAGTTAAAAAGCAGATTAATAAATAGTATGTTTTTCATATTGACCTTAGTTGATTTTTAATGCTTGTAGAAGACACGGAATAAACTTGTAGAGACAAACTCAATTACCTAGTACCGTACGAGTTATCAACTTATCTACTTTGTAAAGTAGATCTAGTATCATATTCCTACTCAACACTTGCCAATTTAACAAACTCTTTCGCAAAAGGCTCTACTAATTCTCTTCCTTCCAAGATGTCCATACTTTCTTGATTAAATTTTGCCTTTTTAGTCCAATTGTATGATCCGTGAAGAGCTTCTTTCAGGTCTATTATACAATATTTTTGATGCATAATATTGTTAAAATTCCACTCTGGCTTCACTCTTTTTGTCGAAAATCCTTTTTCAAAGTTTAAACCGCTATTTCTATTAATTTCATCATCAATAATAATAACTCGAACATTCAATCCAGACTTTCTTTTTTTTACTAAAGCATCATAAAGAACTGGATCTGTAAACCAACTAACAGCTACCCAAATTAAAAAATTAGCTGAATTAATCTCTTCTAAGATTTTTTCTTGTATTTCTTCAAAGACCGAAAATACTCCTTGAAAATCAGAGTTATCTAAATTATATAATTTATAAACTCCATTAACTTTTTTTAAAATAAATTTGTCGTGCTTAATAAAAGAATTAATTATTTCCGCTATTTTATTAATATTATTATTTTCTACTCTTCTTGGATCTATAATAGATTCAAGAAATTTTTTCATTTTAGAAGGCTCATTATTAATTTTAGTAACTCTATCCAATGTGTAGTATTTTCGAGATAATCCCTCTGGTAATCCACGAGAGTAAGTATCATTAAATCCATATTGATTAAACCATTGAATCAATTGAGGACCAGAATTATAAGGGGCTATTGTATTATCCCCCATAATAAAAGGAATCAAAGAATTTATAGTTAAAGAATCTAATAGCATTATTAATTACTCCAGTAAAAGAAAAACTTGAACTTTATCAAAATTGAGAAAAGCTTTATGATTAAGCTTTTCATTTAGAATACCCATATATCTTTGAAAATTTACTATAAATATATCGAAACCCCTAATGACTAATGTCATTTATATGGGGGCATACTGCCCCCATACCCCCTGTGTGCAGCCTCTCCACCTCCTTTTACTTGTTCCGCTATCGCTCCACTCCCTTCAGTCGGTTCCAGGCTGCTTTATTTTTCCAAACCCTCTCTATATAAAGGTTTTAGCATCAGTGGTTTACTGGTGTAGCTTAAAGTATCTTACTATTTTAAATTAAGTATTATACAACAATACTTACTCTACACTCAATACTTTAAATTACTTTACTTAAATTAATTATAGTATTATACTAAGTAGTTAATCTTTATAAAGTCAATAATTACTCACTTAAGTAATATACTAGCATTTATTAAGTAACTTAAAATTAATTACTAATTTAATTAAGTACCTTACTTTATAATTTATACTTTTTATTAGTGCGCTACTAAACTAAAAAGTATTATACTATAATTTATGTAGTAACTTAAATTATAGTAAATTAGTTAAACTACAGATAACTTTAAGTTACCTTATCCTAAATAAGAGAGTAATGGCTACCAACGAATGGCTCAAGAATCACGCTAAAGTTACAGCATATCTAGATTTAAGCCTATATAGCAGTCTAGAAAACTGGATGAAGACTCACAAAATAAAAAAGGTGTCTCAAGCCTTAGTTATTATCCTTGAGCATTACCTTGAGGGGAATATTCCTACCGAAGTGCTACCAGAGACTCTTGAAGAAGAAGTCAAAAACTTGAAAGCTAAAACCACCGAAATAGACGACTTATCTGCTACCGTCGCTGAACAAGAATCTGAGTTTACTGATGAAATAGAGTCCCTAAGAACAGAAATTGACCAACTTAGACAAGCTCTTATTAATACAGGTTTATCCTCTCTAAAGGAGAAATTTGAAGACATCCCTAGAGGAAACATAGAGTTTACTTGTTCTGATACAGAAATAAGTGAAGGTCTAACAAAAACCGACCTTTGTAAAAAGATTAACCTAACTTCTAGCCAAATAAATCAATGGGCTTCTCGACTAAATCTTAACCCCGATGATTACCTATTAGAACTCACAGGGTGGCACAAACCCCCCTCTCAACGTCGTTATTTTCCGTCTGACTATACTCCAGTCTCAGATACTCAGTAGATCACAAACTCAGTTTCAGAGAGGCGAAACGTTAATCTGCGATCGCCAATTTACGTTGAAACAGCCCAAAAAACCTCCTTAAACATAAGTTTGTTTTATATAATAGAAGATTGGACTTAA
>NETF01000124.1 GCA_002172675.1 unicellular cyanobacterium SU3
TTAAGATTTTTGTTAGCGGACAGCATACGCTAACTTTTCTCTTCCGTTTCTAGGTAACTTTTGAAATTAAAGTTGTAAGGCAAAACTCCCTTGACATCTGACTTACAGCCTTAAGTTGTCACGAATGGGCTTAATCAAATTGAGTGTTGGTTTTCTATCTTAGTCAGGCGTTTACTCAAAAGAAGTAGTTTTCGTTCAACTGAAGAGCTATCCCAAAAAATTCTCAATTTTATTGATTACTTTAATCAACATTTTGCCAAGCCGTTCGTTTGGAAATTTAAGGGCTTCAAAGATCCTGATTAACTGGTGGATTATTTCCGCCAAGCTGCACTAGGCAGATTACAACTGAGTAATGATTGTGATAGATTTGTAGTAGGACATAAATCCTGACGGGTTTCACCGTTATTTGATTTTTGGAGACTAAACGATGACCATTGAAGGATGCTTGCGAGTTGGGCAAGTTGCACCTGATTTTACGGCAACAGTCGTTATTGATCAAGAATTTCAGACAAAAAAGCTTTCTAGTTACCGTGGCAAGTATGTTGTCCTCTTTTTCTATCCTTTGGATTTTACCTTTGTTTGCCCCACCGAAGTTATTGCCTTTAGCGATCGCTACGAAGAATTTTCTAAGATTAATACAGAAATTTTAGCGGTTTCAGTCGATAGTGAATTTTCCCATCTCGCTTGGATTCAAACCCCTCGCACCGAAGGAGGTGTCGGAGATATTGCCTATCCTTTGGTGTCTGACCTGAAAAAAGAAATTAGTAACGCTTATAATGTACTCGATCCCGATTCGGGTGTCGCGTTACGGGGTTTATTTATTATTGATAAAGAAGGGGTGATTCAACACTCAACGGTCAATAATCTTTCCTTTGGTCGTAGCGTCACTGAAACATTACGCACCCTAAAAGCGATACAGCACGTTCAAACGAATCCTGAAGAGGTTTGTCCGGCAGATTGGCAAGAAGGGGATAAAACGATGATTCCTGACCCCATGAAATCTAAGATTTATTTCTCAGCCGTTTAATTGTCTTTATTCTAATAATCTTGCACTTTCGATAAAATTATACTTAATTTTCAAAAGTAACTGAAGACTTAAGTAGTCATTGCGAGGGGTAATATAAACAGTAACCTTTGACTTTTACTAAAAATACCCCGAAGCAATCTCTCTAGCTATTTTTGAGAACTGTTATTAGCTAGTGAAGGTTTATTCCTATCATGGTTTAAACCTTACAGGAAATCGGAAATTTCTTCTAGGTTATGACTCCTCAACGCATTTCGATAGAATTAACCAATCAATGCAGTAAACACTGTCATTTTTGTTATAGTCATAGCCATTATTTAGGTGAAACTCGTTGGCAAGCTGACGAGTTAATTAATTTTATTAAAGACTGTGTGAAATCAGGAACAAAAGCGGTTTCTTTTGGAGGCGGTGAACCTTTAGAATATCCCGATTTATTTGAGCTTTTATCACAGTTACAAGGGGTTTTATTTCGTTCTGTTACTAGCAATGGGCTACACTTACACGGGGATTTATTAGAAAAATTAGTGATAGCAAATCCCGATAAAGTCCATTTATCGATTCATTATCCTGAACAAAAAGAAGAGGTTAAACGAGTTATTAATCAAGTTAAATTATTAGACTCTTTAGGAATTCGTAGCGGTATTAATTTATTAGTTCCGCAATCAAAGTTACAAGCTGCGACTCAAACATCTCAAATGATTCTAGAAGCAGGAATAAACAGAGAAAGAATTGTTTATCTTCCTATGCGAAAAATGGATACCCCAACCCCTCAAGAAATGGCTAAGGTAGCAGGAGGAAAACCCTTTCAATCGATGACTTGTTTAATGCAATGTGGTATTAGTCAGCGATTTTGTTCTATCGCTTGGGATAAAACCGTTGCTTGGTGTTCTTATACGGTTTCTCGTCGTTCTTTACCGAGTTTGACTGCTGTTTCTTTAGATACTACTTTGCAAAATTTACCGTTAGTTTTCTGTGGTTAATGATTAAATAATTTATATTTAATGATTAAATAATTTATATTTATTGAAGGCAATGGAGGAAAAGTTATGCAAGATTATCCAGCAGCCCATAGTATGGATACAACTTGGTTTGCAGTAGATAAAGAGGGAAATCTCGCCCTTTTTGATTCTGGAGAAGGGGGTGCGGTTCCTTATTCAAATCATAGGGTAAAAATGGGAAGTATTGACAGTTTACTATTAGAAATAGCACAAAATTATGAACACCGTGTATTAAAATCAAAAACTCCAAATCATTACATTGAAAAACATCTAAGCTTAGAAAAACTGCAAAATAGTGTTAGTAAAGCTCTGAAAAATAAAGAAAGAAGATTACATAATTGTTTTCTTCTATTATCTTCTGATGCTGCTATTTCTCATTTAGGAATAGAAGAAACAGACTATAATTATGGGGTTCGTTTTGCAGGAAAAATGACTATTATTTATCTATATTTTTGTCGAATTCCTCTTATTCAAGAATTGATAGAAAAAGGTTTAATTTTAGCAGGAGAAGACAGAAATAGATGGGATTATAACGTATGTAGTATGCTTGGTTTTTTCATCTACGAATAAGAAAGTAATGATCCTTTACCTTATGAGCAAACAGGGAAACCAATTATTTCTTTAAAATTAGATGATTTACCTGAACATTTACAAGACGACATTAGACATCTCCATAATTTAATAAAATCAAGAAATATAGTATAATAAAATGAATAATTAGTTCAAAAAAGAATGGAAACTTACACTTGGAGCTATCTAAAAAAATATCCTAAACAAACCAAAAGATTATTAGGAATTGATGACAATCAATTG
>NETF01000125.1 GCA_002172675.1 unicellular cyanobacterium SU3
AATCAAATAGATTGGTTTTAGCCAGTATTTTTAAATACTAACTGGCTGAAATTGCTATGTTTGTTTTTCTTAAGATGCTCCTTTGTTTTTTAGGAATTTATTGCTTTTGCTTACATCGAACTCAGGTCATAATTGTAATTATTACAAATATATTTATTTAGTGACCAAACTAGATAAGCTGGAAGGTAATATTTCCATCCCTTTTTATCTAAGCGATAAGAGATAACCGATAACCAAAACTTTTCTAGAGTTTGAGTCGGAATGTCTTTCCAATGCGTCTCAATATCCTTTGCCCTAGCGTCAGCTAACAATGATCTATGACATGAGCTATCGTAGCGAAAGAAACGAGATGGCCCTTCGTAATCAGCAAGAAGTCTAATGAAATCAGCTTCATGTAGAGAAATTCCATCTTCTCGTTGAACATCGTTAAAAGCCGTTATGATTAGATTTTTGACTTTTGTTCCATCTTCTCTGATTTTTGTATCAAGTAATTTCCACTGAGGTTGGCGATGATCTTGTTTTGTGGGACGACGCACTTGTGCAAGCCACTTTTTATCACTTGCCCCTTGATGAACATAATTTAATTGAGCTTTACGCAGTTCAAATATTGTCCAAGAGTCTTGCTCAACATCAGTCCAAAAACAAATCGGACACACCAAATATGTACCTGGAGGTTTTTCGTATAAAGTTTCGTATCCACAGCAAAGACAAAAATACATTGAAAAGATTAAGAAAAATAAAGTGATTAGCTAAAAAACTTAGCCATGAATTAATTCATTATTGTTTATTCTTCAGTAGCACAGTCACCAGATTTAGAGCAAGATTTTCGGTAGTCATTTTATAAATTGTAGATTTATCATAATAAAAAGTAAAAACTATCTCTCTCTAATGCCAATAAAACTGACATCTATTCCTAGTATTTTAGTGGGGCTTCGTTTTGTTCTGGCTCTGTTACTCCTTGTCGATGCCTTAGATCATCAAACCAGTTGGTTTTTCATTCTGGCTTATCTGTTGGCTGTTTTTTCAGATATCTTTGATGGAATTATCGCCCGTCGATTAAACGTGAGTACCATTCAACTACGTCAAGCTGATAGTTGGGCTGATATCTGTTTATACTTGTGTGTTGCCTTTAGCACTTGGTTTGTCTATCCCCAAGTTCTCATTGATTTTCGACTTTCTCTATTATTAGCAGTGGTTGCTCAAATCACCTTATTTAGTCTTAGTCTCCTCAAGTTTAGAAAATTTCCTAGTTTCAGTAGATCACAAACTCAGTTTCAGAGAGGCGAAACGTTAATCTGCGATCGCCAATTTACGTTGAAACAGCCCAAAAAACCTCCTTAAACATAAGTTTGTTTTATATAATAGAAGATTGGACTTAAAAACAAAATCTAAGACAAAATTGACAGACTTATTCACCAAATTAGCCTTAACATCTAAAGAAACTTTAGAAAACACCATTAACTGTTTATCGACTCATATTTCTCTGGAGACAAGAGGGGGCAATAATATTGAGTCACTATTCCAAATTTTAGTAAGAGCAGCCAGTTGTGAATCTACTATTGAACAAACAGCTAAAGAATTAAAGGACGACTAAAAACCCTATTATCAGGCTTCTCTTTGTTGGTATTTCTTTTCTTCTTGTCAATATTTGGGTTAACTTTCTTTGGCGAAAAATTAGTCAACCTAGACGTGGAGGACGGTTAATTTACCGTGATAAGCTTCCTTTAAAACAGATGCTCTCTTTTTTACGCCAAGCCGTTGACCAAATTTTTGGCACAGTAAAAGATGTTTATATTCCCATCAATGATATTTTACCTCTCCCTTCTCCTGCTACATAATTTAAACTTATGAATTTTGGTGGCGATCGCTTGTCTCAAGCTGACTTTGTGATCTACTGAAACTGGATTAGTAGCCTGAGAATTCCAAGCTAGAGCCGTTTCCAGTATAGGAGTAGATTCGATTAAGTCTCGAAAGATCACCTGAGATCGCCCTAAAGTCCGCGCCGAACTGTGAATCAGGCTAATTCCTATTCCTGCTGCTACCAAACCCAGAATAGTTTGTTGTGGTACAGCTTCTTGTATGATGTTAGGACTGAAGCCAGCCTGCTGACACAGATTAATAATGCGATCATACAGTACCGAACCAACATGACGGGGAAAGAGAATAAATGACTCGTTGGCTAATTGTTGGAGAGAAAGGGGTTGGGATACATTTGCTAGAGGATGATTGTCGGGCAAAGCTACAACTAATTGCTCTCGATAAATAGTTTCTATAGTCAGCGTATCGTCATCGATAGGAGGATGTAACAAGCCCAAATCAATTTGTCGATTATTCAAAGCCTCAACCTGTTCTGGAGTTTGTAGTCTTTTTAAAGTTAGCTCGACTTGAGGATAAAGCTGTTTAAATTGACGTATAGCAGTAGGAAGCACGATATTCAATGCTGAACCGGTAAAGCCAACTGTTATTCTGCCAATTTTGCCTTGAGATACCTGTTTGACTACCTGCACGGCACGATCTGCTTGTTCGAGAGTTTTCTTAGTTTCTGCTAAAAAGATTTCACCTACTTCAGTCAAACGAACGGTGCGCTTAGTTCGATAAAAAAGCTCTACTTCTAATTCTGCTTCCAAATCTTTGATTTGTCGGCTCAAAGGTTGTTGAGTGATATAGCACTACGCATTTTGGTTAGGACGTTTTTATAATAGAAAGGAAGTCATCAAGTGATCAGGCGGTCTCGCTCCGCGAGTGCGGCTGCACCGCTACCAGTCATGCCAGCACCTTATAGTTATGAT
>NETF01000126.1 GCA_002172675.1 unicellular cyanobacterium SU3
CAAATCACCCATGACTATTGGGTACACGCTTCTGGACAGATGAGCCTCTTTTGTATTGATGAAAATCAGTATATTAAGTTCGCTGGTTGAAAGAAGAATCCCTCGCGTCCCGCGATGGGAGTGTCAATAGTTGTCGTTTCTCGCTCTCTGATGACCAACAGTGATCGTAACCAGTCGCCACTTTTTACCAAAGAAGGGTGGACTTATTTTTTCACTGCTTCCTTCAATGACGAAAATACCCCATTTTTCTTAATACTTATTTAATGTCACTCTTCGTCACTACTCGTCATTAAACGTCACTGAATCCTCTCTTACGTAACTAATCGTTATCAAAAAAGTGATCCCTACCCTATTTTTGCTCCGAAGCTGACCCAAAATCGAGCACGTATCGCACCGTTTAATCACGTTTAGTAACGCCAGCGTCACGTTTAGTCACTTCTAGTAACGGGCTTTTTTTACCCTCCTAGCTCCTGGATTCACCCGATTTTGCCTCGGACTAGGAAGCTAGTGGGTGTTCTTCCCGTAAGGGAAGCCAGCGTACTCCATGTTGGGACATTTTGGCTATACTAGCCAAAAGTCCCAACGGAGTAGCTGTCCAGGGGGACACCCCCTAGAACCCCCGACAGGCAGATGGGAAAGGAATTTGTTTTATTTTTGTCTAAAATGACCACTGATAAACGCGATACTACTATCACCCTTCGAGTCAGCCAATCCGAAAAGTTGGCGTGGCAAGCCAAAGCTGATCTTGTCGGCATGACGCTCTCTAATCTGATACGACAAGCTATATCCAGAACTAAAACCTGGACAGCCGCAGACAAGTCTTTAGTTAAAGAACAAACTCGACAGATAGCTCGCATCGGTAATAATCTCAATCAGATAGCTAGGTGGGCAAATACTTATAAGTCAACCGCCGAAGCTGTACAGATTATACAAGCCTTGAGACTCGTTGAACAGTCCCTTAACCAACTATCGACTAAACCATCACAACCCTCATCCTCAAATCATTCAGAGAACAGTAACGATGTTAGTTAAATTCTTTGATCGCGGTACAGGCAAAGGTAAAGGGCCGGTTGAATATATCCTCAAGGAAACTGATGCCAAAGGTATTATCAGAGAACCACTCCCCGAACTCCTTAAAGGAAATCCCCAACAAACCATTAATGTCATTGATTCGTTGGACTTCAAACATAAATATACAAGTGGTGTGATCTCCTTTGCTGCATCTGATGCCCCCACCAATGAACAGCTTGAAGCGGTGATCAATTCCTTTGAAGACACCGCCTTTGCCGGTCTAGAACCTGACCAATACGACATCTTATGGGTCAAACACACTCACACGGGGGACGATCGCGTAGAATTACACTTTGTTACCCCCAGAGTTGAATTAACCAGTGGCAAAAGCTTAAACATCGCACCCCCAGGCTCTAATAAATACTTTGAACCTTGGCGTGATTATTGGAATAGTTCTCAAAATTGGGCAAGCCCCAATGACCCCCAACGGGCTAGAACTTACTATCCTGGTTATCAAGCCTTAATTGATGCTCAAAACCATCGCTTAGAACTCAATGGTCAAAAACCTCTTAAACGGGATGATGCCCGTAAGATGATCACCAACTACTTGACGGACTACATTGAGAATGGACAGATCCAAAACCGTAACGAGATCCTTACCACCCTTGAAAATTCTGGCTTTACCATTACAAGGCAGGGAGATAACTACATCACTGTCACCCACGATGACCTAGATCAACGTATCAGATTAAAAGGAGGAATTTATAGTGCATCTTGGCGACTTGGAGAAGAACCTACAACAGAAGCTAGAACAGGACAAACACAAGGCCAACCAAATACGGAAGCAAAACTTACAACAATTTCAGAAAGACTCGCAGCACACATTCAAAGACGCTCTGAGTTCCATCGACAAAAATACGGGGCAAATCACCAAACAAGTCCTAATTTGGTCGAAATGGGTAGCTTATCTACCAGCAGCGACTTTTCTTCTGACCTTAGTGGGTACCTTAGCCGGCAGTTGGGGGATGAGTCGATATTTAACCAGCCAATTTCAACAGATTCAGACGAACAAAGCGACCCTCAACCAACTCAAAGAGGAGACTTGGGGCATCGAACTTTATCAAACCAATCAGGGGAAATTCATAATCCTACCCCCCAACAGTCAACACAAAACCGACTGGAAATGCAAAGGGAAGCCCTGTATCAAGCTGTAAACGAAGACGATGACCCCACTAGAGAAAGAACTTTTAGAAACCTTCAAGAACTTTGCCATTCAATACGAACAGGACAAGAAAGAACAACAGAAATTAATCAACAACTTAATGACTCAACAGACCAAACAAATAACCAACTTATCCAAACAAGTCAACTCATTGAACAGTACAATCAACAACTTATCGAACAGAATAAACGAGCTAGAAAACGCTTATCAAGACATCATGAACGTCTTAGAAGAATAAAGGACAAACAAGCACAAGAACTAGATAAGTTTAAAACTGATATTAACCTCGCTGATTATGCTCAAGCTAACGGTTACAGCATCGATAACAAGAAAAGTTCGGTTAACTGTCTTGTGCTTAAAGATAACCAAGGAGATAAAATATTAGTGGGACTTAATCAGTCCGATGGTCACTATTTTTACTC
>NETF01000127.1 GCA_002172675.1 unicellular cyanobacterium SU3
TAGTTGTCAATCTTTCTAAACTGCTGAGGCAGTTTTTGTCGCTTTTTTTGTCCTTATTTACTAATAGCAAAACAAATGAACTAATTAATCAGCTTTTAATTAATTTTGATTATAGTTTAAACCATTTTTCTGTGTTCAAACTTATTGATTTGTCAGAAAATTCTTGGTCAAAAGTGGCATAAATTTTTGAGTAACTTTTTCAGCAAACCCTACTATATCTTGAAGAACTGACATCAGATATGATTGTGTTTAAACCTATTAAATAATTAATCTACAAACATCTAAACGTATTAAGGTTTTAACCCTTTATATGTTTAATCTTTTATTTCTTTATGGCCTCTCGATATCCCAAAGACTGGAAAACTATAGCACACACCATCAAAAGCAATGCAGGGTGGGGTTGTGCCAAGTGTGGGATGCAGTGTATTAAACCAGGGGAAGATGTCTCAAAACTAACGGTCAAGGAAAGGAAAGCAAGAACATTGCAAGTTCATCATTCTGACTTTACTCCAGAAAATAATGACCCATCTAACCTTATTCCTCTTTGTACTGCTTGTCACCTCAGTTATCATCAAGGGCGACGGGGTAATGTTTCACGCCTGTCAGTTATCCCTGTTTTAAATGATAAGCGATAAATTACTATCAACCTAGGATTTTGTCAAGGTAAACACGATAAAAAGGACAGAAGCTGTAGAAAAAGGACAGCCTCTGCGAAATCAGGCAACTCATAATGGTGATTTAGGGGTAAAATGGTTGGTATCTTACCCGCTTTTATGCACAAGATAATGTTCATTCAGAGATTCACAGACAAAAGAAGCCATATAAATGGCGAAACGCCGTCGGCTTGGGGAAGTTTGACGGACGTTTCTGAAACTGACTTCTTCCTGGGACTGCTCTGTTTCACCAAAGGAGGTGACTTATAGAAGAGTAGGAAGTATTAAATTTTTGAGGCGGTTAGCGTTGCGACGCTAAAGCTATAAATTTTTAGCCACAACACCTTTATGATAAGCGAAAGTTGTGGTCTAGGCAATCTTTTTGTCAAAATTTTAGGCTTGCGCGCAAAAAATAAGCGTTAATTAGCGAAAAAAGGTTTATGGGTTGAAAATCTTACTATCAGGTGAGGTATGCTTTTCATACTTATTTTTTAAGAACATCATTCAACCAATCAACCAAGCCGTCTCTAGCAGTGTCATCTGTCGTCACCGAAGCTTACATCGATTGCATAGTTATTGACTGTGGCCAAAATCAATAAGAGCAACGTCTGGGCAATCACCAGATAACTCTGTCTTAGTAGCTTAATTGGTCGACAGCAGTAGCTATTCCGTTGAAAAAAGAAGAAAAGAAGCTGGAAATGCTTTGTTATCGTGTCTTAATCTCGAATGAACTCACTACCAAAGTAATCAGTTGATGTCAATGAGAACGGCAACAACAACAAAAGCTGGAAAAAACCATAATCCAGTTCCCCATATATACTTTTTAATCCTATCTTTGGTTGCAGGGAAATAGTAGAGATTGAGATCACAAATAAGGAACATCGTTAATAACAGTCAATCCTTAGTTAAGGCTATGATCCTTAGATAACGGGCATCTCCAGCAGTCCATCCCCACAAAACTGTAAGGAGAAAAAAATTATGAAATTCCCACAAATTGATCGCAATTTAGTTCAACGTCAGTTAACGTTACTCGGACACAGCATCAACAAACCTGTCTATTTGCGCTTTTTCTACCCTAGTGACGACGCAAGGAAAGATGGGGATAAAGGACGTAAGGCAAATCAGATTAACTGGAACGAGATAGAAACCTACCAACAACAAGGACGTGGAGCTTATTTTGTGATTAACGGAGGTGGTCATAAGAACTCAGATGTGACCGAAGGCCATGCCGTTTTCATCGAACATGATGACCTGGAAAAAGACATTCAACGCGAACTTTGGAAAACATTGGAACTCCCCGAACCAACATTTCAAGTCGATACAGGTGGCAAGTCCATCCACTCCTACTGGGTATTTGATGAACCGGTTGCCATAGAGAAATGGTCACAGTTGCAAAAAGACCTCCTCGAATATGCCGATGGCGATCGCTCGATTAAAAACCCAGCCCGTGTGATGAGGTTAGCCGGGGGATGGCACATATCCTATGATGAAAACGGAAACCCTATTTACAACCAAACTAAGATTATCAGTGCATCAGCAAAGACTTACACATACAAAGAACTACGAGAACTGATTCCAGAGCAAAAAGAAGAGCTGCCCCTAGTAGAAGCAGCCAACCACCGTGATTTTGTAAACAAGTTTCCAGACAATCTAAGCGAGTCCAGTTTACCACGACACCCAGACCAGATCAGAGTTCCCGTACCGGCAGCAGTTCCCTTGTTGCAATGTTGCCGAAAAGAAGTCAGAGAATGGGTGACGACAGGCGTTCCTAAAGGATGTAAACGGAACGACATAGCCATTAATGTAGGTTTAGAACTCATTGCAGTTGAACGACATCTGCAAACCATAGGGCAAAGTTACAGTGATTCGGCTGCGTCGTTGTTCAACGAGTTTTGTCAACGTAGTGCGATGACCGCTTCAGAGGAAGCAGAACGTTATCAATGGTGCCAAAAGACGA
>NETF01000128.1 GCA_002172675.1 unicellular cyanobacterium SU3
AAGTTGAGGCAGCGCGTTGGGCGGGTTCCCCGACTTGAAGCGACTGCCGTGTCGTCGTCAAGGACGTTCAGTTATTGATTTTTTCGAGAAGTCATTGATGGCAAAAGCTGGTCATTCTGATTCTTTCAGTCCTTCACTTATTCCCAATTCTTAGACCTGAATCCTTACCAATTTGATGGTTTAAGTTAAGTTTGCGGGTAACAGAAACGCAAAACCAACGTAAAAACCGATCTAAATCCGAAAAAATCGCTTTATCAGCCCGTTGTAAATTGACCAGTACCGTATTAACCTGATGCTCTTCAGAGGTTTGTTGAGCATGGGCAAGAATTCTTATCATAAGAGAGGTTTTGCCCATCTTATCAGGGGCTTTAATCCGCAGTAATGAACCAGAACGCATAATCTCCTCATAACAGCGTGATTCAATGGGATAGCGTTCGATGTAGAGGGCTGAGTCTAAAGGGATAATACCTGTTGGGGCTTTAAAATCAAACTTTTGCAAAGGAGAAGGGTTACTAGAGTTAGCTGAGAGAGCTTTTTGACTCAAAACAGCAATTAAATTCGTTTTGCTAACTTTTTCTCCTAAACTCGCTGAGAGAATTTTCCACAATTTAGGGCCAACATCATGTTTAAGATATTCTGGCGCGTATCCGACCTGATCAGCAATTTTGTCATAGTTATAGCCTAACCAAGCTCCTTGTAAGACGGCTACTTCAATATTTTTGAGATGTCTAGAAGTTTGGGCAAAAACCGCTTCATTGGCAACTTTTAAGGCAATTTCAAAAGAGAGTGACGGTTCTTGATGACTTTCTTCCATTGACTAATCTAACGAATTAAGGACGCAATTAACATTTTATGTCAATTTTGTTAGTCCTGTCACAAAAGTGTTGTTCAAGCAAAAAAGCTCTTTGTGAAATCAGTATTAATGGATATTTTTAATGTAAATTTGTTGGGAAAGGGGGAACCGCTTACCTTTACCTCTTTCTTGTTCTTTCTCACCACTAGCCAATTTTTCTGAGGTACAAGATGGGAGTTTTATGCAGAGTGATAGGAAATGATCAACTTTTGGGCAGACTAGAAATAGATTACAACAAGTCAAACTTTTATAAAGACTTGCTTTTTCAATATTCCTTTAATATTAATTTGCTTAAACTTCTGTCTTCTATTGTTTTGCTTTTTCTAGATTTTGATTCCTCCAATTTTACCTCAGTGTATCTGAGGTTTTTTATTTAATTATACATAAGTTGCTCTAAAATCTCTTTCATAATGTCAGTGGTTTGGGCAAAAACACTAAAAACAAGGGCTTCTTTATACACCCTTTGTGCTGGATGATTATAATAATTTGCGGCACCGCTAGAGACTGTTACGGCTGCTGTCGCACATCTTTGAGCTAAATTGATTGACCACACTCTTAATTGTAAATCATCTTCAAAAGAACGGTTCTCAATGTTTATAGCTGTTCTAATTTTATTGTGACAAATTTGCCATTCTTCATAAAGATGATCATAAGCTTCTTTGATAAAATCAAGCTGTTTTTTTTGGGCGACTATTTCAACAATATTTAGACCTGCTTTAGCACAACCTAACACTAAAAAACAGGGATAAAGAACTACTTTTTTATCATTATTATGGATGTCTCCAGGTTGAGCAATAGCAACAATATTATTCTCAGGTAAAAAATAGTTTTCAAACGTAGCAGTAACGGTATTAGTTGACTGCATTGCTCCTAATTTCATCGGTTCACTAAACCTAACTTGAGACGATGGAGTAAAAGGAACAATCCCCCTAAGTTCTTGACCCTCTGGCAAAGTTGCTCCTAAGATAAAGATATCAAAAAAATCAAATCCTGTAATCCAAGGAACGTTACCGTTTATCTCATATCCTCCCTGAATAGGAGTAGCAGTAATCATCGGTTTTCCTTGTCTTCTTAATTGAGAAAAACCCAAACCACATAATAAATTTTCTTTAACAATTTTTGTTAAATAGTTTTGTTTTAATGCTTCATTTTCACTCTTTACAATAGCATTAACAGCCCCTTGATGTTGTAATTGTAAAAAAGCTAATGCTCCCGAATATTGAGATAATAATTGTTGCAGGAGATAAAACATTTCTGGGTTTAACTCTAACCCTCCCCACGATTGAGGAATTCTCGCAGATAATAATGAGTGTTTAATTAATCCATCTAAAGCCTTTTTTAAAGCATCAGGAGAGTGATCAATTTCCGAAGCAAAAGGAGTAACAAATTCTTGTAAATAGAATTCAACTTTATCTAAAAAATTCTCTAAATTATTAATTTCTTTATAGATAGACATAAACTTATCTTGTAACACAACAATTAACGGTAACTATAAATTATAATAGACATCTCCAAGAATCCATAACCCAGTTACAGCAATGAAAACAGGCAGATTAAACTTGAAGTCAAAATTAGCCTTCAGAACGAATTAATAAGGGGTTGAAGGAATTAACTCTAATTTGGACATAAAACTATGGCTCATTATAACGTCAATTACCTCTCCAGATTGGGAGGATTCTATTATTTTCAAAATCAAGGAACTAATTCTCAACCGAACTAATCCACA
>NETF01000129.1 GCA_002172675.1 unicellular cyanobacterium SU3
TGGCACAGTAAAAGATGTTTATATTCCCATCAATGATATTTTACCTCTCCCTTCTCCTGCTACATAATTTAAACTTATGAATTTTGGTGGCGATCGCTTGTCTCAAGCTGACTTTGTGATCTACTGAGACTTTAGACATCTGTGTTTCACTGATAGTTAAACACTATTTTGACTTTCTGTTTCTATGACTGTTAAGATTTTGTCTTCGAGGGTAGTTAAAAAAGGACGATCAATTTGTCCTAATGCTTCTAAAAACTTTTTAACAGAATCTTCTAATTTATTTTGAGGAATTTGTTCAAGGCGATCGCTTATTTTTTTAATCTCTTGTTGTTGTTTTGATGAATAATAAACATCTTTTAAATTTTCAATTTTAACTTGAATGGTTCCGTCCCAAGTTTTTACTAAACAGGAGAAATTTAATACTTCTTCAATGATACACCATTGACCACTTCTTCCTCTAAGATCGGGATTTTTTTTCATGACAATTTCGGCCACTTCTCCCACTCGCCAAGGGTTAGGCACTGGCCGACGTTCCCGAATTTCATCAACGACACTTCTTTTTTGCTTATTTTTGCTTCTACTTTGAACTGTTTTATTAATAATATTATTTCGATTTCTTTTCTGTCTGTTACTCTTAAACTTTTCGAGAGAATTGATAGAGTTACTCATTCTATAAATCTTTACAGTTTGATAATTTTGAACAAGATAAGAAAAGAACTTAACTATGTCTAAGTTCTTTCACTGGCTTAAATGCCTTGAATTTGTTTCTAGAGGTTTTTGTCGTTTTAGGATTTACTACCTTAGCCTATTATAACATAAAAATCAAGGAAATGATGAGGGTAAAATTAAGAACAAAATAGGATTTATTTTCCCCAAGCTGATTAATATTTTCATAAGTAAAATAACCGAACCTATGAGTTTAAAATCCTTTGAAGCAAAATAAAGAATTTTCTGTCTTGTTGAAAAAGCTGTGGAAAATAAGCATCAATGTGGGGAAATTTGGAAAAAATAAAGAATTTTTTGTGTGTGTAACAATCAATAACAAAAAATAGAGATACATAACGACTCAGTTTAAATAGAGTTAACAATTAAAACAATGAATTAGATTAACTTTTCAAAAAGACTAAAACATGACAAAATAATACCTAGAGATTAAATATTAATTGTCGCTACTATTATGAATACAATTTATCCCGTTGTTTGGTCTAATAATAAAGTGTTATTAATCGATCAAACCGCTTTACCTAGTCAATACACTTTAGTCGAAATTAGTCGCTATGAAGACATGGCCAAAGCCATTAAAACGATGATTGTTCGAGGTGCGCCTGCTATTGGAGTAGCAGCCGCTTATGGGATGTATTTAGGAGCAAGAGATATTCAAACAAAAGAGAGAGAAATCTTCTTAAAACAGTTAGAAAAAGTAGCAGAAATCTTACGTGAAACTCGTCCCACTGCGGTGAATCTTTTTTGGGCAATTTCTCGAATGTTAAAAATAGCTTATGAAACCATTGGCACAGTAGAAGAAATCAAACAAATTTTATTAAAAACGGCTCAAACAATTCAAGAAGAAGATGTAAAAACCTGTCAAGCGATCGGTCAAAATAGTTTACCAATTTTACCAAAAACCCCAGAAAAATTAACCATACTAACCCATTGTAATGCAGGAGCATTAGCCACAGCTGGTTATGGTACAGCATTAGGAGTTATTCGCTCTGCATGGGCTGCCGGACGATTAAAAAGGGTGTTTGCTGATGAAACGAGACCCCGTTTACAAGGGGCAAAATTAACAGCTTGGGAATGTATTCAAGAGAAAATTCCTGTTACTGTAATTAGTGATAATATGGCAGCCCATTGTATGCAAAAAGGACTAATTGATATGGTGGTTGTAGGGGCTGATCGCATTGCTGCTAATGGAGATGCTGCGAATAAAATAGGCACTTATGGACTCGCTGTTATTGCCAAAATTCACCAGGTTCCTTTTTATGTAGCTGCGCCTCTTTCTACGGTAGATTTTAGTTTAGAAACAGGAGATTTAATTCCCATCGAAGAACGAGAACCCTCAGAACTTTATCAAATTGGAAATACGATTATTTATCCCGATGGGGTTGATTATTATAACCCCGCTTTCGATGTGACTCCTGCTCATTTAATCACAGGGATTATTACTGAACAAATAACAGTCAAACCTGAAGAATTAATTACCTTAAAATCAGATTTATCTTATCATTAAAAAAATTTGAATCAATTTGATTTAAACAAGGATAATAACGACTCGCAAACAATTTACAATTGAAGAATATCACCGTCTCATTGAATACTGACAAAATCAGCGCACCGCTACGCGGATCTCTGATACTGTTGGCGAAAGTAATCTAAACGTATTTCAAAGTGAAGTATAAAAAGAATTGTCAACGAAACGATAGGGATAGGCAAGCCAAGTAATACATGGCTCACAGCGATGTATTACT
>NETF01000130.1 GCA_002172675.1 unicellular cyanobacterium SU3
TCTTATTACCCCTAAAGATTGCCATATTTCTAACAAAAAATCTTGATTAAATTTAAAGAATAAGCTAGATGGTAGTATCAAACCGGCACAAATCATGAAGCTTAGTAAGTGTCCAAAAGTTATTAGAGAAAGAAAAAAATATGCTAAACCAATTACTAAGGATATACTTCTTAATAAGTAACTTTTTATAATGACTTTTTTTATAGTAACTTTTGGTTTTTTCTCTACTTTATCTATTTTTTCTTCGTATTCTAAAGGAGTCCAACCATAATCTAAAGCTCTTGATATCAAATTAGTTTGAGAAAAAAGATTATCTGATTCATTAATTAAGATTAATACCTCAGAAGCATTAATTAGATTATCTTCTGATAGCATCTCAGGGGTTATTCTCTTATCCAAACGTAAGCCTCGCACAAGTTTTAGTCCGTCTGATGGTTCGATTAGTTGTTCTAAAAACCTTTCTTTCCTTTTCATGTCTATTTCTTTAGAAAACTTTAGCTTATTATAATAATAGTCGATGAATATGGGAATGAGCAACAGAAAAAAGATTTTTGGAAACTTGTTGATAGTAAGAAAAGTGAGTAAAGTAATACTCAATTTGTTCGTCAACATCCTCTTTATAAAAGTCATACAGAACATTTATGGGATGACAAACTTGGTAACTCGTTTAATTTTGAAGACTTTTCGTGAATAAAGAAAAGAAATAAAAGTAATTCTTTTATCTAATCTTTGCCAAGGGTGGTGGGTTTGGAAAGACCCACAAGATTAATCTAAAGCTGATCGTGTACTGATTGCATATTATAAGAATATTGACTCAAATAAGGTTGAAGATATTCTGGTATTTGTTCTTCATAAACAAATATTTCTATTACTTTTTTAATAGTTATTTGAGGTTTTTCTTTATAAACTGTTAATGTGGAAACATTTTTATAAATAGTTAATGCAGAATTGCTATTCATTATTTACCTATATTTTCTTTTAGAAAAACTTAATTCTATTTTAGAATAAATAAGCTTAGTAGCATAGAGTTTTATTACTATCTTTAACGATCGCCACTAATTCATCGTTTCTCTAGTTGGTGAGGATGTCAACTACTCACTGGCACTGGAGAAACAAAGCTTTTTTAGCTTACCTAAAAGAACTTCCTGATGATCTTGAACTTTGGTTTTACTGGGATTAATATAATGGTAATACTTTACCTAAATCCTCTAAGAAAATAACAACAGACCAAGAAAGTTTTGCTTTTTGAGAGGCTTCTATTTTAGAAAATCCTACTTGTAAATAATAAAAAAAAGTTTCAAATTTGTTAGTTAATTCTTTATTTGGCTTCAATAAACCTTGCTCTAAAATCAATTGAAAACCGTTATCAACGTTCATTGTTGTTATTATATCAAATTGTCTAAATCCAGTTAAAAGAAAATACAGTTTTCTTCTAATACTAATATCTTTGGCTTGATCTATATCAATATAACCAACTGCTCCTTGAAAGCAGTAAGCATTTGAGGCTTCTCCAGCTAACTCTAACGCATTAGCCAGATCAGGTATTATGTTTTCATCCAAGCTTACAGCATTAAAACCATCCCAAATTCCCCTTAAACTAAAGGCTATTTCTTTAGCTATGAAAGTAGATTGAAATAGTAAAGTTATCATCTCATTCTCCTTAGAAGTTTTATTAGTGAGTTTCATAATTTTTATCTAAATATTAGAGTTTTTCTCACAATAGAAGATTGTGATGCTTGATTAATTGTATTTATTCGTTTACTTCTTGAATAATAACAAATATTATAAGGAAGTTTCTAAGTGGGACAAAATCGCAGTTTGTCGTTTTTTCCTTCCTGACCGATTCTTTAACATGAAGCCTCATCCAGTATTGACAAGGTTGATCGATTATCATGATCATTGTTGTCGAATTAGCTCTTTTTCAAAGGATAGGATTCTTACCTAGGTGTGTTAAAGCATTAATAATCGTTATTATCATTATCATTAATAATTTTCTTTGCCACAAGGGTGTTTTTTCTGTCATAACCTTGCCTGTTGTTTTTCTAATCATAATCGAATATCGATGATACTAGAAATATAATTTGTTATTAGATTTTCTTTTTATTATAGTAGAAGGAGAATTAACTTAATGAGTTATTATAACAAATATGGAAAATCAATCAAGACCTAAGACAAAAACTGAGTATGTTCAAATTATTGGTAGAGCATCAAGAATAAAACCTAAGACAAAAACTGAGTATGTTCAAGTTCTTGGCAGAGTATCAAGAATAGGAAAATCTAAAAAGATTGATTCAGAAATTATTGAATTGAAACAAACTATTATAAATTAACACGGGAGCGCAAAAACTCCTATCTTTCAAGTAGGAGATGAAGCGCGACCCGGCTAATTTATTAGCCGTGAACATCGGTTGATTAGAAAGCATCAAGTGGTGTCATGATGCCGTTGTTCTTCTATATATCTGC
>NETF01000131.1 GCA_002172675.1 unicellular cyanobacterium SU3
CCACACACAGAGGCCTCATAGAGAATAGATTTACCAGTTTTAAGTTGAAGTTGAGTGAATTCCTCAAAATTTTCTGCTAAAACTTTTTTATTTGCGCTAACAACATTCTTTCCATTTAACAGAGCAGATTTTATGATATGATAAGCATCGTCTACATTATTAATTAACTCAACTACTAGATTGATACTATTATCATCTAATATTTCATTTGCATCGAAAGTAAAGTAATCTTTTGGAAGAGTTCTATCCTTATTTTTTTGTTTGACAGCAATTTTTACAATTTCAGCATTTATACCTGTACTTTTTTCAAGGATATCGTACAGCCCTTGTCCTACTACACCAAAACCAAATAAGCCAATTTTTATAGCTTCACCCATGTATTAATTGTTTCTTATGTTTCTGTTTATAAAAAGTTCTAATACTTTTATCAAGCTGATCCATCTCTACCAAAAAGCCATCATGACCATAAGTAGAATTAATTTCCTCATAGGTAACATTCTTTATACCTCTTACAATAAGTCTTTGTTCTGGAATTGGGAACAAAACATCGGTTGTAATACCGATTACTTGTGTATATGCTTTTATCTTAGATAAGGCATTTTTGATGCTGCCTCTGCCCCTGGCAATATTGTGCGAGTCCATGGCTTCTGAGAGTACCCAATAAGAAAAAGCATTAAACCTTTTGGCTAATTTTTCTCCTTGATAATTTTGATAAGATGCAGCTCGAAATATCTCAGGTAGTTCTTGATTATCTTCATGTTGGGTCTTTTCATACGTTTCATAATTTCTATAAGAAAGCATAGCAATAGCTCTAGCTGCTTTCATGCCTTCTATCCCAGCTTTAGGATTTGCTTCTTTCCAGGTAGGATCAGCTTTTATAGCCATTCTCTGGGTTTCGTTAAAAGCAATGCCCCAAGGAGAATGTTTTGCATTAGAAGACAATAAAATCATATTTTCGAAAAGATTCGGATGAGAAACAGTCCACTCTAATGCCTGTTGTCCGCCAAGCGAACCACCAATAAGCGTATGGATTTTATGAATTTTGAGATGTCGCCTTAAGATATCTAAGGTAGTAACAATATCTCTAATGGTTATTTTAGGAAAATCATGAAAGTAGGGAGTGCCTGTATCAGGATTGATAGAGAGTGGTCCCGTAGAACCGTAGCATGAACCTAAGACATTGACACAAATTACAAAATGATTACTTGGGTTAAAGAGGCAACCATCTCCAAAAAGTCCTCCCCACCAACTTACTACATCTGCATTACCTGTTAACGCATGGCTTACCCATACTACATTTGATTGATCTTTATTGATTTTTCCGAAAGTACAATACTTTAGCGTAAATCCTTTCAGAGTTTCACCAGATTCAAGTTTTAATTCTTTCTGATAATGAAAAAGATGTTCTTGCATTGTAAAGTATTAAATCTACAAGACCAGTAAAAGCTACTGGTCTTGCAAAAATTTTAATGAAAAGCTTTAGAAAAAGCATTTATGAAATCTGCTTTTATATCATCAATATGTTCAATACCGACTGATACTCTCAATAACCCAGGATCTACACCAGCTGCGAGCTGTTCTTCATCAGATAACTGCTGGTGTGTAGTAGTTGCAGGATGTATGATCAAAGTTTTAGCATCACCTACATTTGCCAGATGGCTCACTAGTTCAAGACTATCTACGAAGGTTTTTGCATTTTCACGATCTCCTTTTATAATAAAAGAAAGTACACCACCAAATCCATTTTTTAAGTATTTGCTTGCAGTTTCGTGATGAGGGCTACTCTTTAAACCAGGATAGCTTACACTAGCTACATTTTCATGGTTTTCGAGCCAAGTAGCAAGTTCTAATGCATTATCGACAGTGCGTTGTACTCTTAATGAAAGTGTTTCAAGACCTTGTAATAATAAAAATGAATTAAAAGGACTTATTGCAGGGCCGAAGTCTCTCAAGCCTTCAACTCGTGCTCTTATAATAAAAGCAATATTGCCAAAAGGTCCATCTGTTCCGAAAACTTCCCAAAAGTTTAAACCGTGGTACCCTTCTGAGGGCTCTGTAAATTGA
>NETF01000132.1 GCA_002172675.1 unicellular cyanobacterium SU3
CGTTTCCAAATTTTCTAGCAACTTCATTAACCACTCAATGTCTGCATTAGTTTCAGGCGGTTCAGTGTTTGGTGGTTGGTGAGGGGTTTGAGGGGGGTCATCAATGTCTAAAATGCTTGTGGTATCAAGATTAGTGTCAGATTTGTTGGTGTTTTGGTGATCTTCTATAAGCCCATTTGAACAAGTAGAATAAATGTCCTCTTGTTCAAAATTTGAACGGTAAGTTTTTTCATCAACTTCACCAACTTTCTTTTGAAATAGTGATTGTATATTGGTTATAGAGCTTGGTGCTTCCCCCAAGTTTTCACCAATAACACTATTTTCACCAAGTTTTCTTGATTCATTTAATCCATTGATAACTAATCGTTCTTGATAGGGTACATAGCGCATTGATTTACCAGTTCCTTGAAGTTCACCATAACCACAACTGGCTAACACTTGAAAATACTTGAGGCGAATTTTGTCAGTGGCTATTTTTTTGAGAGCATTAAACTTCTGTTTAGCCCAGGATGCACTAACCCCCTTCTTCGTTTGCTGATAAAATTCAAGCGCATTGGTATGAATCTTGAGCAGCATTCCTTCTAACTTGTTATGGGGATCGTTATGGGCCCAAATTAATTTTTGCTGTCCTAGATAAAAAGAAGCAATTTCGATAGCATCCTTCATGGTTTGACCATTCACCACTAAATGAGGTTTTTCTCCTCTTAGTAGAGCATTAACTAGATGCAACCATAAGGCTAAACGCAAAGTATAGGTTTCAATCTTGGCGTAAACTAAACTAAACCCAAAATTAGACTCTCTCCGAGTGGCATCAACTAGGGTATGGTTCCATGCTTGGAACAACACCTTAGCATCGTAATCTAATAAGTAATCAAGTTCTGGTAATTGTCCCATTCGTTCATAAAGAGATCGCAAAGCTTTTTGCAACTTTTGAACTCCATCATTTTCAGAAAGTAGATTTAAAAATCTTGGGGGAGCTTCGCCTATACTGCATAATAAGAATCTCGCCATATACCCTGATTCAACAAATCCCTCATTATTCATTAATTGGGCTAAGGTATCCCATTGAATACTTCCGGTTTTACTGAGTGCGGTTCGTCTGATGAATAATCTGGTATCACTACGGTCATAACTGACATGGCTACCATTAAACAGGGCTAGTTCTTGCTCCCTGTCATCTCCTTGACCTTTTTTGAATTGATTCAGGCGACGATAATCACTGGCTAATTCGTCAATATACTCCAATAAACCTCGTTTATTTTCAGCGTGTATGCGAATCTTTGTTTGTAAGGTGGCATCACTGAGAACGTACCGTTTTCTTGTTGGTGCATCCAATTCTCCTGATTTGTCGTGTTCATAGATTTTCTGTTCTAATTCATATCGTTGGTTGCCGTCTTCTTCTAAATCAAGCAATGGTTTTATGATAATTTGTTGGGGTGGTGTCTTAGCTTGTCCTGAATGAGCCACATTACCACTCCAGATAATTAACGGCTGCACATAGCCACCAGACGGGTTGGCTACTATCCTTGAACTCGTTCCCCCACGGGAAGCTACGGCTGGCAGTAGCGTATTAAACAAATACTCTGGTGCTGTAGGAATAGCATTGGCTGCATCAAGCATTAAACCGGCAAAGCTACTTTCTAAATATTTAGTGATATCTAATCTTTGCTGATGCAGATTTAGATTAGTTCCTAATGAGGCGATCGCTTCTGCTGTTTCTTCATCGAGTGTTTCCTCTCGTTCTACAGTTCGAGCTAATAGTTCGAGTTCACGATAAGTGTAACCAGTTTGGGCTGACAGATTCATTAAAGCCATAAGCTGCAAGGAATCTTGAGGAAATTCTGCTAATATCTTTTTAATGGCTTCAAGTAAGTTGATTTTCGGGTTTTCTGAGCTATTTTTAGTTGCCTCAGTTCCCTGTTGTTGAGGGTTGTATTGTGTGTTATTTCTGGGTCTTTGAGGTTGAACTACTTCCTTCCAATACCAACCCCTGATACACGCTTCTATGGCTTCTGGGGGGCAACTAGGGTCACTATTCGTCTTTTGGCACCATTGATAACGTTCTGCTTCCTCTGAAGCGGTCATCGCACTACGTTGACAAAACTCGTTGAACAACGACGCAGCCGAATCACTGTAACTTTGCCCTATGGTTTGCAGATGTCG
>NETF01000133.1 GCA_002172675.1 unicellular cyanobacterium SU3
ATAGCTTGGGATAAGTCTATTCTATTCTCATTAATCAACAGTAATTGAGAACTGGTAAATAATTGAAAATGCCTGTAATTCTCTCAGTGACTAAATTATAGCCGATTATCTTATATCGAACTCAGGTTAATTGCTTTATGTGGTTCGCTGAATTACGGTGAGGCTGATTCTCCTCGCCAAGAACAGCTTGAACGAGGAGTTGCTTATTTCAAGCAATTGAGAGAACATCAGCAGCAAATCAAACAAGCTATCGAGGAATTAAATAAAACGAACACTCATGCCAACAATTATGAAAGTAAAGATTGGATACGCTCTGGCAAGTCGGGTATCCAATAATCCGAACCGAGAGCAGCGCAACGAGCATTGTTCTCCCTTGCCTCATCACAGAGTAAGGAATAGCTCAGTTCCAAGGATTTGAGAACATCCGTCCAGAACTGTTTTCTTATCTTGAGACTATGAACGGGGCCATCTCGTCCATTTTGAAAGCGTTCAGGATCTATAATTAGCAACTTGTCAGGATCTATACCGTATTGTTGAGCATCTTCGGCAATTTGTTCTCGTAAATCCCAATTGTCAAACCAATGCTCTCCGTAGTCATTATCTAAGAGAAAAAGTCTGCCTATCCAAACAACGGGGTTCCACTCATGAAGACCAAGGGTATGTGCTATCTGATTGTACTCATCAGTGACAATAAAAGCATCTAATGCCTCAATGTAGTGAAAAACTTTGACGGTCTGGTTTAATGGATTCTTAGACATAATTTGTCTTTTTATTTTCTCCCTTCTTAATCTGACAATGAATCGGCAATTATTACCTTAAAAGTTCAGAGAAAAACGCTCTCCACGCCACCTTAATAAGACAGCAGCCTGTGCTTTTTTTAGCATAAATAAGTCAGCTTCATAACGGAAGTTTTCCAGTTCAAGATATTCATCAGAGGTTAATTCTTCCTCTTGATTTTTCTTTAGAAGTTGGTAATAACGTTCCATGTTGGCTAAAGATTGATGACTTTTGGCCATCTGCCATAGGGTATCATTATCTAAAGGATCTAAACGGGCTAATTCAGCTTGAAATTCTTCGGGTACATCTGTCCAGTCTGGGGGACTACCAACGGTTAACGCATGAATAATAATCTCCTCTAGAGATCGTCCCATTGCTTGGGCGGTAGTGACCAAACGTTGATACAGAGGGTCAGGAATTTGAAGGGTAAGGTCAGCATTAGACATATAGGGTAAACCGAGTGAGCATTCTATGAAGATATTAGTCCTTTTTTTGGGATTAAGCTATTGAATTAACCTGAAAATATTACTAAAAACAATCATCGCCAGTCTGATGCTTGTAAAGTTTGTAAATCTTGATGTAAGTCTTCTATTCCATAGTGAATCGGAATTTTTCGACTGCCTAAGAGCCGTTGAAATTCCAGTTGATTCATTCCGGCCAATTGACTGGCTATTCCTAGTGTAATTTTTTCTTGTTGAAAGAGGATAATAGCAATTTCAAGTTTTAAGTTCATGGTTTGATGGTTTGATACTCACAAAAAAAATAGCTCTTTAAACTAATTCTAATTGGTGGGGTTAAACTAGAAAAAACACCGACACAGAATCTAATTGCTATGGAAAGTCTCAAAATACGCTCCCATGTGGGGGCAGATGGGCTGTTACAAATAGTCATGCCGACTCATCTGGCCGATACGGAGGTGGAAGTCACAATTGTTGTGCAACCAGTGGCTTCATCCAGCCAAAAGGCAGATTTATCTAAGGATAAAAAACCAACCCAGACACATCAGGAAATTAGTGAAGCCTTCCGCCAATTACGTCAAAGCATCTCTCCTGATACCTTATCCATTCGAGAGATGATTGAAGAAGGACGAAGATTTTGAGAGATTTTGTCTTAGATTGTTCGGTAGCCATCAGTTGGATTCTCCCTGATGAATATAGCGATTATGCCCAGAACGTTTTTGACCTTTTAGATGAACAACAAACCGTTGTCCCTTCTATTTGGTATCTTGAGATAGCCAATGTCAGTAGATCACAAACTCAGTTTCAGAGAGGCGAAACGTTAATCTGCGATCGCCAATTTACGTTGAAACAGCCCAAAAAACCTCCTTAAACATAAGTTTGTTTTATATAATAGAAGATTGGACTTAA
>NETF01000134.1 GCA_002172675.1 unicellular cyanobacterium SU3
TCGTGCTGCTGAAAAAATCTACGATGAACGCACCGGCTCTACCTTCAATTACACCCGGAAAAAAGGTGTATACACTACCGAAATATTAACCCCCCAAAATGCCCCTGATTGGATGAGCGATCGCTCACAACTTTGGAACGCAGCCGAACTCTTTGAAAAGCGATCTAACTCCAGAACCGCTAGAGAATTTGACATCGCCTTGCCCACTGAACTTACCCACCCTCAAAAGCAAGAATTAGTCAGAAACTTTGCTCAAGATAACTTTGTTGATAAGGGGCTAGTTGCTGATCTAGCTTTTCATGAAATAGATACCCATAATCCTCACGTCCACATTATGATTACTACCAGAACAGTCGATGAAAATGGACTAGGGGCTAAAGATAGATCCTTAGATAAAAAAGACTTTTTATTGAAGCTTAGAGAAAGTTGGGCAACTTATACAAACGATGCTTTAAATCAAGCTAATATTTCCGAAAGAATTGATCATCGAAGCTTAAAAGAACAAAACATTTCTCGCATCCCTCAGATTCATTTAGGGGCAAATGTAGCAGCTATGATGAAACGAGGCATCGCTACAGAACGAGGTGATGAATATCTAGAAATTCAAACCACAAATCAGCAAATTGAAGCCCTCGAAAAACAATTAGTTGCTGTAGAAAATAGTATCAAATCTGAAACACTGCTTATTCAAAACTCTTCACCAAAAAACTCATCTATGCAAACAATTGATTATGATGCAGACATCGATAAAACAACGTTAGAATTATCGAAAATAAGAATCGAGGTGAGAGAAATGGAAGACAAGAAGGACAAGGAAGACAAGGAGGAAAGTTTTGAGAAAAAAGACTTAGAAGACTTAGAATCTCTCGCTCAAAAATCCCCCTTGTCTCCCCCCTCTACCTTGTCACCCTTGTCTCATAATCCGTCACAATTAACTAATGACTACAACATAAATCAAGGGGTGAATAATGATGGAGATGAACGGGAACAAGCAGAAGATTCAGAAGCCGATCTCACAGCAGAGCTACGAAGAATTAACGAAGCTGTTATCGAGTCTAATCGACAAGCAGCACTTAACCGACAGCGATTACAAGACCTTAGTAACCGTCTTGGAAAAGATAGCAGTCAAACTCGAAAATCTGGAAAATCAACTCAACAAAAACGACAAGATAAATCATCAAAATCTCAAACAAGTTCAGAGCAATTTGACCTACCAAATAAACGAACTCAACGAAAATTACCGTCTCATTTGGAAAGCAGCACAGTACGAGAAACAGGAAACCAAAAAACTCCTCGACAACGTGATAATGTTCCGTCCCCTCAACCTTCTAAAATTGATAGGACTGATTCTGATAACCTCCAGTCTCGGAACCTGGATCTTAATCAAACTCCTTCCCCCCAACAGTCACCAACTGGAGAAGATCAACGGACGGGTCAACAACATCGAAATCAAACTCAACCGACTGGAGAAAAACAACCGTCCTTAACCCCATCTCAACGTCAACAAGACTTAAATGACTTGGTAGTTTATTCGACTACTATTCGCTTAATGCGTTATGTCAAAGCCAAACCTAAAAACGGTTTTAGCACTTATGAAGGGAAACGCTACATTTTCAAGCTTTCAACTGATAAACAAACGATGGAGTTACACGCCAAAGATGGACGGGGCTTAATCTTTGAACGGAAAGACGGCAAAGTAACCGCTAATTTAACCGATGAGGATAGAAAAATGCTTCACGATGTTGACTCACAAATTAGCCAGCGCATCGCTCAATTACAACGGGAACATGAACAACGAGAGAAACAACGCCGTCGGGGTCGCGGTTTTTCACGTTGAACACTCTGATTCATCCCTAAATATACGAAATCAAAATTTCATTTACTCTGTCATTAGCTCATCTAATTGATAATGGCAAGAACTACAATAACCCTCTAGAAACTGCTCATCGAGAGACAGAGGAGTACCGCATATTTGGCATCATTCGTGACAACTTAAGAAAATCAAGCAAATGTCAAGAGAAGTTAAAAAGTGAAAGTGGGCGGATGAGAAAGAAAAAACTCGCTTTGTCCTAAAATAAAAGGCGATAAACCATAATTAGCTTTCAA
>NETF01000135.1 GCA_002172675.1 unicellular cyanobacterium SU3
CAGAAAATAGGTATATTGGTCTAAATTACATTTGGCTGTTGATGGTTTACTCCGAGGTCTTATGGTTTTTCTCCTTCATTAGCGCACCGCGAAGCGGATCTCTTCGAGATCGCATTTTATGATCATCCACATATTTTCTCTCTTTTGTCAATGCGAAATTCCTAATAATTGTTACTTAAACTCGACAGTTAGTGAAGTTGCTGTTTAGAAGAACAAATAGGAACTTATCAATTAGGTTTTGAGAAGGAATAACCACCCTTGTAAGGAGCGTGATGATGTCAACGTAGACATAAAGAATAACGGCTATGAGAAAAGGGAGGCATTAAGTCTCCCCGATTGGTGGTAAGTAAAGCAAAAAAGTTTTAGACTAACAGAATAGCAACTACTTATAAAGACTTAGGTATAACCTAGTATGGCTTCTTCCTATTTTCAAAGCGTACCTATTCGCATTTTTAATTCTAATTTTATTCCGACTCTCGTTTCCGTGGGTCTTCATGGTCTAGCATTATTTTTACTGGTTCCTTATGTTACCAATTTACCCACGGCTGAATCAGAAGGAACCGATCAACAAGGACCGATCAATGTTCCCCTCATTGAATTAAACCCTAGCGAACAAAACCGCTTACCTGATGAAAATTCAGGTTTATCGAGTATGCCAGACTTCCCTAATTCTACTTTAGGGGATTTGCCGATGTTAGATTCTCCTTCTTTGGAGTCTTCTTTACCTAACAACTTCGATAACTTACCGACTCCACCTGCTTTACCCCCTCTCCCTCCCCTCAATCCCTACAACAACTATAGTCGAATTCCTATAGAACTACCCCCTCAACGTTCCTTTCCGACTCCCCCTCGATCTGCTATCCGTCTTCCTTCCCCTCCTCCTTCTCCTTCCCTACAAACCCCAACCCCAAAAACTCCCCCTATACCCGATACAGAAACCCCTGAAAGGGTCGATCCTCGTCAAAATATTGACTTTGGCGATCCCACTCCTGCTAAACCCAATAATCCACTCTTTCAAGGCGATCGCTCTAACAATCAAAATCCCCTAAGAAATAACCCCTCTAATAATCCTCAAATCTCCCGTAATTCTAATAACAACCCAAGCCGACAAGATGAAATTGTTAAAAATCTCCTTGAAGATACCTTAGATGGAGCGGATAATTTAACTTATAATCCTCAAGGGACAAAACGGGAAGATGCTAGAGATAGGGATCTCGAATGGATGCAACAAACGGGAGTTACCTTAAAACCCAGTCAAATGATGACCATTAAAGCAACTTATCCGAAAGCTGCTTGTAACCTCAAATTAGAGGGAAGTGCGATTTATAACGTTTTAGTCAATAACAATGGACAACTGAGAAAACCCCCGTTTATGACTCGTAGTTCAGGTTATGGCCTTTTGAATAATCAGGGATTACAAGAAGTCAGATCCCGTAGTTTTCCTCAATCAACAAGGGTCAAGGTTCTGTTTGAATACGATCCCAACATCTGCGGAACCGGTGTTGCTGAAGGGGAAAGAAACAATCAACCCCAAGCGTCTCCGTCTCCTACACCCAAAACCCCGACTCAACCAAATCCAACCCCTCAAACTCCCCAAAATCAAAGCCCTTCTGCTCCCCCAGAGCCAAAAACCCCTGCCCCTGCCCCTGAAAATTCCGATAATTCTCCCCCCAAAACTCCAACGGAGCCGAAACCACCTGCTCAACCCAATCCCAGTCCTCAAACTCCCCAAAATCAAAATCCTTCTGCTCCCCCAGAGCCAAAAACTCCTGCCCCTGCCCCTGAAAATTCCGATAATTCTACCCCGAAAATCCCAACGGAGCCGAAACCTCCGACTCAACCGAATCCAACCCCTCAAACTCCCCAAAATCAAAGCCCACCTGCTCCCCCAAAGCCAAAAACCCCGACTCAAAGCCCAAAACCACCAACTGAACCGAGTAAAAGTCCTAATTCTTCTTCGGAGAACAAAGTAGAAATCGATCAACCTGCAGCTCCACGGGCTGGTAAAAAGGAGAGTTAGCCCACTTATACCAATTCTCAAAAATTATTAGATACTTAAATCGTCGTCTGGGTGCTTAGCCTCTAGGCGACTTTTCCTTACAACCTGAGTTTTGAGACTCCTAATGTTACTCAAAAAAATTAAGCCCCTATCATAGGGGCTTCATAAATGGTTAACTAGATTTTCCTGCTAAGGTACGGCGTTTCATGACCAGTTCGTAGGCTTCGATAATATCGCCTTCTTGCCAGTCATTAAACTTATCCACACCAATACCGCATTCATATCCGGAGTTAACCTCTCGGACATCTTCTTTAATACGCTTGAGAGAATCCAAAGCTCCTTGATAAACGACTTTATCGTTTCTGTGAACACGGATTTGACGGTTACGAACCACTTTACCCGATTGTACATAACAACCAGCGACCGCACCCCGACCGACACTGAACACAGCCCGAACCTCTGCTTGACCTAGAGGAGATTCAACCTCTTCGGGTTCGAGTAATCCTTCCATAGCTCCTTCAATATCATCAAGGAGTTTATAGATAATATCGTATTCACGGATATCGACACCTTCATGATCCGCTGCTGCCCTAGCACCACTGGCTAAGGTGGTATTAAAGCCAATGATTACCGCACCACTGGCGGCCGCTAAATCCACATCCGTTTCCGTGACTTCTCCTGGAGAAGCCAAAAGAACCCGTATTTGTACCTCATTTTGAGGTAACTGTTCTAAAGAGCCTAAAATAGCTTCAACCGAACCTTGAACATCGGCTTTGAGGATAAGATTGAGTTCTTTTAACTCCCCTTCTTGAGCTTGGGCTGATAAGGTACTTAAAGTGACCCGACGAGAAGACATCGCCTGTTGTAGACGGGTTTGACGTTGGTTTTCCGCATTATCTTCAGCAACGGTACGGGCTTCTTTTTCACTCGGATAAACTTCAAATTCATCCCCTGCCGCAGGAACACTATTCAGTCCTAAAATTTCTACAGCAAAAGAAGGAGAAGCTTCTTCTACTTTGTGGCCTCGATCATCGATCATGGCGCGAATTTTACCGAAGACAGAACCAGCTACAATCGAATCCCCGACCCGTAATGTGCCGTTTTGGATTAAGAGGGTAGCCACCGGTCCTCTGGTACGGTCTAAATTAGCTTCTATGACCGTTCCTTTCGCTAAGCGATCAGGGTTAGCCACCAATTCTTCGACTTCTGAGACGAGGACGAGCATCTCTAATAATTCATCAAGATTTTCCCCTTTCAACGCACTGACTGGTACCATAATCGTTTCACCGCCCCATTCTTCAGGCACTAAACTCAATTCTGAGAGTTCTTGTTTGATGCGATCAGGGTTAGATTCTGGTTTATCAATTTTATTGATGGCCACCACAATGGGAACCTCTGCTGCTTGGGCGTGACTAATGGCTTCTCTAGTTTGAGGTTGTACCCCATCATCGGCCGCGACCACCAGAATCGCCATATCGGTCACTCTTGCCCCTCTAGCTCGCATAGCGGTAAAGGCTTCGTGACCAGGGGTATCTAAGAAGACAATCTGTTGAGTTTCTCCTTCATGGTCGATATCCACATGATAAGCCCCAATATGTTGGGTAATACCGCCTGCTTCTCCTTGAGCCACTTTGGTTTTACGAATGGAGTCGAGCAGGGTGGTTTTCCCGTGATCGACGTGACCCATAATGGTTACCACAGGGGGGCGACGTTGTAGATTTTCCAAGTCTTGCTCATCGAGCATTTCCGTATTTTTCGCCGCCGCTGATTTAGCTTCGGGAATTTCTACCTCAATATCAAAAGATTCGGTGACCATTTTCGCCGTCTCTTGATCCAAGGTTTCAGTAATATTAACGGCAATTCCTTTTGAGAACAGATGTTTAATAATTTCTGTTTCAGCAATTTGCAATTCTTCTGAGAGTTCTCTAACGGTTAAGTTTCTGTCTAGAACAATTTTTTCAGGTCTCGGACGAGCTTCTGGCCGTTCTCGACGTTCATTGCGGTTCCTCTCAGGAGGACTATCAGCGGTTTTGAGGGTTGGTTTTTTCGGTTTTTGGGTGTTAGTGTTGGGTTTCGTCTGAGATTTCGGTTTCGGGGGACGGGCTGTCGACAGACTTAAACTCAGAGAAACAGGATTCGTATTGAGTTCAGTTTCAAAATCGTCTTCATCGTCATCGATGGGTTGAAAACGACGTTTTGCTTTACTTGAACTCTTACTCTTTCCTTTGGGTTCTTGTTCGTCTTCATCCTCATCCCAATCTTTCCGTTTAGAGATGCGAGGAGGAGAAGGCCGTTTTAATTGAGGTTTCGGTTTGAGAACAGCATCGAGAGCATCATCCGTATCCTCTTCTTCGTCAACCATATCAGAGGCTGGCTTGACAGAAGGAGCCATTAAAGCGGGGACTTTTTCTTCCTCTTCTGCTTGAGGAGGAGAAGGGCGTTTTAAGTCCGGTTTGCTTGGACTAGGCTTTTTGAGATTTTTTTGAGTGGGTTGAGTTTCCCTTGACTCCTCTGATTTAGATACGGTTGGCTTTTGAGCCTTATCTTTAGGTTTGGGAGGAGTATTTTTGGAGGTTTTCTTAGAGGGTTTAACTTTATTTTTCTGGTCCCCAGAAGGTTTAATCGGTTTATTTTTAACCGGTTTACTGATGGGTTTTTGAGCGGACTCCGAGGAGGATTTAACCGGAGGTTTAAGCAATTGAGGCGGTTCTAAGAGATTGGCGGCAGTCGGTTCTGGTTCTACTTCAGGTGTTTTAGCATCGGGTTCTGGAGGAGGAGAGGGTTTAGAGGGGGTTTGAGGGGGTTGGGCAGCGGTAGGGGGTGTTGGTTTTTGGGGGGGGTTAGGAGACACTGGCGGTTTAGGGGGAACAGGGGGACGAGGAGACTTCAGGTTAGATGATGAGGTCTCTGAAGGCGTAGGAGCAGCATTAGGACGAACTTGTTTGTGGTGAATGGCTAAAATTCGTTGTTTTTTGTCCCCTGAAGTTCCTCCATCGTTAGCGCGAGAGGTTCCTTGTTGAGCAAGATATTTGTCAACCATTCCCTTAATTCGTTCGGCATCTGACTCGGTAATCGTGCTACTGTGACTTTTAACAGCAATATTTAGCTGCTCACAAATTTCTAAAATGTCTTTGTTTTCTAAGCTCAATTCTTTTGATAAATCGTAAATTCTGACTTTGTGTGCGTTTTTCATCCACTATCCCCCTAACTAGGTTTTTGCTACTGTAGTTGTTGAAGTCGCCTGTAAAAGCGACGGCTAAGCTCTTGGGTTGAGCTATGGGTTTTAAGTTTAATAATCATGACTACGAAAACAATGTTCTCTCCTATGCTAACGATAATTATGGGTTTGTTCCCTAAATTTTTCCCGAAATTCTGTCTACATAAATCATGGCAAAAATTAGGGATCTTCAACAAGCTATCCTAACCGTTCCCACAATGTTTGATAGATACTATCGGGAACAGGGGCTTTCAGTCCCCGTCCTAAACGATTTTTTTGGCTGGCTAGGGTTAAACAACTTTGGTTAGGACAGAGATAGGCCGATCTTCCCATCCCCTGATCTAATTGTACCTGGCGAGACGGATAGACTCGTACAATTCGCCAAAATGCTTCTTTAGGAGCAACTCGGCGACAACTAACACAACGTCGATAATTGGGTTTGATGACACTTTTTTCGGGCATAGAACACAAATTATTTCGTCGTCAGGTCAACAATACAAGGTTTATGGTTAAGACAAGGTGGAGTTGTCAAACGTCTCTGAAGTGTCGAGATCAGACTCTTCATCAGAGTTTTCAACTTCAACAGCAGGGTTGATGGGCTCTAATTCGGTTTCATCGTCTTCGTCGTTTTCTTCCTCTCTAGTTTGGGCTTCTAGTTGTCTTTTTTCGGCCTCAGCTTTATAAATCGCTATATCTTTAATATCGATTTTCCATCCGGTTAAACGGGCAGCTAAACGAACATTTTGGCCTTCTTTGCCAATGGCTAAACTGAGTTGATCTTCGGCCACTAATACTAGAGCGTGACGTTCTTCTGCATTTAATAATACGACTTCATCCACTCGAGCCGGACTCAAAGCGTTGGCGATATAAGTAGCAGGGTCCGGAGACCAACGAATGACATCAATTTTTTCTCCTCTGAGTTCGTTAACTACTGCTTGAATACGAGATCCCCTGGCCCCAATACAAGCCCCTACTGGATCTACGTCTCTTTCTAAGGTATCTACGGCAATTTTAGTCCGAGGTCCAACATAACGGGAAGGGGGGTTAGCTTCTCTGGAAACGGCGACGATACGGACGATATCTTCTTCAATTTCAGGAACTTCGACGGAAAACATATCCACCACTAAGCCGGCAGCCCCACGGGATACTAATAATTGAGGGCCGCGATGGGAACCTTCTCGAACTTTTTTGAGTAACACTTTAAACGAAGCATTAGCCCGATAGTTATCATTAGGAAGTTGTTCCCGTCTAGGTAAGATGGCTTCAACTTCAGGCTGTCCAAACGCACTTTGTACGGCGACAATAATATCTTGTCGCTCAAACCGTAAGACTCTGGCATTGAGAACCGTTCCTTCTAACTCATGAAATTCTTCTTGAATTAGTTTACGCTGTTGATCTCGTAATTTCTGCAGAAGCACTTGTTTGGTTTGAATGGCGGCCATGCGACCAAAATCTTTTTGTTCGGGGGTCACATCTAAGACCACTTCATCGCCGAGTTGAGCTTCTGAGGCCACTTCTTGGACTTCTTGAAGGGAAATATGGTGATCGGTATTTTCGACTTCTTCGACAATTCTTTTGGTCGATAAGATACGAAATCCCTCCTCTTCTGTATCGAGTTCTACCTCAAAATTATCAAAATATTCATCATAATATTGTTGACGATCTAGATTTTGGGAACGACGAAACCGTTCATACCCTTTGAGCAGGGCTTCTCTTAGGGCTTCTTGAACGGCTGTTTTTGGTAAATTATGCCGTTGACTAATTTCTTCGATCATCTGGGTTAATCCCGGTAAACTAACTAATGACATATTAAGAAATCCTCTCTTACCTCTTCAATTTTGGTTAGTCTGCTAATTGCACTTGAGTAATGACAGAACAAGGGATGGCGATCGCTCGTCCTTTACGATTGAGATACACTGCTTTGTCATCCCGTCCCTGAAGTCTTCCCTGCCATTCTTTTTTATCCTTATAAGGTGGGTTGGTGGTAACGTTGACCTCAAACCCCTTAAAAGCAACAAAGTCTCGTTCATTGCTTAAATCTCGAGAAATCCCAGGACTTGAAATTTCTAAGACGTAGGCCCCGGGCATAATGGCGGTTTCATCTAAGATCGCTTCTAAGGCGCGACTCACTTGTTCACAGTCGTTTAAACTGGTATCGCTGACAGGGTTACGAATATCAACCCGCAGGACGGGAGGACGTTTATTAGTTTGAAAGACCACCTCTACTACGTCTAACCCCATTTCCTGGACAATGGGGGTGGCTAAATCGATAATTTGTGGAATCAAAGGATGAGTCATGATTCAGACCATAAAAAAAAGCGGGTTATTGCCCCACTCCCTTTACATCTCAATAAATTGGGAATATACGGTATCAATTACCGTTTGAATGTGTGTCAAATTATTAGTTTAGCAAATCTTGTCTCACAACGTCTGGTTACATCAATTTTCCATGAGGTGTGTGTTCTATGTTGCTTAAAATTCAGGTTAAAGTCAAACCCAACGCCAAACAACAGAAAATAGAAGAAATTGCCGAAAATAATTTTAAAATAGCGGTCAAATCTCCCCCCACCGATGGCAAGGCTAATCAAGAACTGATTAAAATACTAGCCAAACGATTTAATGTGCCAAAGTCTCACATTTCTATCAAATCTGGTGTATCCTCTCCCCACAAGTTAGTTGAAATTGACACCTAAAAAAAGAAATAATCTCTCCGAGGAGAGACTTAAAAAAAATAATGATTTTGAGGTAATTCTGCTTTAACGAGTCACCTGTTGTACTAAAGCCATGACATCGCTACGACTCAGTTTTTCTTTACCTAAAGCCATCACTTCTAGGGTTCCGTGGGCTAAGGCTAGAGGAATTTTACAAAAATCTAACGCCGGCCCATGACCAAGGGATTGGGTATAAAGATCGGCTAATTTCAGGTTATCACGGGCATATTGATGGACATCTTCAATCTTCCAGCCTTGAGGGATAAAATTTACCCCACGACGTAAGTCTTCTCGATGATTCCGTACAATATTAACCGCTTGTAACCCTCTACCGAAGCCAATGGCATATTGACGGTTGGTTTGGGTTCCATCGTACCAAGCCCATAAATCCGATAATAGCAATCCCACAGCACCGGCAACACTGAATGTATATTGGTCTAAATGGGCTTTTGTGCGAATTGTCCAGTTATTTTCAGCCCAATAGGCCATGCGATCAGCCATAGACGCTGTAGCATCCCAAACCCGTGGGGCAATGGCGGGAGGGGCTAACATTGCCCATTGTCCTAACCGTAGACTGACATCGGGTAAACAATGACTATAGGGAATTAATCCCACGGAAAAGTCTTCAATCCTTGACATTTCTACGGCTGCTTGTAAATTAAGGCTCATTTGTCTCAAGATTTTGCCTTTGGTGAAGTTATCAAGATCAGGGTGATCCTCAACTTCGTCAATCGCTCGCATACAAAGGTAAGCAGAAGCAACCGCATCCTGTAAGTCACCAGGAAGACGACTGATCGGAATATAAAAGGTTCGACTGGTTTCTCTAAGAGTCTTTAGAGCATTATTGCGTAAATTCATTAATTTCACTCCTCACGCCAACTTTAAGCATTAGCATACACTTACTTATCTGTGAGATCCCACTAAACGATTGTGAAGTTCCTGACAAACGGAAATTGGGGGTTTTATCATGAGAGTTAGAACGTAGGACGGTATTTTTATAAAGATGGTGTCCATTGTATTATGGTTCGCCAAAATTTGCCGTAATCCCCTATTCGATCCTTATGACTCGGAACTCAAAAGCTCGAAATCAGCTTATTTAAGGGGATTAGCTTGGCTCAGAAATGGATAATAAATCCTCTATGAGTACAAAAAGGAATTAATGATTTTTTAACCAAAAAAAATACTAACAAATCTTAAAAGGGTTCGGTGACAATCATTTTAACCCTTCTACAAAAAGGAATCTCCCGATGTTCAATCGGGAGATAAGCAAATTAATTAAATTAATGGGATTAGACAGAATGAACAGTATTTTTAAACTGTCCAAAGAGTTCACAAAACTCTTCGTAGCTAATACTATTGTCACTGTTTGTATCAGCTAACTTCAGCATTTCTTCAATTTGACTGTCAGATAAACTGATATCAATATCTCGCAAACACAAGCGTAATTCTTCGAGATTAATGAAACCAGAATTATCCACATCAAAGCGACGGAACCGTTCCAACATTCCCTCTTGAGGATGTTCCGTTAATTCTTGGTGCAATAGAGTGGTAAAGTCTCTAAACGAGATAAATTCACTTCTAGGGGTTCCTGTGATCATATCCATTACATCTTGCACCCGTTCAGCAGAGTAATAACGACCAACAGCCCTTAATAAAGAGTGCAATTCGACTGCGGAGAGGTTATCGTTACCATCTTTATCAAACTTATTGAAGGTATTACGATAAAAACTCATTTGTTCATCGCTAATTTCCCCAAGATTACACGAAGGATTAATTTTACCTTCGGCCAGAGCATCAAGGTGTTCGATCGCACTCAATGTATAGGCCATGGTTTGCCACAATTGATGAGGATTAGAGTGCAATAAGATTTCCTCTTCTTCTTGAGAGGTAATGGAATATTCTTCCCGTATTTCCTCAATTGAGCGTATCTCTTCAGGGGATAATTTGTTCAGAAGGTCATTGAAGGATTCAAAGGGTTTTTTCCCAGTCATCACATCAAACAAATCTAACACGATCGCTTGATGGGGATGTTCCCTCGAAGACTCCATAATGGTTTCAAGTAAGGCTTGACGATAGCTTTCTTGACGTAACCAATCTTCGTGGTTTTGGTGATGTTCAATATCAACTAAGAAGGGATCTTCGATTTCTAATTCTGTCAATAACAGTTCGTGTTCTTGATCGGTAATATTGAGTTCTAGACGCATTTGACGCATCATCTCAAGACTACTGGCACTATTAGCATAGCCTTCGTTAATTGATTCTTTAAGAACCCCTTTATAAGCTTCGATTTTCTTCTCTTTATCGAACCCTGGCAGCACTTTGGCTAAGACATAAACTTCGTCAGCCGTGAGGTCGTCTAATGCTCTACCATCGAGGAATTGAGAAACATTGAGCTTGAGTCTGTTGAGTTGTTTCCGTAGTCGGGTGGCTAAACTTTCCCGTTGATAACGATAAGGGTTTCTGAACCAAGTCCGATATAACCAAACTCCACTCAAACCAGCCATTAACACTGGGAATAAATATCTTAAGGGAGTAGGTAACATCCGCACAAAGTTACTGCCACCAAAGATGAAGAAGAAGTTAAAGATAAAGAAGGTACAAACGGTAAACATCCGATGACGAACCACTTCGGTACTCACCAATTTATGGTTACGGAATAAATACCCTTTATACAGTCTCTCTATTTTGCATCCGAGATAGTAACCAGCTAAACCAAATAAACCAATGGTTAAAGGAACGGCGACAATTTTAGGAATATTGATCAGATTCCCAAAAATGTAAAATCCTGGGTTAAATAAAGTCGCTAATTGGTTTTCTTGATGGGCCCAAGCAGCAGAAATTAAATATTCCCAATTCCCGGCAAACAAGAAGGGATACACGAAATAACCAACGGTTAAACCCACATAGGCATAATAAAGCCATTGTTGTTTGGGATGGGTGACATTGTCCCAATAAGAACGCTCTGCGTCAATATCCATACAGGGACTATGACAAGCGACACAAGCACTTTGTTCTTTACCCTCTGCGTTGACGGTACGACACATGGATTGAGTGACCAATTGGCGATCGCCAGTATGGGCCCGACTATTGAGTAATCCTCTGGGTTCAGCAAATACTTGTTCAACTGGGGCCATGGGACAAATAAATTGACACCAGGATTTTCCTGCGAAAAAGTAATTAACCACCATTGCTGAGATAATCGTCCCGAGAAGGAATAATCCCAAAGCAAGGCGATTAGAATTGACAAATAGGATTCTGGCTGCAATACCAATAAAAAATAGAACCAATTGTAAATATAAGTGATTCTTTGCCAGCCAGGAATTAGGGTCAACTTTAATCAGTTCATGACGAACTTTACCGGTTTGAGGATTAACCTTTTTTCGAGTTCTTTGAATCCCTAATGCACGAGGAATTTGGGACATAAAGGACAAAGGACAAATGCGTCGCCATGCTTCATGGCCAAAGACCATTAATACAAATACTCCAGTGGGAACAATTAAAGCCCAGAACATAATCGCCCCAATGGGATAGGGTTGTTCGGGTAAACATTGCCCTTGCACTAAAACGCAATCGTAAGGCGTAATATTACTGATACTGAGGGGACTCCAGGTATGTTCTGGTAAGGTTAACCAATAGGAAATAGGGTCGTAAAATAAGGAGGTAATTAACAATAGCCAGCCTAATGCGAGAACCCATCGCACTCGGTGCATATACCGTTCAGGAACTTTCGCAAACATAATTCTGAATAACTTATAGTGTAGTTTCTAGGTAGTAGCGATCAGAGCAAATAACAAAGGGTAGTTATAGGATTTTCAATGGTTCTACTACATTGATATCCGAATGCACTCCTAACTATTTCTATAGTTAGCGATTGTCAGAAAAGATTTTGTAGGGAAAGTATCAAAAGTCCCTTTTTGGTTAATATTTCTTAATCCTTTATTGGTAATTTCAATGAAAATTAATAATAATTATTCGGGTTATTCGGGTAAATTAGGAGATTTTTTATCTTAATATAGTAATTCCCATGCTTGTAGAGTAAAAAGTTTTCTAGTTTGAGGAGTCACCGAGTCAGGAGTCAGGAGTTTTTGGCTGCCCTATTTTAATACAGTAGGGTGGGTTAGATGGCTATAATTTTAGATATTCACCAGAATATAAAAGTCTATCGTAACCCACCACTTAAATGAAAATAATTCAACACAATTATCTTAAGATTTGCTTTATAAATAGTTTCTCGCAATCAATTAAACAAAAACTTGAATTTATCAAACAATTTTTAGTATTATCAAAGAGAAATAGCCATATTAGAAGCTAAAAGAAAGGTAGAAGCTAAATAAAATAAACATGGTTTACTTTCCCAAACGATTACAAGTTTTCGTCTCTTCTACCTATCTTGATTTAATTGAAGAACGACAAGCTGCTGTACAAGCTATTTTAGAAGCAAAACATATTCCTGCTGGGATGGAATTATTCACCGCAGGAGATCAATCTCAATGGAAGTCATTAAACATTGGATCGATCAATCTGATGTTTATCTGCTTATTTTGGGGGGAAGATATGGAAGTATCGATCAAGAAACAGGCAAAAGTTATACTCATCTCGAATATGAATATGCTTTAGAAAAAGAAATTCCGATTTTTTCTTGTGTTTTGAGAGATCCTGATAAAAGAGCAATGAATAAGGGAGATATTAATAAGTATTTAGAACGAGATAATTTTACGAAATATCAAGACTTTAAGAAATTAGTTACCTCAAAAATGGTTAGGTTTTGGGAAACTTCTAAGGATATAGAAAAATCAATTATTTTAACATTAAAAGATTTTGAAAGATGTGAAAAGATCATAGGTTGGATGAGAGGAGGACAACAAACTGATTCAAGCTTGATTGAAGAGAAAGCTAAACTGACTAAAAAAAACAAAGAATTAGAGGAATTATTAAAAAGAGAAAGAAGCTTATATAATCAAAAACTGACAAAAATTCAATCGCAACAAAAAGAATTAGAACAGTCTTATCAAATTAAAATTAATCAACTACAACAACAATTAACCGAAGCAGAAGGTCAAATTAGGAAAATTGCTGAGATAAAAGACAATTTACAATATAGGTCATATACAATTGAGAATGAAGTACACAAACAATTAAGTAAAAAAGAATCACAAATTAATCAACTACAAGAAACAATACAACAGTTACAATCTTCTGTACAAAAAAATACAACTAAAGATGTAGAATTTACAGAAAAAATAGAACTGAAAAGCGAAAAAGGAATAGACTATACTAAACTTCGTGACCTCCTTGCGGCAGGGAAATGGAAAGAAGCAGACCAACAAACCACTAACGTCATGCTTAAAGTCATGGGTAAAACCACTTGGTGGAGTGTTGAAATATCAGATATAGATAACTTCCCTTGTGATGATTTACAGACTATCGATCAGCTTTGGGTAAACTACAGTAATGGGAAATTTGGTTTCAGTGTTCAGAAAAAAATTTATGTGGATAAACTAGGGGGAATGAAAGACTATAATCAAGAAATATGGCACGAATTTTGCGATCAAGTCGGTTGGAGAAAAGGCGGTAACTACGTGAGTTACGAAAACCTCAGCTTTGAATTATCAGATATTACCTCCATAGGACATCTCCCTTCATGGGGAGTGGGGAGAGAATTTGGAGGTTGTTTGGGTGTAGGTTGTAAGGTTTCTTCTTTCGCACAAAGACTTGTAACTTGTAGAATATAATACTCTCAGACAACTCTTCGGGAAAACAAAAAGTATTTAAGTCATCAAATAAATAAAGATAGTTGTAGTAAATTGTTTTAACTTAAGTGGTGGGTTACGACGGATAGTTATGTTCTTATTATAACCTAAATTATTGCCGTCTAACCCACCCTACAATCATATACTCATGTAGGTTGGGTTGAGGAACAAAACCCAACAAAACCTAATTTTAAACTGATTTTTATGTTTTTGTGAGTATCTAAAATATAGCTGTCTAACCTACCCTACAATAATATACTAATTTCAAACACGATGTAAGATTTGAGTTTAAGAAACTATATTTTTCCATCCCATCAATTTTTTACCCAAACGAAAAACGATAGCATTTCCTAATCCTAATGCTTGAACTCCTTCGACTAAATAAGGTTCTATGTCTTTGAGATTATCTAGCAAATGAGGACATTGTACAAAATCAAGACAAACAACTGTCGAATGATTCCAGGGTTCGCGGAAAATTTGACATTGGGGAGGGAGTGAACTGATAAGAGTCCGAAAGCGGTTAATAGCTGCTTTTTCAAGTTCTTGACTCGTACACTTAAACGGTAATTGTGGATTATTCATGCAATCCTCATCATTAAAATTCTAGGAAAATTCTTATCCTTTACTAAGGTAACACTTCGCTGAAAAAATCATTGTAATTGTTTTAACTAACTTTTCTATTTGTTAAGATTTCAAAAGTATTTAAGATTACACATATTAGCTGTGTTGTTCTTGATTTTTTAATAAAGGTTTAATACCCTGTTTAGGTATCCATTGAATTGCCCCAATTTCTTGTATCCAATACCATTGAATGTTTTGTTTTGTCAATTCTTTTTGAAGAAACTTTGGAATATAATTAGTTGAAATAATGATAATTTTTGGTTTATTTTGCGTGAGCAATTCTACCCATTCTAATGATATTTTTTTTCCTGACCACAAAATTATGTCGGAAGATTGATGATGAATTGGCGGAATTGAGTTATCGTTTTCTTGTTGACTATCTATCCATAGCCAAGATTGATTATTATTTTTCCATCCTAAGATCAATGGAAATTGATCGAAGATTTTTATAATAGTTGAATTAAGCTTTATTGTTGTATCTTTATCGAGATGATTAGAACTTGATTTTTGATTATTAAATAAATAAATTTTATTTTTGATTTTAATTTCGTTTTCAAGTAGTGATAAAGAAACTATATTTTCATTGTGAGTGAGAATCATATTTGTAATCTCATTAATACCTTGCTGATATAGAAAGGGTAATAGGTTATATTTAATATCTGCTTTATCACCTAGATTCAAGATAGTAACTTGACCTCGATCTTGAATAATTATATTAGGGACTGAATTACTTTGCAAAATGGTAATCTGAAACAAGAAAATATTTTTATACATAATTGGAATGATTAGTAATAAAATGATTATTATTCCCCCTAATTTCCAGTGTTTTTGCCATTTTTTATTTAACCAAATAATTAATAAGATCCCATATATTATAATTAAAATAGATAAAGATATTTGTCCTACAACTAAAGCACTTAATTTCAATTGAGGAATTTTTTGAGCAGATTCTAATAAAATTTCTAACGGCCAAAATAAAAAACTAGCTATTTTTACACCAAATAAAGGGGAAATAAGAATAAAAATAGCACTAATCATACCTCCTATTACTAATAAGATAATCAAAGGAGTAGCTAAAATATTAAAAGGAATAATATAAAAACTAAATGTATGAAAAACATACATAATTAAAGGAGATGTCCAAATAGACACAGCAACAGGAACCGCTATCATAGAAGAAATTTTAGGGGGTAAAAAATCTAACTTATTTTCAATAGAGGGACTGGTAACTAATAAAGCAAATGTTGCTAAAAAACTCAACTGAAACCCTAAATCCCAGATCCATAAAGGATTAAAAATTAATAATATAAATGCAGATAATAATAACGTTCTAAGCGGATTTGTTTTTCTATCTAAAACTTCACCGATTAAAATAGCAGTTCCCATCAAACTTGCTCGTAAAATAGATGGCTGAATCCCCGTTAAACCGACATACAAAATTAAGATTGTAATACCAAAGATTAGCTTTTTTGTTGGAGAAAGAGAGCGAGTTATCCAAAAAATAATTCCCAATAATAAAGCGACATGAAACCCTGATGCAACCAAGATATGGGACAGCCCCATATTAACAAATAAATCCCTAATTTCTGGAGGTAAATCAACTGCCCTTCTTCCAAGAATCATTGAACTAATAACTAAGCCACTTTGTTCTCCTAAAGCATTAGTAAATCCCTTGATTATCTTCTGTCTTAGTTGCGTAAAGCCCCAATTTTTTTTATTTTCTACAAAGATAATTTTTTCTCCCTTTAGTCCTGAAAATGAACCTTGCTTGGCTAAATATTTTTTAAAGTCAAAGGCTGCAGGATTTTTAGGCGATCGCGGTTGATATAAATTCCCTTCAATGATTAAAGTTTGACCAACGGTCAGAGCAGGCTCCGTCGTTGTACGGCGGAGTAATCTCTGACCAGGATAAACAAGGTTTATTTCTTGTATAGGTAAAGTCACATAAACTTTTCCTGTTACTACTTGAAAATCACTATTTTGTTGATTGAAATGAACTTTTTGGGCTTGTAACCAAAACTTCTTACGCTCATTATTAGTTAATCTAGGTTCTGATATCAGCTTTCCTATCAATTGAACGTTTTGGGATCTAAAATTATCTTCAATTAAATAGCTGATATCCGTTGAACGCGGAGAAGGAATACGCCATTGAAAATATAAAACAGCTAACAAAGCAACTAAAGAAACAATAAACCAAAATCGTAACCGAGGACATCTTCGCCAACGACGATTTAATATAATGAAGAAACTAGGAGGAATAATAGTAATCAATAAAACCACCAGACACCATTGTTGCCAAGAAGGATTAGGATTAGGAAACCCCCATAATCCCGTTATCAATAACCCTCCGAGATAAGCCAAAATAAGAATAAGATAATGAAAAGAATTCATTAAAATCTTCCTGCTGAGTGAGTAATGACCATTGAAATAAGGCAATTGATCATATAAGTTAAAAAATAACAACTACCCAAAGAGATAAATTATAAAATTTGTTAACCAAACTCAGTGAAATAACTCAATTAACCCAAAAAAATGAGAAACTATTAAAGTATAATAAAAGAACAATGATAAACGGATGAATCCTCCCTCCACTTCAGAACTATCCCTATATCAACTAACTCAAAGCAGTGACCCTAATTTATCGCCTTTAATCGTGTCAGCTAGTACCTTTCGGGAATGGGTTGATACGGCGATTCAATTTTTAATTGACGAAGAAATTCAAGCCACAGTTTGGGCAAAATTACCCCCGAATTCCCGTTGGTGGACAACCCTAGACGGCTATTATCAAGAAGGTCTTTCTCAACAAATCTATCGTTGTACCATGAGTCAGACCGGTGGTACAGCCCCAGGTCGTCATGGTTCCTCTGGTGCTTATCCATCCCAGGATAACTTTACTCCCATTGTACTAGAAACCAACACTCAGCTAAAACGAGAACATTTTTGCTTAATTTTGTCCCCCAAACTGTGTAGTTTGATTTTGGCACAAGAACAAATTCCAGCAGAAGAAGATCCCCCCTCCGGACTTCTCGAACCCACTGTTCTCAAAGTCGTCTATAGTTTTAACCCCTCTATCATCCAAAAGGTATTATCAGGACTCAAACATTTGATTACCATTACCGATACCACCCCAGTCGAAGTCTTAGGTGATTCGGTTTTACCCTTTCCCTTACCCAGTACAGTCGAAGCGACTTTAGTCACAAAATTATGGACTCGGCTGTTACGTCAGGGTTTATCAGTCAACCCGAACAGTTTACCCGAAACAACCCAACCCCTTGCACAACAAAGTTTTACCCTCGGAGAAGACTTCCTCAAACCCTTAACCACAGAATTGAGTACCCCGTTAACCAATATGAAAACCGCTTTACGGTTACTAGAGTCAAAACAACATAAACGGGATATTCGACAACGGTATATCGATTTATTGAAAAAAGAATGCGATCGCCAAAATACCCTACTCAATGGATTACAAGACTTAGTACAACTCAATCAAAGCTTAGAACAAGCTGAACCCACCGTTAACCTCGAAGAAGTGGTTCCAGGGATCGTCAGTACCTATCAAGCGATCGCAGAAGAAAAAGGTATTACCTTAGGTTATACTGTCCCCCCTGGGTTTCCTGCTGTAGCTTGTCCCAATGTTTGGTTAAGACGTATTCTACAAAACATTATTCATAATAGCCTCAAATTTACGCCACAAGGGGGACGTATTAGCGTCCAAGCAACCTTGAAATCCGAAGGGGTAGAAATCTCTGTCCATGATACAGGAATGGGTATTGAACAAAGTGATCTCCCCAAACTATTCGATAGTTTTTATCGGGGACGTAATACCCTCAATAGTGATACTGAAGGAGTGGGACTCGGATTAACCATTGCCCATCATTTAATTGAAAAATGTGGAGGAAAAATTAATATTGTTTCTCAAGTGGGTAAAGGAACTATTGTTAGAGTCGTCTTTCAAGAATCCTCTGATTAGACAGTTATCAGTGAACAGTTAAGGTTGCTTATTAATTGTCCTTTGCTACGATTAGAAGGAAACCTTAAAAATTGAGAATAAAGGAACCATTATGGCAGGTAAAATCAAAAAAGGTGCGTTAGTGCGTGTCGTCAAAGAAAAGCTCGAAAACAGTGTAGAAGCGAAAGCCAGTGATACCCGTTTTCCCTCCTATTTGTTTGAAAGCAAAGGGGAAATTCTTGATATGAACGACGAATATGCCCTAATTCGCTTTTATGTCCCTACTCCCAGCGTTTGGTTGCGCCTCGACCAACTAGAAGCCGTATAATACATTTTAAAAATTATGACTGTCTCTTACGACTCCCTTCTCCCCTGTCAATCTCTCCGGGTAGCCATTATAGGCGCAGGAAATGTAGGACGAACCTTAGCCCAACGCATTGTAGAAAAAGACTTAGCTGATGTGGTCCTCTTAGATGTGGTTGAAGGACTTCCCCAAGGTATCGCCCTTGATTTAATGGAAGCCCAAGGACTCGAATACCATAACTGTGAGGTGGTGGGGACGAATAACTATGAAGAGACAGCCGGCGCTGATTTAGTGGTCATCACCGCAGGCCGTGCTAGAACCCCTGGTATCAGCCGAGATGACCTTTTGGCAATTAATGCTAAAATTGTGGCTGACGTGGCTGAAAAAGCCTATAAATACTCTCCTAATGCCATTTTTATGGTCATTACCAACCCCCTCGATGTAATGACCTATTTAACCCGTAAAGTGACTGGTTTACCTCCTCAGCGCGTGATGGGGATGGCGGGGGTGTTAGACTCTTCCCGTTTGCAAACCTTTATCGCTATGGAATTGGGCATTTCTACGGCTAATGTGACGGCCATGGTATTAGGGGGACACGGGGATTTGATGGTACCTCTACCGAATTATTGTACCGTTAACGGCATACCCATTACTGAGTTATTAGATTCACCCACCATTGATAGGTTAATCGAAAGAACCCGAAAAGGGGGAGCAGAAGTGGTTAAATTATTGAAAACAGGGGGAGCTTATTATGCGCCGGCTTCTGCTGCTTATATTATGATAGAAAGCATTTTACGAAATCAATCTCGTTTGTTGCCAACGGCAGCTTATTTACAAGGAGAATATGGATTAAATGATATTTATATCGGCGTTCCTTGCTTTTTAGGGTGTCGTGGAATCAAGAAAATATTAGAGCTAAAATTGAGCAATGCAGAACAAGAAGCCCTGCACATTTCTGCTAATTCTGTTAGGAAAAATGTCCATTTTGCTTTAGAAAGTGTTGGCTTTAAATAATTTAGCTGAAACGGAGTTATTAGAATGCAAATTGTTATTAATGTTCCTGATGATTTACCCACAGAGAGAGTTCAGCAAATGATTAAGGAATTAGAAGAAAAGTTACAGGCCGAAGCTGATTTAATATCTACTCAAGCTAAGCCAAATAGAAGGGTTTATGCTCATCTCATTACTGTGGATAATCTCGATTTACCTTCGAGAGATAAATTATATGAAAGATAGATATTTTATTGATACTAATATCTGGGTTTATGCTCATTTAAAAGAGGTAGGTAATAATAAGCATGATAGGGTATTAAGTCTTTTAGAAAGATTACCAATTTTGGTTAGTAGCACCCAAATTTTAAGCGAATATTATAGTGTCATGTTAAAAAAGAAGGTTGAGGATGTTTATATTCAAGATAATATAGAGGTTATTATTGATATTGCTGAAATCCAACTGATTCAGTTAACAACTATACGTCTTGCTCATGAGTTTAAGCTAAAATATCGTTTTTCTTACTGGGATAGCTTAGTATTAGCAAGTTCTTTTGAAGGAGATTGTGAATATTTACTTACTGAAGATTTACAAGATAATCAAATCATTACTTATCAATCTAGTCAAATTAAAGTTCTTAATCCGTTTACTAATAAGTTATGATCATTATTTTTGTTACTATTTTCTCAAAAATGTTAGAATAAATGAGATTTTTGGATATCTCTATTTAATTAAACATGAGTAAAATAATTACATTTTTTAAAAAATCAACGATTGTCATGGGATTAGCTTCTTTGACAGTTTCTCTAATGCCTAATCTAGCATTATCTCAATCAATCAATCCTTTAGAAGGAGAATGGATTAATATTAGTTGTGAGGATGAACCCAGTATAACCCTAACTCGTGATAAACAAGAAATGATTCGCACTGCTTTAAAAGGTAACGAACAACTTCAAGGGTTATTTTCTCAAATTGCAGGACAATCATTAAATGAGGGTTTATTAGAGAGTTTTTTAGCGATCGCTGACTATAGTTTAAATGAATTTCGTCGTCAATCAGAAGGACAGTCTATGGCCTTATTAAACTTGTTTTTTAATGAACAAACCATCAACACTTTATTTACAGAAGTTCGCTCACAATGGAAACAAGAAATAGACAAAGCTTGTGCGAATCAATCAACTGATGAAGAGTATTTCTGGCAAAAACCAGAATAGATTAATTAATAACTAGAAAATGCTTCGCTGATGGTTACAAACTGAAATCCCCTATTTTGAAAACGTTGAATAATGGTGTCTAAAGATTGCACAGTATTGCTACGACTCAAAGAAGCAGAGGGGTGTTTAAAATGGGGATTTGGTTCAACACCATCATGCATCAAGATAATGTTATTAGTGCCGTAATTTAATGCTTTTTGAATAATAGTGTTTGTGGTGCTTGATTTTCGCCAATCCTCAGTATCAATTGTCCATAAGGCTGTATTTAAACCAGCTTGATGCGCTATTTTTAATGTTGACTCGTTTTGACTAGCGTAGGGTGAACGAAACCAACGAGGTTTAGAACCAATACAATTTTCAATAATAGCTTGAGTTTGGAAAATTTCTTGTTGTTGTTCTTCAGAAGAGATTCTTCCCATCCACGGATGAGTATAACTGTGATTACCGATTTCGTGGCCTTCTTGATATATACGTCGCAGAATAGAACAATACTGACTGACTTGACTACCAACCACAAAAAAAGTTGCTTTGACATTATACTTCCTTAAAATATCTAAAATTGGCTCGGTATATTGAGGAGAAGGACCATCATCAAAGGTTAAAACCACTGATTGTTTTTTGGCTTTCGCCATTACAGACTGTTTATTATGATAAGTTAAATCAATAAAATTATTATTGTTAATAGTAGCTTCCCAAGGATGAGTTCTTGCTTGATAACTATCTAATTGAGCAAAATAATTCTTCCATTGATTAATACTATCTGCATACAAAGGAATAAACTCAATATAATTTTGAGCGGATTGATAATAGGGACTATTAGGCTCAAATTCTTTCATTATCTTATTAGCTTTATCTAAGTTTTCTTTAGCTTCATTCAGTAAGGATATTGCAGATTGGCTATTATTTTGACCTCTTGCTTCTGCGAGTAATCTATCAGCTTCATTAAAATATTGACTTCCTTTTATAAATTTATCTTGTTCTTGTTTCAATAATTGAGTTTGAAAAACTGTTTGTTTTGGTTGTGGAGGTGAAATCACTGATAAATTGTTTTTAATATTTTTACTTTCTTGATAATCTTCATTTCGATTGTCTTCATTTTTAGAAACAGATTGAGTTGAATTGTTAAATAAACTCGCTTTTATTAAAGCAAAACTAATTCCCGATATAGCACTTAATAAGATAGCAATAAAAAAGCCGATGATGATTTTATTATATTTAGTAATCATTATAATTTTTATTTAAAAAAGTAAAATAAAGTCAAAATTTTCAATATAGCACTACGTATTATAGTTAATACACTTAGAAAATTTCAAAACATTGTAGGGTGGGTCATGCCCACCTTACAGTAATGTCATAATCTTTTTTTGTACTTCTATACAAGAAAAAAACTAACTTAATTCAACATTTTAACGTCTAATGCTTTCACGAATCCAAAATGCCTCACCCGAATGAGCATTTAACATTTTAGCAAAACTTTCGGCCTCAGACTTTGATGTAAAACTAGCCACTTGTGTTTCTCCTCTAGAATAAATTACTGCATCACCACAATAATTCCTTTTAACAAGATTGAGATTAGAACCATCTGTTTTTACGGCCCACCAAACTTTTTCACCATTATTAGGAGAACCACAAGACGACTGCCAAGAAACATTAGGACGACTAGAAATAGAAGAACGAGACGAATCATACGTTTTTTCAATTCTGTCACTATCTTGAAAATCTTTGATGGTTTTTTGTGCTTGACTTAGTTGACCTTGAGTAGCAGCTAAATTATTGCTAACTTCACCTAATTTTCCCTCAGTTTCACTCAGTTTTTGAGTTACCTCTGCTGTTTTAGAATTAGCATCTTCTAGTGAATTTTCTAATTGTTCAATCTGATTATTTTTGTCTTCCAAGGTATCTTCAAGTTGAGCAATTGTTTGATTATTACTATCAATCTCTGCTTTTAGTTCTGTGATCATATTAGTTAACCAATAACTACCACCAGCAACACCAAGAACGGTAATACCCCCTAAAATAAGCAAAGATACTGTTTTAAAAGTTCCTTGTTTTTTAGTCTCAGGGACATTAGAATTAGAAATTTCAATCGGAGGAGTCGGATCAATAACAGTGGTTGGTAATGGCGGTGTAGCAGGTTGAGGAGTTGGATTATAATTTAGATTATTACCAGCAATTTCAGTGGTTTTAATTGATTTTTTCGGTTGAGATGAATGCAAATCCTGATACATTTCATCAGCCGTAATATAACGATTACCGCGATCATCTTGTATCGCTTTATCGAGAACTTTTTCTAAAGTTGGATCTAAATTAGGGATATATTTTTTCCAGTCTAACTCTCCTGTTTGGGGATGGGGTTCAAACTCTACGGGTAATTTATCCGTTAAAGCATAAATCATTGTAAAACCTAAGGAATATAAATCGCTACTAAAAGTAGGACGACCAACACTTTGTTCAGGAGACATAAAACCCCGAGTTCCAATAATCACCGAACTAATGACGGAACCCGATGAACGGCGCACTTTTCCCATCGAATCTTTAACCGCACCAAAATCAATTAAAACAGGTAAACCGTCACTATTACGAATAATAATATTTTCGGGTTTAATGTCTCGGTGAATCAAGTTTTTATCTTGTACATACTGTAACGTTCTTAATAAAGAAGTCAGAATAGAAAACGCTCTTTCTTGAGAAATGGGACTAATATCTCCTAATGTTTTACCATCAATATATTCTTGAACCAGATAAAATTCTCCGCCATCTTCAAAATAGTCATAAAGTTCAGGAATATTAGGGTGATTTCGTCCTAATTCTTCTAAAACGGACGCTTCTTTTTGAAAGCTATTCTTGATAATTTCGTAATCAACATTCGCTTGCTCAATGGGTTTCAGTTTCTTAATTACCACTTTTCGTTCTGAAGGCATTCGGGTATCTTTGGCCAGAAACGTGACACCAAAACCGCCGTTTCCTATTTCTTTTTCGATCTGATAGCGATCAACTAAGGTATTAATCCCTACTTGATTCATGTTTAATGTCTCCTATTAATTAAGTTTAGTAAAGTGCCTAGTAATAAAATCAAGATTGTACCCATAGGCTATATCGGGTTAAATAATTGGTTTAGTCCTCTGTGACAGTTTTTTTGGATGTCACAATAACCTTTTCTTACATAACTCAAATTAATTAAATTGTCCAGCGTGAGGAAAAATTGCTATGATAACGGGGTTATAGATTGGATTGTTTTTTTGAGAAATGAATGACATCGGCCATGCCTTGCTGAGTAAAATAGATACAATTACTGATGATTGGATAGGAGCTATTCGTACAGATATAAATATAGAAAGTGCCAGAGGTCTTGCTTATAAATCAGTCCGTAATAGTATTCCTTACGTTGTAGAAGCTCTTGCTAGTTTACTTTCTGAATCTCTAAAAGATCAACCGAAAAAGCTAGAAAAAAAAGGATTGGATCATGGCATCATTAGAGCAGAGCAAGGTTATGATGTTGCTGAAATAGTACGGGAATATAGTTTATTAAGAACAGTTATTATTAGTGTTTTAAAATCCGATTTACTCTCTGGTTCCCCGGAAGAAATATTATCAATGATTGAAGTGATTGACTCAGTCATCGACCAGGTTATTTGTTGGTCTTTAGACAGTTATTTAGAACAGCGACTAGAAGAACTTGAAGAAGTAAGGACTCAACTATTGCTTACCAATGAAGAATTAGAGCGTTTGATAGCAACACAAAAAGAAGACCTGTCTGAGTTGGCCCATGAATTAAAGACTCCTCTTAATTCAATTATCGGTTTTTCTAGATTGCTACAACAACAACAACAAAAAGCCAATCAAGAGTCAGACACTTCTTTAAATTTAGAGCTAACTGAAAAAGTAATTAAAAACGGGAGACAATTACTGCGTTTGATTAACAATGTCTTAGAAATGTCTCGTTGCGATGCTGGAAAAATATCCCTCAATCTCGAACCGACTGACTTGCGTCTTCTCGTTGGATCTATCGTTGAAACTTTAAAACCAACTGCTACACAGAAACAGTTAGAAGTTACACTTGACTTTGACCACGCTCCCAAAAAGGTGATAACGGACCCCTTAAGATTGAGGCAAATTATTACTAATTTAGTCAGCAACGCCATTAAATACACCGAGTCGGGAACCATCGAAATAAGGTGTCAGACAGAAGCAAATAACCGATGGTCACTCAGAGTTAGTGATACAGGAATCGGTATTGCGTCAGAAGACCAAGCTCAAATTTTTCAACCTTATTATCGAGTTGAGTTAAAAAATAGAGATATAGGCGATCGCACGGGTTTAGGATTAGCCATTGTTGATAAATTAGTCAAACTGCTTCGGGGGGAAATTGACCTAGTTTCAACCCCAGGACAAGGATCGACATTTACGATCACGTTTCCAATCTCTTAGACATTACTACCAAAGACGGATTAAATAAAGATAAATGTGCGACAAAATCTAAACAGCCCTTCAACACCCAAACTGAAGCTATGAGCAAAGTCGCACCCAAAGTAGACCTAGAAGAAGCCAGTTCCCTACAAACCGATGATGTTCTTCAACGTTTATCTGTCGATATTAAACAAGGGTTAGATTCATCAACAGTTAAAAAACGACGGAAACAATACGGGGAAAATCGTCTGCAAGAATTTCAACGTCGCAGTGCTTGGCAAATTCTCATCGCTCAGTTTAAAAGCCCAATTATCGCCTTATTAGCTGCTGCTGCGGTTCTTTCCTTTGTTTTTCAAGAATGGATCGAAGGCATCGCTATTATAATAGCCATTCTCCTCAATACAGTCATTGGCTTTGTGACAGAAATGAAAGCCGTTCGTTCCATGGAATCTCTGCAAAAACTGAGTCAAACCAAAGCAAAAGTGCGACGGAATAATCAAGTACAAGAAATAGATGCCAAAGAATTAGTTCCAGGGGACATTGTTATCTTAGAAGGTGGGGACTTAGTGGCGGCGGATTTGCGCTTGTTAGAAGCTTCAAAATTACAAGCCGATGAATCTGCTTTAACAGGGGAATCTGTTCCCGTCACTAAAACCACAGAACCCCTCGAAAAAGAGCTAGAAATTGCCGATCGCCGTAACATGGTCTTTAAAGGGACTGCCATCACTCGCGGCAGTGGTGAGGGGGTAGTGGTCAGTACAGGAATGGACACCGAACTCGGTCATATTTCCTCTTTAACCGCCGAAGCAGAAGAAGAAATTACCCCCTTAGAAAAAAGATTAGATAGTCTTGGGAAGCGGTTAATATGGATTACTCTGTTAATTGCCGTTGTGATTGCTGGTGTGGGGATTTTTAGTGGTCGTGATCTGTATACGATGGTAGAAACCGCGATCGCTTTATCGGTGGCTGCTGTCCCTGAAGGGTTGCCCATTGTGGCCACTGTTGCCCTGGCCCGAGGAATGTGGCGCATGGCCAAACGCAACGCTATTATTAACCGTCTCTCTGCGGTAGAAACCCTCGGAGCCACTAATATTATTTGTACCGATAAAACGGGAACGTTAACAGAAAACCGTATGACGGCCAGGGAAATTGCCCTATGGTCTGATAGGATCGAGATAACGGGAGAAGAACAAACAAAAGGTCAATTTCGCCGTGATGACCAAACCATCGATCCTTTAGATCATTCCATTCTTAGGAATCTCTTAAATGTTTGTGTGTTGTGTAATAACGCCACCTTAGCCGTAGAAGAAGGGGGCAAAGAAAACCAAGATGTGGGCGATCCTACCGAGATCGCCCTGGTTGCTTTGGCAGCCAAAGCGGACTTAAACCGTAATAAACAGCAAGAACAAAAGCCAGAAGTCCGAGAAGAGGCGTTTGATACTCAAACCAAAATGATGGCGACTTATCACAAGGTAGAAGGTCGATACTGGGTAGCCGTTAAAGGAGCCCCCGAATCAGTGTTACCGGTGTGTTCCCATTACGCCACCTCTGAGCAAACCCAGAAAATGACCCAAGAAACCTATCAAACCTGGGAAGATAAATGTCAGTCTTTAGCCCAAGAGGGACTAAGAATTTTAGCGATCGCTCAAAAAACCGTCGATAACCCAGATAGTGAACCTTACCAAGATTTAACCTTGTTAGGGGTGGTGGGTTTGTTAGATCCCCCCAGAGAAGCGGTGAAACAAGCCCTCAAAGCTTGTCATAAGGCTGGTATTCGTCCCATTATGGTAACAGGGGATCAACCGGTTACAGCCCGTAATATTGGCTTGGCGGTGGGTTTAACCACCGAAAACGAACGGGATGCCCAACTGGGAAAAACCCTCAGAGATCCCGATGATCTCCCTGCTGATGAACAAGAAGCCTTGCGACAAGTGCCAATTTTTGCACGGGTTAGTCCGGAACAAAAACTGAATTTAATTACCCTCCATCAACACGCAGGGGCGGTTGTAGGCATGACAGGGGACGGGGTGAATGATGCTCCGGCACTGAAAAAAGCGGATATCGGTATCGCAATGGGCCAGCGAGGCACTCAGGTAGCCCAAGAAGCAGCCGACATGATCTTGCAAGATGACGCATTTTCTACCATTGTGGCCGCCGTAGAACAGGGAAGGGCAATTTTCAATAATATTCGTAAATTTACCATTTATTTACTGTCTGGTAATGTAGGGGAAATTATGGCGGTGGCGTTTGCTTCTTTGACGGATGCACCCTTACCCTTATTACCGTTACAAATTCTCTTTTTAAACGCGGTGAACGATGTCTTTCCGGCTTTAGCGTTAGGGGTAGGGGAAGGAAACCCTCATTTAATGGAACATCCCCCCCGTGATTCTAAAGAGCCTATTTTAACAAAAGTACATTGGTTAGCCATTGTTCTTTACGGTTTATTAATTTCGGCTTCGGTGTTAGCTATCTTTTTCTACGCCTTTTATCGGTTGGGGTTTGACGAACGAACTGCCGTTACCATTTCTTTCTTGGCTTTAGCGTTTGGTCGCTTATGGCACGTTTTTAATATGCGTGATACCGATGGGGGCTTAATTCGTAATGAAATTAGCACAAATCCTTATATTTGGGGTGCATTGTTGATTTGTACGGGACTGTTGTTATCGGCTGTTTATTTACCCGGACTCTCTGGGGCCTTGCAAACCGTTGACCCTGGTGTGAAGGGTTGGGGAATGGCGATCGCAGGGAGTTTTATTCCTGTGATTGTTGGCCAAATTGTCAAATTGATTCGTAAATAGTTTATTTTTAAAATATTATGCTTGATTGGATTGTTAGAACCGTCGATGGATTAGGATATGTGGGCATTGCTTTATTAATGTTATTGGAAAATCTCTTTCCTCCCATTCCCTCAGAGTTGATTATGCCGTTAGCAGGGTTTGTGGTAACTCAAGGAGAATTACATTTTGTCTCTGTGGTGATAGCCGGAATCATTGGTTCAGTGTTGGGGGCGTTACCTTGGTATTATTTAGGAAAAGCTCTCAGTTTGAAGCATATTAAAGATTTAGCGGATCGTTACGGTCAATGGTTAACGGTTTCGAGTGAAGACATAGACAGAGCCAAAGATTGGTTTGAGCGTCGGGGCGAAATCGCTGCTTGTGTCAGTCGTTTGGTTCCGGGGGTACGCACCTATATTTCTGTTCCTGCTGGTGTGAGCAATATGCCTTTATTGCCCTTTCTTTTCTATTCAACCCTAGGCACCGCTATTTGGGTAACTTTATTGACGAGTGCAGGGTATATTTTAGGAGCTAACTATGATCGGGTTAAAGATTTTCTCGGTCCTTTTAGTGTCATTGTGGCCATTGTTATCGTTGTGGTTTCTGTCGGTTGGGTGATTCGACGAAAACGAAGGTCCTCCAGGCAAGAGGCAAAAGGCAAGAGGCAAAAGTCAATAGATAATTAAGCTTGGCTGAAAAAGCAGAAGAGTAGGAATAAGCAAGAGGTAAGTGTAAATTATCTCTTGCTTTGGTAAACTTTGTTAAAAATAATCTTAAAAAAATAGCAAGAAATAGAAACAATTTAAAAAGTCATTGATTAAATAGAGTGAGAATAACATCAGCATTGCAATATGTTGATGCTCTTAGCTATAGTCGTACAAAAATTAGTTAGGACATTTTTGTATCTTTAACATCGAGCGTAGTCGAGATGTTAGCTGTCATTGCGAGAAACGAGGAATCTCCTTAGCGTCCTAACCATAATACGTAGTGCTATAAATGACAAAAAATACTAATAATTTTTTTGTCATCTGATTATTCTTTAAAAGGTTTAATCTCAAGCAAAGTTAAATAAATAGGTAAGCATATTTATAGCTCTTTATAGCTTAAAAATCTTGCACAATGAGGGTTAAAGTCTGTACTACAGACTTGTATATTTTGACTCTAATTATGCCTACTTACATTTATTGTTGTGAACACTTATTTATCTATTGAATGCCGTGACACCCACCATTAGTGATGCCAATGTAAAGGCTGCTTTAACTGCCATTGAATCTGAAACAGCCACGTTAGCCGAAAAAGTGGAAATGTTGATAGAAATGGCTACAGGATTACAAAATAAACCCAAAACCAGCCAACAACTCGAAGATGCTATTTTACTTTACCGTAGAGGGTTAGACTTATGTACCCCTGAGATGCCTGTGCTACAAGCGAGATGTTTATCGGGTATGGGAACTGCTTTACGTACTATTCCCAGTGAGGGAGCAAACTTACTACTTGAATCAAAAACCGCTTATGAGAAAGCGTTACCTATTTTAGAAGAACACGCTTCCCCTGAAGAAGTGGCCGAAACGTACATGAACTTAGGGGTAGTATTGCAGGGGTTGGTTAACTTCCACAAAGCTACCATGCAAGAGGCTATTCAAGCCTATCAAAAAGCAGCAAAAGTGTTCACAGGGGAAAGTTATCCGCAAGAATTTGCTATTTTACAGAATAATATTGCGATCGCTTATTTGTCTTTACCCTTGACTCCTGATAAGGAAAAAATGCGTCAAGGAATGGCGGTACAGTCCTTTGAAGCAGCATTGAAATGGGTGACATTCATTGATCATCCCAGTGAATATGCCATGCTACAAAACAATTTAGCTAACGCTCTACAGTATCTTAATACATCCCATCCCATTGAGAACAATTTGAAGGCATTGGCAGCCTATGATGAGGCGTTAAAAGTAAGAACTTTGCAAGATACTCCTATCGAATATGCCAATACGATTGCTAATAAAGCTAACGTTTTGTTTAATTTACCGGATGATATTGAAAACCCAGAAGCCGGCAACCCTAATAATTTAAAACAATCTCAAGCTTACTATCAAGAAGCGAAACAAATATTTACTGACTATGGACAATGGGAACGAGCTAATCTAGTCACAGAAATGATAGAAAATATCGAGAAAGAATTATTAGCCTTGTCTCAATAAACCTACAAACAATTGAGATTAAAAAGTTTGTACTTTCGTCAATTTTAGGAGAGTTTTCTCTATGACTGATTTCATTGGATATGTGAGTAGTAATCCAGGCATTCAAGACTTTTTTGCTAATTTAATGACTGGAGAAATCACCTTAATTACAGGGATTTTCTGGTTATTCTTTGCTGCTATTGTTTCCATGATTGCCGGAGCTATTGGTGGGATCATTTTAGCAGGAAAAGATTTAGGCTATGAATTAGCAGCTATTTTAGGCAGTTTATTTGGTCCGGCTGGTGTCATTCCTGTGGCTGCTATTGGTTTAGTTGTTCTCAAATTAGTTTAGGAGTTGTTGATTATGTTAGATTTAGCTTGGTACTCAGCGAAGTTATTTTTTAAAGGTAAATTATTCCGTAACCCTGGTTATTTTTATCGTCAAGTAACCTTAGGAGTTTTAATTGGTTCTTTGTTATTAGTAGGATTAGGTGAAACGGGATTAAATCTCGCTTTTGTCATTACTATTTCTAGTTTAGTAACAGGAATGATGATGCCATTTTTACTGAAAGATGTGAAAATGAAGTAAATAATTCAATGATTTTTAGGTGGGCAAAATTCAGATATTTACTTAATAATTTGATGAGCTTGTTAAACTTTGCCCACCCTACTTCTATACTTTAATTGTCATTCAGAGGAACGAGGAATCTCAGTTAATACCATAACCATTAAAATTCTTAGTAATTAAACTATAAAAATGACACAAGTAACAACAGAAAAACAACAAACTTTAGAACAATTAATCGAAGAAATTAGCCGTTATGAACAAATCGTTAATCAATGGGATAAAAATCAACAGGTTGCAGTCGAACGATTAAAAGAAGCAATTGAAAACTTACATAAAGAAGCCTTAACCCGTCTTATCAAAACTCTCAAAAAAGAGGCATTACCTGCATTGAGAGAGGCGATAGAAGATGAATTAATTTATGGACTATTACGCTATCATGACTTAATTAAACCCCCAACACCGACCTTAGAAAAACGCATTGAACAGGCTTTAGAAACGGTACGACCAGGATTAAAAAGTCATCACGGTGATGTAGAATTAGTAGCTATCAAATTACCGGATACGGTAGAAGTTCAATTAGTAGGAACTTGTAGTAATTGTCCTGCTTCTACATTAACCATGAAACAGGGAGTTGAACAAGCCATAAAAACCTATTGTCCTGAAATTAAAAAAGTCATTTCTGTTAATAATACAGTGACTTATACAGGGAATAAAATAGAGAGTCCTTTTGCAACGTTTCAAGATGCTGGTTGGGTTGCTTTAGCTAGGGTTGATGAAATTCCTAACGGGGGAATATTACCCTTAGAAATTGAAGGGTTAAAGTTAATTTTAGTCAGAAAAGATGAGATAGTTAAAGGCTATCGTAACAGTTGTATGCACTTAGCGATGCCATTAGATACAGGAGAGATAGAAAATGGTATTTTAACCTGTTTACATCATGGGTTTCAGTATCATTTAGAAACGGGGGAATGTCTCACTTCTCCAGGGATATTTCTAGAAACTTATCCCGTTAAAAGAAACGGTGAAAGGGTGTTAGTTAAAGTCGCTTAATTGTTAATTATCAGTTCTTGTTTAAGATAAAATTAATGAATCGGAATGAATCATGCAACAGCAACAAACTTTTGGCAACAGTTTCTTAAGTAGAGTTTTTATTCTGCTTTATGGCGTATTTTGTTATTTTGCTTTTCTTTTAACTTGCGCTTATGCTGTGGGTTTTATCGGTAATATTTTTTTACCAAAATCTCTTGATTCTAATGGTCAAGAATCATTAGTCACCGCTTTATTAATTGATGTGGCTTTATTAGGAATTTTTGCTTTACAACATAGCGTGATGGCCCGTCAACAATTCAAAGCATGGTGGACACAGTTAATTCCTAAACCTATCGAGAGAAGCACCTATGTTTTATGCTCTAGCTTAGCTTTAATCCTTGTATTTTGGCAATGGCGACCGATTGGTATTACAATTTGGCAGTTTGATAATTTAGTAGCACAAATTATCTTTTATTCTCTGTTTACTTTAGGTTGGATAATTGTTCTGGTTTCTAGTTTTTTAATCAATCATTTTGATTTATTTGGACTACGACAAGTTTATCTTTATTTTGAGGAAAAAGAATACACTCCATTAAAGTTTGAAACTCCGGCATTTTATGAATATGTTCGTCATCCTTTGTATGTAGGTTGGTTACTGGTATTTTGGATGACTCCTATGATGACAGTTTCTCATCTTGTCTTTGCTTTAGTGACGACTATTTATATTTTAGTCGCCATCCAATTAGAAGAAAAAGACTTAGTTGACATTCATGGAGAAAAATATAAAAATTATCGTCGTCAAGTGCCTATGTTAATTCCTTTTATTGGTAAAAAGTCTTAAACTTATATATTGTAGCTTCGATTAAGTGAGCTAGTTTGTAAGCATTTAGCTATTAGTTATCAGCCATCAGCTATATTCTTATAATACTGAATGCTGAAGGCTGACGGCTGAATGCTTATGTCAATAGAATAATTCTTTTAAACATTCTCTAATGTTTTCGGAACTTTTAAGCCTAATAAGAGAACCCTTGTGGCCATGAATAAAGATAAAGCTAACCACAATAAATTACTATTATTGTAATGCCAAGCGATGACAGCGACAGGAACAAAACCGAGAAATGTTGACCCTAATGCTGTATTTCGTAACATAACTCCTTCTGCTAAACCGATAAAATAACCATCTAAAATAAAGGCAATAGAACCAAACCCAAGTACCGGTAATAACCAAATAACATGGGAGGTTAGATAAGGATAAATTTCCGTGTGATTCGTTAATAAACTAAATAAGGTTGTAGGGAATAACATTAAAAGAGAAACTGACATTAACGCTAAAATAAAACTAATAATTCCAGAAAACTTAAGTAAAGGAATTAACTGCTTTTTAATCCCTTGTCCTTTAAAATTGCCGGCTAAAGATTCCGTAGCAAAAGCTAAACCGTCAATAAAATAAACAACTAAAGAAAAGACTTGTAATAAAACAGAATTTTCCGCTAACACCAAAGTTCCCATCGCAGAACTAACATTAGTAAATAAAGAAAAAGCAGATAATAAAATTAAGGTACGAATAAATAAATCACGGTTTAACATTAAATTGCCTTTCCACTGTTCAAAGGAAAGCTTTTTTAACACTTGCTTCACTTCTTTCCAACTAATATCGAGTGTAACTAAAAGAACCCCAACTAAACACATAATAATCTGACTTAAAGAAGTGGCTAAACCAGCACCACCACTCTCTAAACCCCAACGAAAAATAAATAAATAATCGAGGATAACATTAGCCCCATTACCAATAATAGATAACCATAATACTTTACTACTCTGTTCTTTTCCTAAAAACCAACCAATGAGAACAAAATTAAGTAAAACAGCCGGCGCACCTAAAATACGAGTATCATAATAAGCTTGAGCCGATGCTTTGACCAAAGGTGCCGCACTAATTAAATTAAATCCTATCCATCTTAAAGGATACTGTAGAAGTAAAATAATTAATCCCAAACTTAAGGCTAATAGTCCATTTTTAAGCAACACTAATAAGACTTCTTGAGAGTTTTTTCGTCCCATTCCTTGGGCAGTTATTCCTGTTGTGCTGGTGCGTAAAAAACCTAACGCACGATAAAGATAATTAAAAATAATAGTGGCTAAAGTTACCCCTGCTAAATGATGAATATCCTGTAAATGTCCTAAAAAAGTAATACTCAGTAAACCAGCAATGGGAACCATTAAATTAGATAAGATATTAATGGAGGCTAGACGCAGAAAACGCCAGGAAAAAGAAGGTAAATTTAAAAATTCTAGAAAACGATTCTTATAGGCTTCTAGATGACCTATCTTAAAATAAGATTCCATATATTCCTTATTAGTAAACTTTTATGTAAATTAAACAATCCATAGATATATTAATTTTATGGGTTGATGATAATCATAATTAATTTTTGCTTAATTATTCAACTATAACACTACTAGGCAATGGGCAATAGGTAAGAAATCAGTATATATACTCAAATTCTCTTGTATCAGTTTATGAGAAAAAAAACTTATTTCTTTAGAAAAGTTTACTTTTCGTTAACATCTTGTTACAATGCCTGTGTGACAACGCTCAAATCGAGCTTGTCGTTCCTGATCTCAGGAAACGCAATTTTTCATAAATTTCACATACATCATACGCGAATACGCAAGGATAACTATGGTTCAAGCAAAACCGTTGACTGATAAGACTGTCGCTAAGTCTAATCAGATTATTCAGTTCAATCACCCTGTAAAATACCGTACCTCGGAGTGGTATACAGGACAGGGGGAAATTGTTGCTAGTGGAGATAATCGTTCATTTGAAGTATCAGCCAGTTATAACTTAAAAGCTACTGTTAAGTTAGTTAACGAAATCTTAAACACCAATAACCCAACCTTGGCCGAGATTTATAGTCGTCGCGGTCGTTGCGTTGCGATTGTTGATCTCACCGTTGATGAACTGTATGGGGAGGCAATTCGTCATTATTTTGAGCATTATGAAATTCCCTTGGAAATAATGCCTTGTCGTGCTTGGGAATCTGATAAAACCCCCCAAACCGTCCATAATTTACTGGCTTTTCTGGGGAAAGATGGTTGCGATGTATCTCGTAACGAACCCGTTTTAGTTATTGGTGGCGGCGTATTAAGTGATGTGGCCGGGTTAGCTTGTGCGCTGCAACACCGTCGTACTCCTTATATTATGATCGGAACTACTGTAGTGGCTGCTATTGATGCGGGTCCATCTCCTCGTACCTGTACCAACGGCAGTCAATTTAAAAATAGTATGGGAGTTTATCATCCTCCTGTTCTAACCTTAGTGGATCGTACCTTTTTCCGTACTTTAGACACCGGTCATATTCGTAACGGAATGGCTGAAATTATTAAAATGGCGGTTACGGATGACCCTGTTTTATTTCAATTAATGGAAGAGTACGGGACTCGTTTATTAGAGACTCATTTTGCCACATTAGACGGAGATGAGGAACTAGCAGAGATCGCTGATGAAGTGATTTATCGGGCTTTATTCTCCTATATGAAGCATGAAGGGACAAATATGTTTGAAACCTATCAGGATCGTCCCCATGCTTACGGACACACCTGGAGTCCTCGCTTTGAACCTGCGGCCAAGTTAATGCACGGTCATGCGGTGTCTATTGGGATGGCTTTTGGTGCAAGTTTAGCGACGGAAATGGGTTGGTTATCCACAGAAGATCGCAATCGCATTATTGCTTTATGTAGTTCCATTGGCTTATCTGTATTCCATCCTATTCTAGAAGACATGGACATCATGCTAGAAGGCCAGAAAAATATGCGCCGTAAGCGTGGAGAAGGCGGACTTTGGGCCCCGTTACCCACGGGTATCGGAGAATGTGACTTTGCTCAAGAAGTTTCTTCGGGATTACTTCAACAAGCAGTTAACAACCATAAGGCGTTGTGTGTTTCCTTACCTTCTGGGGGAGAAGGCAAGGAAATGTATCTCAGCGATCTTGGTTTAGCATAGGAGGGATTAAACATGAGTCAAATATTAACCACTCCACCGACGGCTAGACCAGTCACGCCTTTAGGCATTCTAGTCGAAAAATTAGAAAATGTCCGCAAATTGGCCGAAAATGAGGAAGTTTCTGCTTCTTTATTAACCGCTTTACAAGAGGTGGAAGCCTTAGCATCGGGAATAGATCCTTATCTAGATGACTGTACCACCGAAGAATCAGTAGCTTTAGCTAATTTAGCCCAAAAAACGGCGCAAGAAGACTGGAGTCAGCAGTTTTCTGACGGTGCAACGGTGCGCCAGTTAGAGCAAGAAATGTTATCCGGTCATATTGAGGGACAAACCTTAAAATTGTTTGTTTCTATGATGGGTGCAAAACGTATCCTCGAAGTGGGAATGTTCACCGGTTATTCTGCTTTAGCAATGGCCGAAGCGTTACCAGAAGATGGTTGCATTATCGCTTGCGAAGTGGATCAATATGTGGCTGACTTTGCTCGCACTTGTTTTGATGAGTCAGAGCATGGTCGCAAAATTGACATCAAAGTGGCTCCTGCCTTAGAAACCATGAAAGGATTAGCAGATGCTCAAGAATGCTTTGATTTAGTGTTTATTGATGCCGATAAGACCGAGTACATCGACTACTTTAAACTGCTGTTAGAGCGCAATTTAGTGGCTTCTGGGGGCATTATCTGCGTGGATAATACCTTGTTACAAGGACAGCCCTATTTACCAGCGCAACAACGCACAGCTAACGGAGAAGCGATCGCTCAGTTTAACCGTTTTGTCGCGAATGATGACCGTGTGGAACAGGTATTATTACCCCTGCGCGATGGTTTAACCCTCATTCGACGGAAATAGTTTAATAATGAATAATGAATAATTGATAATTAATAATTGTTATTTTATTCATTATTCTTTCGTCGAGAGGTTATTAAGTAGGTAGTGAGTCCTTGAGGACGAGGAAGTTAGTTATGATCAAGGCTGAAGCCTTAACTACGGACTTTTCTACTTTATATTTAATTATACCTACCTACTTCTCTATAACCACTGTAGATATAATTTCTAGATTACATCTACCCAACTTCTAACAGTATTTTTTTAGATAAACTAATGATTTCCCTATTAAAAACTCTTGCTACTTTGGGACTGCTTTTAGTTGCTTTTCCCATTAATGTTACTATTGTTGTTTTGTCTCTTATTATTAGTTGGGTTACGTCTCCTTTTTCTCAAAAAAAAGTAGCTAAACATCCGAAAAAAGTCCTTATAACTGGAGGCAAAATGACCAAAGCTTTGCAACTGGCTCGTTGCTTTTATCAAGCTGGACATGAGGTTTCTTTAGTAGAAACCCATAAGTATTGGTTATCAGGACATCGTTTCTCTAATGCTGTTAAAGGATTTTATACGGTTGACGCACCCGAAAAAGATCCAGCAGGCTATTATCAGGGACTACTGAATATTGTTCAAAAAGAAAACATTGATATTTTTATTCCCGTATCCAGTCCTGTTGCCAGTTATTATGATTCAGTTGCCGGGACTTTATTAACTCCTTATTGTGAAATAATGCACTTTGAACCTAACATGACAAAAATGTTAGATGATAAGTTTGAATTATGCAAACAAGCACAAGTATTAGGGTTATCTGCACCCCAAGCTTTTCTAATAACTGATCCTCAAGAAATACTAGAGTTTGACTTTGAAAAGAATCAGGGCAGAAAATACCTTTTAAAGAGTATAAAATATGACTCTGTTTCTCGCTTAGATATGACAAAACTTCCCTTTGAAGGAATGGAAGACTACGTTAGAAGTTTACCCATTACTAAAGATAATCCCTGGACAATGCAAGAATTTATTACAGGGAAAGAATACTGTACTCACAGTACCGTTAGAAAGGGAAAAATTAGACTTCATTGCTGTTCAGAATCCTCTCATTTTCAGGTAAATTACGAACATATTGATAAGCCAGAAATTTATACATGGGTTGAAAAATTTGTCAAAGAATTAAACTTAACTGGACAGATTTCTTTTGATTTTATTCAGTCAGAAGATGGAACAATTTACCCCATCGAATGTAACCCCCGAACTCACTCAGCTATCACCATGTTTTATAATCATCCAGGAGTAGCGAATGCTTATCTTGATGATGGTCAAACAGGAGATAAACCGATTACTCCTTTAGCTGATAGTAAACCAACTTATTGGCTATATCACGAAGTTTGGCGATTAACAGGGATTCGTTCTTTATCAGATTTTCAAGCTTGGATTAAAAAAATTACAACAGGCACCGATGCAATTTTTCAACTCAATGATCCCCTACCATTTTTGATGGTTCCCCATTGGCAAATTAGCTTATTATTACTGCAAAATTTAGTCCAGTTCAAAAATTGGGTAAAAATTGACTTTAATATTGGTAAATTAGTTGAGATTGGTGGCGACTAATTTCATAAATAAGCTTATAGGGGTTTAATATTATTAAACCCCTACGTAATATTAAGCCCATTAACCTAAACCCTAAAAAATAATGGTTGATCAAATTGGCATCATCATAACTTTTATCTTTTTTCTGCTGTTATTTACAGGGGTAGGAACCTATTCAGCTACTAAAAAACAAGCCACTACAACTGATTATTTATTAGCCAGTCGTCAAGTTAACCCTTGGTTAACTGCTCTCTCAGCTATGGCAACGGGGCAAAGTGGCTTATTATTTATCGGACAAGTCGGTTTTGCTTATAATATCGGCATTTCCGCTATGTGGCTGATTATTGGTTGGGCGGTCGGCGATTATCTCGCTTGGTTGTTCGTTTTTAAACCCTTGCGAGAACAGTCTGAAGCAACAGCGTCGGATACGGTTTCGAGCTTTTTAGGGAGAAACATTAAAGGATATCGCCTAATTAGTCTATTTTCTGCCATTATTACCATTATTTTTCTCGGTTCCTATGCAGCAGCCCAACTGGTAGCCGGTAGTAAAGCCCTTAATGCCGTGTTTGGCTGGAACTATAACCTAGGGATCATCGTCGGGACGGTCATTGTGGTCATTTACTGCTTTTCTGGGGGCATTCGGGCTTCTATTTGGACCGATGCCTTACAAGGTATTTTAATGTTCGGGTCCCTCTTGCTATTGTTGGCGATCGCTATTATACAATGTGGTGGTTTTTCCAGTCTTTGGGCATCTTTAAAGCAAATTGACCCTAGTTTAACTAATTTCAGCCCTCAATCTCTCCCGTTGGGCTTCATACCCTTCTTTATTGGTTGGATCGTTGCCGGGTTCGGAGTCGTCGGCCAACCTCATATTATGGTTCGAGCCATGGCCATCGACTCACCCAAAAATATTGCTTTCGCCAGAAACTTAAAATTGAGTTTAGGCTTAACTAACTCTTTCTCTGCGTTAGGTATTGGTTTAACTGCCAGGGTGTTATTACCTGAGTTATTGACTTCTGGCGATCCAGAGTTGGCCTTACCCTATCTGTCTTTAGAGTTGTTACCCGTTGTATTAGTGGGGTTGATCCTTGCCGGACTATTTTCTGCAACCATGTCCACTGCAGACTCACAAATTTTATCCTGTTCTGCAGCTTTGACTCAAGACGTTTTCCCTGGAATGTCTCAATCTTATAAGTTGGCAAAAATCGGCACATTAACCGTTACTGCGGTTATTTTAGTCATGGCCTTAGCAGGAGACAATAATGTCTTTGCCTTAGTTACCTTTGCTTGGTCAGCCTTAGCCTCTGGGTTGGGACCCTTGTTACTGGTGAAAGTGTGGCAACAACCTGTTAATACCATAACGGCGATCGCAATGATGATCGTAGGTATTACAACAGCCTTGATCTGGAATTTAGTCCTTAACCTCTCCAATATTGTCTACGAAGTATTACCCGGTATGGTCGCAGGGATAGCTGTCTATGTCGTATACCGTAGCCTTTTGTCCCTCAAAACATAACTATTCCTCCTCTGCTTCCCACACCTCCCACCCCTATATTATTTACAAGGAGATTTAACCATGTCAGTCCTCAATATTCTTCATCTCGTTGGTTCAGCAGACAACCAGTTTTATTGCGACTTATCTCGTCTTTATGCCAAAGACTGTATTGTAGCCACAGCAAAACCCTCGCGCTATAGATTTTTTATTGCTTATGTTACGCCCGATCGCTTGTGGCGTTTTCCTGCATCTTTAAATAGGGAAGACATCCAAGTAGCTAAACCTTTATCCCTCTCTCAAGCCATACAATGGATCACAGAACAAAACATTGACTTAGCCTTACCTCAGATGTTTTGTGTTCCAGGGATGACTCAATATCGCGCATTATTCGACCTTCTTAACATCCCTTATTTGGGCAACACAGCCGAATTAATGGCCTTAACCGCAAACAAAGCCCAAGCTAAGGCGATCGTCCGTTCAACAGGGGTTAAAGTCCCTTACGGGGAACTCTTACGTAAGGGTGACACCCCAAACTTGTGTCCTCCAGTGGTTATTAAACCCGATAACTCTGATAACTCTTTAGGAGTAACATTTGTAAAAACAATGGACGAATATGACGCAGCATTAGAAAAAGCCTTTAAGTATGCCGATCAAGTATTAGTTGAAGAATATATCGAACTCGGAAGAGAAGTCAGATGTGGAACCATTGTAAAAGACGGTGAGTTAATTAGTTTACCTTTAGAAGAATATGCCCTTAACACTGAAAATAATCCCATTCGTAACCATGAAGATAAACTAAAAAAAGATGACTCAGGGGAATTAACTTATGCTGCCAAAGATAAGAAAAAAGCTTGGATTGTTGATGTTAATGATCCGGCAACTCGATGGGTTCAAGAAATAGCTAAACAATGTCATCAAGCATTAGGCTGTCGTCATTATAGTTTATTTGATTTTCGTATCGATCCTCAAGGACAACCCTGGTTTTTAGAAGCCGGTTTATACTGTTCTTTTTCCCCAAAAAGTGTTATTCCTATGATGGCGCAAGCAAAAGGTATTTCTCTCGATAAGTTATTAGAGATAGCCATCAAAGAAGCAATAAATTAAACCCGTAGGGTGGGCATTGCCCACCTTAATTATTGATTAATCAAGCAATAATGTTATAATACGAGATCCGCTTTAGATAGTATAGTATCAAGCTTTGGAGCAGGGAGCGCCGGAGCAGGGAGTAGGGAGAAAGGAGAAAAAACGTTACTCTACTAAAATAAGCGGATTTGGTATAAAAGGATTAGAAGGTGATAAACGTTCATTTCCTTCAATAGCATTATAAATTTCATCTTTTAAACGGAGATAATATTCTTCTGCCAGCTTTAACTTTCTCTGCTTTTTGATATATATACCCTGCATCATTTTCTTGTTCATGATCAAGCCAGTTATGTCTTTCCTCGGCTTGTTGATCAATACAGTAATGTTCATACTCATTCCCTGGATCAGAATACTCTAATTCTTCATGTTCATCGCTTGCCCATTCATCAATTTGTTGATGTTTTATTTTGTAACTATCGCTTAATTTTTTCCATTGTCTATTCCTTTCTTCATTAATTAATTGATCACTTTTATTTCTGATAAAGTTTGGATAGTATTCCTCTAACAAATCATAATAATAATCTATATTTCTTATTGTTTTTCCTAAAACTATTATCTTGACTTCTTTTGCCCCAGCTTCTAACAATAATTCTTGACAAGCTTTAATAGTATTTCCAGTGGTTAGTACATCGTCTAGTATAATTACTCTTTGCTCTTTAATAAGAGAGTTATTTTGTATTTCGATAGAATCTTTATTCCTTTTTTTTGTTCTTTTTTCAGATGATTGAGATTGTTCTGGAATACTGTTCATCCGTTTAACACAAGTGGTTCCATCTATAAAGTTTCTTTTATTTTTTAGTAATTGTTTCGATAAATAAGTTATTCCAGAAGATACACGCTTAGCATTAGAGGAGGGAACTGCTGTAATGACGACTTGTTCATCATCAATAATCTTATCTAACTCTTGAGTAAAACATTCAATGGCCTCATAATTTCTATCTTTAAGGTCTAATATTTTCTGACTATATTCGTTAAAATATTCATTATTTTCCTTATAACCTTCATAGTAATTATATTTAGGATGATAAAAGCCTAAATAAAAAATATTTGGTAAACTATTAAACTTTTCCATAACTGTTAAAAATCTAAAAAGTCAATAGATTGTAATTGAAAAATATTTGAACGTCAACAGTTCCATTATGCTAGAATGATTGTAACGCTAATTAAGTAATTTAACTAAAATGCAAACAGATATAAAATCATCTTTGAAACAACTTTACGAAGAAGATTTTGTTCTTTGGGTTGATCAAACAGTCGAGCAACTAAAAAATAAAGATGTCAAAAATTTAGACTGGGAACATTTAATTGAGGAAATAGAAGCATTTGGAAATGAACAAAGACGTAAAGTAAGAAGTTATCTAAAACAACTTTTTATTCATTTACTTCTCTATGCTTACTGGGTTTCAGAAAAAGAACGATGTGCTAAAGGTTGGCGAGATGAAATTGATAACTTTAGAGATGAATTAGAGGATTTATTAGAGTCGAAAATTCTTTATAATTATTATCAACAAGAATTTGATAGAATGTATCAAAAAGCAAGGTTAAGAGCGATTCAGAAAACGAGTTTATCTTCCTCAGTATTTCCGAAAGATTGTCCTTTTACATCTGAACAAGTTCTTAATTTTGAGTTTTTCCCTGAAAATTAAATGTAAATGATAAATTAGTTTTATAGAATTTTCTAAATTATAAATTATAAATGTGTCCCATCACATAAATTTTATCCAAATCTTTTAAATAGTTGGATACTATTGACTTATGAATAAGTTGATTCTAACCATCATACCTCTGTACTGATTAGACTAGCATCAATTAGTATTGATTAGGTTTACGTTGCATCTATGGTAAAAATCTATTAGTATAATAGAAAATTGTCTTTAAAAACGTCATAAATATTTTCTGAATATCAATGAATCAAATTGTAGACACAGTTTTCAATAGTATAAATGACCTTATTGCTAGTGCTATCAAAGGTATTCCAGCCGTTCTAGCTGCAATTATTATTCTATTTTTAACTAAATTTGTAGCAGACTTTGCTTGCAAGTTAGTCAATAAAATTGCACAAAAAACCGTAAGAAGCAACTCTTTACAACTGCTTTTAGCAAAAACAACCCGTGTATTAGTTTGGGTTGCTGGTGTTCTTTTTGCTGCAGTTGTAGCTTTTCCTGGATTAAGATTAGGGGATATTATTGCTACACTAGGACTCAGTTCCGTTGCCATTGGTTTTGCTTTCCAAGACATTTTCAAGAACTTTCTAGCAGGTATTCTATTATTAGCACAAGAACCCTTCCGTATCAATGATCAAATTATCGTAGGAGAATATGAAGGTACCGTAGAAGCCATTAGTGTTCGGACTACACAAATCCGAACTTATAAAGGAGAAAGAGTTTTATTGCCAAATTCTACTGTGTTTACCAGTGCAGTGCAGGTAAGAACAGCTTTTAATTATCGTCGTACCGATTTAGAGGTTGGAGTTGATTATAATACTGATTTACCCAGAGCAAAAAACATTTTATTGAGGACTGTTTACAATATAAGCGAAATTCTAGAAAGCCCTGAACCTGAAGTTGATTTAGTCGCTTTTGGAGGTAGTTCTATTGATTTAGTAGTACGTTATTGGACACCCCCATCTCAAGCAGTGGTAAGACGAATTCAAAGTAAAGCGGTTATCGCTATTAAAGCAGCTTTTGACGAAGCTGATATTAATATTCCTTATCCCATTCGTACCGTCTATCATTACGATCAACACGACTATAATGATTATCTTCCTAACGAATCTAAAGAATCTAACGATTCAAAGGAATATGCTAACCATAGCTAAACTTATTTGAATCGATTCGTCGTTTTTGCTATGGCTTTTTCATCCTATTTGAGAAGCCATAGCAACCAGAAAAATTAAATTTTCTAGTGGAAATTGCCACCCTGTCATAGAAAAAGAGATACTATAAAATAATAATCAGAAGACTCAAGTGAGGAGACAATCAATTATGGATGTTAAATTAATTTTAGTCGTTTTAACTGCTTTATTTACCGTGTCTTGTTTATTTTTTGGCACGAAAAATGGCTTTTATGACTCTGATAACTACGATGGTAATGGTTCAGCCCATTAATTAATAGGATTAAAGCGCACCGCAAAGCGGATCTCTTCGAGATCGCTTCCTAAATGCACACCCCATTCTACTACTCTAGCCTCATCAGCTAACATACCATCTTTAGCCCGAGGACTGGTATTTACAATATTAACCGCTTCTTCAAGGTTGTCAGCTCGGATAACCCATAGTCCCGTACCATCATGGGGAACAAAAAGTCCACAACATATAAGAACACCCTTGCTATATTGTTCTTTAAACCATTCTAATTGATGGTGATCATGTTCTGGGTGTTGTTTTTTATACTCATAATAATGGGGAACCGTTGCTACCACCACCGCAAATAGTTTCGTCATAATTCTGATTACTAAATGTAAAAATAATTGGATGTTTAACGCAACTTAAAACGTAATGGCATTCCATCAGAGGGATAAATCAAAAGATTTTGTTGTAAATTTTCCACCGATGAACGACCATTAACCAAGTCCCAATTAAAATAGCGTAGCATTTTGGCTAACATCATTGTTGATTCAACCATAGCCAACTGCTCACCTAAACAGCGATGATAACCCGAACCAAACTGTATCAGAGGCAAAGACTGACTACCGTTTCCTTCTAACCAACGTTCTGGTAAAAATTGATCGGGTTCGCTGTAAGTTTCCGAATCTCTTCCTGCACCAAGTATAGACCAAGAAATGATTGTACCGCGAGGAATTTTGACCCCTTCGATAACAGTATCCCGTGTCGCTTCTAAAGGAGAAGAACCCGATGCAATTGAATAGAGACGCAGGGTTTCTTTAACAACAGCACGAAGATAATTCAACTTTTTAAGAATTTCCTCATCAATTACATCATCATCAGGCCAAACCTGATTAACAATAGACTGTGCTTCTGTGAAAACCCTAGGGTTTAAAGCTAACTCTGCCATAGCAAAGGACAACGTATGGGCCGTAGTATCAGTTCCTGCCAATAAAAGTTCGACGGTTTCTGCCATCAGACTTTCTCGATCATATTTAGGTTCTTTGGCTGCGATTTTCACTAGCATAGAGTCTAGAAACTCAGAACTTATTCCTTCTAAATGTTCTTGTGGGTTATCCCTCAGTTGCAATGCCAAGTCCACACGGGAACCGAGAAAGGACTCCAAGTATTGTCTTGCTGACCAATAATCACGAGAAGATTGAGTCGGTAAATATTTTTGCCATTTTTTCTCCCCTGTTACCACTCTTAAAAACCGATAACTAATCACTGACATCGCTTCATAAACTTTGTCTGTATTTAAGGAAGGACCTTCAGGACTAGACAGTTTTTTGTCTACCCGAATTCCTAATACTAAAAAGCAAATAATCCTCATGGTCAATTCTACAAACAGAGGATCAACCTTTACCCCTTTGGATGATTGGCTTGTTTTGATATCTTCAATAACTTGTAAACAACCTTGGTTAATAATTTCAATGTATTTTGAAAGACTTTTGGTACTAAATTCAGGATTCCAGGCTTTGCGTCGCCATTGCCATTCATTACCTTGTTGACCAATCATAATCGGCCCACTAAGATCATTCCAAGCTGCATTAACTCCCTCAGTTCTGATTAAACTGCCATCTTTCATGCCATTAATGATAGTTTGCTCAATTAATTTCGGTTGACTTAAGACCAGCACAGGACTGCCTCGCCAATAGACATACATTGGACCGAACTCCTGACTCCAATCAAATAATAGTTGAAAAAATTTTTTATTTTTAACTGCCTCTAAAACTTGAGGAATATTCCCTAATAACCAGTGTTGAGGCGGACTAGGAAGAGACTTTAATGGCGCATAAGCTATCTTTGTTTTCCACCAAAGCCAAACCAATAATCCTACTAAACTAATAGAAATGAAAGTTAAACCTAAATATAATCTTGAAGTTTCAATAAAGAGTTGAGAAATCATCACTTTAATTTACATATTTGTCTTTTAAATTATACATTGATTCTTTAAGCTTATTTACTCTAAAATATAAGTAAAATTATTAGACAATTAAGAAGTTATGGAGCGAATTTCTGCATTAGGGTTAGATGTGGGTAAAAAACGCATTGGGGTAGCAGGATGTGACGGGACAGGGTTAATTGCCACAGGATTAACCACTATCGAACGTCAATCATTTCCTCATGATGTGCAACAATTGCAAACATTAGTCACTGAACGAGAAGCACAAATATTAGTCATTGGTCTTCCCTACACGATGGACGGGAGCATCGGTTTTCAGGCTAAACAAGTCCAAAAATTCGCTAAATGTATTTCTAAAGCCTTAGAATTGCCCATAGAATATATAGACGAACGACTCACCTCAGTTGAAGCAGAAACAAAATTAAAGGCTCAGAAAAAGTATTCTCGCCACAATAAAGGCTTAGTTGATCGCCTAGCAGCAACCATCATCTTACAACAGTGGTTAGATCAGCGTCGTGCATCGTTAAATTAAGAATTTGGATTTTATTCAATCAAGATAAATTTCAGAAAAAAATTCTGTAGCCATTAATACTATTGCTATAGCGTTAGTCCGATAAATGGGAAAACTTTATAAAGGAGTATCTTTAAACTTTAATATGGATGATTAGCTCAAAATAACCGATATACTGCTGATCTCTAAGGAATTTGAGTCTATGAGCTAGGTGTATATTTGACGGAGAAAGGCCACCGAAAATGATTTGTGAGTCCATAAGGAAATCAGTCGCTTCGAGGGTACTTTATCTCTAATTGAAAAAACTATCCATCGCTCAATTGCAATCCCTTGAGATACCCAATTATCCTACAACACAGTGAAGAAGACTGCGGGGCTGCTTGTCTAGCCACCATCGCCAAACATTATGGCCGTACTTTTAGTCTTAATCGTACCCGTGAAGCAGTAGGGACTGGCTCACGAGGAACGACTTTACTTGGTTTACGACGTGGAGCAGAAGCCTTAGGATTCAACGCCCGTCAGGTGAAAGCAAGCGCCGAACTCATTGACCATTTAGCTCAGGTTCCCCTCCCTGCCATTATCCATTGGAAAGGTCGTCATTGGGTCGTTTTATACACAGAAAAAAGACAAAAATTTGTGGTAGCCGATCCCGGAGTCGGATTAAGACGAATCACCCGCACAGAACTGGTTTCAGGTTGGAGCAATGGCGTGATGCTGTTACTTGAACCCAACGAAGAACGATTTTATGAACAGGTTAGCGACAAAATTCAAGGCTTCGGTCGATTTCTCAAGCGAGCTTGGCCTTATCGCTTTCTGTTACTTGAAGCGATCGCCATGAACTCCAGCAAGTTAACCATGAGTTGGGTAAAACAGCCCTCTCTGCTCCCATTGACGGGACTCTCCAGAAGATAAATCTACGGAATGTTAACCAAGTGGTACAAGTAGGAGAAGAAATTGCCACCATTTCCCCGAACAGTAGTCCCCTAGTGATCAAAGCTTTAGTCCCTTCTCAGGATAGGAGAATCTCATCCTGATAATTTAGACACTCCTGTTTATGAAAAAACTGGCAGTAAAGGGTATGCCCCTCATAAAACTCAGAGTAAAAATTTCTCACAAGACGAATTTTACGAGAAGGTAACTCAGGGTGGAGTTATTGATTATCCTGCATAAGTTATAGACCTTGATTGGTTGCTCAAGTTAGTCATATCTAATGTCATTAAACTGGGGATGACTAATTTAAGTTATTACACAGAGTTTACTTTAAGCTTGACATTTTTTAAAATGTATGGGATGATAAAGTTTAGTATTGAAAAATGCGGGTGTAGCTCAGTGGTAGAGCGTCACCTTGCCAAGGTGAATGTCGCGCGTTCGAATCGCGTCACCCGCTTTTTAACTAAATAACTTAGAAGGGGTTAATAAAACTACCCTAATTTTTTCTATAAAGTTGATGAATATTGATAGGATTGTGGCAGTTTAACTCTAATATTGAATTATGCTACGTCATTTTTTATCATTAATTTTAGTTGCAATTATTAGTTTGTTTATTTTTAATTCAATAGCTTATGGAACTGAATTAATAGAAGATGAGCGAATAATTGATAATCATTTATTACCTTGTTCTTCTCAAGTTGCTTGTGTAGCGAGTTGGCCAAAAGAAAGTCAGAGATTACTCCGCCGTACAACGACGGAGCCTGCTCTGACCGTTGGTCAATCTTATATTGCTCCCATTGTTTACCATATTGATAAAAATCGCGCCAAAGAAATAGTATCAAAAGTCTTAACTGTAGTTCCTAGAACCCAAGTGATTGAAACCAAAGATAACTATATCTTAGCAGAATCAAAAGGGAAATTTTTTGGAGGAATTGATCAATTAGAGTTTTATTTTCCCCCAAAATTATCGATTATTGAAATGAGATCAGCTTCTCGCAAAGGTAAGTTAGATTTAGGAGTCAACCGTAGACGGTTAGAACAAATTAGATTAGCCTTAAAAGACCTCAATATTTAGAGAATTTTTTCTAACCCATAAACCAAACTTTTCAACTCAGTCACTTTACGAATAGATAATAAAACCCCTGCCATATAACAAGAGCGATCGCTGGTATCATGACGTAACGTATAAATCTGTCCCTGTGCGCCAAAAATGACCTCTTGATGAGCAATTAATCCAGGTAAACGCACACTATGAACCCGAATATTATCAGCAACTAAACCACCTCGAGAACCCTCTATATTTTCTGTTTCTTGAACAGAGGGAGGATTATAAGTTTTCCCTAAACCAGATAACATTTGTGCTGTTTTAATCGCCGTTCCACTGGGTGCATCTGCTTTTTGGTTATGATGAAGTTCAATAATTTCAACGTGATCAAAATATTGGGATGCTTGTATCGCTGCTTGCTGTAATAATACCATCCCGATAGAAAAATTAGGGATAATTAAACAGCCGGTACTGGCTTTGTCAGCAAACTCAGCTAACTCTTGTAACTGCTTATCCGATAGTCCCGTTGTTCCCACCACCGGACGCACTCCGTAAGCGATCGCACTTCTAACGTTATCATAAACGCCGTCAGGGTGGGTAAAATCCACCATAACCCCTTGTACCTGTTCTTGGGTTGCTACCACTAAAATGCTTTCTAAGTCGTCTAAAATAGGCACTTCCAAGGCACCACATCCGGCCACTTCTCCCACATCTTGGCCACGGTAGTTGGGGTTTTTATCCACGGCACCGACTAAGATCATATCTTCTGCTTGGGACACCGCTTTGATCACTTCGCGACCCATTTTACCAGCAGCACCATTAACAACGACGGGGATAGGGGTTTCAACTGTCATTTATCTATTTAATCCTTTAATATACCTAGGTTTTGTTTTATTTTACCGAAGAAAGCAAACTTAAGTTTAATACCAATATAATTAAAGAAAATCATCATAAAACAGAAACAGAGCCTTAGAAAGTAATATTGAGATAGAAATTAAATGTAAATTTTCTCAATAATTCTTTTCAATTGGAGAAGAAATCGGTTCAAAAATATGTAACCGAAAATGATGGGATAATTCCTCACAAACTTTAATCCCTCTAATACTATTACCCCGTTGATCAAGAGGTGGTGAAAATACACCAATTCCCATCACCCCAGGCACCACTGCTAAAATACCTCCACCCACACCACTTTTAGCAGGAAACCCCACTTTATACGCCCATTCTCCTGCAAAATCATACATCCCACAAGTAAACATAACACTCAATAAATCTTGGATATAATCAGGATTAATCGCTTGTTTTCTCGTCATAGGATTAACACCATTATTAGCTAATGTTGCAGCCATAATTGCTAAATCACGACAATTAATAATAACAGAACATTGTTGTAAATAGAGTTGTAATGTTTCTTTTATATCACCAGAAATCATGTTGAAATTACGCAATAAATAAGAAATTGCCCAATTGCGATCGCCTTTAGTTTGCTCGGAAACCACTGCCCCAGTATCCACATAAACAGGATGGCCGATATGACGTTGATACATTTTTAAAATACGATTAAGCTTATGAGCTTGACTTTTTCCGTTGATTAAATTGGTAATGGCGATCGCCCCTGTATTAACCATTGCATTATAAGGCCGTTTAGAATTTTCTTCTACTTTAATAATAGAATTATAAGCATCTCCTGTGGGTTCAACATCAACCGTTTTCAAAACATAATCTCTGCCGTGATCTTCTAACGCCAAACCATAAGCAAATACCTTAGAAATAGACTGAATTAAAAAAGATTGTTCCACATCTCCCACTCCATAAAATTGACCATCAGTTGTCACCATACAAATAGAAAACCAGTTGGGATCAATTTCAATAATATCAGGTTCACTTACATAACTTTTTCCTTCATCAAGGGGTAAATACTTTTCATATAAATACTCTAAAAAGTTAGTAATTGAGGGAGACTTTGCTAAAAATAAAAACGGTTTATTTTTTTCTTTTTTCTTTGATTTATTACTCTGAATTTCGTTAAAAATATGTAAATTCAAGTGATGGGAAAGTTCCTTAAAAATTTTTACACCTCGCACACTTTTTCTGTGTTCTCCCAATGGCGGAGAAAAAACAGCAATTCCCATCTGATGGGGAACAATGCCAACAATAGCCCCTGATAAGCCACTTTTAGCCGGTAAACCCACTTGATAAGCCCATTGACCAGAAAATTGATACAATCCACTGGTATACATCACACTCATTAAGCGTTTTGCATTATCAGACTGTAACACCCTTTCTCCTGTAATTGGGTTTAAACCGGCATTCGCCAACGTAGCAGCCATTAAAGCTAAATCTTGACAATTAACCAACACTGAACATTGCTGAAAATAAAGGTCTAATACCTCTTCTATATTGTCTTCAATTAAATTAAAATGAAGCATCATATAAGCGATCGCTCGATTCAAATTATCCCTGGTTTTTCGTGACCAAAAGATAGATTGATCCACTTCAATATCCCGTGCAAAATAGCGTCGAAACATCTCAAACAATCGCTGTTGACGTTCTTCTAAGGTGTCACCTTTAATTAAACTGGTAGTGGTAATCGCACCAGCATTAACCATGGGATTATATTTTTTCTGTTGAATTTCATCAGGATCAATAATGTCATTAAACGGTTCTCCCGTGGGTTCAACGCCAATTTTATTGAGAACAGACTCCCATCCCCAGTCTTCTAAAACCATGCCATAAACTAACGGTTTAGCAATCGATTGTATGGTAAATAACTGGGAAGCATCCCCAACACTATAGATTTTTCCTTGGGTTGTCACAATGGCAATTCCCAGTAAATCAGGATTAACCTGAGCTAATTCCCGAATATAGTCAGCATTCTCTCCTTCTCTTACTAAAAGATAGCGTTGATACAAATCCTCAAGAAATGCTAAACAAGATTCACCAAATAAGGGATCATTAGGGGATAAATGGGGCCAGGTTGTTGAGTCGTTAGGCAATGACATATTAATAAAATTGCTGCACCAAGTGACTTAATAGAACTTTTCTGAATCTTAATGTACAAAGTAACAACAAAGGAGTAACCTACTAAAGGAACGAGAATCTTAGGGAAATTTACCACGCTTTAGGACGATTATTATTGTTTATTGGGATAAAAATTTATGAAACCAGCTAATTTAGATGGATTCAAAACCTATACACAAGCTGTAAAAGAGGGGAAATATGACCTTTATGTTGGCAATTTATTCGGTAAGTATGATAACGTTCGTACGTATTGGGAAGATCAACTAACTCGGATTGTTTTACGCCCGTATCTCTGGGAAATCGTCGAACATTGTCGTTCTCAAGATATAGGAGTCAGAATCGTTGATCTCGGCTGTGGTGCCGGTCAAGGTTACGATATCCTCACAAAAATTGACCGCCATGACCTCGATTTAGGCCTACAACATAAACGAGTCTTACCCTCTGAAGATTTGTCTATGTTTTTGGGTCTAGATATTAGCCAAGCAATGGTAGAAAAGGGACAGACCTTATTTGAAACTCATCCCTATGTTCAATTTCAACAAGCAGATTTAAGTGAAGGACTTGGAGAAATAAAACAGACACAATCACCCTTTGATTTATATTTTTCCTCCTATGGTTCATTGTCCCATTTAGCGCGAAAAGATTTAGTGACCTTATTAGGGGATATTTGTCATCATGGTCGAGATGGTAGTTATATCGTCATGGACCTCATTGGACGCTACTCCATCGAATGGCCTGATTTTTGGTATGCTCAATCAGAAAACGAGAAGGTACGTCAATATAATATGGGTTATCTTTACTCTGATGAAGTTCGTCAAACGGCTGACATTGAGTCTTTCCCCATTCGTTTTTGGACAGGAGAAGAAGTCAGAGACTTAGCACAAGAAATTACCGATCAAGTTGGGGTTGAACTTGAAGTTGTCCGATTAGTGGATCGTTCTATTTTAGTGGGTCGTCACACTGATACAAGATCCTTTAATTCAAAATTAAAACCGATTCGTCGCTGCATCAATTCTCTTCACGAAGATTATTTACGAACCAATTTAGATGAATTAATGTTGGATGCGAGTATTTTTCCTGATCATCCTTTTATTAGTCCTCTACTCCACGAATTAATTAACTCTTGGAATATTTTACTTGAGTTTACACAACATCGTTTATCCCATAATTTTTCCTTACCTGAAATCAAAGGATGGGATGAGTTTCCTAAACCGTTACAATTCGCTTTAATGACCATCGATCGCGTTATTGCTGATGTGGGTTGGATGTGGTACGGTGATCCTCGTGCCAACATTATTGAACCCCAGTTAGGTTACGCTTTAAGAACCTTAGAGTATGAAATGCAACGGGGTTGGGGTTGTGGTCATGGCTTAATTGCTGTGTTGAAAGTTAAAAAGTAACTTCATTAATAAAATCCCCCAACTTTTCAAAACAGTTAGGGGACTCAATTTCTAATACTAGATTTAACCTTGAGGGGTTAAAACCAATGAGCTGCCGGTTTCTTTTCCTCTTGAATCGCTCCATACAGACGGTTTAATGCACTAATGTAAGCGCGAGCAGAAGCGGTTATAATGTCGGTGTTAGCTGCATAACCGGAGTAGATACGTCCTTCATGACGTAACCTGATGGTTACTTCTCCCATTGCATCAATGCCAGCAGTAACGGATTTAACGGAGAACTCAATCAACTCGTTGGGAACATTGACCACTCGATTGATGGCTTTATAAACAGCATCCACGGGACCGGTTCCGATCGCTGCATCGGTTAATTCTTTGCCTTCAGGGGTTCTTAATGTAACGGTGGCCGTAGGAGCAGAATGATCCCCACAGGATACTTGTACTAATTCTAAACGGAATAATTCGGGAGCTTGTTGTATTTCATCGTTAACGATCGCTTCTAAGTCCCAGTCAGTGATTTCTTTTTTCTTGTCGGCGACTTCTTTAAACCGCAAAAAAGCGTTATTTAATTCTGTTTCTGACAGTTCAAAGCCTAATTCAGTTAAACGGGTCCGAAAGGCATTGCGACCAGACAGTTTACCCAGTACAATTTGATTATTGGTTAACCCGATGGACTCTGCATCCATGATCTCGTAAGTTAGTCTATTTTTGAGTACCCCATCTTGATGGATACCTGATTCATGGGCGAAAGCATTAGCTCCTACGATCGCTTTATTGGGCTGTACAATCATCCCCGTCAGGTTAGAGACGAGGCGAGAGGTTTTATAGATTTCTTGAGTGTTGATATTGGTTAACGGTTCGGTTGCATCAACAGAACGACCTAAGAAGGGGTTAAAATATTGACGACGCACATGGAGAGCCATAACTAACTCTTCTAAGGCTGCATTACCGGCTCTTTCTCCGATCCCGTTAATGGTACATTCTAGCTGTCTGGCTCCATTTTTCACCGCTTCTAGGAAGTTGGCTACAGCTAACCCCAGATCATCATGACCATGAACGGAAATAATAGCTTGATCAATATTCGGCACATTGTCTTTAATGCCTTTAATTAAGGCCCCAAACTCACTAGGAGTCGTATAACCCACCGTATCGGGAATATTGATGGTGGTTGCTCCAGCTGCGATCACTGCTTCTAGTACCTGATACATAAATTCAGGATCACTACGGCCTGCATCTTCTGGAGAAAATTCGACATCATCAGTGAAGGTTTTGGCATAAGCCACCATTTCCGGAGCGATGGCTAAAACGTCTTCCCGTGTCTTTTTCAGTTTGTGTTTAAGGTGTATATCTGATGTGGCGATAAAGGTATGAATACGGGAGTTAACGGCCGGTGTTAGGGCTTCTCCTGCGGTTTTAATATCATTCTTCGTTGCTCTTGCTAAGCCACAAATAGTGGGACCATTTTCGGTTCCTACGGTTTGAGCAATTTTTTGTACTGCTTGAAAATCCCCTGGACTGGCGTAAGGAAATCCTGCTTCGATGATATCGACTCCAAGTCGTGCTAAAGCCCGAGCAATGGTAAGTTTTTCTTCAACCGTTAAACTAGCACCTGGGGACTGTTCTCCGTCTCTGAGGGTAGTATCAAAAATGATAATGCGATCGGGTTGATTGCTCATAGGAACGACTTAAGAGAATTTCATCAAGAACACAATTTCTACTACTCAATTATATCTTAAAGTCCTCAGCTTCTACATTAAAACTATCTGTTATCCTGAGTTTGATACAAGGCAAAATTCCGATAAATTTGTAGAGTAGTAAAGTGTAAACCTCTGAAATAATTTCATTGCAAATGTTTTAACTCCGAACCCTAAACTCCGAACTCAGGTTATTATCCTTGCCTTGACCCAGTTGTAAAGTTGACATTATGGATCACACCCAATCAAGTAAAAACAGCTTATACTTAGAAATGTTACCGATATGTAACAAATTGCAATCTTTAACGGATTACTATCACTCACTATGATTGTTTCAACTTCAACGAAACCATCGTCTCAAGATACTCACGCTTTACAAGAAGTCTGGTCAAGACTCAATGCTCACAGTTGTCCCCATGAATATAATTTTCATATGCACACAGTCTGTTCCGATGGACAACTAACCCCCGAACAACTGATTGCCCAAGCTACCAATATTGGACTCAAAGGATTCGCCATTACTGATCATCATTCCGTTGAAGGTTATCAAATTGCTCAACAATGGCTTGAGAAAACTTCCCTCAAACAGCCAAAGGAAAGTTTACCTCATTTATGGACAGGAATTGAGATCACCTCTCGTTTACTCGATATCGAAGTTCATATTTTAGGCTATGGTTTTAGTCCTCAACATCGGGCGATGCAACCTTATCTCTGGGGAGAGTCTCCTCAAGGAACTCAAGCTTTAGCTAGTCAGGTGATCGATGCTATTCATCAAGCAGGAGGAATGGCAGTTTTAGCTCATCCTGAACGATATCCTTATTCGGCGACAAAAGTGATTCCTGTAGCAGCTGATTTGGGCATTGATGGCGTTGAGGCTTTTTATGCTTACAATAACCCTAAACCGTGGAAAACTAGCCTTCGTCAAACAGAAACCGTTCTCAATCTGAGTTATCTTTACGGGCTGTATCATACTTGTGGCACCGATACTCATGGGGTTAATTTGTTACAAAGGATTTGAATAAACATCGGAAATTAGCCCAATTCTTCGATTAGAGCGCAGTCTAAAACATAATTAATTCTTTTCCCTACCCCCTTGGTTCCTTCATCAAATATATTTTGTTTAAGGACTTGACGAAACATGATCAATTAAGGCATTATAGTTAATGCGCTTTATTTCCTTAAGTTCCAGATGGGACTTTTTAGGGGCTATAACTCAGTTGGTAGAGTGTCACAATGGCATTGTGAAAGTCAGCGGTTCGAGTCCGCTTAGCTCCATACCTTGATAACTATAACTATCTATGAAGGCTACCATCAGGTAGAATAGCCCCTTTGAGAATGGTTCCTGTCAATTTCACCATAATTCGATTACCTGATCTCACTTTTGCTCCGCTTAAATCAGCCCCACTTAAATCAGCCCCACTTAAATCAGCCCCCACTAAGTTAACTTGTTGTAGATTAGCGCATCGTAAATTAGCCCGTAACAAATTAGCTCGAAAAAGGTTAGCCCGAAACAGATTGGCCTTTTCCAAATTAATTTTGTGCAAAAAACTATCGCTGAGATCAGCGTAACTTAAATCCGCTTGGATTAACTTGCGTCCAGAAAGATCCTTTTCTTTCAAATTAGCCCCTTTTAAATCCGCTCCACTCCAGTCACGATAATAAGGACGTTGAGCGTAGGTTTGAGAATTTTGATTATAATGACTTTGGGAGGCAGACGAATAAGTTTCTCGAGGAGTCGAGACAGTTTTTGAAGGATGGGAGACTAATTGGTGGGCTTTTAGTTGTTCACGAGCATCATTAATTTCTTGCAATTTAGCCACCGCTTTAGCCAACAATCTTTCATTGTCTTTTGGGAGGCGATCGGGATGCCAAATAAAAGCCAAGTCTCGATAGGCTTGGTTAATTTCCTCAAGGGAGGCACCAACCTCTAATCCTAATACTTTATAGTATCGTTCTATCTCTTTCATTACCACGCGACTTAACAACAATCGAACCAATTTAGATAGGATGGGAGAATGGGGGCAAATAGTTTCTAAACCAAACTGACTCTATCTTTTAGGATAAATGCTGTTTCAGCAAATGGGGCTTAAAATATAAAAAAATCTAACCATCCTTATCAACAATTTCTAACAGTAAAGTTCAAAAAGCCGACTTGTGCTTCAACTACTGTCTACTTTTTAACCAGCCTGTGTTATTTTTTAGTTATTTCAGGGAATCATAAAATTGTACTCTTAAGGATTTGATTGTTTGTCAAAATCATTTGACGGACTGTAGGGGGGAACAATTTTGGATCAGCAAAAAATACTCGGTTATTTCATTGAAGAAGCAAAAGAACATCTAGAAACCCTAGAAACAGGACTTTTAGAACTGTCTAATGTGGTCGAAGATCAAGAACGACTCAATGAGATGTTTCGGGCAGCCCATTCTATTAAAGGGGGGGCAGCGATGTTAGGTTATAGTAGTATTCAAAAAATTGCTCACCGTTTAGAAGATTCGTTTAAGATTCTCAGAGAAAACAAGATTGCTACTGATCAAAAGTTAGAATCTTTGTTTTTAAAAGGATACGATGTTTTACAGAATTTAATTGAAAAACTTCAAGGAACTTTTGGGCTAAATCCAGAAGAAGCGGATAAAATTGTTCAAGAAGCAGAACCTTTCTTTGTTGGACTTCAAGCCTATCTTAATCAAATTCTCAATCAAGATAACAGTTCAAATGAGGAGGACGTTTTTGCTCAGGTTAAAGGTTTATTAACACAAATGCTATCCTTATTCCAAGAAAAACCAAATCAGCAAAATCGTCAAAATTTGCAACAATTATGTACGCAGTTAGGACAAATTTTTCCTAATATTGAAAGTTGGAAAGCTTTAACACAAACTGCATCAAAAGCTATTGCAAATCCCCAACATTCTTACGCAACTCTAGCCCCAGTGATTATTAAAGAATTAAAGCAAAATAGTGATTATATTGAACTAAACCAAGAAAATAGAATAAAATCTAGTGAAGCTCTACAACAATTGGCTTCAGCTAAATCACCCTATATTTTAGTGAGTTTAGATCCTAATCATATTGCTAAAACTTTACGCAATGTCTTGAATAATCAACAATTATCTCAATTGGCTAAAGCCTTATCTTAAACTCACATCTTGCCTTTTAAACTAGCTAGTTTAAAAGGCAAGAGGCAAGAGTAGTTCATTTTGATGCTAACTTATTCGCGCATTGATTACTTTTCTATACTTATTAAGTTTTTATGTACTGGTGCAAGATGTCAGTTAAACAAACATTGTTTAGCTATTCAAAGACTGCTTTCGATTTTAACTTTAAAGATTAGTGGGAAGGTTTTAATACAGATAAGGACCAGATCGTAGGAAGAGATCAGCTTAGGTAAAGTAGATTTTACTATAAATTCATATTTTACAGCTTTTTACCGTTGGTATGGAGGGTTCTTTCCCTATTCCTCAAACTCTCCGTATATTTCAATTTCAAACTTGCCACATCTACTTAATCGAAATGTTGAGAGACTCAAGGGGAGATTGTTGTTAATGACTTAAGTATCAATTTAAAACTCTGACAAGTTACCCTATATAATAAACCATAGGATTTATTATACCGACGGATTATATATCATAGCAGAATGTCTACTAAACAAAACGAACAGCAACTAGAAAAAAACATAGAAACCCCTGAAGTTGAAGCAACAGACGACACCCCTGTAACTGTTGAAACAGAAGCTGTAACAGAAACAAATAGTACCCCTTCAACGGATGAAACCGTCGAATCAGAAGAAGTGGCAACTCCCGTCTCTGAATCCTCTCAAGCAGAGACCCCAGAGGCAACCATCACCGCCTTAACCGAACAATTAGAGGGTTTACAAAATAAACTACAAGAACAAGCTCAACAGTACGATGTCCTCAAAAACAGTCATATTCGCTTAACAGCCGAATTCGACAACTATCGCAAACGAACAGCCAAAGAAAAACAAGACTTAGAAACTCAAGTTAAATGTAGAACCATTGGAGAACTATTATCCGTGGTGGATAACTTTGAGAGAGCCCGTAACTCCATTAATCCCAATAATGAGGGAGAAGCGATTATTCACAAAAGCTATCAAGGGGTTTACAAAAATCTGGTTGATAGTCTCAAACGTCTAGGGGTCAGTCCTATGCGTCCAGAAGGTCAACCCTTCGATCCCCTCTACCATGAAGCTATGTTACGGGAATATACCGATGAATATCCTGAAGGAACTGTTATAGAAGAATTGATGCGCGGTTATATGTTAGGAGACCAGGTCTTACGCCATGCTATGGTTAAAGTAGCAGCAGAAAAACCAGCAGAGTCCCCTGAAAACCCAGAAACTTCTACCCCAGAACAAACTGACTCAGCAGAGTAAATTAAGCAATTATCCCTAAAATACTAGGGAAATTAATGGGTAAGATAAAGACCAAGGAGAGAAGTCGCAGGAACTATAGTGCTACACGCAATAGACAACGATCAATTAAACTATCAAAAATAGGTTCTACTTTGGTTGTTATTCTTCAGTCTCCTGTGACTTTTAGCCGATTAATGACGAACTATTTAAGAAAACAAGTGCTATGGGAAAAGTTATTGGTATTGACCTAGGAACGACAAATAGCTGTGTCGCCGTTTTAGAAGGGGGCAAACCCATAGTCATTCCTAATGCCGAGGGAGGAAGAACAACACCAAGTATTGTGGCCTTTGGTAAAGGTAATCAAAGATTAGTAGGGCAGTTAGCCAAAAGACAAGCAGTCACCAATGCAGAAAATACCATCTACAGTATCAAACGGTTCATTGGACGGCGTTGGGGCGAAACCGTAGAAGAGCGATCGCGAGTTCCCTATCACTCTGTTACCGGAAGAGATAATATGGTTAATGTGGAAATTCGCGGGCAACATTACACTGCCCAAGAAATTTCTTCAATGATTTTACAAAAATTAAAAAAAGATGCCGAAGATTATCTAGGAGAACCCATCAGCGAAGCAGTCATTACCGTTCCTGCCTATTTTACCGATGCTCAACGACAAGCCACTAAAGATGCTGGCACTATTGCCGGGTTAGATGTCCGTAGAATTATTAATGAACCCACTGCAGCCGCTTTAGCCTACGGTTTAGATAAACAAGATGAAGAACAATATATACTGGTATTTGACTTAGGGGGTGGAACGTTCGACGTTTCCATCTTACAACTAGGCAATGGGGTTTTTGAAGTTAAAGCTACTGCCGGGAATAACCATTTAGGGGGAGATGACTTTGATAACGCCATCGTACAGTGGATGGCAGACAATTTTAAACAAGAGGAAAACATCGACCTCAGTAACGATAAAATGGCTTTGCAACGGCTCAGAGAAGCAGCCGAAAAAGCCAAAATTGAACTTTCTAGTATGTTGACCACTTCGATTAATTTACCCTTCATTACTGCCGATGATAGTGGTCCCAAACATTTAGAAATAGAACTAACCCGCGCCCAGTTTGAAGACTTAACTAAAGATTTAGCCCAAGCAACCTTACAACCGTTAACCCAAGCCCTCAATGACTGTGAACTTGAGGCAGAGGAATTAGAAAAAGTGGTTTTAGTAGGCGGTTCAACGCGAATGCCAGCCATTCACCGTGTCATTCAGCAAGTCTTCCCCAATAGTCAAATGGAACGGTCTATTAACCCAGATGAAGCGGTAGCTTTAGGGGCTGCTATTCAAGGGGGTGTGTTAGGGGGCGAAGTTAAGGATGTTTTATTGTTGGATGTAACGCCCCTATCTTTGGGGATTGAAACCCTAGGGGAAGTCTTTACCAAAATTATTGAACGCAACACCACCATTCCCACCAGTAAATCTCAAGTCTTTTCAACGGCAACGGATGGTCAAACCTCTGTAGAAATTCATGTTTTACAAGGGGAACGGGCGATGGCAAGAGATAATCGTAGTTTAGGTAAATGTCTTTTAGCTGGCATTCCTCCTGCTCCCAGAGGAGTGCCACAAATTGAGGTCAGTTTTGAAATTGATGTCAATGGAATTCTAAAAGTGGCTGCCCAAGACCAAGGAACAGGAAAAGAACAGAGTATTGTCATTAGCCATACAGGAGGATTAAAATCTAGCGAAATTGAGCGAATGCAGAAAGATGCTCATAAATATGCTGAAGAAGATCGTCGTCAAATGAAGATGATTGAAGTCAAAAATCAAGCAGATAGTTTATTTCATACCTATACAACAACCCTGGATGAAAATGGTGAGTTGATCGGGGATGAGTTAAAAGTCAGAGCGAAGCAGAAGAAAGAACAACTCGAAGCAGCGTTAACCAACTCTGGTATTAGTTTAGATAAATTAAAGGCTTACGTAGATGAGTTTAGACAAGTCATTCTAACAATGGGAACAGAAGTCTATCAACAGGGTAATATTAACCCTAAGGACTTTCAAAATACCTTTGAGGCAACCTTAGGAGAACCTTTAACCACTCATGTCCCCTCACAACCACAAACTAAATCTTCTTTTGAAACCACCGTTTCTTATCAGACTACTGCTTCTATTGATATAGATTCTTTAGCAGAGTTTGAGGATCTTGAGGACGTTGATCTAGACGAACTAGAAGTCACTTTTAGCTTTGATGATGATGAAACGATTTCTAACGACTATGAAGCAGTGGATTAGTTATTAGCGAATATTTAATTACTCTTAATCAAAAAACCTTCATCGGGATGTTTTTCCCTTCTTAATCGTTTAAAATACCCTAGATATAATCTCAGGGAACATATTCCCCTAAGCCTTCGACTGAACTCACAACAGTTTTCATATCAATAGATTAACGATGACAATAAAAATTCTCCCCACACTCCCCACCCATCCCACACTCAACTTAACTAAAATATTGATACACCCAATTGAAAACCGCTATCACGCCGAAGTCTCAGTGTAAATCTGTTGCCTCTTTAAACTAGCTAATTTCATCAAAGATACAAAATATGAGCATGACTTTGCTGTTAATTTTTCAGGCGTAACCTTGCCAATACGACAAAAACAAACTTGAAATTACGTTAAAACTTTTAGCTATTGCCTTGTTTCTATGGGCGATACTGGATTTGAACCAGTGACAGCCTGCTTGTAAGGCAGGAGCTCTACCGCTGAGCTAATCGCCCTCACTCATGCTTCACTAGCATAGCATATCCAATGGAAAAAGCCAAACCTTTTTTAATTTTTTTTTCAGGAAACTTCAGAACTAGGAATCGTCTAAGGGTTTAAGGACTCAACCCTATGATAGATTATGCCTTCTGGCCGTACTCACGATCGCATTACTTACCTTAGTTTACTTCCTTTGGTCATCATCATTTATCTTTTGACTCGTCGAGTAGAATGGCTATTCTGGTTTAGTGCCGCTTATCTTTTCAGTGGCTTGATGTTTGGCCCTGACTTAGATATTTATTCAGTACAATACAAACGTTGGGGGATAATACGGTGGATTTGGTTGCCCTATCAATCTTATTTTAAACATCGTTCTTTTTTCTCTCATGGTTTCATCGTGGGAACGGTGGTCCGAGTCATTTATCTGTTTACTATTGTCTTAATTGTCGCTATTTTTGCAGTAGCGATCGCCCAATTAATTTGGGGATTTCCTTGGAACTGGCAGAATGTTGCTAACCATAGCTTTAATTTACTGAAAAATCGGTATTTCGCAGAAGCGATCGTCACCTTTATTGGATTAGAATTAGGAGCAATGAGTCATAGTTTTAGTGATTACTTGGTTAGCTATTTTAAGCATTTTCAAAAAAAACAGAAAAAACGTCCTTCTATACGGAAGAAAATCCGTAAATAGGTCAAAGGAATTTAGAATTAAAAATTTAGAATGTAGAAATATACTCCATATTCTTCATTCTCTTCGGTCAAATCAATTCAATAACTTGTTTAGTTTATGAATAATACAAACATTCTTAATTCCGAGATCCATAGTTAGCTAGTTTTCATGTGAGAATACAGAAAAACATTGAGCCGTAACTGATAACTGAAAATGACCAATCCTTCCACCATCAACATTTTAATTAGTAACGATGATGGCATATTTGCTCTGGGGGTTCGTACCTTAGCGAACACCTTAGCCCGAGCAGGGTATCAAGTAACAGTGATTTGTCCCGATCGCGAACGTTCCGCCACGGGCCACGGATTAACCCTACATCGTCCCATCCGCGCTAACATCGTAGAAGACTTTTTTAACCCCAAAATTAGGGCTTGGTCTTGTTCAGGAACTCCCTCAGACTGCGTTAAATTGGCTTTGAGTACCCTTATAAACAACAGACCTGATTTTATTATTTCAGGGATTAATCATGGCTCAAACCTCGGTACCGATGTGTTATATTCAGGCACGGTTTCAGCGGCCATGGAAGGCATTATTGAAGGCATTCCCAGTATTGCCATGAGCTTAGCCAGTTTTTCTTCGGGTCAATTCCAACCCGGTGCTGACTTTGCCTGTCGCTTGGTTCAACAATTATATGATCATCCTCTCCCAGACAGTACCTTACTTAATGTGAATATTCCCCCTGTCGCAGCCGATGCGATCGCAGGAGTGATGTTAACCCGTCAGGGGTTACGTCGATATATCGAAAACTTTGAAAAACGTCTTGATCCTAGGGGAAAAAGTTATTACTGGTTAGCAGGAGAATTAGTCACAGAAATCGAACAACCGGATCATATCCATTTACCGTCCCATATTCCTACAGATGTTCAAGCTATTCAACAAAATTATATAACCCTGACCCCTTTACAATATAATCTTACCGATGTGGCGAGTTTTGAGTATTTACAAAAAAATCAATGGTTAGACAACACCCCTGATATGACATGAGTCAATCTCGGATGACAATTTGTGATATTCTAATGCAATCGCAGTCTTATTTAGAACCATGTCTTCTTTTGAATATAATCAAGAAAGCGATTCCGAAGATATTGATCGCGTGACCTTAACCGATGAAATGGGTCGCACCCTAGATTGTTACGTAGAAAATGCTATGGAAGGAAATGATGGGACTTATTTATTATTAATGCCTGTCGATATTCCTGTAGTTATTTTATCGTGGGACAGTGAGGAAGAAGAGAGTGACGATAGTGAGGAAATTAACAATGCTGTCTTGTTAGAAGATCAAACAGAAATTGAGGAAGTTTTTCCTGATGCTAAAGCAGTTTTAGCTGAGTTAGATTTGAGTTTAAAATTAACGGCTTTTACTCTAACCGTAACTGGAGAATTACCTCCCATAGAAGACGATGGTATTCTTACCTTAGAATTAGAAAATGATGGACCATCATTGGATTCAGAAGAATTGCAATTTTTAAAAGATTTTTATCATCACCAGCAAAAATACTCTATTTATACCCCTTTATCTCCTTTATTGTTTTTAGCTAAATACAATTTACTCGGTAAAGTCGAATTAGTTTCTCCTGAAGATGAGGAAATGCAAGTTATCTTAGAAGAATTATTATTCGATGAGATGGATGAATAATGAATAACTAATAATTAATAATTATTAATTTAGTAATACTCACATTTTGCACCCTTCAGACCAATTCTTTTTATTAATAACCTGAGTTCGATATAAGATAATCGGCTATAATTTAGTCACTGAGAGAATTACAGGCATTTTCAATTATTTACCAGTTCTCAATTACTGTTGATTAATGAGAATAGAATAGACTTATCCCAAGCTAT
>NETF01000136.1 GCA_002172675.1 unicellular cyanobacterium SU3
TTGACGCTCTCCCGTTTACAAAACGGGAGATTCATAACGAATCCCTGTCGGGATGGTTATTTTCTTGATTAAATAGACTTAACTGAATAGTCAATTCTTTCAAGTTCCCAGGCACATCACGTTTGCTCTTACGAGCGTAATGTTTTCTCCGTTTATTCTCTGTTAATTCAGAGGTGGGCGTTTCAAACAAACTAAGTTGTTTGGGTTTCGGCAAGTCCCTCCGTACCTTTTGAATTATATTTAAAACATAGTGATTAATAGCTTTATTCTTGATATTAATTCCTGCCTGAAAATTTGCATCATCAACATGACCACAGTTAGTACAAAGAAATTTTTCTCCTTCCCTATTATCAGGATCTATGTGATGACAAACCGAACATTCTTGCGAAGTATGACGGGGATTAACTTTTAAAACAATCTTTCCTGACTTAGCAGCCATGTACTCAATTTTTTGAGTTAATGAATACCATGAAGCATCCGTAATTAATCTGTTTAAAGCTCTTTTGGCACTTTGTCCATTTTTTAGAAATCGTCCTGTGTTTTCATCATATTTAGGTTTACACCTCTTGATCATGTTAGAAATTTGCAAATTTTCAATGGCAATGGCATCAGATTTTTGAACAATTTTCTTAGCTGTTTGCCATTGATAGGATTCTCGTCTAGTAGCAATTCGATGTTGAAAACCTGAAAGTTGTTTTTGAGCTTTTTGTCTATTATTAGACCTTCTTTTCTTCCGACTTACTCTTCTTTGCCGAATACGTTGCAATCGCTTAGTTTTAGGATTTGTAGCAAATTTAGGATTATCAATAGCTGAAGAGTCTGAACAGTAAATTAACTTACCTAACCCCATATCTAAACCGGTAACAGTTTTTACCTCTTCTATATCTTTAAGAGGAAAAGTAGGGACAGATTTATCTTCTATTCTTACTGAAACGTAATAACCTTTGCTCTTTTTTCTAACTGTAACTGACTTAATTTTAAACCCATCAGGAATAGGACGAGAATTGTAAAATTTTAGCCATCCTAACTTAGGTAAATAGATTTTATTTTTCTTTATTTTTACTCCAGTAGCATAGGTAAAAGAACGAAAGGTACTGCGATTCTTAAATTTAGGAAATCCTCGCCCTTGATTAAAAAAGTTATTATAAGCGTTATCTAAACGTCTCAAATTTTGTTGCAGGACAGTAGAATCTATTTCGTCATACCAAGGTCTGGCTTTTTTCAGGTTAGGAAGTTCAGTGATTTGTATATTAACTGAACTTTTTTTCTGACCTTTATTAGACCAAGGATTACCTGTTGCTCCTCCAATCAAACAGCTTAATGGGGTAATTACAACTCTAGTTCTTAAGTCGCAATAGTCTCCACAAATATATCTTTGATAATAGGTATCTATGCGATCTGCCAAACACCAATTATAGGTAGCCCTAAGCATATCTATCCATCTGTCAATCTTGTTTGACTGACTAGTATTAGGACGAAGCTTATAGCAGTAACCTAAAATCAATTGACTTAACTTAGTTGTGGACTATACTATACTTATCTACATTATTTTAGCACTATATTTTCTCAATGTCTCAACAATATAGAAAAACTTTACATACTATTTCACTGATTAATTATCATTTTGTCTGGATACCTAAAAGACGTAAAAAAGTCTTAGTTGGTGATGTGGAGAAAAGATTACGTCAGATTATTTGGGAAGTGTGCCAAGAGAATGATTGGATTATTATCGCTTTAGAAATTATGCCAGATCATGTACATTTATTAGTAAATGTCTTACCCACTATTCCCCCTCATAAAGTTGTCAAAGCTATTAAAGGTAGAAGTTCCCGGTATCTACGTCAAGAATTTCCTCATCTCATGAAAATCCCTAGTCTTTGGACACACTCTTATTTTGTCTCAACTGCTGGTAATGTTTCCTCTGAAACTATTCGCAGATATATAGAAGAACAACGGCATCATGACACCACTTGATGCTTTCTAATCAACCGATGTTCACGGCTAATAAATTAGCCGGGTCGCGCTTCATCTCCTACTTGAAAGATAGGAGTTTTTGCGCT
>NETF01000137.1 GCA_002172675.1 unicellular cyanobacterium SU3
CTTGATAAATTGCCGAATTTCCTTCAGGGTGAACGGGATGTTTTCTGGACGCAACAAACAGCGACTCTATAATGGAAATGATATAAATTATCTGAGTACAATGCAGGAAAATTAGCACAACAGAAAACGAAAAGATGGGCTTCAAAATACTATGTTTGAAGTCCGTCTAATATTAGAAACGTGAGTTCGACGGAGGAAAAAAACACTTCCGTTTCCCAAAAATAAAATCAAGCCATGAGGATAGAGAGCAATCTCGAAGTGATCCACTTTACGGTGCGCCAGCTATAAGCGATCACTAAAAATAGGGAGGTTATTTTTAGTTAAAAAAGAGCAGGAGGCAAAGCCACCAAGCCTTTTGTTTTCAAGTCTAGAGAGGGTTTTTGAGGTAAATAAGTGTCAGCCATTAATCCGGTGGTGTTGTAGATTTGTTAAATCAGCATTAAATCTGTAAGCCAAACTTGTACTTATTAATAAACAGACCAATTACGATATCGTACATCATAGTGGACTTACAAAAACAGATTGTTTTCCTAGCCAACCTTTTAACTCTTGTTCTCAATTATTATTAATTAATGGGAATAAGGGGAAATTCTGGATTTGCTAGGTTATTCTAAAAAAGTCAAGAAATTAATTGATATATGATTGATATTATTAAAGCAGACCTTGGTTTATCTGCTCATGCCGAAGCTCTGATTGAGTTAATGGAGCAGTATGCACTTGATCCAATGGGTGGTAGTCAAGCTCTTCCTGATTACGTCAAGGCCAATCTCCCAACAGAGCTTGCAAAGAGAAAATCGGCTCATGTCATTCTCGCCTTTGTTGATTCTCAACCCGCAGGTCTTCTTGTTTGTTTAGAAGGATTTTCTACGTTTGCTTGCAAACCATTATTAAATATCCATGATGCCATTGTTGCTTTACCCTACCGTGGACAAGGCTTGTCTAAACTTCTTCTACACAAAGCAGAGGAGATCGCATACGATTTGGGTTGCTGTAAACTCACTCTAGAAGTGCTTGAAGGAAATCATATTGCTCAATCAGCATACAAGGCGTTTGGATTCAGCGGCTATGAGCTAAATCCTAAAATGGGCAAAGCACTATTCTGGGAAAAGAAATTGGGAGGGCGCAAGGATAATAGAATGGTCACAGAATCTTTAACAGAGCAAATAGTGAAAGATTTTCTTGAGTGTCATTTACCCAGACAGAAGTGGAACCATCAAGCTCATTTGAGAGTTGGATTATGGTATTTATTACGATACCAGCCTTGGGAATCTCTGCAAAAATTACGTTACGCAATCAAGAAATACAATGTTGCTTGTGGAGTTGAGAATACGGAGACTCAGGGATACCATGAAACAATTACTTGTTTTTATCTCTGGCTAATCAATCAATTTCTTCTACAAGTTGATCAATCACAACCAATTGATATCTTAGCCGATCAACTGATTAGTCTTTATGGGGAGCAATCGCTTTTGTGGGATTATTACAGTCCAGAGCAGTTGATGTCCTTGACAGCAAGAGCGAGTTGGGTAAAACCAGACTTAAAACCCTTACAAAAGTTAAGACGATGGAATGAATAAGTAAACGAACATACTAAACAAAGAGTCGAATTTCTTTGGGATGGTATTAAGCTAGTGATTTCCATGTAGTGGAAATTTTATAAACTGATAGCAACTTGAGCATTACAATAATACTGATAAAGTTGGATACAGTTTTAGATGAGCCGGTGCTACAGTATCTAGATACTTGAGAATATCTGCCTAATCTTTCAATATTTCTTTTTCAGTCACAAGACATTCGTGACAACTTAAGAAAATCAAGCAAATGTCAAGAGAAGTTAAAAAGTGAAAGTGGGCGGATGAGAAAGAAAAAACTCGCTTTGTCCTAAAATAAAAGGCGATAAACCATAATTAGCTTTCAA
>NETF01000138.1 GCA_002172675.1 unicellular cyanobacterium SU3
TTGAACAAAATTGCGACGCATTCCCCCACCTCGACTTATCAGGTGGGGGTTAAGGAGCAAGCAACAAGTTAGTCATCATAGCCTTGGTTTTCTATATATTGTTTTAGCACTGTTAAGGTAGCCCCACCGCAAGATACGGCACAATAACCACGCTTCCAAAAAACAGGTTTCCAATAGTAAGGCTTAAGTTGATCTTTATATCTTTTTCTAATCTCACGACTGGTAACGGTCTTTAAGGTATTACATAACTTACTCACTGAAACATTAGGAGCAAAATCAATTAGCAAATGAATATGGTCTTTAGTACCTAAATCTGCTTTGGCTTCTTTTAGGCGACAACGATTCTTTTCACAGACTCCGTACATCAACTCAATAATGTCCGACTCAATCTTGTCGTGTATGACAGGATGACGATATTTTGTGACAAACACTAAATGTATTTCAATCCGACAGACACTATGAGCAAAAGACCTTAGAGACGTTGACACTTTCAAATACCATGCGCTACACTGTAAGGCATGGTAACACAAAAACACAAAATCATTCGCACTGATAAGTGGAGTCTTAACCCAAGTGGAGCACAGCGTAATTTATGCGCCGTGACCATTTCTGTGTACCAACGAGCTTGTAAGTTTTTGACATCAATTGTTTACACACATTGGAACTTATTAGGTTCCTTAAATACAAAAGAAGCTGTACCTATTGTTGAGCAATTGATGCACAAAACCAAAAAGAATATTAATCCTAAATATTCAATTTTTGGAAAAGTATTCTATAAAATGCCCAGTTACTATCGTCGTGCTGCTATTGCCTTTGCTTTAGGACAGGTTAGTAGTTTTGTTACTAGATACAGAAATTGGCAGTCTGGGCAATCACGTAATAAGCGTACAGCTAAACCACCATTATTGACTATCGGTTCTAACTGTTATCCAGCTTTGTATAAAGGTCAATGTTACCGACTTGATTCTTTACACGAAGTTAATATTAAACTGTTTAATGGTAAAGAATGGATCTGGGAAACTATTAAGATTTCTACTGTTAGAAGTCGCCATGTAGTTCCTGAAAACAAACAACTTTCTCCATATTTAATAGAGAAAAACGGGAGATGGAATTTAGCAGTTCCATTTCACTGTAAACCAGAGAAAAGACAAGGAGTGAACCGTGTAGTATCGATTGACCAAGGTATTAACACAACGGCTGTTGTTAGTGTTGTTGACTCTATTGGCACTGTAATCCATCGTGAATTTATTCACCCTGGGAAAGACATAGACCAAAGAGACAAAAAGCTAAAATCAATAGCTAAAAAAGCGTCAAAAACAATGGGTAAGGGAGGAAAACTACATAAAAGGTTTTGCTCTAATACCTATCGTAAATGTCGCAATATTAACCGTCAAATAGCTCACCAAGTATCAAAAAGAATAGTTCAAATCGCTATAGACTTTGATTGTTCAGTCATTGCTTTTGAGTATCTTAAAAACTGGAAACCCAAAGGTGGTAAAAAACGTTCTAATTTAAAACAAAAGTTTCATGGATGGCTAAAATCTATGATCCGAAATTATACAGAAGAAAAGTGGTTAGAACTTGGTGGAAAAGTAAAAGATGTAATTGCTAGAGGAACTTCTAGTAATGCCTATGACGGAAGCGGAAAAGTAAAACGTGATAAGGCGAATTACGCCTTAGCTACTTTTAGTAATGGCAAACGCTACAATTGCGATTTATCCGCAGCTTACAATGTAGCATCACGAGCCATTCAAGAACTGACTCGCAGAAATGACAGTCAGGGACGGTCTAGCAGAAGTTCTAGCCGTTCGCACAGAAGTCGTGCCGTTTTGTGTGATCTTTGGGTATCGCATACTTAAACGATAGCATAAGACACACCCTCCTCGTTCAGGTGGGTGAGGCTTCAT
>NETF01000139.1 GCA_002172675.1 unicellular cyanobacterium SU3
TTAAGTCCAATCTTCTATTATATAAAACAAACTTATGTTTAAGGAGGTTTTTTGGGCTGTTTCAACGTAAATTGGCGATCGCAGATTAACGTTTCGCCTCTCTGAAACTGAGTTTGTGATCTACTGAAACTAATTAACTGTACCGTTGCTAACCCTATTGAGGTTTGATTCAGATTTTCTAATTCATTCAAATAAAGGCGAGTTACTCTACCATAAGTCAACATATCTTGATAGCGTTGAATGTTATCTGTTTCTACTTGACGGTTAGGATAAATAATGACCCCACGCCAATCAATAAATGTGCGATTCGTTCTCTCGAAATAAGTAGAAATACTTAGGGATGAGAGGCTCTGATAAGTAACCGACTAAGGTTGAGTACGCACTTTAAATCCTTATCAGATGACAACTTAACGTAGTCATTCAAGACGAAACATCTGTCAACAGGCAGGATTTATGGGGAAAAGATAGAGTCAGAAGCCAACGCCTACGGTAATGCGTAGGATATGCAAACGGACTCACTAGTACAGAAGATGGAAAAGGTACAAGTAAGAGTACAAATGCCTAAAACTGATTCAAATAAGAAGACAGTGGGATTAAAACCTCAAAAATGGTCTGACATTAACTGGAAGGTTATTGAAAAGAGAGTTTTTAAGCTCCAAAAGCGCATTTTCCAAGCATCTAGTCGTGATGATGTCAAAACAATCCGCAAACTCCAAAAAACTCTAATTAAATCCTGGTCAGCAAGACTACTAGCGGTTCGTAGAGTTTCCCAAGATAACCAAGGAAAGAAGACGGCAGGAGTGGACGGGGTTAAGTCCTTGTCCCCAATAGCACGCTTCAAATTGGCAAATAAACTTAAACTTGGGAACAAAGTCGCACCCACTAGGAGGGTATGGATTCCTAAACCTGGGAAGGATGAAAAGCGACCTCTTGGAATACCTACAATGTATGACCGTGCCTTGCAAGCTCTTGTCAAACTGGCATTAGAACCAGAATGGGAAGCTAAATTTGAACCTAACTCATACGGATTCAGACCAGGACGCTCATGTCATGATGCCAAAGAAGCAATATTTAATGCAATAAGATATAAAGCCAAATATGTGCTAGATGCTGACATTGCCCAATGCTTCGACCGCATAAATCATGAAAAGCTCCTTAGAAAACTTAATACTTACCCCAACCTCCGTAAACAGATACGAGCTTGGTTAAAAGCTGGATACATGGATAAGAACGAGCTTTTCTCCTCGAATGAAGGAACACCCCAAGGTGGAATAATCAGCCCGCTACTGGCTAATATTGCATTACATGGGATGGAAACAGCACTGATGGACTTTGCTAAAACCTGGAAAGGTGATAAAGAAAAAAACGTCAAGAGTTTATCCTTCATTAGATATGCTGATGATTTTGTAGTCATCCACAAATCATTAAACGTAATCATGGAATGTAAAAACATCCTGATGGAATGGTTAAATGACATGGGATTAGAATTAAAACCTTCTAAAACTAGAATATGTCACACATTAAATGACCCTATCCTTAATACGAAAACGGGTAAATTAATCCATAAAGGATTTGACTTTCTAGGATTCCATATCAGACAATACCCAGTTGGTATAGCACTACGCAAAAACGTTAGGACAATTTTTGAAAGCAGCATCTATACATTCTCGGACTGTTTCAAACTCTGGTAACATTTGTTTCATCCAAGTTTTTAACACAGACCACCAATTCTCAATTTT
>NETF01000140.1 GCA_002172675.1 unicellular cyanobacterium SU3
TGATACCACAAGCATTTTAGACATTGATGACCCCCCTCAAACCCCTCACCAACCACCAAACACTGAACCGCCTGAAACTAATGCAGACATTGAGTGGTTAATGAAGTTGCTAGAAAATTTGGAAACGGATAATTTCCTTCATACCCCAGACGAATGGCTTGAGTTATTGAGTGAAGCTGAACAAAGAGTGGTTGCTATCGATGGGTTTGTTGAACGTTATCCAGATTATTTAGATCGTCTTTGGGCGGCCTTCCCTGTTGATGAGGAGGAAAATTTAGATACAGATCCCACACTTGATGAGCTAAAATCCTTGCTATTAGCGTGTCAAACCTGGGTTGACCTTAAGCAACTACAGAAGCAACACCCAGAACTTTGCGTAGCTGCGTATACCGCATTGGACTCAGATGAGCAAACAAGATTAGATGCGATCGCTGCCACTGAGGTAAGCCAAGATGTCTACAAATACGTTGGCCCGCAACGAAAAGTCGATGGGGTGGAGATAAAACCTGGAACTCTTGTTTACTTAGATCCCCAATCGACTAACAAAAACCGATTACACCTAAAAGTCCGTCTCCTACAAGGCATGAACCAAGGCTGGCAAAAAGTGGTCGAGATATCCTCTGATGCGCTAAAAGCCGTTGATAATGACCTGATCTTGTTCTTCCGAGTGGGTGTATCGAACGACATAGTTCCCTGCTACGAGTTCTCGGACGTTCTCACGCTCTGCTACGGGGCGACCGATTTCAGGAAAAAGCACAAGTTTCCCCACCGCCTGTCGAATGCGGAGACTGATTCTCTGTGCAGCATCAGGGTTATGTTCAGCGATGAATGCTTCTAGGCGTTTGAGGTCATCAACAGCACTTTGGGTGAAAAGTAGCGTAGGCATTGCTAAGAAGATTTGTTCTGTGAGGCAGTTCCCCAGGTTTCAAGCCACTGCATGACTTCTTCGCCTGACACCAGCCGTCCTGCTTCAATGTCAGCGATCGCTTCTTCTGTTTCTTCGAGCATTCTTTGTTTGGTTTCTTCTCGCTCTAGGTATAGCCGAAGGGCATCGTTGATTATCCAACTCTTGGAACGGTTCAACGATTTGGCTATTTCTTCCAACTTCGGACTTAACTCTTCGTCTAACCGAAAACTTGTTGTTGTCATGGGAAATTTCGAGATAATACAAGTTAAGACATAGTATTATTCTAACTGTGATCGCAAATAACACTTTATCATTGCAAGTTCGACGAACCCTTAGATAGAATTTCTTGAGTTTAAAAAGAAAGAATTATTCTGCTAGCGCAGATATTGCCTGAAAGCCCCTATTTGGCTTCACAGAACTGCGTTTATTCGGCAACCTTTTGGGTTGCTTTTTTTTTATTGCTCCGCAGCATCCTCTATTATTTATAAAGATTATTGGCGTTGCTGCGGATAACGCAAAGCCTTTGATATTCAGTTTTTGAACCTTGTCTAACATTACTCTTTCTTATGACCAAGTTGAAGGTAGGAATTGTTTGACGATCCTTGTCCAAAAAGGATAAAATGTGTACCGTTGTGTACACAAATGTGAAAATGGTATTAGACATCTCCATAATTTAATAAAATCAAGAAATATAGTATAATAAAATGAATAATTAGTTCAAAAAAGAATGGAAACTTACACTTGGAGCTATCTAAAAAAATATCCTAAACAAACCAAAAGATTATTAGGAATTGATGACAATCAATTG
>NETF01000141.1 GCA_002172675.1 unicellular cyanobacterium SU3
AAAACATGGACGAAGAGAAAGAAGTCTTTTTCGCTATGGACTTGACCATTTACGTTCCATTGTTAATGATCTTGACTTAAAACATTCTGAGTTTTTAGAATGCTTATATTTTTTGTCCTGTACTTAGGAGACTTTTATTTATTTTTAATTTAAACAATTTTAGAACAACAGGTAAGAAAAAACAGCAAATAACAAACTTGCATCAGTTGAAGTTATTAATTACCTTAAAAACTCTAGCACTAGAGTTCACGATCTCAGTTCCTGTTGTTTTGGCCAATTGTAATGATCGCGTTGCTAGTTTAACACTGGTACAACCGATTATGGAACGTTTATGGCCGAAACTAAAGGTAGAAAACCCTATTTATGCTCAACTAAAAAATAATTCTATTACTTTAACAGAGGAGTTTGTGGCTTTAAGTGGAACACAAAAGCAACAAGCTTTAGAACCCCTTAAACTAGGGTATAAAAACAATTGGCTTGAGTTTCTTACCTCTGAAGAAAAAAAGTCCGCTTTACAAGATCGTGGTTGGGGTGCTATCTCTCCTTATCGAGTTTATGGAAGTGATGGTCGTCTTATTTCTATTCCCTATGATGGTTGTACTCGCTTGACTTTACTAACAGAAAAAGATCGTTTTAGTTATTATTATCAAACCCTAATCTATCGAAATCGTTTACAAGAAAGACAAAGTAATATCACCCCTCAAATGTTGCGTAACGCAGGTCAACCGTCTTGGAGACAGGTTAATGTTTCTATTGAGCAACAGCAAGAGGAACAGATTCGACGACAATTTTGGCAAACCATTGGTTACGATCAAGTCAATGAGGGTTGGTGGATCGCTTGGGTTCCCGAACAAGGCCATTTTGAAATTAATGTTCCTGTTGATTATGACAAAAATCAACTACAAAAATATCGTCAGATAGCATCACCGAAGTATAACTATGTTGTCATCGATAATGAAGGGACTCTAAGGAACTTTTAATCGGAATAAGTTATACTTAATTTCACTAAATTGTAAGCAAAACTTATTAATTTTGTTTTAATTTTACTAAATTTTTACAAAAAATAATGATTGTCCTTAATCAATTAAAGTCTTTATAATTAAGTTTGTAAAATATCTTTTTAATCATAACAAGAAAGATAATTAGAATTTACCCAACCTTCTAAACTATCGATTTGAGAATTAGGACCTTGGATTACTTTCACTTTGTACCAGATATTTTGTTGAGATAGAAAGCGAACAATATTACCATTATTAAGTCCGGCTCTTGATTCTCCATTAGGATTAAAACGTAAAGCTAATTGACCTGTTCTAATATTAATAACTTCACAAAAAGTTTCATTAGCAGACGTTGGTCGATTAGATTGTAAACGAATTTGACTTTGATGAATATAGCCCATTTGTCCACAAGCATCTGTTACATACCACCCATTTTCTGAACCATAAATATTAATGGGTTTGACTTGATTGACAGAGCAAATAATCCTACCATTTGCAGTGATTCTAACATTAGAAGGCGGATCAAAAACCACCGCTTGATTAATCGGTTGTGCTATTATCTGTTTATCTTCAAACATAAAAGAGAAATGATTCAGTAATAGACTTAAACTAATTAGAGTTAATTGACTAATCTTCAGCATTTAAGGAAATTATTTCATAACTTAGGTCAATCAAGGACTGTTAATTGAGTCTATCTTAACTCTACAACAGCGAAAGTCTTAATTATGTTAAAACATATATAGATTTGTGATTAAATGTAAGGAGTTATCATGGTAGCTTCAGAACCCAAACCCGAGCTAATCAGTGAAGAAAACTTATTTATACAACAAGAAGAAGAGACATTCCCATGGACAAAACAATGGTATCCGGTAGCGGTTATTGATCATCTTGATGCCTCTTATCCCCATAAAATTCAACTATTAGGAAAAGACTTGGTTTTATGGCGAGATAGAAACAATAAATGGCGGTGTTTTGATGATGTTTGTCCTCATCGTCTGGTTCCTTTGTCAGAAGGAAGAATCGAATCTGATGGTACTTTACTCTGTGCTTATCATGCTTGGCGATTTGATGGAAAAGGAAATTGTGTTAAGTATTCCACAATCAAAAGATGTAGCCACAGAAGCTAAAAATTGTGCTAATTCTAAGGCTTGTGCTATTAGTTATTCTGTCAAAGAATTACAAGGTTTAATTTGGATTTGGGGAGAATCTGGACAACAAGCAAAAGTAGAATCTGAGTTGAGAAAACCCCGTATTATTCCTGAATTAGAAACCCAATCTGATCGCGTCATAAAATTATATTGGTATCAAAGAGATTTTCCTTTTGGCTGGGATTTTTACCTAGAAAATGTCATGGACCCGGCTCACGCTCCTGTCTCTCATCATAATCTAATTGGTAATCGTTATACTGATGCTAAATATTATGATATGATTCCCCTTCGCAAAATATCAACTCAAGAAGGTTTTTCTTTTGAAGTAACATCAACTTCCTCAGAAATAGCTCAGTCTAAAAATGATTTTCAACCCCCTTGTCTCCAGCGCATTGAATCCACTTATTCCGACGGCGGAAAATTAATTTGAATCTTATATGCAATTCCCACTCGTCCCGGATGGTGTCGTCAAATTGGTTGTCAAATATTAGTTAAAAATAATCAAGGAAAACGTCCCCCAGGATTTTCTTTTTTTGGCGCACCCATTCCTGTCTGGTTAGGTCATGTTTTAAGTTCATTATTTCTTCATCAAGACTTAGTATTTTTACATTATCAAGAAAAGACTATTGTTAAAAAAAATGAGGGTAAATGGATTGAAAAAGTTTATACTCCTAACCCTCAAGATAAAATGATTATTACCTTTCGTAACTGGTTAGGAAAAAGAGCGGGTGGTGGAGTTGCTTGGGATGCTAATTGTAATAGAGAAATTCCGTCTGTAGAAAGAGATAAAGCTAAAGTTTTTGATGTTTATTCCACTCACACAAAAGATTGTAAAATCTGTCAAGATGCTCTTAAAAATATTAATCGTGTCACGATTTTTAGTTTTATTAGTTCAGGAATTTGTTTATTTTTAGCTCTGTTAGTTGATAGCAGAAATATAGCGCAACAACAGATTTCTACAGGCTTTTTTGTCGCCCCTCCTTTGAGTTTTTGGCTGTTAACTTTAGGATCGATCGCTTTAGGTTTAGTAGGTTATTATTTGAAGAAATTTAGTCGACTTTTCTATGTGTATCACTTTGAACATCATCGTAATGATTAGATAGAGAGTAGGGTGGGGTTCTGAAGGCAAGAAGCAAAATGACGTTCGGCGATGCTCAGTTGATTCGCAAAAATAAGCTGTCACTGAGTCTCAAGCTTGCTTAATGTCAAACACTTTAATGCGTAGTGCTATAGTTACCCAAAATTTCAACTGCTCAAACTTCTGTCAATCTGTCTTAGAATAGGCAGAATCAATCCAGAATCATCGAAAAAATTGAAACAGAGGGAACCCTAGTTTGAAGTTCCGCGTCTAGAATGCTAACGTGAGGAGAATTATGCGTTGGGTAAACTTATGAGTCAAGCAATTACAGGACCTGAGAGACTATTTCGCCCGTGGCGACAAAAGTCAGTCGTATCTCCAGAAAAGCTCTCAAATTACGATTTGATCGTCAGGTGTCAGGAGGGATCTAAACCAGATCGTGCTGCATTTGCAGAACTTTTAAACCGTTATCAGTCTCATGTAGAGAGAATACTTTATCATCTAGCCCCTGATTGGCAAGATCGGGCTGATCTCGCTCAAGAAGTTTGGATTAGGGTTTACCGTAACATCAAACGTCTTAATGAACCGGTTAAATTTCGGGGTTGGTTGAGTCGTATTGCCACTAATTTATTTTATGATGAATTACGTAAACGTAAGCGAGTGAGTCATCCTATCTCATTAGATGCTCCGCGTCGGGTTGATGATGGGGAAATAGAATGGGATATTGTCTCAGATTATCCTAGTCCAGATGACAATTTAGCCACCCGTGAATTTTATGATCGTCTCAAAGTAGCGATCGCTGATTTACCTGAAGCCTTTAGAACTACTATTGTTTTAAGAGAAATCGAAGGGTTAGCTTATGAAGAAATCGCAGAAATGACTGGGGTTTCTTTGGGTACGGTTAAATCCCGTATCGCTAGAGCCAGAGGTAAATTACAGACGGTTTTAGAAAAATATGTTGATTAATTGAGACTCTCCTTATCTCAATAATCACCTGTGAGGGGTGTCATGACTATGCTCATCAAAGCATTCGTCTCCGCAACTAAGGATCTTAGAGGATCTAGGAGAGGTTAATCATGATGTCTGATTTTGAACACAACCAAGGGCTTTGTCCCACTGATTCAAGTAATATGGATAATCAGTTTGAGCGTTTTGAGTTGTTAAGTGCCTATATGGATGGGGAACTAACAGCCCAAGAACGTAAGCAAGTTCAGCAATGGCTTGACAATGATCCTGAATTCCATCAGTTATATAAGCAACTGTTACGGGTTCAACGAGAGACTACCACGATTCGAGTCCCAGAAAGTTCTATCTCTGTCGATGATTTATCTGAGGGGGTTTTTGATACTATTGATCGTCAAGATCGTAGGAAACGGGGTCTGATCGCCAGTGGGATAGGTATCGCTGCAGTCATTGTTAGTTCGATCGCTCATGTCTCTTTACAAGATGGGCTATTTCCCCGTTATGCTCGCACGGACGGAGAAAGTCAAGCCCTGACCATTGCCCTAAACCGTCCTGTGGTAGAAATTCCCCCTAACCTTCGTTAACCCAAGGCCGAAGAACCAAGATCAGGAGGGATATCTTGCCAACGACCGGGGCCAACAGCGCGAACTGCCTCGGTTAAGCTGACATCTCCTGTATATAACGCCTTACCAATAATTACACCGGTTACGCCAATAGGTTCTAAAGCCAATAATCCTAAAACATCACTTAGGGAACTAACACCCCCTGACGCAATGACGGGTATATTGATATGATTGGCTAGTTCTCGCAACGCTTCACGGTTAGGGCCTTGTAGGGTTCCATCCCGATGTATATCGGTGTAAATAATAGCACTTACTCCAAACCCAGCCATTTGCTGGGCTAATTCTGTTGCTAATACTTCAGAGGTTTCTAACCATCCCCTAGTGGCAACTTTGCCGTTACGGGCATCAATTCCCACTGCAATTTTACCCGGAAAGGCTTGACAGAGTTCTTGGACTAGGGAAGAGTTTTCTACGGCAACCGTGCCGACAATAGTACGATCAACCCCTAAATCGATGAGTTGGGCGATACTTTGGCGATCGCGTAATCCTCCTCCAACTTGCACTGGAATGGAAATAGCTCTAACAATGGCTTCTATGGTATCAAGATTCACTGGGCGACCTTGTTTTGCCCCGTCTAAGTCCACTAAATGCAGACGAGTCGCCCCTTCATCGGCCCATTGACGGGCGACTTCTACGGGATTTTCATTATAAACTTCAGATTGTTGATAGTCACCTTGGTACAAGCGGACACACCGTCCTTCAAGCAGATCGATCGCAGGGATAACATCCATGAAATGTAGATTGTTTGGGGTTTTCAAATATTATAATTTTATCAAAACGGAAGATAATACATCTTAAAAGAAAATTAGGAGTCTTGATGATGAGTAAACAATTAGAACTATTAAATAGAATCACTTATAATCCTCAACAATGTGGAGGAAAACCTTGTATTCGTGGGATGAGAATTAGGGTAACAGATATCTTAGAAATGTTAGCTTTAAATGTTGAACTTTCAGAAATATTAGAGGATTTTCCTGATTTAGAACCAGAAGATATACAAGCTTGTTTATTGTTAGCGGCACAGCGTACTAATATACCAAAAATAATCGCATGAAATTCTGGATAGATGCTCAATTACCGCCTCAACTGGCACAATGGTTAATGATGACTTTTTCTGTGGAAGCAACATCGTTAAGAGAGTTAGGATTAAGGGACGCTCAAGATCGAGAAATCTTTGAAATGGCTAAAACTAAAGGCATTGTTATCATTACAAAAGATAGTGATTTTATTGAATTAGTAACTCGTTTTGGAACTCCACCACAAATACTTTGGATCACTTGTGGTAATGTAACAAATCGTAATTTAAAAAAGTTATTGACTAATACTTTTCCTCAAGCTTTACAATTATTACAAGGTGGCGAAAGAATTGTTGAAATTTCAAACTAAAGTATATTCTTTGATATCTTCTACAAATTTATCAATATAAGCAGATATATCTTAAAATTTGAAATGGGTCAAACTCTGTGATCGAGATCACTGAACTACAATGCTTTAATCCTTATAGTATTAGTGAGTTTAGTTTTTTTTGACGATGAAAAGAACATTTTTGTTACTATGTTTATCTGTCGGCCTAAGTATTAGTTTTCAGCCTCTTATTTTGGCTAAAATGCCAGAAGCTAAAACCCCCACCTTATTTAACAAGGACAAAACGAATAAAATGCTCCGCCAAACTTCAACGGGCATTATTGACCCTATAATATTAAAAACATTAGGTGCATTTACCATTGGAATTTTAATCGCTACGCAATTAAGAAAACCAATTACAAAATTAAGAGAAAAACAAAAGGGACTAAAAGAAAACACAACTCAACCGATAGAATTCTCAAATTTATCTGAACAAGAAATATATAATATTGTTACAAACTACGGGGAATATCCAGAAGTTTGGGACATTTATCGAGGTCATGGCTGGCTAGAAGCTATTAAACATAGAGATGAAAAAGCAGAATTTGATAACAAACTTGGCAAGATAAATAATAACCCATCTACATCGAAAATAGGACAAGAAAACCCTATTAATCAGACGACAGATCAACTAGATGAACTAGATTTAGCTCTCGTTAAAAGTTTAGTTTCTTATTTTGAAAAAATGTCTGATAAAATTCGTCATTATCATCAAGATCATCAAGCTTCAATAGAAGAAGCTGAAATAATAGCAAAGTATTACCAAAATACAGCGAAATTGGTTGAAACTGTTCAGACAAAACAAGATGCCAAGAATTTAATCAAACATATCGAAGATTTAAAGGGTAAGGTCAAAAGATATCAACATGAAAGCTTTAAATATCGATGGTCTACAAGTTTACAGAAAGAGGTTTTAGACAAATTAGAAAAAATTAATCTTCACTAGTAAACCATTAATTGTATATCATAAGAGTCTAAATATTTTGTTTATCAAGTTTTTCAGCCAACCAATTTCTGATAACTAACTGGCTGCTAATTCCTAAGCGTTTTGCCTCTGCATCAATTCTATTCATCATCCATTCAGGAAGAGTAATATTAATATCATTCTCCTCTAAACCTGGACGACGGGCTTTACTAAAGTCAAGATATTCGAGAATATCTTCTTCCCCTTCATCAAAAATTCTATCTAAATCTTCAGCACTAATTAAAGGTTTTTCAGGTTTGTCGTTTTTGTTGTTCATAACTTTGCTTTTCGTTGTTTCTAGAACGTCTAACAGAGATAATTCTTATGTTTTTATTTCTGTATGTAATCACGGCTGTCCAATATTTGTCATCGATTTTAGCAAAAACAAACCATCTTTCCTCATCGGTACAACGAGCAGGTACTTCAAAACAGTTTTTATCTCGCCAAAGAGCTTGCGCTTCTACAAAATCAATGCCATGTTTACCTTTATTGCTGCGACTTTTGGCCTCATCGTATTCAAATAACATCACACCTTCTCATTCATAATTATACCTCCCTATTAATAAACAGGGAGGCATAACATTAATTATTGAACTAAAAACAAACAATTACAGTTGTTTAACTTCAGAGACTAATTTAGCAATTACATCTTGTGCGCTACCAAAGAGCATCATGGTTTTATCATCGTAGAATAACTGGTTTTCTACACCAGCAAACCCGGCACTCATACCCCGTTTAATAACGATAGTGTGATGAGCTTTATCTACTTCTAAGATGGGCATTCCATAGATAGGACTATTTTTATCAGCCCGTGCTGCCGGGTTAACCACATCATTTGCCCCGATAACCAAAGCAACATCAGTCTGTTCAAATTCAGGGTTGATGTCGTCCATGTCGTGTAACTGGGTATAAGGAACGTTTGCTTCAGCTAGTAAAACGTTCATGTGACCGGGCATTCTTCCGGCAACAGGGTGAATCGCATATTTAACGTCTACACCCATTTTTTCGAGTTGATTGGCCAATTCTCTGACAGTATGTTGTGCTTGTGCCACTGCCATACCGTAACCAGGGACAATAACCACAGAACGAGCATAACCTAACATCATTGCCCCTTCTTCGCTGTCAATGGAATGTACCACTTTATCCGTTGCCTCACCGGAACCACCAGCAACGGAACCGCCAGCACTACCAAAGGCACCAAATAAAACGCTCAGTAAAGAACGGTTCATGGCTTTACACATGATTTCCGTCAGGATAATACCAGACGCACCCACCAACGCACCAGCGACGATGAGCATATTGTTCATTAAGATGAAACCAGCAGCACTAGCAGCTAACCCTGAGAAAGAGTTTAACAGGGAAATAACCACAGGCATATCCCCACCACCAATGGGTAGAACGAATAATACCCCAAAGACCAAAGATAATCCCACTAACCCTAAAAAGAGTTCGGGGTTGGCCGGGTTAATGAACAGGTAAACACTGCCTGCGATGAAGGATAAGAACAGCAGAATATTGAACGGTTGTTGTAGGGGAAAAGTAACAGGAGATCCACTTACTAACCCTTGTAACTTAGCAAACGCAAGTAAACTACCGGTTAAGGTAACACCACCGATAAAAACCCCTAAAATAGCCACGAAAGTGGCATCAAAGGGAACCTTATCACCAGCGTCTAATAACCGCCAAAATTCACCAACGGCAACTAAGGCACTGGCTGCACCCCCTAAACCGTTGAAAATACCCACCATTTGGGGCATTTCTGTCATGGCTACTTTTTGAGCAGCGATCGCCCCGATAATAGATCCGATGATCACCCCGACAAGAATCATCTGGTAGTTGATCACAGACTGGTTAATTAAAGTGGCAATAATGGCAAAAAACATCCCTACCGCAGCAATAATATTGCCTCGGCGAGCGGTAGCGGGTGATCCTAACTGCTTTAACCCAACAATAAATAGGGCTGCAGCGACTAAGTAGGTCAGTTCTATTCCAGTAGTTAAACCAGAGAGAACGTCAGTACATAAAGTATCGTTCATCTTTAATTATGCTCCCTTCTTCTTGAACATTTGCAACATCCGGTCAGTCACCAAGAAGCCACCAACCACGTTAACCGTTGCTAAAACAACGGCCACTAATCCTAAAATGACCGTAATATTCCATTCCTTCGGTCCTGCAATGAGCAAAGCACCCACTACAGCAATACCAGAGATAGCATTCGCCCCAGACATCAGGGGAGTGTGCAATGTGGGAGGCACTTTGTTGATCACCTCAAACCCCACAAAAGAGGCCAAGACGAACACCACTAAACCAATTAATAATCCAGTTGTCATAAATTACTCCATTTCTATGCTTGAACTAAGGTAGCAAGGGCATTTTTAACCCGTTCGTTGCGAACTTCTCCTTCGTAGGTGACGCAAGTTCCGTCTAAGATGTCGTCTTCAAAGTTGAAGTCAATGGCACCGTCTTTAACCACGTATTTCACTAGGGTTAAGAGGTTTTTGGCATACACTTTACTCGAATCTACGGGCAAGGTAGCAGGCAAGTTTAAAGGTCCAATAATGGTGACACCGTTGTAGTAAACGTCTTTTCCAGCTTCGGTACAAGCACAGTTACCCCCTTGTCCTGCAGCTAAGTCAACGATCACAGCACCAGCGTTCATTTGACCGACCATTTCTTCGGTAACGATCAAGGGAGCGCGTTTGCCTTGGACTTGGGCAGTGGTGATTACCACATCGGATTTTTTAATATGTTCGGTTAGCACTTGACGAATTTTTTCTTGTGTGGTTTGGCCAACTTCTTTGGCGTAACCTCCAGTGGTGGCGGTGTCTTCTTCGATGGGGATCTCAATAAATTTTGCTCCCACACTTTGTACCTCTTCTTTCACCGCAGGGCGTACATCAAAGGCTTCTACTACGGCACCTAAGCGTCTGGCAGTAGCGATCGCTTGTAACCCGGCGACTCCTGCACCGATCACTAACACTTTGGCCGGGGGAATGGTTCCGGCTGCGGTTGTCATCATGGGGAACAGACGAGGTAAGGAGGCTGCAGCGATCAAAGCTGATTTATATCCGGCAATATTCGCCTGAGATGACAGTGCATCCATACTTTGGGCGCGACTGGTCCGGGGGATCATCTCCATGCTAAAAGCATTGATTTTCCGTTGGGCCAATGCCTGAATTTGTTCGGGGTTGGCCAAAGGGTTGAGAAAACTAATTAAAGTTGAACCCGGTTTTAACCAGTTCATTTCTTGTTCCCCTTCTTGTTCCCCGGGAGGGGCAACTTTGAGGAGAATATCAGCAGACTCCCATAATTCTTTGGCGGAGTTGATAATGGTGGCACCGGCGGCTTCGTATTCACTATCGGTGAAATGAGCGCCTAAACCAGCCCCAGACTGCACTAATACTTCAAACCCTAACTTAATAAAGCGGGCGACAATATCAGGAACGAGGGCAACACGCAATTCTCCTAAGTCACTTTCTTTTGGAACTGCGATTTTTAGCATATTGGACCTTCCTTGCTTTCGTTTATGGGTTAAAAGTTTGTTGTTAATATTTTGGGGGTTATTAACGGGTAAATAGAAAACCTTAAACTCTTCTTTGTTTTTGCTTCATCAATTGATTAACAATGATTAAGTACAAGGACTTAATTAAATGAAGCGTTGAGTTGGGTTTAGTCATCGGTCTAGTTAAGCTGTTGTTTACAAACTTATACCCCTTTATCAGAGCGTTATTAACCCTATGGTTTCGAGATGGACTAATTCCGCTTTTTATCTAGTTTAATCTAGGTTTTTAGTCTTGTTTAAAAACTTAATTAATTTTTAACTGTATCTTCTGTTACTAATTATTAGTTATTGAGTTCAAGCTATTTTTAACACGAGAAGCAGTTTCTTCTGGTTTTCCTGAGAGTGGAAACACTAAGATGCTATCAATATTTTTATTATTCGCTAATTCTTGCAGACGGTGTAATTGTTGATCGGTGATGGCAATACCGTCATATTTTGCACCATAGTTTAATTCTTCTTTAAAATTATCTTCGTTATAAGCTTGAATAAATACTCGATCTACTGACCAATTTTCCCAGTCAGCAGCAAAGTATCTTTTTGACCAATAGGGATTATGATGACTAATATCAAAACTAATTGAATTATTGGCTTTTTTAACTTCTGAAATCATCTTTCGGGTAAACTGAGTTAATTTAGCCGTTCGATCAACTTTTCCAGGTAATTCTGCATGATAACCTAAATAATCATCTCATTGGATGGCATCAATTTTAGGATATTTTTTAACAAATTCTACGACAATATTAGTGAAAAAATTAGCAATTTCTGGCACTTCTACATCTAAGACATAATGTTCAATATTACTATAGGTTCTATCGATTCCAGGAACTAACCATTTCTTTTCAATTGCTTTATCAAAAATAGGACTATTTTTATCAATTTTTATTCCTTTTTCAAAGTAAGCATGAACTTCCATCCCCTGTTTATGGGCTTCATCAATTAACCAGGTTAACCATTGGGGATTAAATTGATTAGGACAACTATTATACCCTAAAGTTTGTTGCATAACTTCGCTATTATACATGGTGCAACCATTGCCCCAAACCCCATGAATAATAGTATTAAATCCTTGACTTTTATAATATTTTACTCGTTGACGAATAGTGGCTTCGTTAGCATTATTTGTGACTTGATAACGACTTAAATAAATGCCTCTAATTTTCTTTTTTTCCCAAGGAGTTAATGTTTTTTCAGGGATATTATTTGTCTCAGATTTAGCTATTTCATTAGTTGGCTTTTCTGGAATTTTATTATTATTGGGTTCAATAGGAGTTTTTTCAGGATTACTATTATTAGCTGCCGGAGATTTGGTTATAGTCGGTTCAGTTTTTGATGATTGCCTTGATGTTACGGTATTGTCTTTAGTATTTTCGATAGGAATAGGTAAATTAGGATATTTATTTGATAGTTCAATTATTACTGGATTCTTAGCGATAAAAGTAGGTAAAAGATTATTATTTTTTATAAAAAACCACCAATAACCACCACCAACTATTAGAGCAAAAATAAGCAATTCGACTAAACAGCCAAAATCAAAAAGTCCCGATTTTTTATTCTTATTATTTGACATGATTACAAATTGATAAAGTTACCTAATACATTACTACTTAACTATAGAAACAAACTTTTAGTTATGAAATACTTGGTAAAAAAATTTAACGGAGTTCAGGATTTGATAGTGTTAAATGTTTACCAAGTTTATTCTAAGGTACATAATCATTTTATGTTTTCTGCTTTCTATATTATTTTACTTTATTTTTTCTTATTTTCGTGAAATTTAATTAATTTTATTAATAATTCTGAGTTTAAATAATTAATTAAATTTCCTTGTTACCAAAAAATATATCAATTTTTTTTGATACATAATATAACCTTAACCTTTATATTTAATGAGTATTTAATTAATTTACCACCCTAAAAAAATTGTGTTATACTGACCAAAACTTTTTAATTTATTCCGAGAGTTAATCTATGAAAAGTAGTGCGCGTAATACCATTAAAGGAACCGTCAAAAAAGTAGAAATGGGGAGTGTTAATGCTGTTATCACTTTAGAAGTTGCTCCTGGGGTAGAAATTAGTGGCATGATTACTAAAGAGTCGGCTGAATCTTTAGCATTAAGCGAAGGTAAAGAAGCTTATGCTGTTATCAAAGCTAGTGATGTTATGTTTGCGGTTGACTAAGCTATTATATCTCTTCTATTGATGATATAGCACGACGCATTAGAGTCAGAACATTGATAGAATCACAAAACATTGTAGGGTGGACATTGTCCACCTTAGTGTAATATTCTTAGTCATATTATTACCTAAAGTTGAAGCTTAATATTACTAAGTTTCAACTCTCCTTTTACATTAAACTTACGATTTAAGTCTAATAAAAAAATTGTTATCAACTTCTGACAAAAAACAATCTATTAAACAATCCTTAATTTTATTCCTTGTTTTCAATGATTGCTTTTATTATGACCTCTAATTAAACTTGATTTTGTCATTAATCTAGATGAAAAGAAAACACTTTCTTGTCCTAACATTAGCAACTTTTGTGACAGCTTGCACTGGTTCTAATTCTAATCAACAGGATACTTCTAACGTTACTTTAACTGTATCAGTTGCTTCGAGTGTTCAAGATGCCATGAAAGCAGTACAACCTCTTTATCAACAAGAAAACCCCAATGTAGAGATTATCTATAATTTTGGTTCTTCTGGTTCTTTGCAACAACAAATTGAACAAGGTGCGCCAACAGATGTGTTTATTTCTGCTGCCCCTAAACAGATGAATGCACTACAAGAAAAAGACTTATTATTGACAGAAACTCGTAAAAATTTACTAGAAAATAACGTTGTTTTAGTGACACCAAAAGATAGCGAAGAATTAGTAACTTTTGAAACATTACCTACTGCTAAACTAGATAAAATTGCGTTAGGTGAGCCTGACAGTGTTCCGGCTGGACAATATGGAAAAGAAGTGCTAACCTCATTAAAATCCTACGATAAGTTAACACCTAAATTAGTTTACGGAAAAGATGTGCGTCAAGTTCTTTTCTATGTGGAAACAGGAAATGTTGACGCTGGTATTGTTTATGGTACCGATGCAAAAATTTCTGATAAAGTAACAGTAATTGCTACTGCACCAAAGGGATCACATTCTCCTATTGTTTATCCGGTTGCTGTAGTGAAAGAAAGTAAAAATCCTGAAGAAGCGAAAAAGTTTGTTAACTTTTTATTAGAAGAGAAAGCACAAGCAGTTTTTGAAGATTATGGGTTTACAAAACCTGAAAATTAACTAATTAGTTTAGGGAGTAATGATGATAGTATCGATACTTTACTTACTCCCTAGTAATAATTTTCTCATTAAAAATTTTAGTTTAAAGATAAGGTTATACAACAAGAAGTTCGATAACCCCTGCTAAAAACATCGCAAAAATACCTACTTTTAATAAACTATTCATGTCATTATCGTTACCAGTAGTAGTTGTCACCTGGTTATCGCTACCTTGCAAATGTCCATAGACATTAACTGCTCCCATCATAAAGAATAATAGAGACAAGAGACTCATTCCTTCATTTTGTCTCTTTCTTGACATAGCATTTTTATTGTACTTGTACTTAGTCATCGCTTATTACTCCGTGAGCGTCTGTCATTAGAGGCTTGTGTTGCCTTTTACGATTCTCATCGTAGCAAATGTAAATTATTTTTGCAAGAATTTGACAATAAGCATTGTTTATGGTATGGATAATCTTCCATTTCTAACTGATTTGGTCATTTTATCAATAATAGTTAAGTGAAAATTATCAAAAAATAGTTTTTTTCTTGCTTAGATTTTATTTTAGCATTGACCGCAAAAGTTTACTTCAGGTTGTTAATTAATTAGGTTAGAATACTTAGCATAAAATTTAATCAATATTATTAATGAATTTAATAAATGATCAGATTAAGTGAAATAAACAATGGAAATATATTAAAAAGTAATCCTAAGCAGATTTCTCCTTATCCTGAGAACTAATAACAGCAATAATAACCCCAACTAAAATAATAATCGCTCCTATTAAAACTAAAATTGAGGGTATTTCTTGAAAGATTAAAAACCCAAAAAAACTAGCACCAATAGGTTCAAATAAAATCCCTAGTGTAATCAAAGTCGGAGAAACATAACGCACTGACCAATTAATGCTAGTATGACCAATTAATTGAGAAAAAATAGCCATCAAAACCACATAAACATAAACATTATTAGGATAATGTGTATAACCAGTACCGAAGAAAAAAGGTAAAGGAAAAAGAAGAATAGCAGCCATTGTATAAACAATCACACTATAACTGCTAATCTTTAACCCTTCTTGTTGAGCAATCTTACCAAAAATTAAATAGAAGCTAACAAATAAAGCTCCCATTAAAGCTAAGATATTACCTAATAGGGGTTGACTGTATGAATTATTGATATCATTACCTCCCAAAGCAATAAAAATACCTCCTAATAAAGCAATAAAAATACCCAAAATAGTTATCTTTTTTAGTTTCTCTTTGAACCAAAACCAAGATAAAAGAGCCACCCAAATCGGATTAGTCGTGACTAAAGTTGTTGATGCCGCAATAGAGGTAAAGGATAAAGAAGTAATCCAAAAAACAAAATGAAAAGCTAAAGAAAACCCTGCACCAATAGCATAATAATAAGCTTTTAAACTAACTTCATTTTTAATAACAGTTCGCCAAGCAGGAAGTAAAACAATTGAGGCGATGATTAAACGAGACGCTGCTAAAAATAGACTAAATTCTAATCCCAGTTGTCCCGAAGCTTCTAAAGCAAGACGGATAAAAATTGCCGTAGAAGAAACCGATAAGATACCAAGAGTTAAGATCAGCGTAACTTGCCAAACTTGAGGCGATCGCATTATTTTTAAACAAGAATAATCAATAGACTTTATATTTTGTAACACAAAGATCGATTGAGCATCGGAAACTGTTAGAATAAACATGACGAACAAGTTTTAACCCTAGTCAAACGCTACAAAAAAACAAGTTAGGGTAAAACATAATCTAGGGGAAAAATACCATGAATAGTCGCTTTCGTAATCGCACAAAAGCAGGACAACAATTAGCACAGAAATTAAAAACCTATAAAAATCAAAATAATACGGTGGTTTTAGCTTTACCCAGGGGAGGAGTTCCCGTTGCTTACGAAATTGCCAAACAATTAAATCTGACCCTAGATATCTGTTTAGTGAGGAAATTAGGGGTTCCTGAGCGTCCAGAACTCGCTATGGGTGCGATCGCTTTAGGAGGAGCGAGAATTCTCAATACAGATGTTATTAATTGGTCAAATATATCCCCTCAAGTGATAGAAGAAGTTACCCAAAAAGAACAACAAGAATTACATCGGCGAGAACAAGTTTATCGGGGAGATAAACCTTTTCCCAAAATTTATAATCAGACGGTTATTTTAGTAGATGATGGCATCGCTACTGGTTCAACTATTAAAGCAGCGATCGCTATTATTAAAAAACAGCAAGCTAAAAAGATTATTATTGCTGTTCCCGTTGTACCTCCTTCAGTTTGTGAAGAATTAAGAAAAGAAGTGGATGAAATAGTATGTTTAACTATGCCAGAAAGAATGAATTCTATTAGTCTTTGGTATGATGATTTTTCCCAAACTACTGATGAAGAAGTATGTAGTTTATTATTTCTTGCTCAAGAATATTCATTGAGCAATTAAGTGACCTCATATTTTAGCAATCACTAACATTTCATAATTATCTGGTGATAATAAATTATTGCGACTAAAAGCCCCAAGATTTGCGCCAAAAATCTCAATATTTTTAAAATTGAGTGTTTGTAATAACCAGGTTATTTCCGAAGGAACATAATATCTTTCGTTGCAGTGAATTGTTTTTTTATTGCCAAGATCATCTTCAATATTAAAAAGGCTAGACTCTCGAAAGGTCATTAAATCAAAAGAATGCTCTTCTGTATTTCCAGAATTAAGATTATCAGCCATCAACTCTTTAACAGAATGATATAGGGGATATAAAGCATTTAAAGCCGTAAAAATCAACAGTCCCCCAGGTTTTAAAGCTTTAGCTGCACTAGCAAGAATTTGATAATTCATTTGATCCGTTTCCATTAAACAAAATCCCCCTTCACACAGGATATAGACTAAATCAAATTCATCTACAAAAGGTAAATTTCGAGCATCATATTGATAGAACTCAAGGGATAAACTTTTTCCTATCGCTTTTTCTTTTGCTCGATTTAAAAGAGACTCAGATAAATCAATCCCTACCACTTCGTAACCTCTTTTAGCTAATTCAATCGAATGTCTTCCCGTTCCACAGCCAATATCTAATATTCGGGTATTTTTGTCATAATTGATTTCTTTTTCAAGAAAATCACACTCACCCATAGTGCCGTGAGTAAAACCTTCTTGCTCATATTTAAGCGCATAATTTTCAAATAATTCTTCGTACCACTGTTTCATTTTTGATCTTAATTAATTAAAGTTTTTAATCTTATCAAAGATAGTATAATCCCTTTTAATCACTGATAACTGCTCACTATTCACTGTTCACTGTTCACTGATACTGACGACAATTCGATACAATATTGTCAACGAGACTTAATCAAGCTAAACTCTCGAACGAACCAACCGCAATTAAATGGAGTAGCTGGAGAAAAGAATAAACATGGGCAAAGTAGTCGGCATTGATCTGGGGACAACTAATTCTGTCGTTGCCGTAATGGAAGGCGGAAAGCCAGTCGTGATCGCCAACTCAGAAGGAATGCGTACTACCCCTTCTGTGGTTGGGTTTAATAAAGATGGAGAATTAGTCGTCGGACAAATGGCTAGACGGCAAGCGGTATTAAATCCCCAAAATACCTATTATGGGGTTAAACGCTTCATGGGACGAAAGTATACAGAATTAACCCCTGACTCAAAACAAGTTCCCTACACCATTCGTCGGGATGAATACGGCAATATTAAAATTAAATGTCCTCGTCTCAAGAGAGACTTTGCTCCCGAAGAAATCTCCGCTAAAATTCTCCGTAAATTGGCAGAAGAAGCAGAACGTTACTTAGGGGAACCCGTCACCGGCGCAGTGATAACCGTTCCTGCCTATTTTAACGACTCCCAACGACAAGCCACCAGAGACGCAGGGAGAATAGCAGGATTAGAAGTTTTACGCATCATCAACGAACCCACCGCAGCATCATTAGCCTATGGCTTAGATCAAGAAATATCGCAAAAAATCCTCGTCTTTGACTTAGGGGGAGGAACCTTTGATGTTTCTGTCTTAGAAGTGGGTGATGGAGTATTTGAAGTGAGAGCTACCAGTGGAGATACTCAACTGGGAGGAGGAGACTTTGATAAGCGCATTGTAGACTGGTTAGCCGAACAATTTTTAGAACAAGAAAAAGTAGACCTTCGCAAAGATAGACAAGCATTACAACGACTGACAGAAGCGGCAGAAAAAGCAAAAATAGAGCTATCAGGGGTCAGTGTTACCGATATTAATCTACCCTTCATTACTGCCACCGAAGACGGTCCTAAGCACCTAGAAACTCGTCTCACACGCCCTCAATTGGAAGACCTCTGCGCTGATTTAGTGAGTCGTCTCACTCGTCCTATTAAAAGAGCTTTAAACGATGCCAGATTAACCCCCGTACAAATTGATGAAGTAGTGTTAGTGGGCGGGGGAACCCGAATGCCCATGATTAAAGCCTTAGTCCGCAGTTTCATCGACAAAGAACCCAACGAAAACGTTAACCCCGATGAAGTGGTAGCGGTGGGAGCTGCCATTCAATCCGGTATTTTAGCAGGGGAAGTCAAAGAAATCTTATTGTTAGATGTGACTCCTTTATCCTTGGGATTAGAAACCATTGGCGGTGTTACCAAGAAATTAATACCTCGCAACACCACTATTCCTGTGCGTCGTTCCGACATCTTTTCTACCGGGGAAAATAATCAAACCATGGTAGAAATTCATGTGGTGCAAGGAGAAAGGGAAATGGCCAAAGATAACAAATCCTTGGGACGGTTTAAATTAACAGGGATACCGCCGGCACCGAGGGGCATTCCTCAAGTCCAAGTCGCTTTTGATATCGATGCGAATGGCATATTACAGGTAACAGCCCGCGATCGCACCACCGGCAGAGAGCAAAGTGTAGTTATACAAGGGGCTTCAACCCTCAGCGAAGGGGAAATTAATCGCATGATCCAAGAAGCCAGCGAATTTGCTGAAGAAGATCGACAACGAAGAGAACGGATCGAAAAACGCAATAAAGCTAAAGCCTTAACCGATCAGGCATTACGGCGGTTAAAAGATGTTACTTTAGATTTTGGGACTCAATTTACCAGTGGGTATCGTCGGCAAATTGAATCCTTAAATGCAGAGATCCTCGACAGTTTGGATAAAGATGATGAAAGACGCTTAGATCGAGCGCAGGCGGACTTACAAGATGTTTTGTATGAACTGAACCGAGAAGTACGCTTACAATACGACGATGAAGAAGACGAAGGGATTTTTGAGTCCATCCGTAAAACTTTAACAGGGGATGATGACGATGACTACCTTTATAGTCCCCGTGGTTCTTCGCTGTATGGGGATAACTACGGTACACCTCGTTATCCAGAACGCCGAGACTATGGTTCTCCTCCTCCTCGTTATGATGAGCGTCAAACTTATGGTTCTCCTCCTCCTCGTTATGAACCCTACGATCGCTATGAAGACGAATATGACGACTGGCAAGAAGAACGCCCTAGTCCGCGATCGCGTCGTCGTCCACCTTCTGAACCGCGTCAATATCCCCCCAGAGAGTCCGATGCTTACTATACCCGCGATCGCTCCCGTCGTATTCCAGCAGAAAATCAATGGGATGAAGAGGACGATGATTGGTTCTAAGGTCTTAAGACCATTAAAATAAAAATTCTGACCCGATTCCCATTCTGTGTTTTATACTGATATATGCAGCAACTTCGTAACTACTATGCCATTTTAGGGGTTTCTAAAGATGCCAGTGCCGAGGAGATCAAAAAATCTTTTCGTAAACTCGCTCGGCAGTATCATCCTGATGTAAATCCAGGGGATACCACAGCAGAAGAAAAATTTAAGAGTATTAACGAAGCCTACGATATTTTATCCGATGAGGCAAAACGGGCTGATTATGATCGGATGCGTTTTGGCAAAACGAAACGCCGTCCCCCTCGTTCCCAACCTCGTCCCTCTCGTAATGGCAACAACGCAAGTAGTTACAGTCGAGATAGTGAGTTTTGGCGGTTCCAAGACTATAACCCTGGCAGTACGCGACGGGCAAAAGTGGTGAACCCCTCTCGCAGCGCAAGGGATGTTGAAGCTAAGTTAAATATCCCCCTAGAAAAAGCTTATCGGGGGGGACGGGAAAGAATTCGCCTCGAAGACGGGCGATCACTAGAAGTGGATATGCCATCGGGGATGATTGATGGTCAGAAAATTCGTCTCAAAGGCCAAGGGTTGCAAGGGGGGGATCTCTATCTCAAAATTACTATTACTCCTCACGCTTTTTTTGAGTTACGGGGTAGCGATATCGCTTGTCGAGTGCCTGTAACCCCTAGTGAAGCCATTTTAGGGGGTTCGGTGGAGGTTCCCACCATCGATGGTTTAGTTAAGATGACTGTTCCTAAAGGGGTGCGTCCGGGTCAACGTTTACGGTTAGCTAATAAAGGATATCCCAACGGTTCAGGAAAACGAGGGGATCAACTCGTAGAAATACAAATCGCTATCCCTTCTGAAATAAGCGAAGAAGAAATCGCTTTATATCAACAAATTCGGGAAAAAGAACAATTTAACCCTCGTCAACATTGGTTATAAAATTAAGAATAGACATAATTAGGAGGAGAGTAAAACCTTAATGGAATTAGCAGAAAACTTTGTCACGGATGCACAAGGAAACCGTATCGGGGTACTTCTGAGCATAAAAGATTATCAGAAACTTTTAGACGCTTTAGAAGAATTAGAAGCGATTCAAGCTTATGATAATGCTGTTGCTTTTGATGATGAGGAAATGTCTTTTGAAATGGCAATTTCTGAAATTGAAAAAGGCCGTTCATGAGTTACAAAATTACCATTAAAAGACGGGCAATTAAGTCGTTAGGTAATTTACCTGATAAAGATTATCAAAGCGTTCGAGATGCTATCAGAAAACTTGCCGAAAATCCTAGACCTAATGGTTGTTTAAAATTAAGAGATAGAGATGGATATCGTATTCGTATAGGAGTCTATAGAGTTATCTATCAAATTAATGATAAAGAGGAAAAAATTACGGTTCTTGATATTGGACACAGGCGAGATATTTACCGTTGAATATTTATATAGCAAAAGATGTTAAATAAAAAAATAAGGTGGAAACTAGCCACCCTACTTTTACAGAATATTAATTAGTCACTATTTTGTCAAACGAGTTAACACTTGGTTAGATCGTTCAACAAATGATTTCATCCCTTCACCATCGAGTCCTTTTTGTGCAATTAAAGCTAAATCATAGATATGTTGACACAACATTTTAACCATTTCTGCTGAGGGAGACTCACCTTTTGCTTGGATAATACTTCCCTGACTCAACTGATAGATATTTTCGATCAAGGGATGGGTTGTATTAATAACAAAAACGTGTTCTTCTGGAAAGTCCATTACCTGTTGTTGAGAAACAGCCATCATCTCACGAAAACGTCTCATTGCTTCAGGTAATAATACCATTGCAGGGGGTGTACTTTCGGGACTATCTGATTTTAAGGCTTGGGTTTTAATGTTGACTTTATTGTTATTTAAAGCCTTCTCAAAAATTTCCTTAATTTGATCACTGCGGGTTTTATTGGTGTTAGGATCAACAATTTCATCGGCTTTATCTTGTTGAACTAAGGTATCATCTAATTCTGCATCCACACGAGAGAATTTAACCTCAGAATATTCTTTTTCTAAGAAAGGAATAAAGTAATTTGTATCGATGAAAGAGTCCATAAACAGGATTTCTAAACCCTGATTTTTGTAGAGTTCTACATAAGTTGCTTGGGTATCGGGATCGGTACAGTAAAAGATGCGATTTTTATGGCGTTCTTTGTTACGTTCTAGGTAAGCTGGTAAAGTAGTATATCCTTCACTTTCGTAACTAAATTTTTCCTCCTTTTCAGTGTTAGAAGTCACATCTTCCCAGAAATCCCCTTCTCCTTCTACTTGTACTTGTGGGGTTTCAGCCTCAGATTTTTTACCTACTTTATCTGCTTTGTAAGTGGTTTTATAGATGAGAATATCTTCAACTTGTTTTTTAAATTTCTCATCTTTGAGAGAACCATACTTTACAAAAGTTCCCACATCTTTCCAACAATTAATATACTCTTCTGGAGTCTCGTTATAGATAGATTTGAGGCGATCGGCAATCTTTTTAGCGATATGATTGGCGATACTGCGAACAGTGCGATGATTGGTTAACGCACTTCGAGAGACGTTTAAGGGAATATCAGGACTATCAATAACCCCCCGTAAAGGCATTAAGAATTCTGGTATGATTTCTTCACAGTGATCGTTAACAAATACCTGATTACAGAACAGTTTAATATGTCCTTGAGAAACATCAACATCAGGACGTAATTTAGGAAAGTATAAAATTCCGTTTAATAGATAAGGATAATCCGTGTTTAAATGTACCCATAATAGGGGATCTTCTTGGTAGGGATAGAGATAACGATAAAACTCTAAATAGTCCTCATCCGTTAAATTTTGGGGTGATTCTTTCCAGAGTGCTTTTTGTCGGTTAATGGTTTCGTTTTCAAACTTAATAGGGACAGGAACAAAATCAGAATAAGTTTTTACTAATTGACGAATTCTTTGGGGTTCTAAATATTCTTGTTCATCGTCCATTAAGGTTAGAGTAACCGTTGTTCCTATTTGCGATCGCGAAGATTCTGTTATCTCAAATTCAGGGGAACCATCACAAGACCAATGAACTGCTTGTGATCCTTCTTTATAGGATAAAGTATCAATTTCTACCTGTTTAGCTACCATAAAAGCAGAGTAGAACCCTAAACCAAAATGGCCGATCAAATCATTGGCACTTTTTTGATATTTTTGTACAAATTCTTCTGCACTTGAAAAAGCAACTTGATTGATATATTTTTTAATCTCTTCAACGGTCATGCCAATACCGTTATCATAAATAGAAAGGGTTTTATTATTCTTATCAACTGTAATAGTAATTTCAGGTTCAGGAACATCTCCTGAGAGTTCTCCTGCTAAAGAAGCCATTTTTAACTTAGAAATGGCATCCACTGCATTAGAAATTAATTCCCTTAAGAAGATTTCATGATCGGTGTAGAGAGACTTCTTAATAATGGGAAAAATATTTTCAGTATGAATGGTAATGTTACCTTTTTCCAGTACCGCCATAGTTTTTCCTTGTTGTTAGAATAGGGTTTACATATTGTCTCTTATCATTGTCTCTGATTTTGACCATTGTTTCATCTTGGGATTATTACACCTCACAGATGTGGATATCCGTACTTCTTGATAATTAATAATGAATAATTAACAATTAATAATTGGCAATATCAAGGCTGAAGCCTTGACTACGGACTTTTCTATTTTATATTTAATTACAGCTACCTAGTTAATATTGAGCTATATTTTGATTTTGCTCTACTGAATTTTGATATAACCAAGTGGTAGCATAACCGAGTCCATATAATAAAATAGCATCACTACACGCTCCCACAACAGGCCCAATTCCTGGTATCATTTCAACAAAACTTAAACTGGTTTTAAGCAGTCCACCACCTAAAGATAAGTTATATAAGGCGAAGTTTTCTCCTCGACGTAGAGGGGTTTCTAAGGTTAAATTATAAACAGCGGCCAATTTATAAATCATTTCAACCTGTAGTTTAGTAATGGCTGAAAATTCTAGTCCTAATAAAAATAGAGCAAAGGGAGGTATTAAGTTAGTAAAAACGCCGACTTTTGCTGCTTCTATTCCTTGTTGTTGAATGATTCTATTAGCTAGTTGATCGGGGGTTTCTGTTGGATACTTTTGTCGTAATTGGTTGATATTTTCTTGTATCTGATTATGATCAACTTCTCCTAAAATATACATTAACCACTGTAATCCTATCCAGGGATAAATTTTTTGTAAAATAGGATTTTTAGCTACACTTTCTAATGTTTTTCCTGTTTCTTCTAAGTGAGGCTTTAAGTTATATTCTATCTGCTTATAAATTTCGTCGTTAATAGTTTTCAAGGTTTTTTCAAAGTCGTTATTTAGTTTTTGGTTACTATAGCTCATAATTAAGTATTATTATCCTTTTCTATATAAAATACTAGCAAAAGCGATAAAGTTTGTCATCTTTCTAGAGAAAGATTATAAAAATTTATATTGATTTAATATAAATGTATTGACAGTATTTTTGTATTATGATAGTTTTTAATTAATTTATATTTATTAAATAAGTCAATTTACCATAATGTCTAATTCCGACAAATCTTTAGATGAACTGTTGAAAGATTATCAAAAAAATAAAGGAATTGATTTTTTTGATACTTCATTAAAAGCTAGTATATCGTTTATACCTGGTATTTCGCAATTTGTTAATGATTATATTAAATCATCTTCTACTAAACGGTTAGACAAGTTTTTAGCAGTAGTTTTTCAAGAAATTGAAAATTTACAGGAAAATACTAATCAACACACTGATTTAGATAATCCTTCTTTTCAAACAACTTTAATGTATGCACTGCAAATTGCTAGTCGTAATCATCAAGAAGAAAAAATAAATGCTCTTAAAAATGCAGTTTTTAACTCTGCTTTAATTGACTCTATAGGATCAGATAGACAATCAATTTTTTTGAATTATATCGTCAATTAACTCCTTCATACTTGAAAGTATTAGATATTATTAGCAACTTCTCTAAGTATGGAGAAAATGAGATGATTCCTTATTTACAAAAAGCGAATATAAACGTAAATGAAATTAGGAACAAAATTTCTATTTTACACGAATTAAATAAAAATGAAGATTTTTATAATAACATAATACAAGATTTAGAAAATAAAAGTTTAGTGAATTTTGATGATGTTAGAAATGCAAAGTCTCCATTTGGTTTAAGTCACCAAGTCAACCGAATTAGATTTACACAATTAAACCAGTTAAATATTCAAGAATTAGTAAACTTGATTAACAATATAATTGAAGTTGAAAAAAATATTGCAAAGTTTCTAGACGAACCAAAATTGACTACACTCAATTATGTCGGCATTCTTAATGGCAGCATTTATTGTTTAGGTCATACAAATATTTTTATTCAGCCTGATATTATTTCAGCCAAAATTGACAAGATAGTAACAGCACTAGGTCAATTTTTCATCAATTTTATACAGTCTCCGTTAAAATCTGATACTTAACTTGTAAATTTATTAAATCAATTCTAAGAAAAAGTGTATAAGTGGGTCATGTATTTAACTAAAATATTAAGTATAAGGAATTTCTGAAATGTTATAAATGTCTGTCAATCTTTGATTATACTTTTAGTGATTATCTTGTTGATCCTATAACATAGAAAAATTTTTATGAGTAAATTTGTTTTTGTGACGGGTGGAGTTGTCTCCAGTATCGGTAAAGGTATTGTGGCCGCTAGTTTAGGCTGTTTATTCAAATCCAGAAATTACTCCGTTTCTATTCTCAAACTCGATCCTTATATTAACGTTGATCCTGGTACCATGAGTCCTTATCAACACGGAGAGGTATTTGTCACCGATGACGGCGCCGAAACAGACTTAGACTTAGGCCATTATGAACGGTTTACAGACACTCCCATGTCCCGTTTAAACAGTGTCACTACAGGATCAATTTATCAAGCCGTTTTAAATAAAGAAAGACGAGGCGCGTACATGGGGGGAACCGTTCAAGTTATTCCCCATATTACCAACGAAATTAAAGAAAGGATTCATCGTGTTGCTAGAAATACCAATCCTGATATTGTTATCACCGAAATCGGCGGAACCGTGGGAGATATCGAATCTTTGCCCTTTTTAGAGGCAATTCGTCAGTTTCGTAAGGATGTTGGTCGTAATAACGTCCTCTATATGCACGTTACGCTGATTCCCTGGATTCCAGCAGCCAGGGAAATGAAAACGAAACCGACTCAACACTCAGTTAAAGAGTTGCGATCGATTGGTATTCAACCGGATGTGTTAGTCTGTCGTTGCGATCGCCCCTTAAAAGAAGGGATGAAAGAAAAACTTTCAGAATTTTGTGATGTTCCTGTAGAATCAGTTATTACAGCGCAAGATGCTAGTAGTATCTACGAAGTGCCGTTAGTGGTAGAAAAAGAAGGGTTAGCCCAACAAACCCTAGAATTATTGCACCTAGAACCCCGTAAACCCGATTTAACCCAATGGCAAACCCTCATCCAACGAATGCAAGCCCCCAAACGACAAATTGAAGTCGCCTTGGTAGGGAAATATGTTCAACTCAGCGATGCTTATTTGTCGGTGGTCGAATCGTTAGTTCATGCGGGTATTGCTACCGATAGCGAAGTTAAATTACGGTGGGTAAGTGCCGAAGATATCGAAAATTATGGCGCGGATAAATATTTAAGGGATGTCAGTGGGATTATTGTTCCAGGTGGGTTTGGAATTCGAGGAGTCGACGGTAAAGTAAGGGCTATTGAATACGCTAGAAAAGAGAAAATTCCATTTCTTGGCCTCTGTTTAGGGATGCAATGCGCTGTGATTGAATGGGGCCGTAATGTTGCTGGTTTAAATAGTGCTAATAGTGCCGAATTTGAACCAGAAACCACTAATCCTGTGATCAACCTTTTACCGGAACAACAAGATGTGGTGGACTTAGGAGGAACCATGCGTTTAGGACTCTATCCTTGTCGTATTTCTACTGATACATTGGCTGCTTCTTTGTATCAACAAGAGGTAATTTATGAACGTCACCGACACCGTTATGAGTTTAATAATGCTTACCGCAATCAATTAGTTGAAACGGGATATAAAGTCAGTGGAACCTCTCCCGATGGCCGTTTAGTGGAGATTATTGAATTTTCCGATCATCCCTTTTTTATTGCCACTCAATTTCACCCTGAATTTAGATCCCGTCCTAACTGCGCCCATCCTTTATTTTTAGGTTTTATTAAGGCTACTATTGAGTTAACAAGTAAGGATACATGAAGCTATACATTATCGCTACAATTCCTAATTTACACTCAATATGTATGTGTATTTTATGCAGGGGGTGTGGGGGACGAAATGCCTCCCCCACCGGGGGGGTTGGGGGGCTGGCCTCTTAATAAAACATACGATTCTTAGACAAGATTTTGATAAAAAGATAATTTATCTCTCTAGTTAATATTAAGAATTGGTATTAGTTCCATTTTCATAGCTGAAGTAAAATGAAATATAAATAAGTGAGTATAAATCAAATAAAAAATCATTTTAGTAACATATTTTGTAAAAAATGTCAATATTTTGTAAGGTGGGCAAAATTTTTGACATGATAAATCCAAATAAACATCTGATTTGCCCACCCTACTGTTTGCTATTAATCAGTTTAAAGAAAGTCATTAATAGCTAATACTGATAATTTATCACTGATGACTGATCACTGTTCAGTGTTCACTGCTTTTTTCAATCCTGCGATCGCGTGTAATTGTAAAGATTTATTAGGGTCATTTGCTAGGGTTCTGAGACAATTAATAGCAGTTTCGTCTGCTAATTCTCCTAAAGAAACGGCTATCTCCTGCTTTATTTTAGGATGTTGACTCATAGGGGACATTGAGGCTAAAAAATCAATTAAAATTTGACTGGCTCGATGTCTAACTATTTCACTTTTTTGAGTCCCTAATAAACTGATTATTATTTGACAAATATCTAAGTTTTCTGTTAATAATGCTTGTTTTAAATAATTTAACGCTTGAGGTGATTCAGTCCAATTTAATGCTTTAATTACCGCTTTTTTAAGTTCTATAGGGGTTGTTTCTTTGTTGAGAATAATCCCTAATTCTTCTATCGCTTCATCGCTTTTAATTCGTCCTAAAGTGAGAGCAGTTTGTTGACAAATCTCTAAATTTATGTCATAAAGTAATGGTTTTAAATTTTGAATAATGTTTAATTCTGCTGTTAATTCTGATTGTATTCCTAAAGCAATTATAGCTTCTTTACGAACAGTAGAAACAGGGTCATTTAAAGCTTGAGTAAAAATAGGAATAAGTGGTTTTTGATGAAAACTACCTAAACATTCTAAAGCGATCGCTCGAATTTCTGGATTAGAATCATTAACTATTTTTAATAACGGTTCAATAGTATCTAAATGTCGAATTTGTGCCAATGCTTTAACGGCTAATAATCTAGAAGTTTCATCCGTTTTTAATAAAGTGTCTAAACTATTTATAGCAGAAATTCCCATTTTTCCTAACCCTTCTGCCAGGATACTTAAAAGTTCCTCTTCTTCTGTAGTTTGCAGTAGTTGAGTAAAATAAATAATTATTTTTACATCATTAAACTCCGATAAAATACGAGCAATAAACCAACGATATTCAACTTCTATATTGTCATTTTCTAAGATTTTTAATAAAGGAGCAACAATCTTTTCTCCCAGTTTAGGAAATAGTTTTGCTACTTCCCATCTTTGTCGAAAATCTCCTGATTCTAATAAGGATAATCCTAAATTTATTAAATCAGGATTGTCGTTTTGATTTCGATAAATGCCTATTTTAAATTCTTGTAATGCTTTATCATTATCCATAAACTTAATCTCTTAATCTATAATAGTAATACTCAGTTCATAATTGATAGGTTTCTTGTTTTTTGAGACAACAGTAAACTCATAATAGCCACTTTCGATTAGTTCTCCTGACCATTGATCAGTTGAAGAATCTTCTAGTATATTATTGTTCCCTGTCGGAGAATAAACAGATAAAAGTAAATTGCGATCGCCTTCTAAGTTGACCTCAATTTTTTGGTAAGCATTTAAGTTAGCAACATAAGCATTTCCTTGCCCAGATTCTAATTTTTTTCGTCGTTGAATAGTTTTATCTTGCTGTAGTTCAATTCCTATTCTTTCGTAATTATCTCCTGCTTGTAATTTTGCGATAGTATCTGCAATTATAGCATTCCAGATTTGACCAATAGGCTTATCAATAAATTCACTATTTTCTTGGTCAGGAAAAGCAGCAAAAAAACGAGCATCAACTAAATCATATAAAGCACGACTACTTAAATATAAACCATTTGCTTGTTGTTTCCAAATTGTTCGTTCACTTTGGCTATAATTGCCAATTCCTTCTAATGATTCTGAATTTAAAGATTCTAGAGTAGCTAACACCTGACTAGCGGTTTCATCCCATTTATTTCGCCAAGAAGCATCATCTTTTTGATTACTTAAAATTTTGTTTCTCTGACTGGGATATTTTTCCCAAAATAATTCATCTACTACCGCCACAAACCAACTATGATCTAATCCTAATTGACGACGACGGGTTCGTATTTCTGTTTTACGCTGTAACTCTTGATCACTAATTTCAGGGGCTGATGGTTCCTCAGAAAAAACTGGTTTAGGTTCACTGTTTTCTTGAGCATTAAGGATTTGAGAAATCCACAATTTTCCTGCCCACCATCCCATCGTTCCTGAGCCTAAGATTAGCATCAAAAGTAAAAATAACTTACCTAAACAGCCAGTAATGGGACTATTTTTGCTGTTAGTTACTGTCATGTTCTGTTCTGTTTTTTGCTTAGGGGAAACGGTCACGTTTGGCGAAGAAGTCTGAGGCATTATAGCAGACTTTACCAACAGGGTGGGAGGAGTAATAGGTTGAGGAGAAGACTGGGTAAGGACTCGAATAACTTCTTGGGCTGAAGTATAACGATCGCTTGGATTTTTAGCCAACATTCTCAGTAAAATCTGGCTTAAACGAGGACTGATAACTACTTCTGGGGGAAAACTCCACTTTAAACTTTGCCTATCTTGTAATTTTAGGGGTTCTTGTCCTGTCAATAACACACAAGCCGTAGCTGCTAATCCGTATAAATCACTATTGGCAGTGACGATCCCTTTTTCGATCTGTTCCTGAGGTGCATATCCAGGTTCACCGACTTGTATAATTTTACTGGTTAATAATTCTGGATGTTTAAAGTAGGTATTAGCAATGTTGGATAACTGTTTAACGCTACCAAAATCGATTAAAACAGGTAAGTTATCCTCTTGACGGCGAATGATATTTTTAGGGGTAATATCTCGGTGAATAATACCTTTTTCATGAAGATAATCCAGAACAGGTAAAACCTCTAATAAAAGTTGTTTGATTTCTGTTTCTGTAAATATATTGCCTTCTTTTAGTCGTTCTTGTAAGTGTTGATAATAAGTTAATCCTTGTACGTAATCTTGCACTAAAAAAAGTGTTGTTTTATTTCTGTGTTGACAAGAAAATAATTCTCGAAAACGAGGAATTTGAGGATGATTTAATGTATAAAGGATTTGTGCTTTGCGTTGAAATAATTCTTCTGTTTTTTTCAGGGATAAAGTATCATAAACTTCGGGAGCAAATTCCTGGAGAATACACAAGTCATTGAAGCGATGACTGTCTTGGGCTAAATAGGTTTTGCCTAGCTTTCCTTGACCGAGTTGGCGTAGAATCTTAAAGCGATCATTTACCGTGGTTTGAGGGGGTAGCCCAGTATTCATAACAAAACTCAAAAATTTGAATGAACGGTGTTAAAGAATTGGTACAATTATAGGCAATTTGTGATCTTAAAAAAAATCTTATGTTTAAGCTAAAAAGTATTTTGTTAGTTATTGTCACCTTTCTTGCTAGTTTAAATTTTCAAGTCACGTCTGCAAACGCTGTAGCTTTGTCACAACCTTTGACAGTGGAAAGGATAAATATATCTAAACTATTTTCGGTAACTTTGATGAGTCAAACTCCATCTTCTCCCACTCGCGCTGAAAAAATTGCCTTTCGCAGACAAGCCATTAGAAAAATGAAAGAACAGATTGATCAAACCCTATCTTTCGTAAAATCTGATAATTATCAGCAAGCAAAAACTCCCTTTTCTACTGCCAGAAAAACATGGTTTACTTTTGGTGGTACGATTAAAAGGATTGCTCCAGACCTTTATGAAATCATGAATCCAGGCTTCAATCAGGCTAACACTCTTTTAAATCAAAGTAATCCTCAAAAGCAAGCCTTGATTGAGCAATTACAAATCTTGAGTAATAGGGGTACTGAGGCTGTCAAGGTTAGCGATGCTAAAGAATAGTTAACAATAAGTTTAGTTTGTTATCTAAAAATTCATCTTTATTATAGAATCCTATGTATGGCTAATCTAGGTCAGTTAATCTCTAAACCCTAAACTTGATTAGAGAAGTCTCTAGATGATTTCTTTAAGCAAGGAGAAGCAGAATTAGGAGCAGATCGTTGGGATTTTATCTCCACTTGATTAGGGACAAACATAAATGTTTTTTCGCTAATCCAAAATGTTTGCCCGTCAATAGCACAAGTGCCTCCTGCCATCCAATCTACTACCCGTTGTGCCTTGTCGGTACTTAATTGATCCAAAACCAAAATAACCACTTTACGAGCTTGCAAAAGTTGTAAAGCTTCGCGAGTTTCTTCAACTGTGTTGATGGTTTTAACAACTACTTCTGATTGAATATTTTGGTTAGCAGACCAATCAAATCTAGGAATACTACTCATTGATTCTGTTTTAATAGAGAGATGTATAAAAACTATTTATAATTTTGATTAGACTTACTAATTAATTAGTCTGTTTTAAGGATATAATTTGGTGATACCTAAGACTGTAGGCCAATAGTAAGTTAACAGATTTTAAACGGTTGGTTAAGATTATTCTCTTCTAGTATATCTGAATTATGAGAATAATTACGTATTATTAGTAACATTTTAAATTTTTTATCTTGAGTATGAGAACTACAGGAATGATATGATTGTCAATAAGGTAGAAGCTACAATTAATCAAAGATTATAGTTTTTTACGAAGATAATATAGAAGCTAACTAACTTTAAGATGATATCTTACGAATTATCTTTAGTTTTCGTTTTTACCTCCTTAAAATTTATGGATTTTGACCAAAATCTAATTTTTCTGCCAGCATTTTAAAACTTTTGTCAAAACCTTTTGTAAGAAAGCTAACATATTTTTCTCAAGAAGATCATTAAATCACTATAAAATTTGTTGTGATCCTTGTCCTGTAATCGTTTCGCGCTCATGACTCCTCAACCATCTGATAGTATTGATCAACAGAGTATATCAAAATTTAGGCTAATTCAGGTAGTTGAGAACCTCTCAGGATTACAACTGTGCATTTTTTAATAATAAGAGAGATGGTTTTTTCATCCCTAGATTTTAAGTTATTGAACTATCCCAAGTTTAAAATTTGGAGATTCTTTACACAATAAAGTTCAGATAATCATTCACTGGATTGGTTCGCTTTAAGATTAACTTAGTCATTTTATTTCAAGCCATCAGGATAGAGGATAAATCTTAAAATTTTCCTAATCCTTAGACAAAATCTGATTGATTCAGAGATAGTCAGGTTAGAATAATAAAGCTATTGACCTTATGGTTAACTGAACTAATCCGACTCAAAACTAAAAACAATTTTAACAAACTGGTTTTGAGCTTGTTTCTGTTTGACCAAAGATGGCATAATAATAAATTGTCCGAAATTGTAATCTCTATGAAAGTAACCCAGGAAAAACTCCCCGATAGTCAAATTGGCTTAGAAATTGAAATTCCCGCCGAAACTGGTAAAAAAGCCTATGAAACTAAGGTCAATACCTTGGCCCGTACTGCCAATATTCCTGGGTTTCGTAAAGGTAAAGTTCCTCGTCCTATTCTGTTGCAACGGTTAGGAACCCGCTATATTAAAGCCGTTACTTTAGAAGAATTAGTTCAGAAAACTCTAGAAAAAGCCCTAGAACAAGAATCCATTGAATCCATTGGCAACTACACCCTCCGCTCTAGTTTAGACGAACTCATTGAGAAATTTAAGCCAGGGGAACCGTTTACATTTTTAGCGGCCGTTGATGTACCTCCGACGGTAGAATTAGGAGATTATCAAACCCTTTCTGTCAAAGCTGAAGAAACAGTCTATGATCCCCAACAGTTAGAAAACTGGTTTAAAGAACGACAAGAAAAGTTAGCCACTTTAGTTCCTGTAGAAGATCGCGGTGCTGAAATGGGAGATGTGGCCATTGTAGACTATAAAGGTGTGGCTACCCCTGAAGGAGAAGAAGAAGCACAACCCATTGAAGGAGTAGAAGGAACTGACTTTCGCGTTGATCTCGAACCTGGAAAATTTATTGAGGGAATGGTAGAAGGTATTGTCGGGATGAAATCCGAAGAAACCAAAGACTTACCCTTAACCTTTCCTGACGATTATCCTAGAGAAGATTTAGCCGGGAAACCTGTTACCTTTACCATTACACTCAAAGAACTCAAAGCCAAAGAATTACCTGAACTAGACGATGACTTTGCTGAGGAAGTCAGTGAGTATGAAACCATTGCAGAATTGAGAGAGTCCTTAGAAAAGGAATTTCAAGAGTCAGCAGAAAACGAGACAAAACAAAGTATTCATACTGCCATTACTTCAGAACTGACGAAGGTTTGTACAGTCGACCTTCCTGATACTTTAGTTCAAGATGAAGTGACTAGAGTGCTAACCCAAACCGCCATGCAAATGGAACAAATGGGAATTGATTTAGGGCAACTCTTCACTCAAGAAAACTTACCAAAGTTACGAGAAAATGCTCGACCTGAAGCCCTCGAAAGACTCAAACAAACCCTAATTTTACAAGAAATTGCTAAAGTTGAGTCTATCACCCTACAAGAATCAGAAATTGAAGAAAGAAGCAATGAAATTAAAGAACAATTGCAAGGACAAGAGGTCGATCCTGATAAGTTACGGGAAGTCGTAGAAGAACAACTTATTACTGAGAAAACGCTCAATTGGTTACAAGAGAAAGCAACAGTTGAATTAGTTCCCAAAGGAACGTTAGAAGCAGAAAATCAAACTGAGTCTGAATCAGAAGAAGAACAAACAGAGGTAGAAGCAAAAGAATAACTGATAATGATGAGTAAGACTCTTCCTAAAAAAATGGGAGAGTCTTTTACTATAGATTGAGTTAAGACCAGGGATCAGGAACCGAGTTAAAAGGATTAGCTGCCGTTTCTTCGTGAGACGGTAAATCTGTTGTCACCATCGTCTCTTTACTGGGGTCTAATTCTTGTTTTAAGGCTTCCCAGTCTCCAGGATCTTCTAATTCTTCATATAAATTAGAATCAGCAGTAATGGTTTCTTTAGAAAGATCAATATGTGGAGCTAAATGTTCATTAATTTGAGTGGCTTTTAACTCTTCATCAACCGATGAAATGTGTAGGGAGGTTTCTAAGGAAGAAACGGTTTGACTCGGTTCTGTTGACGAGACTGGGGGTTCAAAGGATTGTTTAAGTTGATTGAATTCTTCGGTCAAAGTCATTAGCAATGTTTCCATTTTTTCAAGACGCTGAGTGACTTCTGTGGGTAATGGGGTGATCGTTTCTGACGGAGTGGAAAGGTTCGGGGTATCAGGAGACAATTGCTTTAAGTCAGTTAAACTGATTTGTCCTTCTTTAACTAATTCTAAGGCTGTGGCGATTAAAGAAGACGGTTGACCCTGTAAACTAACTCGTTTCAACTCATCTGAATTAGCCCCTTGAGCGATCGCTGTTTTTAAATCTGAGGTAATAGGATGGAATTCGTAGAGGTGAACTTGCCCGTCGTATCCTTCCCCGTTACATTGTCGACACAATCGTCCTTTTTCTCTTATCTGTTCGATTTCTGTTTCGTTCAGGGAACGAGCTTGATAAAATAGATTTTCACCTTCATTCTCTTGGGAAATTCCCCATTGAGCTAGTTCTGCTACACTGACTTCATGAACTGTACGGCAAGCAGGACATAAACGAGGAAGACTGTATTGATGCACAACTCCAATTAAGTTATCTGCTAATAAACCAGGTGTCACCATCGCCCGTAATAAAGCGATGGCACTAATGCCATCTTCAGCACTGAGACTGGTTAAAACAAAACGGTCATTATTCGCCATCTCTGCCACCATACGAGCCACCGATGGATTAGAGAGATGATCGACCATAATTCGTGGTTTCTCTTGTTCTAGGAGGGATTGTAGTACCTCTGGATAGTCCTTTTCTCTGTCCACATCGATTTCAATTTGATTCATTCCAGAGAGAAGATAGCTAATAGATTGTTCTACACTAGCCATTTCTTTGGGGTTAGATATGTTGCTAGAAAACAAACTGTAAAGTAAGGGTGTGGGAACTTGTTTTTCGGTACTACTAACTAATAATAACCCGGAAGAACGCTGGAGCATTTCTTCAAGTGACTGCCTCATCAGTGCATCAGGAATAAGATGTTCTAAATTAGGAGGCTTAACCGCACTATCCACCACCCGAATCGTCATTTTTTCCCCGTAAAAACTGGGTTGAGTCTGCACAAAAAAATGAATGGTGCGTCCTCCTCCCCGTTTACGAATACGACCTTTTTGCAGGGTTTGAGATTGGTTAATGTCTAACTCAGCCATCAGTTTTAAGCGAGATAAGATAGCTGAGGTTAATTTTTTGGGTAACGGATCAATCAGTGGTTTGAGAATATCTTTGTGACGATAGCGAATGCTTAAAAAATTGGCTTCTGGTTCAATTTCGAGGTGAGTGGCCTGTTTTTCTACTGCTTTGGCCAGAAATTTATTAACAAGGGTAACAACCGTTTGGGGTTGCATTTCGTTCGTTGATGCGCCCAATTGTTGATAGGGAGATTCATCACCAACCATTGTGGCCTGAGAATCAGGGAATTTTTGACCAATTAAAGTGGCTTCACAATTTAAAGATTCTTGAGAGTGATTAGACATGGGTGGTTAACGATAGGGTATAATTTGGGTTTGTTGGATAATGGTGTAAGTTCTATAACAGTTCTTTTATGTTCTGGACTCGTTGATTTTTAGAATCGAAAAATGATTTTTACTCTTGTGTTACTATTCTTTCTCAGAATTCCCAAATTTTCCTATTCGTTTACCATCTCAAAAAAAAATTTTCTTTAAAACACAAAAAGAGGTCTATATAGACCCCTTGTTGCCTCAGTAGAAACTGATCATTCTCTTTTTCTACCGACAATTTTTGAGATAACTTCTTTGTATCTACAGTAATCCAGTATTAGTTCCAGGTTTACCTGTGGCTAATTCTACTTTGACAATTTTACCGCCCATTTTCATGATGCGTTGTTGTTCCCGAAACCAGTTATCATAGGGAACTAATTTTGTGAAAAAGGTATTTTGTAATTCCCGCTGAGTCCGAATTCTTGTTTGACTAGGAACACAGGCGGTGACTTTAAACATTCGCATGGGTCGAGTTCTCCTAAATTTTCTCAAAAATCCTCATATAACAAAGTTCGGGAGTCAAGAGTCAATACTAGTTCGTCAAAACCCATCTTTTGCAGCAAAGATTAAGCCTTTAACCAGCTAGCACTCACTCTAGACTTCCCGAACCTCCTCTCGGTAACCCTTAGTCGGTCGTTACCATCAGTGGTTCTAGCTTAAGCCAGAGCAAATGTAGTCAAAATAAACACCCATTTCTTTTCCTGCGTCTGCACCAACGAGACCAGCAGTTACTTCTTTCATCGCTTGAATCGCTTGAACGGTGCTACCAACGGGAACGCCTAAGGAGTTGTAGGTTTCCTTCAATCCGTTGAGAACGCGCTCATCTAAGATAGAAGGATCACCCGCTAACATAGCGTAGGTAGAATAGCGTAAATAGTAGTCGAGGTCACGAATACAAGCAGCGTAACGACGAGTGGTGTACATATTACCACCAGGACGGGTAACATCAGAGTACAGTAAGGACTTAGCAACTGCTTCTTTAACAATAGCGGCAGCGTTAGCACTGATAACACTAGCGGCGCGTACACGGAGTTCTCCGGTAGCGAAGTAGCCTTTCAGTTTGTCCATAGCAGAGCCATCGAGGTACTTTCCTTGTACGTCGGCGGAATTAATGACGGAGGTAATTGCGTCTTGCATAGTTTTGCTTCCTTAATCTTGCCTAGTCTTCAACAGTCTTACAATTATTGGGGACGGCTTGGATAATTCGAGTTATTATAACTCGTTTTAGCTCATCGCACCGATCACATAATCAAAGTAAGAACCAGCTTCTGCTGCATCATCAGCAGACATCATTCCAGTTGCTACTTCTTTCATTTCACGTACACTTTGGGCTACTGCTTCAATGGGGGTTCCCAAAGATTTGTACATTTCCCGTACACCCACTAAACCGATTTCTTCGATGGGGGTAACGTCACCAGAAACAATTCCGTAGGTGATCAGACGGAGATAGTAGTCCATGTCACGAAGACAGGTAGCGGTCATTTCTTCACCATAAGCGTTTCCACCAGGAGAAACAACATCAGGACGCTTCTGGAATAAGCGATCGCCTGCTTGCTTAACGATTTGTTCCCGTGAACCGGTTAGGGTTTCTGCAATGCGTAAACGAGCAGCACCACCTGAAACAAAGGCTTTGATTCTATCGAGTTCGCCAGGGCTGAGGTAGCGGGCTTCTGCATCAGCATTCACGATGGATTTCGTGACAATACTCATTGATGGATTCCTCCCAATAAATTGATTTAGATGCTCTTAAGTTGACATCTTATACGAAATCGGGTTGCGATTGAATCGGTCAACTTGATTCGTTCTTAAGCAACCTGACCCACTTATTTTCTGGCATTGTGTTGACATTCACTATTGTTTCTTAACATTTTGTAATATTTTGTTCAGAAATTAAGGGTCAACAAGGGGCAGTTTGTTGGTGATGTCGATAGCGGTAATAGGCAGCACAAGCCCCTTCTGAGGATACCATCGGCGCCCCTAGGGGATTTTCTGGGGTACATTGCGTTCCGAAGGCGGGACAATCATTGGGCTTTTTGTAACCTTGCATGATTTGACCACTGATACACACCTCTGGGGCAGTTGATGGGGTCAAGGTTGATAAGTCTGCTTCAAAGCGTTTTAAGGCATCATAGAGGGCATATTCTGAACGCAATCCTAGCCCACTCTCTCCAATTTCTCCAATGCCTCGCCAACTACGGGGAACCACTCGAAAGACTTTTTGAATTACTTGTTGCGCTAAAGAATTCCCTTGGGTCTTGACCGATCGAAGATATTGATTTTCACAGTCAAATTTTCCCGTTTCTAACTGTTGAATACAGTGGTAAATTCCTTGCAAAACATCGATAGGTTCAAAGCCAGTAACAATGATAGGAACTTGATATTTTTTAGCAATGGGTTCATAAGCTTCATAACCCATTACAGTACAGACATGACCGGCTGCTAAAAATCCTTGAACAACACAATTAGGAGAAGATAACAGGGCTTCCATGGCAGGAGGAACCAAGACATGAGAAACTAATAAAGAAAAATTTTGTATTCCCTGTTGTTTAGCCTGATATACTGCCATAGCAGTGGCTGGTGTGGTGGTTTCAAAACCAACAGCAAAAAAAACCACCTCTTTATCAGGATTTTCTTGGGCAATTTTTAAACTATCTAAAGGGGAGTAAACAATACGAATATCTCCCCCAGATGCTTTAATTGCTAATAAATCTTTTTCACTTCCAGGAACTCGTAACATATCCCCAAATGAGCAGAAAATAACATTAGAAAGACTAGCAATTTTTAAAGCACAATCAATTAACTCAATAGGGGTAACGCAAACTGGACAACCAGGCCCATGAATTAGGGTAATTTCAGGGGGCAATAAACTATCAATGCCATATTTAACAATTGAGTGAGTTTGTCCGCCACAAATCTCCATAATTGTCCAAGGTTGAGTAACACTTTTTCTAATCTCTTCTACATATTTTTGCGCTAAATCTGCGCTACGGTATTCATCAACAAATTTCATGACTCTCTATTTAAAAATGATAGTAAACAATAAATGATGTGCTATGGTTGTAAGGCTTTTATATTTAGCTTGATGATAATTGTAGGGTTTGATTATTTCTTGAAAATTAACTTTTTTTTTGTTTTTTGCCTGATTCCTTATCAATTATTAATGGTCAATCAGTAGAAAATTGAGTAAGAGTGTGTTAAGTTATTGAAATATTGATGAATTCATAAACTAGCCAAACAATTAAATCATTCATTACCATTGATAATAATTGTCGTTTAAACAAGCTAGTTATCTCAGACAGGATTATATTAACTATAATAAATGACCGAAACTTCTCAAACCCTTCAATTACCTAGTCATGAAAGTGCGATCGCTCTAGCAGGAGTTGCTGAAGAAAACCTTAAATTTCTCTCTCGTCATACAGGGGCAAACTTGGTCTTGCGAGGTCAAGAATTAAATATTTATGGACCCGAAAAACCTGTTGAACGGGTGGTTAAAGTTTTGCGATCGCTACAACCCTATTGGCAAGAAGCTAAAACCATTTCTCGTCCCGATTTAATGACAGCGTTTCAAGCCTTAGATACGGGACGCATGGACGAATATCAAGACTTACAGAAGTCTATTTTAGCAAGAACTCGCCGAGGGGAAGTGGTTCGGGCGAAAACTTTTCGACAAAAGCAATATATTAAAGCGATACAAAAACACGATGTCACCTTTTGTATTGGTCCAGCAGGAACAGGAAAAACCTTTTTAGCTGCGGTTTTAGCAGTTAGAGCCTTATTAAATGATGAATGTGAACGCTTAATTTTAACTCGTCCGGCAGTAGAAGCAGGAGAAAAATTGGGCTTTTTACCAGGAGATTTACAACAAAAGGTTAATCCTTTTCTAAGGCCCCTATATGATGCCTTATATGAGTTTATTGATCCCCAAAGAATCCCCGATTTAATGGAAAGAGGACAGATAGAAGTCGCCCCGTTAGCTTATATGAGAGGACGGACTTTAACTAATGCCTTTGTTATTGTTGATGAAGCACAAAATACCACACCAGCACAATTAAAAATGGTGTTAACTCGCTTAGGTTTTGGCTCAAAAATGGTAGTAACAGGGGACATTACTCAAACTGACTTACCGAGACATCAAGACTCTGGTTTAGTGGTAGCAACTAATATCTTAAAGTCAGTAGAAGGGATTGCCTTTTGCCAATTTTCGCAAGCTGATGTGGTTCGTCATCCTTTGGTACAAAAAATTGTAGAAGCTTATGAAAAATTTGAGCCTTCTTAAATAACTAGGATTTTCTCTCCTGGTTTGAGTATGAGCAATCAGCTAATTTTAATTACTTGTCGTCTCTGGCGTTACTATAGAGATATAAGGAGACAATAAATAATCTTTTGCTACTTTTTGCACCATTTCAGAACTAATATTATTGATAAGTTTAGGAAATTTCTGATCAAACTCAATTCCCAATCCTAAGGTTTCATACCATCCGTATAAATGGGCAACTTCTGCATTAGTTTGTTTACCCAATGCGTATTGTCCTAATAACTTATTTTTAGCAGTTTGTAGTTCTTCTGAAGTTAATTCTATCTCACATAATCTTTCGGTTTCTTTTTTTAATCCTTCAATGGCAATGTTAGTATTATGGGGGGCTGTACCAATATAAGTTACAAAATTAGAAGGCTGTAAACGAGTGGGAAAGAAGGCAGAAACGTCATAAGCAAGTCCTTGTTTTTCCCTTAATTCTACAAACAAACGACTGGATAACCCATTTCCTAAATAGGTAGTCAGAAGTTTTAAAACGGGATAATCAACATGGTCAACTCCAACCGCTAAATAGCCTAACATAATAATCGCTTGTTGACTGGATTGATGGGTGATTATTTCATTAGGAGAAACCGTTAACGCAGGAAAAGAGGAAAGGGTTAAAGGATGGGAAGGATTTTCCCAAGTTCCAAAGGTTTTTTCAATTAAATTAACTGCTTTATCTAAGCTAATATTTCCCGACAAACTAATAATTAAATTATCGGGTCGAAAATGTTCATAATGACACTGTTGTAAGTCTTTTCGACTTACTTGACAAACGGTTTCTTCTGTGCCTAAAATCGAGCGTCCGTAAGGATGTTCTCCGTATATTTCTGTCCGTAATTGATTGAAAGCAACATTAAACGGTTGTTCTTGTTGAGAAAGAATACTTTGACAAATTAACTGTTTTTCTAAGGTAATTTGTTCTTCTGGAAAAGTAGGCGATCGCAGAATTTCTTCTAATAAGTTTAAAATGACTTCCAAATCTGCTGAAACGGTTTTAATACTCATCATAAAGTAATCCGATGCGGTATCCCCTCCTAAGCTAGCCCCCATAGATTCAATGGCCTCTGCAATATCGAGAGAGGACATGGTTTGAGTTCCTTTGGTGATAACACTGGCTAATAAATGAAAAATTCCCGCTTTTTCTGATTTTTCCCATAAAGTTCCCGTTTTTTTCCAGAAAAATTGCCCAGATACTAAGTCGGCTGTTGGATTTTCTCGGACAATTAATGTGATACCGTTATCTAATTGTGAACGATGGATAAATTGGGATGAAGCAACTGAAGAAGATGATTTCATTATTAATCAAATAATCTTGATGAATTAGCAAGGTGTCATGATGGTAATAGCATACCTTTCGGGAGATAAATATCGACAAGCAATTTGTTGCAATTTCTCAGCAGTATATTGTTGAATTAAGTGAGGATACGTTAAGGCTAGTTCGGCATTGGCTAAGGTTTGATAATAACCATATAATCCTGCTAATTGACTAGGGGTTTCTGTCGAAAAAATATAATCATGACAAAGTAATCGTTTTGCTTTATTTAATTCTGCTTCTGTTATAGGTTCTTGTTGTAATTGTTTTAAGCGATCGCAGATAATGCCTTCAACTTCTTCTAAATCTTGGGGCTCTAACCATGCTCCAATGGTAAACAAACTCGAATCTTGTTGCAAGGAAAAAGAACTTTCTATATCCATCACCCGTTGTTTGTCTTCCCGTAATTCTTGAACGAGACGAGAGGTTCTCGATCCTCCTAAAATAATGGATAATAAATCAAGTCCTAACCCTTCTTCTAATTGGTTAATTCCTGGTCCTATCCATCCCATCAGTAAGCGTCCTTGGGTTAATCTGGGAAAATAGATATGATTGCGTCTAATTTCTGTTAGAGGGGGTTCTGGTTTAATTTCGTGCGGGGGACATTCTGATGGAATACTAAAGTCAGAAAATGTCTTTTCTACCAAGGATATTGCTTCGTTTTTTTCAATATTACCAACCACGACCACTGTCATGTTATGGGGTTGATAATGAGTCTGATGAAAACATCGTAACTGATGGGCTGAATAGTTTTTTAATTGGGTTTCATGACCGAGAATTGAATGACCGTAGGGATGATGTTGATATAATGTCTCACAAAGGCTTTGAAAACACACCCAGTCAGGATCATCAGAAGATAATCTGATCTCTTCTAAAATGACATCCCTTTCGAGCATAAATTCTTCGTCGGGAATACCTGCTTGTAATAAAATTTCCCCTAGATAGGGCAACGTCTGGGTTAGGCGATCGCCGGCCACGGTTAAGAAAAAATGGGCGTAGTCGTAACTGGTAAAGGCGTTAGTAATGCCCCCATGATGTTCTATGATTTGATCAAAATCCCCTGGAAGAATATCTTGACTTCCTTTGAAGATCATGTGTTCTAAGAAATGGGCAGTTCCTTTCCAGTGATGGGGTTCTACTCTTGCCCCTGCTTTGACCCATACATCCACTACTGTCACAGGAGTAACAGTAAGATTTTGATGGACAACCGTTATCCCCTGGTCGAGTTTGGTTACACTCACAGGAAAACCCAAAGTTTTGCAACGATTTGTCTGCTGTCTCAATGCCTAAAATAGTTAGGGTTTCTTTAATTTTAGGTTAAATTCAAGATTTTGTCTTGCTTAACCTTGATAATATCTGGAAATCTTGACATTTAAAAAAATTCTGAAAGACCGCCGTACCGTTTTACCTCAGTTTATGACCTGGAAAAACCAGGTGGGTGTCGATCGCTTATCGCTTCTGTTTCCGAGTACAAGCTCGGTTTACTGCCACGATAGCTGATTAACGCCCTTAAACTCAAAGCATAGATCAAAAAACTTTATTGGCAGTCACCAATACGGCAGTCTTTCTTCTCTACCTTATCACAAACTTTAAAAATTGTGCATCGAGCATTGTTTATTGATTTTTTAACCACTCATACCAGGAAGATAAACCTTCTCCTGTCACCGATGAAACTTTAAAAATAGCTAAGGATGGGTTAACTTGTTGGGCATATTCAAGACATTTTTGAACATCAAATTGTACATAGGGAAGTAAATCGATTTTAGTTAAAATCATTACCTTACTTTCTCGGAACATATGAGGGTATTTAATGGGTTTATCTTCTCCTTCTGTAACCGAAAGAATAGCCACTTTTGCGGCTTCTCCTAGGTCAAATAAAGCAGGACAAACTAAATTACCGACATTTTCAATCATTAAAATCGAATTAGGTTCTGGGTTTAATTCTGTATAGCCTTTTTCGATCATTGATGCTTCTAAATGGCATCCGGTTCCTGTATTAATTTGTACTACTTTACAACCGGTTTCTCTGATTCTTTCGGCATCATTAACGGTTTCTTGATCTCCTTCTATTACATTGATTTTTATTTTATTTTTTAAATCGTTAATAGTTCTTGTTAATAGGGTGGTTTTACCTGAACCGGGAGAACTCACTAAATTTAACGCTAAGATATTACGACCTTTAAAATAGCCACGATTTTGAGCAGCCATTAAATCATTTTTTTGTAAAATCTTTTCTTCTAAACTGATAGTCGTTCCGTGCATTTTTGCATGAATTTCTGAGCTATGATTATGAATATGATCATGTTTATGATTATGATCATGGGAATGACTAATGACTGTTCCATCTTCTAAGGTATGGGTATGATGACCATTGATTTCGTTGAGTTTCCCTGTTGCAACGTTGGTTAAAGTAACATCGTTACCATCAGAACAACCGCAGGTTACACACATAATTCTTCTACCTCCATTTCTTTAATTTGTAATTCTTGTCCTTGAATAATATCTAATTCAAAACTATCGCAGCGATCACACTGTCCAAAGGGTTGAGATAACTGAATTTCGTGACCACAATGGCGACATTTTCCTTTTCCTTCTGTCTCAATAATTTCTAAGGTTGACCCTTCTAAAATTGTATCCTGACAACAAATATCAAAACAGAAACGAATGGCTTCTGGCATAATCGCCGATAGTTTGCCTATTTCTAAGGTGACACGCTTAACCGATGCTCCTCTGGCTTGTTCTGAGACAATGGCGACAATATTTTGAGTAATACCCAGTTCGTGCATAAAGCAAATTAATTAAATCTGCTTCTATTGAATCGGTATATTTTTGATGAGGATAAGTTTTTTAGGAAATTTTAATTAACTAAACTTCATACTATTTATCTTTATATCAGTAAAGTTTAAGTTACAAATATTTATTATAGTTTATTTGTATTATTTATTTTGTTAATTGTCTTATTTAGCTTTTTTCCAGTTAAAAAGTACGTAAAATATAAGGTTTCAAGAAATTTAGAGGTATTTTTTTACATAAATAGCCTATCTTAGTTTAAGATAGCACATTTAAAAAATTCACGTAACTTAATCAACTTATTTTCGGGCAAATTTTAGGAAAATCGTCCAAAAGTTATTTTTAGTAAAGATATATTAAGGATTTTTTATCATAAGAATGAATGATGATTTATAAAACTTGTGATAAGCATTGATAATAAAAACAAGCGTAACAGTAAAAAATCACTAATATTAAGTTAAATTCCATCAAAACGTAATTAAAGTATGAATATTAGAGAGAAGTTTCAGCAATATCCTGAAGATATGCAGCAATGGATGATTGAACAAGAAAAAACAAAATTGACTCGTATTGAAACTGCTTTAAATAATGGAAAAAAATTGTATGAAATAATAGAAGATGACGAAAAAGGACAATGGTTATTAGGAACGACTCTGTTACTAGAGAAATATTTATCTTTACTACCACAACGAAACTGTGAACTAGAAGAAGTCTCTGATGATTATATTTTTCAAGTATGGGAAATATTAGAAAACGATCGTAGTTTAAGGGAACTAATTGCCCAAGTAGAAACGAGATATGAGGGGTTACTCAAAATCTAATCTTTCTGGCATTTATTAAGGCGTAATTGTTTCATTAAACTATAAATCAAAGGAGATAAAACCACACCCATCGCTAACACAAAGACTAGACCACTGAACAAAGCATAAAGAGACGCAAATAACTTTGCACCATTGGTCAATAGAGGACTAACTGGTCCCATACCACTGAGGATCATAGACGCTTCCACTGTCGCATCAATCCAGTCTAGTCCGGCTGTCCAGTGATAGCCCAAAATCCCAATAAATAATCCTAAGACAATACAAAGAGCAGACATGATTAAGTAACTCAAAAAGTCACGAACAAAGTCCTGTTCTCTACTAGGTTTGTCATCTAAAAGATGCTCTATACTTCCCCTCTCTTTCATTGCTTTTAAAGAGGGACATTGTTTAGCATAAAGACAAACAGGTTTAATCTGATTTTCTGGCGATCGCCTAATTGCTGTTGGACTTTTCAAGTTTTACCCTTTATTAGTTCTAGCAACGTACCTAACTATTGAAGGATAATCCGCCTTTAAAATCTTCCCCCAACTGAATCATCCTATTGGGTGAATTCAAGTTTTTGTTCAGTTGTTATGGTGAAAGACTAAAATTTGAGATTTTGGCTTTTTTTGCTTAGTATTAGCTAGTTTTTGCTTGAATGCTATCCCAAATGCTATCGCAGAAAATAAAAAGAGCGATCACTCAACTGTTGATTAAATCAAAACTGAAAATTACCTAAGAAGCAAGAAATAAGTTAGGAGAAACTTTAAAATAGCTTCCTAACTTTTGAGCTTGTTCAAAACTAATCGCTAATTGACCATTAATTAAATCACTCATTAACTCATTATCAGAACTAATCACCTTTTGTAAATCAGTTTCGGTTATTCCGCTTGATTCTAGCAAATGCTGTAAGATTTCATGAGGTAAGAGATTACTCCACTTTTCTAAAGAATAAAATTTTTCTTCATAATCTTCTATTAATCTTACCAATAAACGAAATAGAGTAGTTTCTTCTAGAGTTCGGTGATTTTTTTTAGCCATTAAACTTTCTGTTACTGCTAAGTATTGGTTATATTCTTCTTCATTTTCAATAATTTTAGGAATAATTTTAGTTTCCTTCAAAAGCTTCAGATAATTCTCTTTATTTAAAGTAAGGGTCATTTTTCCATTGCTCCTTATCATATTCAGCATGAGTTAAAAAATATTTAAAATAAGCGACTTGTTCTTCATAATCAATATCGAGAATTAGACGATATTTGTTACCTTTAATGTTTAAAACAGTAAAGTTTCCCACAGCTTCTGCTTCTCGATAAGCTTGTTGAAGTTCAATAAGATTTTTCCACTTAGCTCTTTTGATGGTTTGACAAAAAGCTTTGATTGTTTTAGTCACATCAGGATATTTTGAAGCTGCTTGTTGTAGCTTTCCTGCTGAAATTAAGTGCATAAAATCATCTTAACCGAATTTATAAACCCCACAATAAAACACGATTGTTACCAGAGTCAGCAATAACTGCCGTCTCACCGCAAACTGTAATACCATAGGGCCAGCTTAAACTTTGACGAGTTGAGCCACCATAAGACTGATTTTCACTCTTACTACGAAAATGAGTTTGTCCCGTTAATCCCTGGGCAACTTTTCCCGTCATTAACTCTTCAGTCCATCCGACTAGGCGAGAATTAGCCGTATCCGCAGCCATTAACCATTTACCCATCACTGCCACACTATAGGGCATACTGAGGCTACTAGGGGTGGGAAAATAGCCCCCTTGATTTAACTCTGCCCCTTCAAAGTTCTTTTGTCCCAAAACTAGACGACACGGGGCATTATTTTTGGTAGGTATTCCTTGCCAAATCATTAAACGGTTATTACCCGCATCAGCCAACACTAAATTATCTTGCCAAATAGCTAAAGCATGAGGCCATCGCAGACTACTCGCAGTGGGACTTCCTCCCCCATTTTCGTCTCGCCGGTTCATGTCCCCTTGTCCAAGAACATAGTCTGCTGGTTGTCCGTTACGGGTTGGCAGTTCATTCCAGACCAAAACCCGACGGTTGCCAGTATCAGCTACAAATAACCGTCCTTGATGGTACATTATTCCGTAGGGCCAGTGCATTCTATCGGCTGCTGTGTCGGTTTTCCCTCGGTTAACTTGGTTATGGTGAAAGTCGGCTTGTCCTAAAACGATATCCGCAGGAATATTATTATCTTGGGGCAATTTTTTCCAAATTAAGACCCGATGATTCCAAGCATCTGCCACTGCTAACCCTTCCCCACAAACGCATATTCCTGTAGGAACACTCACCGTATTTGCTTGGGGGGTTCCTTTTGCGTTTTGTCCTTCGTGGTAAAAGTCTGGTTGACCAATGACCCAGTCTGCCGGTTGACTGTCGATTTCGGGGCGATGTTTCCACCCTAACAGACGATGATGACCAGTATCACAAACCCATAACGGCCCATTTTCTGAGACTAAACAGGCCCCTCTTGGCCCAAACATGGTGGTGGGAGAGGGTTCGAGAGGCATCACTAAACTTTCGGCTGTTTGTTCACCGAGGATAATATTTGCCCCCTCAGGAGACAATATATTGATAAAGGTTTCGTTATCGGGAGTTTTAGAGCTAGGGTTAATTTTAATGGTAGTTTCCATCAATGTTTTATAAGTTTATGTTTCATTTGCTGTCAATTTTATGGTAGGACTTATGATTAAGGATGAATTATTAGAGTTTTTTTAGATCGTTTTGAATGAAGTCAGGAGTTGGGAGTCAGAATTTCAATTTATATTTCGAGATATAATTATCTTGAGAATTAGTTAGTTTATATCAGAAATATTTAGTTTATATCAGAAATATAGTGATCAAAAAATATAGCACTAAGTATTATGATTGGGTCATCAGAAAAAACTTAAATCTTTTTATATCTTACTTTGACCTGTGTGTAGAGATCTAGTTTTCAAAATAAACAATATTCTGTCAATCAAATTATCATGAAATTTAATCTTAATGCTTATCCTTATGCTTCTCAACGTCGTGTTATTTTAGCTAAAAGTTGCGCTGTTGCTACCAGTCAACCGTTAGCTACTTTAGCAGGAATAGAAATGTTTCAAGCAGGAGGAAATGCGGTTGATGCTGCCATTGCTACTGCTATTACTTTAACGGTGGTTGAACCCACTTCTAATGGTATTGGGGGTGATGCGTTTGCCTTAGTTTGGGATGGAAAGTTACAAGGAATTAATGGGTCAGGGAAAAGCCCTAGAAATTTATCATTAGACGCTTTTTCTAATTTAGAAAAAATGCCAAAATTAGGCTGGTTAACGGTAACAGTTCCCGGTGCAGTTTCTGTGTGGTACGAAGTGTGGAAACGGTGGGGACAATTATCTTTTGAACAGTTGTTTACTCCTGCTATTCGTTACGCTAAAAATGGCTTTCCTATTTCTCCAGTTACTGCAGAAATATGGCAACGGAAAGAAGAAGTTTATCTTACCCAAAAAAGACCAGAATATCAATCTTTTAAACAAGTTTTCTTCCCTAAAAATTGTGCGCCAAAAACTGGAGAAATTTGGGGAAGTTTTCTCCATGCTGAAACCTTAGAAGAGATTGCTAAGACTGGAGGAGAAAGTTTTTATAAAGGAAAAATAGCCGAAAAAATAAACAATTTTTCGGCCGATACAGGAGGTTATTTAACTTCGGCTGATTTAGCAAATCATACCCCTTTATGGATTGATCCTATTACTACTCAATATAAACAATTAAAAGTATGGGAAATGCCCCCCAATAGCCAAGGAATTGCAGCATTAATGGCTTTAAATATTATAGAAAATTTCAACATTGAACAATATAAACGGGATTCTGTCGAAAGCTTTCACTATCAAATAGAAGCGATGAAATTAGCGTTTGCTGATGCTTATGCTTATGTTAGCGATGCTGATTTTATGAATATTTCTAATGAAAACTTACTGAACAAAAATTATGCAAAACAACGTCAAAGTTTAATTACCAATCAAGCGATACCTTTAGGAAATCCTGGAATTCCTCAAGGGGAAACCGTTTATTTATGTACCGCAGATTCAGATTTGATGGTGTCTTTTATCCAATCAAACTATTATAGTTTCGGCAGTGGCATTTTAGTTCCAGAAACAGGGATTTCTTTACATAATCGAGGGTCAGCTTTTACTTTAGAAAAAGGTCATCCTAATGAAATAAAACCTAATAAGCGTCCGTTTCATACTATTATTCCTGGATTTTTAACCAAACATAATCAACCTTTGGGCCCGTTTGGGGTAATGGGTGCGCCCATGCAACCCCAAGGACACCTACAAATGGTCGTCAATTTAACCGATTATCAAATGAATCCTCAAGCTGCCCTAGACGCACCTAGATGGCGATTTTTAGAAGGAAATAGAATACTTTTAGAAAGGGGTATAGCCCCTGAAATAGTTGAAGAGTTAAGAGAACGAGGTCATGATGTTAAATTAGCGGATAAAACTATGTTTGGAAAAGGTCAAATGATCTTAAAAAATAACGGTATTTTTGTGGCAGGTTCCGAACCCCGCGCCGATGGTTTAGCATTAGGGTATTAAGAAACTATATTATGTTTTTAAACTACAATATATGTCCTGAAGAATAACAATTTTTTACAGGATAATATAAGAACTTTAAAAAAGCTAGGATAAATTTATGTTAGTTACTTAAGATTTTATTAAAATTAGTCGTTGTTAACTTTTATGAAGCTAAATATATTTATTAACTCATGGGAAACTGTATCAAACTTTATCATTATCCCTTCGCCTAAATTGTCATTGCGAGGGATAATATAAACAATAAGCTTTGATAGTTACTAAAAATACCCCGAAGCAATCTCTATATTGTTTAAACATTACTTTGTGGTATTGTCAATGAAAGTCAGAGATTAATATTGATTTCTCCTCTAATAATGACGACTTCAATCTTTAATCACTTTTGAGAAGTGTTATAAACTCAACTTCCTACCCTTTTAGAAGCTTTTAAGTTATGCTAAGAAGATAGGAAATGTAAAATAGAGTGTTATGACAATTGACAGTAGCGAATACCGCCAGCGTAGAGAAAAGATAATGCAAAAAATAGGTCAAGGAACGGCCATTTTTCGCAGCGCACCCACAGCAGTAATGCACAATGATGTAGAATATATTTTTCGTCAAGATAGTGACTTTTTCTATTTAACAGGATTTAATGAACCTGAAGCAGTCGCCGTATTTGCACCTCATCACGAAGAACACCATTTTATACTATTTGTACAACCCAAAGACCCCGAAAAAGAGACATGGACAGGTTATCGATGTGGGGTAGAAGCAGCCAAAGAAAAGTATGGTGCAGATATTGCTTATCCCATCACAGAATTAAACGAAAAATTACCTGACTATCTCAAGAAAGCAGATCGTATCTGTTACCATTTAGGACGAGATAAGCATTTTAATGAGGTTATTTTATCCCATTGGCAACGATTAATAGCCACTTATCCCAAACGAGGAACTGGACCTATTGCCATTGAAGATACTAACCCTATTTTACATCCAATGCGACAGGTGAAAAGTGCCTCGGAATTAAAAATGTTACGCCAAGCAATGGACATTTCTGCTGCTGCTCACAACCGCGCTAGAGAATTTGTTAAAGTAGGTCATTATGAGTATCAAATTCAAGCAGAAATTGAACATACTTTTAAACTTCATGGAGGAATAGGCCCCGCTTATCCTTCTATTGTTGCCTCTGGTTCTAATGCTTGTATTCTCCACTACATTGAGAATAATTGTCAGATTCAAGAGAACGATTTATTATTAATTGATGCTGGTTGCTCCTATGGTTATTATAATGGAGATATTACTCGAACGTTTCCCGTCAATGGTAAATTTACAGGGGAACAAAAATTGATTTATGAGTTAGTTTTAGAAGCACAATTAAAAGCCATTGAAGAAGTCAAACCAGGAAACCCTTATAATGAGTTTCATGATATTGCTGTTTGTGTTTTAGTTCAAGGATTAATTGATTTAGGGTTATTGAAAGGGGATTTAGAAGAGATAATTAAAGAAGAAAAATATAAGCCTTTTTATATGCACAAAACTGGTCATTGGTTAGGGTTAGATGTACATGACGCAGGGGTGTATAAAAAAGATGAAGACAATTGGTATCCATTACAATCAGGTCATGTTTTAACAGTAGAACCAGGAATTTATATTGGTAATGATATTAAACCAGCAGAAGGACAACCCGAAATCCCTGAAAGATGGCGCGGTATTGGTATTAGAATTGAAGATGATATTTTAGTAACAGAAACCGGTAATGAAGTGTTAACTTCTGCAGTTCCTAAAGCTATTGATGAGATAATTTAGAAAATCGAGTATAAAAGTAAGATACAACAAATATTTTTATACTAGACGAGACAGTAAGAGTTATCTCTTTGCCTAACTTAACTCAATCAAAAATACCTTGTTTTTTATGAGCAGCTAAATAGATTGGTTCGAGCCATTCTTCTTCGATATAGAATAAAAAACCTTTATTAAAGCTTTTATCTGAACCTTGACAATCAGTGTAGGTAGCTATGGTCTTTCTTGTAGATTGATCGCACAGTTTATAATAAGGATCTTTAAAAGAATTCCACTCTATTTCCTCTGCCAGAATCGCCAATTTGATGATAGTTTTTGGGTTGAGACTACCAACAAGACTAAGCCAATTTTTGTGTTCTAAGTCTTGATGATATCCCTGAAATGAGATGAGAGAAAGAATTAAAGCGTCAGCTTGTTCTTTAGTGTCAATGGGAAGTCCTAGACTAAGTTGTTCGTAGGCTTGAGCAACTGCAATGTGTAGGTTATGGCTGATGGGCAAGTCAGAGATTACTCCGCCGTACAACGACGGAGCCTGCTCTGACCGTTGGTCATTATAAACTTCTGCCCAATCTGGGGGATCTTCTCTACTGTACAGTAAAGTCCTCTCAAGGATATCCTTATTATACAGATCGAGGACGATATTCCAGTCAACTATGTAAATAGTATGCCAAAGGGACATTCTCTTAGTTTCTTTATACTCAGTAGTTTGATAGGGTAAGTTAAAAACGGATTACTCGCGATTTTACTGATAATTGTGACCTTAGAGCAAACAACAATAGTAAATAAACATTAAATAAAATGTCTCGGGATAAGCTCACAAAAATACTAATTGTCGCTCTACTTTATTTTATCTCTGGAAAAGCTAGTTTTTTCTTCTCTGTTTCTCACAGCATTGTTACCTTAGTCGTGTTCACCGCAGAGGGGTGGGCTTTAGCTGCCATTATTTTATGGGGTGCAGGTATTTGGCCAGGAATTTTTTTAGGACAACTATTACTTGCTCTTAACAATGACCTTCCCTTGATATTAGCATTAGGAATTTCAACAGTTAATAGTGTAGAAGCAATCATTGGTTTAAAGTTGTTCAAGGGTTTTCATTTAAACCCTAATCTAGCTTCAATGCGCGATATTTCAGGTTTGCAAATACTAATTTTTTTAGGATTACAACCTTTCAGTGCCACTTGTGGAACATTTATTCTTTGGATGGGAGGAATACTACCCACTTCTGAATATGTTAATGCTTGGTTCTCTTGGTGGTTTGGTAACGCTCTCGGTCAAATTTTACTGACTCCTCTATTATTATCTTTTTTTAGTCACTTTCAAGTTAAAAATAATCAGTTTCCTAAAGGATTTTTAACCTTACTTCCACTTGTTGGTCTTGGTTGGTTAGTCTTTTTTGTTCGTCAAATTGATAGTGTCTCTACAACCTTTGCAATTTTTATGCCTTTATTAGCCTTTATCGCTGTGAGGCAAGGAATGGCAATGGTTACATTAGGGACTTTTTTGATTGCCTCCATAGCACTTTATGCTACCCATACATCTGTCGGCCCATTTGTTATGAATGGGGAAGCGCAGCTAGTTGATCTTAATATCTTTCTCCTTGGTGCTGTCATAACAGCACAATTTGTTGCTGCACTTTTTTCAGAACTCAAGGATAAAAAAAATCAGTTACAACGCTTATCTACCAGCGTTTTCGATTATGCTCAAGAAGCGATTGTTATTTTGAATAGCGATCGCGAGATCGTTGATGTCAACCATTCATTTATCAAAATTACTGGCTATCAAAAAAAAGATATTATTGGAAGCAATTCCCAATTTATTTTCAATAATCCTCTCAATTCCAAAATCTATCCCACTATGTGGCAGTCTGTGGAAACAAGGGGTTATTGGCATGGAGAAATTTTCAGTCAACGGGCTTCAGGGGAAGATTATCCTGAGTTATTGACCCTATCATCTGTTCAGAATGAAAAGGAAGAAGTGACTCACTATATTGCTTTATTTGTTGATATTACTGAACTAAAAAAGAAGGAAAAAAAGCTGTTGCAAATGGCTTTTTTTGATCCACTTACTGATTTACCCAATCGTCGTTTAATGTATGATCGATTGACCCAAGAGATGTATAAAGCTTCTCGAAATAATCATTTAGTTGCTATCTGTTACTTAGATTTAGATGGTTTTAAAAAGGTTAACGATACACTGGGTCATGAAATTGGCGATCAATTGTTGATTGAAATGGCTGCTCGATTTAAAGCTTGTCTAAGATATGGAGATACTATAGCTCGTATGGGGGGGGATGAATTTGTGATCATACTATCCTCATTATCGGATGAACAACAGTGTCATGACGTTTTACAGCGAATTATCGATGTGGCTAATGAACCAGTTTTAATTAATTCTCAAATCGCTTCTGTATCAGTAAGTATTGGATTCACTCTTTATCCTCAAGATAGTAGTGATACTAAAACCTTAATTCGTCATGCTGATACTGCTATGTATTCTGCGAAAAAAACAGGTAAAAATTCTTATTATTTATTCGATCCAGATCAAGATTCAGTTTAACCTAGAATCTCAGAAATAATTATTTGTTCTTCACTGAATCTACTCACTTAACTAGACACACTTTATCCTGTTACCGATAATCCTTCTACTAATAAAGAAGGAGTCAAACAAGAATCTATCCAACGAGAATCATTCCCCAAAGTAACAACTTCTTTTAACACTTGATAAACATTCCCTGTCACCATTGTATCTTTTACTCTTCCTGTAATAACTCCATTTTTCACCCCATAACCGAGATCAACATTAATAGAAAAATCCCCTGAAATATCTGCACCACCTCCTAAAATTTGATCCACAATAATACCATTATTTAACTGTTTAACTAATTCATCAAAACTACTATTTCCAGGTTCAACAATTAAATTAACTAAACTCGGAGTGGGATAACTTCCTAAACTGGAACGAAAACCATTCCCTGTACTTTTATTTCCTAATAATCTCGCCCTAGTGCGATCGCTGTAAAATTGTTCTAATCTTCCCTGTTTAATTAAAGATAATTGTTGCGTCATTGTTCCCTCATCATCAAACGGACAAGTATAGGGTTCAAAATTCGGTTGTTGGGATAAATTTAACTTCTCAGAAATAACCGTTTCCCCCAATTTTTCACTCCAAGGGGAAGCCTTTTCTAACACTATCTTACTATTGAGAGCATCAGCGACTGTATCCCACAACATGGCTGCGCCGTTAGGGGTTAATAACACAGGAATACGCCCTGTTTTCGGGGTAACTGTCTCCTTTGCCCATGCCAACCGTTGTAAAATCCCTTTTACTACCTGATCAATCCCTAGTTCATGGTAACTATGATCCCCGTCATAAATGACCAAAAAATCCTCCCCTCTAACCCATTCCACCCCTAAATAGAAATCAGTAGAAACCTCACTGTATTCGCACTGAAGCCCCAAAGAATTGACTAAACGAGAAAAATCCTCTTGATAAGTAAATTCACCGCTACAAAGCACTTCTGCATAGTCTTGACGTAATTTAGCGATCGCCTCTTTTCCTATCTCTATCAGCGTCTCCACTGCTATCGCTTCCCCCACACAAGGCCGAATATCTGTACGAGGTTCGTGTAATTCGATGGTTTCAGGATCATTGAGATCAGACAAAGCGATCGCCCGTTCCACCAATGCCTCACTTTCTACCTCTCCATAAGCTACGGCTAACCCTGGTGATCCTGCTTTCCATACCCGTAACGCCGTTCCTTCGGAGTTAGAACTTTCTAGCTGTTTAAGACGGTTAGCTTCAAAAAATACAGGACGAGACTGCGATCTCGACTGATAAACTTCTGCGTGGGAAGCCCCTGCTTTTAGGGCTAAATCGATTAACTGTTGTGCATCAAGGGTCATAAATCTTACCGAAGATAGAAAATTACTTAAAAATACGAGAGATTACTTATTCCCGATGATAGGATTATTACCGAATTTGGGAACCTTTATAGTTAGAGGGGTGATCTCGATCAGTGAATAAGCTGTCAAAAATCATTGATCTTTAGTAACAAACTGTTACATTAAAAAGCAGACTTCTGGAAAAACACGGAAAAATTATATGACTAATACACCCCCATCTACCCAAGAAAATACCCCCAAAACCCCGACAGAAGAACCTCAACCTAGTTACACGAAACTAGCCATGCGAAATATGGTTCGTAAAGGAGGAACCTCTCTTAAACACTTTTTTCTCACCACAATGGGACTTCTAGCTTTTTTTATTGGCATTTCCTATTTAACCCGTTAGCATAGCAGGATGATGATAGCTTCTGACCCAGTGATTGACTTGAATGTTCAAGACGCTTTTGCGGTGAGTTCAGATCAAACACAAATTTCTTACCCTATTTCTTCGCAAACCTGGAAAAACTGGTTTCAAATATGGGGAAACAGCCTTATTTCCTATTTACCTGTAGCTGATCATTATGAACTAACCCTAAGATTAACCAGAGATCAAGAAATTCAAACCTTAAACGCTCAATATCGTCAAAAGAATCAGCCCACTGATGTACTCGCCTTTGCTACTTTAGAAGGAAATTTTCCAAAAATCACTAATCAGGCAGAATTTTTAGAACCCTTATATATTGGAGATATCATTATTTCGGTAGAAACTGCAGAAAAACAGGCACAACAACAGGGTCATTCTTTACAGCGAGAACTCCCTTGGTTAGCCTCTCACGGCTTTCTTCATCTCTTAGGATGGGATCACCCTGATGAACAAAGTTTACAAAAAATGCTACAACAACAAGAAACTTTGTTAGAATTTGTCGGTCTTTGAATGCACAATTGCTACACTATATGTTCTAATTGAACAGACTTCGTAAAAATATTTAATTATTCTGTACCAAACTTAGCAAAACTTAAGATTATGAAAGCCGATTTTAAAATGAGCCAATCCTCTGCCACTAGCTTTTTCTCTAGTGCAGCCACCCTAAGACAGCCCCGCATTGCCCAATATGCCAGGGAAAAAAGCCCCTCAGAGCTTAGAAATAGTTCTGCTTGGCATATTGCGCCTAACTTATTTCAGAGCTTTAAATATGCTTGGGCTGGTGTTTCCTACGCCTTTATTACTCAACGCAATTTTCGTATTCATACGGCCATGACAGCGACTGCCATCAGTTTTGGGCTGTTTCTCCACGTCACTGCCCTGGGAATGGCGGTCGTCGCTTTGACCTGTGCTTTGGTCATGGTCTTAGAATTACTCAATACCGCCTTAGAATCAGTGGTAGACTTAACCGTTGGTCAGTCTTATCATGAATTAGCCAAAGTTGCTAAAGACTGCGCTGCTGGTGCCGTTATGATTTCAGCATTAGCTGCAGTGTTGGTAGCAGGGTTTATTATTGCTCCCCCCTTATTTGCTATGATGTTTCCTCTGTAAACAGTCATAGCGATCGCATTCATCACCATCATCGAGGAGATAAGCATTGATTCTCGTTATCGATAATTACGATAGTTTTACCTATAACTTGGTGCAATATTTAGGAGAATTAGGCTTTGATTTGCCTGTCGCTTCAGATATCCAAGTCTACCGTAATGATAAAATCGATCTTTCTAAAATTCGTCATCTTAACCCTGATGGCATTGTTATTTCTCCAGGACCAGGCCGTCCAGAAGATGCAGGGGTTTCCCTAACCTTGCTTGAAGAACTGGGTTCGACCTATCCCATTTTAGGGGTTTGTTTAGGTCATCAAAGTATAGGGCAAGTGTTCGGCGGAAAAGTTATTGCTGCCCCTTTGTTGATGCACGGTAAAACATCTCCTATTTATCACAATCATCAAGGGGTATTTAAAGGATTAAATAATCCCTTTGAAGCAACTCGCTACCATAGTTTAGTAGTAGAAAGAGAAACTCTGCCCGATGTCCTCGAAATTACTGCTTGGACTGAAGATGGAACCATTATGGGACTACAACATAAAGACTATCCCCACCTGCAAGGTGTACAATTTCATCCAGAAAGTATCTTAACCACATCAGGAAAAACCCTGTTGCATAACTTTCTTATCATGTTAAACCCGCGATAAATTTTATTTTTAAGATTAATAATGAAACGGCGACAATTTATCCGTTACGCTGGTGCTAGTGCTACAGCAACCGTAGGGATCTCCATAAGCTCTCGTTTTCAAGCAGTTTCAGCCCAACCGAAAGATTCCCTATTGATTCAATATCTAGGTCATACCGCTTTCTTATTTACTGGAGGGGGTATGAGAATTTTAGCAAACCCATTCCGTGCGATTGGCTGTACGGCCGGCTATCGCTTACCTAAAGTCGAAGCTGACTTAGTCATTATTAGTAGTCAAATGTGGGACGAAGGGGCAGCCGAAAACTTACCAGGAAACCCCAAAGTATTATATGAACCTGGAGTCTATGAAATTAATGGCTTTCGACTTCAAGGGGTTGGTATTGACCACGATCGCCAAGGGGGTCAACGTTTCGGAACCAATGTCGCTTGGCGTTGGACTCAAGGGGGGATCCGTGTCGTCCATTTAGGAGGCGCAGCAGCTCCTATTGATATCGAACAAAAAATTTTATTAGGTAGTCCTGATGTCGCTTGTATCCCTGTTGGAGGAGGACCCAAAGCCTATAATTCTGTTGAAGGGAAACAAGCCATGGAAACGTTACGTCCTAAAGTAATGATACCTACCCATTATCGGACTTCGGCTGCCGATGAGGAAACTTGTGACATTGAGCCATTAGGTGACTTTTTGGACTTAGTTAAAGAGATGAATGTCAAGCAAGTTAATAATGACAAACTTCGCTTGAGATTTGAAGATTTACCCAAAGAAGGAACTTTAATTCGTGTCTTAAATTATAAACCAGCTTTACAAGCCTAAACCAGTCTGAAAAGTTATAAATTCTTAAAGGGTTGATAATGTATTATTTGTTACAAATAATTTGATATTATCAACCCTATCTATTGCAAAATTTCAATGTTAAGTTATACTAACAATGATTGCCTAACCAATCAATCCCTGTCTATATTCATCGGGTTCACTCTATAAAGAGGCATATTACCAAAGAAGTAATTCCTTTCGTTTATCTTGATTTATGTTTAGATCTGTGAAAAATAAATCCTCACTCACTCGTTTTTTTAATCGTCAAATTTTTACAACCACCTTACTCTTTATCACAGCAGTTCAAGGGACATTACCCGTAAAAGCACAACCCCAAATCCTCCCATTCTTACCCGAACTAAAGGATAGTAATAGTTGGCTTCCCCAAAATTCACAAGAAGCCAATGTAACCACTTGTATTCGTTTAGATGGCCGTTGTCTATTCAATATCACCTACCCAAAATCAAAAATTGCTGAGCGAGTCGAGACGATTGATAATCGGTTAGATAGAATTACTAATCTTTATTTTTCTCAAGAAAACCCTGAATTAGAGATTACCCAAAGAGGTCAAGAAAATCCGAAGATTTATGTAACTGTTGGTGATGAAACCATACAACTTATAACCGTTGGAAATCTTGATCTTCAAAACGAAGGGATTGATGCTGAAACAAAAGCTAATAATATAATCGAACAATTAAGAGAAGGTTTAATACAGGCAAAAAATGAGCGCACATTAGAATCTTTGATTTCTAGAGGATTAATTGCCATTGGTATTTTAGGCGGTGCTTTTATCATTAATAAACTCATTAATCGCAAAATTAACCGCTTAAAGACATCTCAACAAAGTATTGGAGAAGAAAGAAGCGATCAACCCATGTCCATGTTGCTTACTAATCGTCAACATTGGAACATTAAAGAAGTTCAATATCGCTTATTACAATTAGCTCAAGCTGGTATTTGGGTGGGTTCGAGTCTGATTATTGTCGGACTTTTTCCTTACACAAGAATTGCTCAAATGTGGTTAATCTCATTGCTGAGAATTCCTGCTAGGTTGGGAGTTGTTGGTGTTGGTACGTATCTAGCAATTCGCTTAAGTTATGCTTTGATTGCTAAATTAACATCTATTTTGATGATTCGTAACCTCTTAGATTTTCATGAAAATCAACGTCTGCAACTACGCATTAATACAGTAACCGTAGTATTCCGTAGTGTCGTAACGATTATTTTGACAGGATCAGGTTTTCTGATTGGTTTATCATTAATTGGTGTTAATACTGCGCCTCTATTAGCAGGTTTAGGTATTTTAGGGGTTGGGGTTTCTTTAGCTTCTCAAAACCTCATTCGAGACGCAATTAACGGCTTTTTCATCATTCTCGAAGATCAATATGCTGTGGGTGATGTCATTCAAGTTCAGGACTTTGGTGGGTTTGTAGAAAATATCAATTTAAGAATCACTCAACTCCGAGATCCAGAAGGAAGATTAATTACTATTCCAAATAGTGAAGTAAAAATTGTAGCTAATCATTCCAGTAATTGGTCAAGGGCTGATTTATTAATTCCTGTTTCCTATGATGCTGACATTGATAAAGCCTTACACATTGTTAAAGATGTAGCTGAAATCATGGCAAAGGATAGACAATGGCGGAATTTTATTGTCGATAAACCTGAAATTTTGGGGGTTGATAATTTTGAACAACGAGGCTTAATTATTCGAGTTTGGATCAAAACCAAACCTCTCAAACAATGGGATGTGTCTAGGGAGTTTCGCCGTCGTCTCAAAGTGGAATTTGATAAACAAGGTTTACCCTTACCTGTTCCTCAACAGAAAGTTTGGTTTACAAATGATAACATGAACAATAAAGATCAAAATGATCACATTGTTGTTTAACTGAATTAAGAAATTATGCGTATTTTACACACCATGCTTCGGGTTAAAAATCTCGAAGAATCCTTAAAATTCTATTGTGATGTTTTAGGAATGAAACTAATTCGTCAAAAAGATTATCCAGGTGGCGAATTTACCCTTGCTTTTGTGGGTTATGGCGACGAGTCCGACACCGCAGTTATTGAATTAACTTATAATTGGGGAGTTGATTCTTATGATCTAGGGAATGCTTATGGACACATTGCCCTAGGGGTGGACGATATTTACGAAACCTGTGAAAAAATTAAACAACAAGGTGGACATGTTACGAGAGAACCCGGCCCGATGAAACACGGTACAACGGTTATTGCATTTGTTGAAGATCCCAACGGTTACAAAATTGAATTAATTCAACTTGGAACCCAAGGATCAGCGAAACAAGAAAAAGAAACCGCTGGTGCAACCTCTTAATAGAATTAAAATGTGGGAGTGTTTTATGCACTCTCATAATCTTGGGTTAAATATTAATACTTTTTCTGTTCTGTTGCCCATTGTCTAACTTGTTTGAGAACTGCTGTTTCTCCAATAATTAAACGTTGTTCTAACCATTGAGGAATAAGAGAAGTTTCTAACCAAGGAAAAGCTATACTTTGACTCATTTCTTGATAACATTTAGTTTCCTTATTCAGTCCATAAAACCGTAAAACTTGTCCATCATATCGCCATATTTCTGCTACACCCAAAGCAGCATAAATGGGTAACTTATCAAGAGAACCACTGGTAATATCAATTTCAATTGCTAAGTCTGGAGGGACATCTTCCGTATTCAAATCAATGTGTTGCTTATTCCTGACTGATGGTTCATTTTTCAGGTAAAAACACGCATCAGGTTCGATTCCTTTCTTAATATCATCTCTTTTTAGAGTCAGAGAACCAACACTTTTAATTGTTAAATCCCATTCTTCAGCCATTACGAAGATAAGACGGGAAATAAACCAGTTATTATTCTCATCCTCCATCAAAGGACTCATAATTTGTAAATATTCCCCATCATAAGTCAAACGTTTGCCAGAATTTTCACTTAATTCCTCACTCATACGCCCAAAGGTTTCCCAACTAATGGGATACAAAATCATGTAGTTTTCTGCTTGTGGTTTAGTGAGGGTTTTCATGATGTATGACTACTTATAATAAGGAGTAGGATCAACTCATTGTAATTGACCCTACATTGAAAATTCCCCTAATTTTCCTCAGTTTCTAGTCCAAAAACACGATTAAACGCTTTTTCTACTTTGTAACCAGAGTCAATAGTTTCTAAGGGATCTTTTCTCAGTCGGTGACGCAAACATAACACCATTGTCCGTCGAATATCATCCACTGTCACCTCTGTACGTCCTTCAAATGCGGCTAACGCTTTCGATGCACGGTTGGTAACAATATCTCCTCGTAGTCCATCTACATCTAATTCTGAACAGACTTCTGAGATTTTGACCCGTAAATCATAATCGATATTAACTGAAGAGAGGAGATTTTGCGCCTTTACTAAGCTATTTTGTAACTCTTCTTGTTGAGATTGATAAGTTTCACAGAATTTTTGAGGATCGCGATCAAATTCTGACCGTTGTTCTACAATTTGTACTCGTAAATTGGGTTCTTTAACTGTATGGATCTCTGCGTGCATTCCAAAACGATCCAATAATTGAGGACGTAATTCCCCTTCTTCGGGGTTTCCTGATCCCACTAAAACAAATCTAGCAGGGTGACGAATAGAAATACCTTCTCTTTCTACTGTATTCCAACCACTGGCAGCAGAGTCTAATAATACGTCTACTAAGTGATCGTCAAGAAGGTTAACTTCGTCTACATATAAAATGCCTCGGTTTGCTTTCGCTAATAACCCAGGTTCAAAGGCTTTGACCCCTTCTGATAACGCTTTTTCAATATCAATAGTGCCACAAACTCTATCCTCCGTTGCACCCAAGGGTAAATCGACCATTATTACTTTTTTGTGAGCAACAGGTAACGATCCTTGTTCATCCAATGCTTGACGTACATTATCACTCATCAAATCAGGATCAGACGGATGAGAGTTAAAGGGATCATTTTCTACGACTTCAATTTCAGGCAGTAAGTCAGCTAATGCACGGATCGTGGTCGATTTTCCTGTACCGCGATCGCCCATAATCATCACACCGCCAATTTTCGGGTCAATGACATTGAGGAGTAAGGCTAGTTTCATTTCTTCTTGACCAACAATGGCCGTAAAAGGAAATACAACGCGATGGGTTTTTGGAGGTGCTTGTAAGGTTGCAGTCATTTATGTTATTCGGTTTGTTCTCAGTCTAATTTTGCTATGCGATCGCTTACTTGGTCAATCTCTCCTATTGTGCCATAGGATACCAGCTTTATTTTTTGAATAGTTGAGCAATCACATCTTTTAAAACCCTGATAACATTAATATTTTTCTTACATTTTTACTTAATTGCTATTTTTTTCTCTATTCACTGGGTTTGTTTCTTTTAGAGGAACTAATTTTTTTAGCTTATTCGTCTCATCATACCCTCTTCAACTCCTATCGGAAACCAGGATAACTTATAGATTAGCAGTAGATTTGAGGCGCTTTCCCAAAACATTGATTATTTGACCAGGTCATCAAATCTCTCTTTTGACATAGTTTGACATAGTTTGACATAGTTTTATTGGTAGAAATGATTTCTTTTGTATACTTTTTCGGTATCAGCAATTTATTCACTTCAGTAGAAGTAAGACTAAAAAAAAATTATTATCTTGAGATTATAGAAAGGTTAACAAACTACAAAGAGAATTAATCATGAAATCACTGATGAAGAAATCCGCATCTTGGCTATCTTTAATCGTAGTTGCAACGCTGACAGTCTTTCCTTTAAGTGTCAGCGCACAAAATAAACAATCTGACTGGCAAGAAGATTGTTTGATAGACGCTGAAGATTATGTCGAGCCTAATATGCTAGCCATGATGGCTTATCGTGGAGCTTTCGCAGAAGAAGGCATTCCTGGTTATGTAAAATTTAAAACAGAATTTAGATCAGGTGGTGTTACTGGCGAACAAATTGTTAATGCCGCTATTGAAAACTGTATGTTAAGCAGACGATATACCCTAGAAAGAAATAGTGCTTATGTAGAAGACGTTGAAAATCAAGTTCAATACTTGCTCCGCGCTCAATAATTTTATTTTTCTCAGGATCTCCAAGAGAATTAGATTGGTAGCTAATTATCGCCAACGAAGTAAAACTTACTCACCTGAGTTAATTTAGTGCAGTCTTAGAAGAAGTGGAGACAATGCAAGGAATTTTAGTTTTTACTCTTCAAAAGTTAAAGTCTTAACAACCCTCGTCTGGACTGCCCTCTACCTTCTGCCTCAGACTAAAGCTTTTGATACTCAATGTGAAAAGTCAGGAACTTCCATCAGGTTAGATAATGTATCAATGGTTCGAAGTAGATGTGAACCCTTAACTATATTGGGGGTAAGAACTGCCATCACTTTCGCAGCCACCTTCAAACGAAAACTTGCCAAGGCGAAGAACCAGAATAAAAAATCCTAAATTATAGGGTGGGTTAGATGGTGGTAACTGGAGATTA
>NETF01000142.1 GCA_002172675.1 unicellular cyanobacterium SU3
AAATGGTTTAAACTATAATCAAAATTAATTAAAAGCTGATTAATTAGTTCATTTGTTTTGCTATTAGTAAATAAGGACAAAAAAAGCGACAAAAACTGCCTCAGCAGTTTAGAAAGATTGACAACTAAAAATGTAATAGCGATAGAAGTTTCTGAGGTCTCAGGAAGTTTATTCATGACGAGATTCAGGCTAAATCTTCGTTTAGCTTGTCCAAATTTTCCCTCAATAGCATTCCGGAAACTTTCATCTAAGCGAGCTTGTTTCTTCTCTTCTTCACTGACATTTTTCGGAGGCCTTCCCAACTTGGGACCACTGATTCTTATCCCTCTTGCTTGGTGCGCGTTCCCTTGCGCCGTGAGACGGCGCGGGGTCGCATCCGCTTTCTTTGCACCAATTTCGGTTTTCTCTTGCTCGATAAATTTTATCAACATGGAGGGATTCTGGGTAATAGCCAAAAGTTTCTTTATACTTTTCTACTTGTTCTTTTAAATGACAAGATTCGTTGAAGTTTTCCCAACTTATTCTGTCTAAAAATACATAATTATCTACACAACTAACTGAAAGTTTTGCTCCAAATTCTATCGGTTTTCCTGCCTTTCCTCTCACTATAGGACGAATATGGGGTTGAGTTAGGCTTACAATTCTTTGAGGAACACTCTGGGTTTTATTTTCCCACATTGATCGTTGTTGTTCATAAACTTTTTTGATAGTTTCTAGAAGATTTTGCTGTCTTTTACTCAGATTTTTTAGAGAAGAACCAGCTTGTACTAATTTTTCTATATGTCCTAAATTATTCTTAATATATTTTAACTGTTTCCCTATAGCTTGTATCCTTTCTTGATAAGAAGATTTGCGTTTTTTAGCTACTTTTAAGTATTCTTTTCTGGCAATTTTACGAAAAGTTCTCGGCTTTTGTCTCAGTTTTCCTCTTAATGGTTTATACAGATTATCTATTATTCTTTCTGTCTCAATTCTAGCTTGATTTAATATACCTAAATCTGTTGGGTATTTGATGTCTGCTGGCGCACAAGTAGCATCTAAAATTAGTTTACCCTTATTTTTTATTTTTTCTACTTTTTCTTGAAGAAAATCCTTTTTTTTTACTTCTTCATTGCTCTTTTCTTTCTCTTTTTTTACTATTTCTTTATTGATTTTATTAATCAATTCTACATCAATTCGTTTCCTAAAATGAACTAGCATTGAGGCATCAACTGGAGGACTATGTTGATAAGATTGAAATCCTATAAAGTATTGTAGGTAGGGATTTTCTCTAATTTGTTCTATTGTTTCTCTGTCACTTGTTCCCAATTTCTCTTTAATAATTAATGTCCCTAATGCCATTCTAAATGGTTTAGCCGGCGCACCTTTTTCTGGTGAAAAAAGTTTAGCGTATTCTTCTTCAAAATCATCCCAAGGTATCAATTCTGCCATGATTACCCAACGATTATTTGGGCATAATTTTCCCTCGAAGGGTAATTCAAAATTTTCTGGGGGCGGTGAAGGCGGCTCCTCTTTTCGATACATTTGTTCTTGTCTAACAACTGCGAGGTCTTTCTACCAATTTTAGCGGTTTTTAGCTGCACTAGCTGATCTTTTTTCCTCATCGAGTATAAGTGTAACCTTTTAATAATGAGGGTTTAGCTTTTATTCAGCAAACCC
>NETF01000143.1 GCA_002172675.1 unicellular cyanobacterium SU3
TAACGAAATATTAGACTCCCTTAAAAACTTATTCCGAATTTCAATGGCTTTATCGTATCGTTGCCTTTCGGTAGGGGATAGTTTAACTTTTATTTCTACTACCTTATGATCAGCTAAAGTCCCACCTCTATCAAATTTCCCTAGAGTTATTGATGAAAATTCATTAATTTAATCGTGAGAATAGACAGTATTTATGATTGTCTATAATCATAAAATTTCTTAAAGAAATTAGCTCTTAATGCTGAAATAGTGTCATAAAAAAAACTAAATCTTGAGTAATGCCATTCCAAGAAAAAAAAGGCGTGATTGAATGGAAAGTGCATTTTTCTGCTGCAATTCACGAAGTCTTTGAAGCCCTATCTACTGATGAAGGCAGAATGAAATTTTGGGCGGAAGAAACTAAAGAAAAAAATGGGATTATTGAATTCAAATTTTTTAACTATCCTATATACAAATCTAAAATTATAGCGCGTAAAGCTCCCAGTCTTTTCAGAATAGAATATTTTGGAACAGATGTGACCTTTGGACTGAAAAAGACAGAAGATGAAGGGACAGATTTATTTTTAACTTCTACAACACCCAATGAAAAGGTAAAACAAGAAATGACGGCAGGTTGGGTTTCTGTTTTAATGGCCATGAAAGGTGCAGTAGATTTTGGTGTAGACCTAAGAAACCATAATGCTACAAGAACTTGGGATAATGGTTATTTAGACAATTAAGGAATGGGAAGCAAAAATAGCACTGATATTTAAACAATTATATTAATACCATAGCTGATAATTCATGATTTAAATATTAGGAAAAATGATGGATAATCGTCAACAATTAATCGAAAGGATTTTCGATTCAAGAAATGAAAATGGATTATGGAAGGAGATACCCACATCTCATAAGTATTATCCGGATTATTTGCATTATGTACCCAATTATAAAGCTTCCCTTTGGGCTTTAATATTGCTAGCAGACTTACAATGTAAAAGAGATGATGAAAGAATAAAAAAACCATTGTTGGATGTTAAAAATCAACTTTTTGATACTAAACATGGAATTTATACTCTAAAAGAAGACCATTTTCCGATACCCTGCCTCAATGGTAATATGCTTTACCTCGATTGTTATTTCAACACAGAACCAGATGAAAAAAGCATTAGTTTATTAAAATTTTTTAATAGGAACCAACGATTCGACGATGGGGAATACATAGCCCCTAAAAACCTGTATTGCTCGAATACCAGTTGCTATGGGAAACATACTTGCTACTGGGGGGTAGTTAAGCTTTTAAAGGGTATTTCCTTTTTACCAGAACCCTATAGAAACAATGAAGTAATAAAGCTAAGAGACAAGTGTGTCAACTTTATTTTAAAACATAAAGTGTGTTATAGTTCTCGCAATCCTTCGAACATTATGATCAAGAAGATGGACTTACTCACTTTTCCCAACTTTTATAAAGGAGATTTTTTAGAGATACTTTGGATATTAAAACGAGAAGAAATAAAATCAGAAGAGCTAAAACCAGCTTTGGACTTATTGAAATCTAAAAGGAAAGAAGATGGGAATTGGGAGTTAGAAAGGAAAATGAATAACATGGTGACTTCAATAGGGCAGGTGAATCAACCTAATCCATTTGTAACTGAACGA
>NETF01000144.1 GCA_002172675.1 unicellular cyanobacterium SU3
GTCTAACAACTGCGAGGTCTTTCTACCAATTTTAGCGGTTTTTAGCTGCACTAGCTGATCTTTTTTCCTCATCGAGTATAAGTGTAACCTTTTAATAATGAGGGTTTAGCTTTTATTCAGCAAACCCTATTTAGTTTTGTAAATTTGACCGTTTCCTAAGTCAACGCTTGATACGTTATCCACTATTGGTGGTTAACTTTCTCAAGCAACGAGTCGCACATCCTGCTAAACGGGTTAAGGGTTATTGTCAGTTAAGCGATATTCTGCCGGACTTGTATCACTGGCTTGACCAATTACCCACCGGAACCATTAAACTGTCTAACGAGGCAGATCAGCGTTATACCCATCTTGTTGAGCAAATCGGAAGCCAAGCCGAAAGCAGTCCCAACCCCGCTATTCGTGCATGGATGCGAAAACTGCCGACCCAATTGTTGAGAATTGCCTTAGCCCTGCATTTTATCGAGTTTTATTGTGACCGTAACCGCACGGGGCTGTGGGGGCGAGGACACCTCGCCCCACAGCCCCTCAACTTCTGGGAACTGCAACTTGATACCTTAGAACGAGCAGTTGAAGTTTGTCGTTATTATCGGAATGCCTTTCAAGTGGTACAAGAAAAGGCCAGTGATACTGATAGTATCAGTTCGATTTTACTCAAAGTTTGGGATTTAGCCATTACTCAATCCAATGGCATGACCCCCAGAGAGATTTATCGTCATATAAAAGCCATCGGTCGTCGGGCAAAAGAATTGGGGCGCACAGTGTCCGCTTATACCCTAGAATTACTGTCAAAATTAGTGGAAATGGGCAAAGGACAGTTAGAAAAAAATGGGCGATTTTATCGATTTAAAGCTATCTTTAATTCTCCTCCCGATAATCCTCCCGATGATGATAATCCTAATCGTCCCAATTGTCCAAAATCCCCGAATCATCCTACAGGAAATGGAGAGGAATTAAAGGAAAATCAAGGTCAAGAAACTGATATTAACCCTGTTAATACAGAGCTACCCAAAACGAATAAGACAGAAGTAACCAATCTAGTTTCATTAACTTCTGATGTCGCCAACCCATCACCCCAGGGTGAAGTCAAACATACGAGCAAAAATTCTGTAAATAATCAACCAATAATGACAGATAATGACCCCGATAACTGTCAATCAACTCAACCCCCGATGGGAAACCGAGCCGAAAGGGTGACAGAGGCTCAAACACAGACAGGAGAAGCCGTCTCACCGTCCCCGTACCCTGAACTGTCACCAGTGACAATAGAGAGTGACCCACAATTATCGACCTTAGAACCGACTCAATTACCCCCAGTTCAAACAGAAGAAACCCAAGAGCCTTTTATTAATCAAAAAGGCACTGATTCTGAATTTGAAACCGAAAAGAATAGCGAAGATAATCTCCATTGGTTACTTCAATTTTTAGCCGATTTAGAATCGAGTCCAGCACCCCATTCAAGATTTATATCTAATGACCAATTAATTGAGTTATTTAATGAGGGTCAACAAAAAGTTAATAACTGTTGGGAACAATTACAACAGATTTGTCCTGATTATCGAGAGCGTCTTAGTACGGCCTATGGGATTGTTAGTC
>NETF01000145.1 GCA_002172675.1 unicellular cyanobacterium SU3
ACATTGGCCAAAGAAAATTATGTCCGTACTTTCGATATGTTATCGATGATGGACGCCCGAAACTTCATTCCTGATAGTATATTTTTTAAAGGAAGTCTGGGTAGTTTTCTAGGCGAAAATGCCAGACTTCTTGGCTTTCTTTTACTTATTATCGGGTTTGCCATCAAACTACCAGCCGTACCTGTGCATACTTGGTTACCAGATGCTCACGTAGAAGCCCCTACCTGTATTTCTGTGGTATTAGCAGGTATATTATTAAAAATTGGTGGCTATGGTATGCTTAGGATTGCTTACAGCATTTTTCCCGAAGGCGCATTATATTATGCTTGGTGGTTGGGTTTGGCAGGCATAATTGCCATTGTTTACGCAGGATTCGTTGCATTGGGCACACATAATTTAAAAAAATTAATCGCCTTTTCTTCAGTTTCACACATGGGTTTTGTCTTGTTGGGAATTGCTTCTTTAACTGCAGAAGGGGTTAATGGGGCTATTTACCAAATGTTCAGTCATGGCATTATTTCAGCCATGTTATTCTTAGTAGCTGGTGTAATCTATTTTAGAAATAAAGACCTGCAAATCGAAAATTACCGAGGCCTTATCAATAAAATGCCGCTATATTCATCTTTGGTAATTATTGCTTTTTTTGCTTCTATGGGTTTACCTGGCTTTTCTGGTTTTATAGCAGAATTATTTGTTTTCTTAGGAGCTTTCCAATCTCAGGGAATCAACCAACTTTTACCTACATGGATGGCGATTACTGCCACACTCGGACTGGTTTTGGGCGCCGCCTATTATTTATGGACATTACAAAGAATGTTTTTTGGAAAGTACTGGACCGCCAAAAAAGAATTAGCCATGCCAGATTTACAATTTCGTGAAGGACTCATGCTCATTCCCTTGGCTTTGATTACCTTGTTATTGGGTATTTTCCCGGCTAATCTCTTGGATCTTTTTGAACCAGGAGTTGCCTACTTTGTAGATTTTGTACAAGAAACTGGAAATTTAAATTTGGAGGTTTTTAGCCATAACAGCCCTTGAATTAGACAACTACATGGATAAACAGCTATCTAATATCATAGAAAATGTAGGAGTACTATTACCAGAGGCATGGCTTCTAATGCTGAGTACAATTATTCTATTCATTGGCATTTTCAAAAAAGGTGAACTTAGTTTCCTCATTAAAGGAATTGCCATTGTAGGTCTATTTATCAACTTCTATTTAATTCACACTACAAGCATTAATTTCCCAGCATCAGCTTCCAAGATAATGGGCAATAGTATGACCATTTATCAACATACTTATTTCTTCCAATACATTTTTACTTGCAGTGCTTTGTTTGCTATCACATTTGGGTTATTTGGAAGAAAAATCCACCTTTCTAATCCTACTGAATATACAGGCATACTGCTCTTTATGTTATTGGGTTTGCATCTTTTAAGTAAGCCAGCCAATTTTTTAATGCTTTATTTATCTATTGAGATAGTATCTTTTTGCTCGTATATGCTCACCTATTTTAAAATAGATAAATGGA
>NETF01000146.1 GCA_002172675.1 unicellular cyanobacterium SU3
GTCTAACAACTGCGAGGTCTTTCTACCAATTTTAGCGGTTTTTAGCTGCACTAGCTGATCTTTTTTCCTCATCGAGTATAAGTGTAACCTTTTAATAATGAGGGTTTAGCTTTTATTCAGCAAACCCTAATTAGTTTTTACTTTCTTCGATTACCCAGAGCCAAGGATTATTAGATTTATAAGCAGCTTGTAACTGATATTTCTCGTTCTGTTCAAATTTCTCTCTTAAATCCTTTGAGGGTTTATATAAAAAGTAATTGTTAAAATCATTAGGCAATTTTTTTTGCTTATATTGTTTAACTAATTGATATTTAATATTAGGAGAGAGACTATAACTTAATGTTATGATTTGATCCCATTTTTCGTCACTAATAACTAAAGAATTAGAAGTTTGATTAATGATTGCTATAACTTCAGCATTTTGATAATAGCGAGAAGGATCTTTATTCCACCAAAACCCTTGAGACGAGATATAAAATGAAGATAATAAACCAGTACAACAAATAAAAATCGTGATTAATTGGAATCCTTTTTGTTTCCCAACTAGAGTAGCATTTCTAGTTTTCACGGCTAAAAAATAGGCAACAGATATTTGTAATCCTAAATAAGAGGGTAAAAGATATCTAGCTGTCCCAGAACGTCTACCTCCTAAAATTAGATCAGCTAATATTAGTGGCACAGCTGTACTTAAAATCCATAATATAATAAATGACCAAGTTGATTTTGATGTGTTTCGACAAAGAAAATAAACTGAGTAACCAACCAAAAGACTAATAGGAATAACTACTATTAAATAAATAAGTGGATGTTGAGAGAAGTAGCTAAAAGGTGCATTTAATAATTCAAAATCCACAAAAGTACGAGTTATATTACGTAACCAATTAAATATTAATTCAATCAATCCATTGTCATAACTATTACTTGACCAACTTGTTCGCCCTTTAATTTGATGATACCTGATAAAAATAATGGCTAACCAAGGAGAAAAACCTAAGATACCTATTATTAAAGACATTAGATAGTTTTTGACGATTTCATTAAGTCTCAACTGTTCCATTAGAAAAACATAAGCTGCCTGACCTAAATTCAAAAATAACGAAAAAGGAGAGGTATAAAGTCCTAAAATAATGGTTAAAGCATACATACTCCAGTTTAATTTGTTATTAAGTCTCAAAGAACGTAAAAGCATCCAATTAGACAATAAGCTTGTTAACAACCATAAACTATAGGGTCGAGCTTCTTGGGAATAAATAACATAAAATGGCGAAACAGCTAACAAGGCCATAGCTAACCATGCAACTCTATTAAATTCAAATAATTCTCTACATAATAAATATAAAAATAAACAAGAAATGATACTCAATATTGCTGAGAGACTTCTGGTAATGGTTACTGAGTTACCAAATAGACTAACCCAAAGTTTGACCAGTAAAAAATATAAGGGTGGCAATTGTGCTTCTTCTTTGGCTAATCCATACACAGTTCCTATGGGATTATTAAAGAAACGAGTTTGTTGATATTTATCTAAATCGTCTGAACTAAGAACCCTGCCATCATAAAGATTTTTGATAACTTCTTCTTCTGTATAACCAGACACTCTTAAAGAAGTAAAAACCTCGTCTTTCCAGTAAACTCTATTCTCTAAATTAATTAAGCGAACGATAATCCCCAATATAATAATGAAAATAAGAATTATTTTAAAAGGTTGTTTAAGTAAAGTGGTTTTCATAGTTCATACACTATTGCTTATCTATAAATTAAACAATACGAAAAATAAGCAATTAGTAATACTATTTTATCAATCGTTGAGAGTTTGGCAACACTTTTGTAAAATTGCATAAGAATCATTAAAATGATTTGTTGCTTTGTCTATTAGATCAGGGGAAATGGAAAAATTAAGTGGTCTTGGATTTCTGATGATACGGCCAGAACGAATATTTTCTTTAAAATCTCCTACATGACGCTTTCCAGTAGTTTTCAATATCTGATAGTTTTCTGAAAAAGCTTCACGGGTTTTTAAGAAATTTTGCAGGGAACTAAACACCGTCTCGCTCTTATTAATTAGTTGGTCATAATTCAAGAGAAAACTTCGCTTTTTGTCATTAATAAGTTGAGAATATTCTGATAAACTTAACAAGCGTTGAGTATAGTAACTAACTGCATCTTCTTCAGTCCAGTGAGATTTATGATCTAACATACTCATTAAACTTCTCTGGGGTTCTCTAATCAAAAAAATAAAATAAAAATTCTTCTTTTTTAAAAGGTTCTTGTTTAACAATTTTTTATCGTGTAAAAGCTTATCTAAAATATAAGTATGATTCATCCGTAATTTACCTAAGTCTTTTAAATTAGTAAATTCTTGATTATGAAAATATGTTTTATACATTAATGATTTTAAATCAGCTTCTGACTCATACTGAATATGACTTTCACCATAACCTTTAATGGCTGGATTGGAAATTAAAATGTGAGTCAGTAAAGAAGAGCCAGAGCGCATATGACTTAAAATAAAAAGAACTTTATAAGGCTCCTTTTTCATAACAACTTGATCAGAATAATTACTCCTACTAATTCTAAAATGGTAATATCGGTAAATCAAATCGTTTTTAAGATGTCTAATAAATTCTCGTAAATTGGTCATAGCTTAATTAATATTTTTAAACAATAAGTTTTTTTTGTAGCAATCCTAATTATTATTAGTCAACAGAATGATTGTCTAAAAGCTCTTTCCATGACTCTAGAACTAAATCATAATAACCAGCTTGTTCTAAAGGATATTTTCCTTGTTCAATTAGTTTAATTAGTTGGGGAAGAGCTTCTATAAAGTCCGCAGTATGCTTCGGTGGATGAATTGTCCATGCTTGGGTAGAAGACAAGTTTGCCCTCACAAAATCTGTTTCGGATAATTTCTTGCTAGTCATCGGTTCAAAAGACTCTATTGCACCTTGAGCTGAACCTTTTGTTTTGCGTAGTTTTCTTTCAATTTTGGCAGCTAAAAACTGTAAAGGTTGTGGTAAATAACGTGACCATAAAGGAGGATATTTCCACATAAGAGGGATAGGAGACAATTGAGCAAATCGTTTTCTATCAACTAAATACGCTCTCATACTAAAAAATTTGTGACCATAAAAGCCTCTATCATCTTTATAAAAATTGGGTGTATGAATAATTTTTCCTTCTGGATGAGGTGGACCACAAAAAGGGCGAACAGTAGCGATGTTTGGTACAGAATCCATCAAATTTATCCCTTGTGTAATCCAGTCAAACCCCGACTCTTGATGCAAAAGCATATCAGCATCAAAATGTAAATAATAATCACTTTTTGATGCTTCAATACAGTACAAAGAAGCATAAACCGTTGACCCTTTCCAATTATGAGTATGATGGAGCATTTTGGGAGCTTGTTCAGGTCCAAAATACTTTTCATAAATGGTTTGAATTCGTTCTGGATGATAATCAATTTTAGCTACCCTATCCATGACTCCTTCATTTATCAACCTTTGACAAGCTTGTTCTAATTGTTCCTGACTTCCTGTGTCATATCGATAACGTTTATCCCCCATCAGTGGTGCTGTATCCATCGCTAAAACCCGCTCAACAAAAGGATAATTACAAGAACGAATTAAATGGGGAATAGTCTGTAGCATATAAGGAACATCAGTTCTCGCTACAAGAATCCATAATGATACAGGGGGTTTAATCGGTTGATTGCTATTCATTTGATACTTGGTAACTAGAGTTGGTTTTGGACTTTTTCTAAATCACTTTCTGAATAATATTTATTCACTAATTCTTTTAATTAAGAGAAGATATTTAGGATTTCAGTATCCATAAAAAAATAAAGAATCAGCAACTAACCAACCAATCGATAAGACAGGACTTTTAAAATGAGTTAAGGTAAAAAATCCGAAAAGAACAATAGGTAAAAATATAAAAATAAATTCATAAGAATTAAATAACATAATCTTAATAAATTTTGGCTAGATTAATCACTAAACCTAACTCAATCACCGTAATGATAAAAGTTAATGCTACTCTAGCACAAAATGTACAACAGTGTTACTGTAGAACCAGTGAAAGAGAAACTCATTCAAATTTAAGCTAAATTAACTACGTAGACCCAATCTGCATACTGCGGATCTTTATTTTCAGTAATAGCAAATAACTTATCTCTTAACTTTTCAGTAATAGGGCGATGAGAAGACAGTTTAAAGGTTTCAATTTGTTTGACTGGAGCTATTTTTGCTGCAGTTCCACACAAAAATACTTCATCAGCAATAAATAATTCTGATTTATCAATGGGTCGCTCAATGATGGGAATATCTAAATTTCTCGCTAATGTTAAAATACTATCTCTTGTAATTCCTTCTAAAATATCTTGTTCAAATCCAGGAGTAATTAATTTGTCATTTCTAACAATAAAAATATTCATCCCAGTCGCTTCACAAACCTTTCCTTGAGAGTTCATTAAAATGGCTTCATCAAACCCTGATTCTACGGCTTCTGTTTTCGCTAACGCAGAAGTAATATAAGCAGCACTAATTTTTCCTCTCAATGGAAAACTGCGATCTTCTTGACGAGTCCAAGAACTAATACGACAATTAATCCCATCAGGAGAAAGATAGTCTCCCATCTCTAAACCGTAAACAAAAAAGTTCTTTTCAATGTTGTGTAGTCTTGGGGCAATTCCTAATCCTGAACTATACACTAAAGGACGAATATAAAATGATTGAGTAGGCTTATTTTTCTGAACAAAATCAATAATAATTTGTTGCAGTTTCTCTGGAGATAATTCATAGTTGAGAAACTTGGCACTTTGAGAGAGACGCTGACAATGACGGTCTAAACGAAACAGTAAGATTTGTTTTGGATTTTCAGGATTGGGAATTCCACGCATTCCACCAAAAGCTGCTGTCCCATAATGTAGGGCATGGGTTGCTATAGAAAGCTTAGCATTTTCAAAAGGAATAAATTCGTTCTCAAAATAAGCAATTGGCAAAAAAGTGTGCATTTTTTATTCCGTTATCCTTGCATTGGGTAAAATTGTCCTAATCTCTAAGACTTTGCTCTTAGTTCACGCTTGACTCAAAATAGATAACCCATCGGCTTATCTAGTTTATGGGTTGAGGTCGATGATAATAATAATTGATGTTAGGTTAACTCGTCAACTTAAGTTAATCTAAACAGCAATCGGCAACTATTAACATTTTTAGCTAAAATGGTCGACACTTATTAAACAAATGAGGAATCATGCCATTTCCCTTAACCCAAACAACTCTGTTAAGCTAAAGGTTTATTCTCTATAAAGTCGTTATGCAAAAAAAACATACCTTCGATTCGTCTCAAGTCATGTATCGCGCTCAGGAGTTGCTCGATAAAGCTTCTAATCGTTATCGTATCACAGTACAAGTAGCCAACAGAGCGAAACGTCGTCGTTATGAAGAATTTGATAGCATTGATGACCCTAACATGAAACCTGCCGTTCGTGCCATCATTGAAATGTCTGACGAATTAACACAACCAGAAATTATTAGTGATGTGTAGGTAACAAAAATGAAGAGGAAAACAATTACACTATCCAAACACAACTACAAATGGTTAGGGGTTTTCCTTCTCAGTCTTAGTTTGACTTGGGGAGTGACACAACTAGAGAGTAATTCTGTCACCCATTTCACCCATCATTGGGGTTTAAAAGCTGTCAACGCTCAAATCTTACGTCCTGAAGAAGCAGCGGCGATTATTTATGAAGAATTGCCCTATCTTCCCCAGGAAAATCAATATCGGAGTGCTGAAACAGGAGAAATTAACCCAGAACATACTTTAATGAGTCGTTTTATTCGTTATCACAAAGATTTTCAGCGACGTTCTCCTCAATATCGTTTAGACTGGAAAGTAACCTTAGCTGATTATTTAGGGGTGAATCGCTCAATTAGAGAATCTAATTATCCAGGATCGACGCTACAAAGTAACCCTTTAGCACAAGATATTGAAGTGATTCGTCAACTGAGCCGTCGTCAACGTCAACAGTTAGTAGATTTATTAGTCAAAATTTATAATCCTCAATCTCAACCAACAACGAATAAACCTGTCCCACAAGAAGAAGAAACAGAACAAACATCAGAGGTGTCAACCCCCTCAACACCGAGTTTATCTGAACCCGGAGATGCTCAATTATTAATACCCTAAACATAATTGTTAAGTTATGAGCGATCGCATCATTAAAAAAGGTCAAGGATGGCGATTAGGATGGAAAAATGAAAAAACTGACTATCCAGGGTTAATAGGAGGTGAAGATTGGGCGATAGAGCTAACAGCAACAGAATTTTCTGAATTTTGTCGGCTTTTTGAACAATTAACCACAACAATGACCGCCATGAAAGATGAATTAATGGAAGAAGAAAGAATTGCCTGTGAAGCAGAAAGTGAATTATTGTGGTTAGAAGTCGAAGGTTTTCCCCATGCTTATTCCTTACGGGTAATTTTAAATCAAGGTCGTCGCTGTGAAGGAAACTGGCCAGCAGAAGTCGTCAGGGAATTGTATCAAGAAATTCAAAAATTAAAGACCTTTTAACTTGCTTTTTTAGAAAGAATAGGTATATAATAAGAATCTGTGAATATCGGGGCGTAGCGCAGCTTGGTAGCGCACTACTTTGGGGTAGTAGGGGTCGTGGGTTCAAATCCCGCCGCTCCGATTTAAAAGGAACAACAAGAATAATTAATCTTGTCAACGGTCCTAAATTTAGTAGATTAGTAACAAAACATTATATTCTACGTTATACTGATAGTTCGAGTTCAACTGGATAGATTACCCAAATTATTAAAAATCCAGTGTCGTAACCAAACACTGTCGTTTTATGTTGAGAAGAGATCGCCGTGGTTAGACAAGAAGGATCTAAAAAAGATACAAAGCAAGCGAAAGGTGAAACTAAAGCAAGTAACTTTGTCGTTGAGACGAAAGAGGAACTAGCCAAAGTTGTTTGGCCATCCAGACAGCAACTGTTAAGCGAATCTGCCGCAGTTATCTTAATGGTTAGCCTAGTAGCAACTGTGATTTATCTTGTAGATAACCTCTTTTCATGGGCATCAGGGAAGGTATTTTAATGAGTTTTGCTCACGATCACACATCTGAACCAGAACAACAGCAAGAACAACCGAAACGCGCAGCCCGATGGTATGCCGTTCAAGTGGCCTCTGGTTGTGAAAAGCGAGTCAAAAATAACCTAGAACAACGGATTCAAACCCTAGATGTAGCGGATCGAATTTTACAGATTCAGATTCCCAAAACACCAACGGTAAAAGTTCGTAAAGACGGAAGCCGTCAACAAGGGGAAGAAAAAGTCTTTCCTGGCTACGTTTTAGTGAAGATGATCATGGATGATGATGCTTGGTTAGTGGTTAAAAACACCCCCAACGTTATCAACTTCGTGGGATCAGAACAAAGACGGGCTTATGGTAGAGGCCGAGGTCACGTTAAACCCCTTCCCCTCAGTCCCTCAGAAGTAGAGAGAATCTTTCGGCAAGCAGAACAACCAGAACCCGTTGTTAAGATTGATATGGCAGTCGGCGACAAAATTCTGGTACTCTCAGGGCCATTTAAAGATTTTGAAGGGGAAGTGGTAGAAGTTAGTTCTGAACGAAACAAACTCAGGGCCTTACTGTCCATTTTCGGGCGAGACACTCCAGTTGAACTCGAATTTAACCAAGTTGAGAAACAAAATTAGCGATGGCCAAGAAAGTTGTTGCCTTGATTAAACTAGCCCTTCCTGCCGGAAAGGCGAACCCAGCCCCTCCCGTCGGCCCTGCCTTGGGACAACACGGGGTGAACATCATGGCATTTTGTAAAGAATACAATGCCAAAACCTCCGATCAAGCAGGAATGGTTATTCCTGTGGAAATTTCCGTCTTTGAAGATCGCAGTTTTACCTTTGTCCTTAAAACGCCCCCTGCTTCTGTATTAATTCGCAAAGCAGCCGGCATCGAAAGAGGCTCAGCCCAACCCAATAACCAAAAAGTGGGCAGTATCACCCGCGATCAACTCAAAGAAATCGCTCAAACCAAAATGCCCGACCTCAATGCTAATGACATTGACGCGGCCATGAACATTGTAGAAGGAACCGCCCGCAATATGGGTGTAACCATCAAAGATTAATTAACTATTAAATTGACCCAAGAGGGGAGAAGCCAAGCTTCGTTAGGACCCCAGGAGGAACTATGCCTGTAAAACTCTCAAAACGAATTAAAACAGCGTTAGAAAAAGTCGACCAAGATCGAGCCTACGAGCCGTTAGAAGCCTTACAACTCCTCAAAGAAACGGCTACGGCTAAATTTAACGAATCAGCAGAAGCTCACATTCGTCTTGGTATCGATCCCAAATATACCGACCAACAATTACGGACAACCGTTTCTTTACCCAAAGGAACCGGTCAAGAAATTAGAGTCGCTGTAATTGCCAGAGGGGAAAAAGTTCAAGAAGCTAGTAACGCAGGGGCTGATATTTATGGCTCTGAAGAATTAATTGATGAAATTCAAAAAGGAATGATGGATTTCGAGGTCTTAATTGCCACCCCTGATATGATGCCCAAAGTCGCTAAATTAGGGCGTTTATTAGGTCCTCGTGGCTTGATGCCATCACCTAAAGGGGGAACCGTTACCGCCGACCTCGAAACCGCCATTAACGAATTTAAAGCAGGGAAATTAGAATTTAGGGCCGACCGAACCGGCATCGTTCATGTTATGTTTGGAAAGGCATCATTTTCCCCCGAAGACTTGCTGGCTAATCTCAAAGCCTTACAAGAAACCATCGACAGACAACGCCCTTCTGGGGCAAAAGGCCGCTACTGGCGTAGTGTGTTTGTGTCTGCTTCAATGGGACCCTCGATTCAAATCGATATTAGTGCCTTACGAGACTTAAAACTCGAAGGCCAAGCCTAATAACTAAAAAAATAAACTTTGGATTACACCGAAGACAGCAGGAGCAAAACTTGCTTAAATATCCTGCCGAGGTTGAAGCCTGAAGCCATAAAACCCAGAAAAATAGTAGGTTTTCCTTGCTATTTTTAGGATGGGATTCGACTTCAGCCCCGGCAAAAAAGCTAGGGGTTTATTTTTTTCCCAAAATTAAGGAGGTGAGAGCAGAATGGGAAGAACCAGGGAAAATAAAGCAACAGTAATCGCCGATATCAAGGAACTCTTGAGTGAGGCGCAATTAGGCTTTGTTATTGATTATCAAGGCTTATCCGTTGCCGAAATTACCGATCTGCGCGATCGCCTACGACCCAGTGGTGCTATCTGTAAGGTGACTAAAAACACCTTAATGGAACAAGCCATTACTGGGGACGAAGCATGGGAACCGATGGCCAACTTTTTAAACGGGTCATCAGCCTTTGTGTTAGTTAAAGACGACGTAGGTAGCGCAGTCAGGGCTTATCAGTCCTTCAAAAAAGACACCAAAAAAACCGAATTTCGCGGTGGTGTCATGCAAGGGCAAAGCCTGAATGAAGATCAGGTTAAGGCGATCGCTGATTTACCGTCTAAAGAAGAACTGATCGGACAATTGGCAGGAGCGATCAATTCTATCGCCACCAAGTTGGCCGTCGGAGTCAACGAAGTACCGACTTCTATCGGACGGGGTATCAACGACATCCCCAACTCTTTGGGGCGTGTTATGGCCGCCATGGCCGCCAGAGAAGAAGGGAATGGTTAAAGCTCATTCCCCAATCCATTTATCTTGTTTGTCCAATTATCCACTTTTTTCGTTCATTTTCAAGGAGTTAAATTATGTCTGCTGCAACTGATGAAATTCTCGAAAAGCTAAAATCTTTAACCCTCTTAGAAGCGTCTGAGTTGGTTTCACAAATTGAAGAAGCTTTTGGTGTTAGTGCTTCTGCTCCTTCTGGTGGCATGATGATGATGGCACCAGGCGCCGGCGCACCTGGGGCTGCCGCGGCTGAACCCGAAGAAGAGAAAACCGAATTTGACGTTATTCTCGAAGACGTTCCCGGCGATAAGAAAATTGCTATTCTTAAAGTCGTTCGCGGTATCACCGGTTTAGGGCTTAAAGAAGCAAAAGATATGGTTGAATCTACACCTAAGCCGATTAAAGAAGGTACAGGAAAAGAAGATGCCGAAGACATCAAGAAAAAACTCGAAGAAGCTGGTGCTAAAGTTAGCGTTAAGTAACGTTTGACATACAGTTATCGAGCCAACAAACAACCTCGACTTTTCAAAAGTCGAGGTTGTTTGTTGCTTCATATAGCAGAAGGCAGGCGTTATAGTGCTACGCACTGGGGAATAGGGAATGGGCTTTCTTGCAATGGTTGATTAGATAATGGTTTCAGCGTTAACAAGTATCATAACCTTTGTTTGTACTGCTAATAACAAATTAACTTAATTGGCTAGAACATTTCTCTGTTTCCTCAATTTCATTGGTCAGTCGAGACAGGGCATAATTGAGGAGCAAACGGTCTTCAATATTATATTTAGCACTAGGACAAGGTTCAATTCCTTCTGCCCAACTTTTAGGACAACCTCCCCCACACACCGGTAACATTTCACAGGTAGAACAAGGGTAATTTCCTTGAGATACTTTTTGGTTAAAATTCCCTAACCGTTCTCGATTTCCTGGCATTTTTTGACCTGATAAATGGTCAATAGCATATTCATTCGGGGTGCCATAAGTGGGAACATAAGATACTTCAGTACAGTTAAAAATATTGCCATGAGCATCTACTAATTCAGAGTTAGGAGAAACTGCCATACAAACAATAGGAACTCTCCCTGGAATTAATTGAGGATAGAAGCCTAATTCAATCATTTCACCAAGCCAAAAAATCTCTAATTCTGCAAAGTCTTCTTTAGAAAGAGACTGTTTATGGGCATCATTTCCCCAAGAATGGATAGGGGCAACATAAAATTTAACTTTATCTTGAAGATTGGCTGTTGCTAATTCCTGTAATAATGGTAAAACTGCTTCATAATTTTGATAATCAACGTTACAACGAATACTTAAAGTAACTTCAAGGTCTTCTTGATTCGCAAGGTTAACAATATTAGTGAATATTTTTGAAAACGTAGGTAGCCCACTTTTTTGCATTCTACGAAGATCATGATATTCTTTTGTGCCATCTAAAGTAATCTCAATGAAGGTAATATTCCAATCTTCAACTAATTCTTTAGCAATTTTTGGAGTTAAAGCTAAACCATTGGTGACAATTTTAGCATCATAACTACAATTAAACTCACTGGCTAAAGCTTTAAGTTGAGGGGTTAAACTTCTAATAACCGATAAACCGACTAAAGGTTCACCGCCAAACCAACCAATAGATAAACTAGTAAATGTTCCTGTTTCTAGTTTTTTTCTGGCGCGTTCGACGAATTGTTTTTGTGCTTCTTCACTCATCATTTTTGGACTATGTTCTTGTCCACAATAATGACAGCCCAACTGACAGTAAGCAGTGGGTTGAATGACTAAATAAAGGTCACTATCTTTGGTAATCGTTGCTTGATTTTGTTGGATAATGGTTTGAAGTTCATCCTCTTCTCCAGGCACCAATAACTCAATGTCGATCAATTCTGCTAATATATCTGGAGGTAATTGTTGAAACTTGCCTTGTTCAATTAAACTCCAACTTGCTTGATCGATAATGCGAAAACTAGCAGTTCTCGTGACAAAAATTGCTCGTTTCGTCTGTTCTTCTATTTGATCAAAAACAGGACGACTAACCACATGATAATGAGATAATTTCAGAGCCATTATTTTTCCTCAAAATTGAATTAACAAAATTGATAGTAAGTCAACTATTTTGAATGACTTACTATCTTGGAAACTTCCAAACGTCAAATTTAGTTACTGATAATGTTTTGACAGTTTCAAAGGATTTCTATCGTCTCAGTTGAGGAATAGAATAGTTAGTCAGGGTAGCAGGATTAGTTAAAGTTTCAGTGGGTTTTTTATTACACCCTTGATTACAACCAAAATTATGATCTGCTAAACCACCATTTTTTCCAGGTTTAATGGTTTCTAAAGTAGGCTTAAAGGTTCCCTCACGGCGTATTGTATCAGTGGTAGCCTCAATCTGTAATCCAGAACGATTGAGAAGGTTTTGACTGGCAATAGGAGGCTTCGCTTCAGCTACAGGGGTTAAAGCTGCGACACTGGTTAAAGCGAGAAAGCCGAGAAGACATTTAAGATTGTGAGTACGATTAGTGGACATTTGTGTTATCCTTAAAATTATGTAATGTTTACTAGGGCTACTCTTTCAAAAAACCAGTCAAAAGTAGTTAACTAATGTTGGTTTTAAGGTTCAAGCCCTTGTTTTCATGTAAACATAATAATTCAGATAAGATGGGGATGTCAGTCCCAAATTAAAAAGATATCTTCTAGATTTTAGTAAGGTTCAAGTAGAGACAAGTAGAGATAAGTAGATAAAATTAAAGGTAAAAATAGTTTAACCTCCTGAAATTAACACAAGGTACACTATTATTACCTGCTACTAACTACGGCATCTTGATGTTACCTAATGCCTAGCGTTAAACTATTTCTATTTCATGAATTCAAAAAGTTAGGATACAGAGTCATCCCACCATCAATAAAAAGCGTTTGACCTGTTATATATTGGGCTTCATCAGACATTAAAAAAGCGGCTGCAGCAGCCATTTCTTCAGGGGTTCCCACTCTACCTAAAGGAATACGACGTTTCATTTGTTCTTTTTTTTGTGGATCATCGAGCCAATCATCGTTAATCGATGTATCTGTCGCACCAGGAGCGATCGCATTAACCCGAATACCATAGGGAGCATATTCTAAGGCTAACGTTTGGGTCATACTTTTCATGCCACCTTTACTAATCGCATAGCTAACATATTGAGGTCTAGGGATGATTTCATGCACACTAGAAACATTGAGAATAATTCCCTTTTTTTCTGTCTTTAAAAAGTGTTTAATCGCTTCTCTTGCACACAGATAAGCACCTCGAACATTAACAGTAATTACCTTGTCAAAATCATCAGTTTCAACTTGCTCCGAGGGATCATCTATTTGAATCCCTGCATTATTAACTAAAATATCTATACTTCCCCATTTTTTTATCACTTCATCATACATTCTAATAATATCTTTTTCTTCAGAAACATCTCCCTCTACAGGTAGATGTTGACCTCCTTTATTACCCATGTTAGAAGTCATTTTTTCTATCATTTTTTTTGTATCGTCAAGCTTACTAATATCATTACGATAATTTAAAGCGACATTAGAGCCTTCAGCTACTAAACGAGCTGCGATCGCTTGTCCAATGCCAGAGCTTGCCCCGGTTACTAAAATATTTTTTCCTGTTAATCCTTCCATGAATTTTTAAAATATTTTCGGTCATTAATTACTGATAACTATCAAAATGGAAGGCTTTAAACCTGAATGACTTCATTATCCAGTTTAAAACCTTACCCACTTTCTTTAATAGTATTTAACTAAAATTAGGCTGCTCTTCCTTCTGTCGGTCCAGCAATGCTCTTCCATTTTTTTAAACCGCCTTCAATGCGAGAAACACGATTAAAGCCTTTGTTTCTCAATTTTTCGGCTGCTTGTTGAGCCTTTTCTTCTCCGTCTGCGTAAACATAAATATCTCGATTTTCAGACATAGAAGACAGACTATCTTCAACAAATTCCAGTAACATCGCTCCTGTAATATGTTCTTCTAAAAATGACTCATTACTACGAGCATCGAGAATAGTTAATCCAGGCTCACCCCAGTCTAAGCGTTGCTTTAGAGCTTCAGCGCTAGATACTGGCATTTGTTGGTCAGGAGGAATAGGAAGACTATCTTTTAGACCTGACTGTTCTACTATGGGGGGTTTTGCTTCAGTTGACATAAACGGTTATAAATAAATGATAACGACAAAGTAATCTTACTTACTGTTTATTTAAACAAGTATTTATTGAGTAATCAATCTATCTAAAGTCATAAAATTTAAACAGAGAAAACTATAAATTATCAAATAAATATTTCAGCATGAGTAAATATTGCGGTTATATAGTCAAGAAAAATCTAACCTATGAGGTATTTTAAAAAATATTATTATTTTTACAATATTAGTTAATTCCTATAAAAGCTCTGAGAGTTTTAGAAACAATATAGTTCTGAAATTCACAATAGCACTAAATTGAGTTCACCCTTCTACAACACAATATTTAATACTTACTATGGTACATCAAGAACATCGCCCTACTCCACAAGATATTCCCGGCCAAAAATTAGACTATCCTGCTTCTCAACGAAACATGACACCTCAACCGGATAGTGACTTATCTAACTATCAACCGGCCAACAAACTGCAAAATCAAGTGGCAATCATTACAGGAGGAGATTCTGGTATTGGCCGCGCTGTGGCGATCGCCTATGCTCTAGAAGGTTCAGAAGTTGCTATCTTATACGACCAAAACGACCAAGATGCTGAAGATACCAAAAAAATGGTTAAAGAGATAGCCAATAAAGACTGTTTAATTATTAAAAATGATGTTCGCGACTATGCAAACTGTGAACAAGCGATTCAACAAGTGATCGATCGCTTTGGCAGATTAACCATTTTAGTGAATAATGCAGCCTATCAAATGACTCAGAAAAAGTTTGAAGATATTTCGATTGAACAGTTTCGTCGCACCATGGAAACCAATATTTTTGGCTACTTCTATATGGTAAAAGCGGCCCTTCCCTACTTAGAATCGGGGGATACGATTATCAATACCGGTAGTATTGTCGGCAAAATGGGTAAAGGAATGCTAATCGATTATGCCACCTCTAAAGGGGCTGTCCATAGCTTTACTAAGTCCTTAGCGCAAAATCTTGGCGATCGCGGTATTCGTGTTAATTCGGTGGTTCCGGGCCCCGTATGGACTCCCAATATTCCGGCGACTATGCCAGAAGAAAAAGTCGATAATTATGACACTGATGGCATTATGAAACGGGCAGCCCAACCGGAAGAACTTGCCCCTGCTTACGTCTTTCTCGCCTCTGAAGATAGTAGTTTTGTCACGGGTGCGCTATATGATGTGACTGGGGGACAGTTAGCGGCCTAGTTATTTTTTAGTAATACCCCATTGCAACAGATTTTTATACTGATGAGATACAGAGGTTATCACTCTCAGACAGATGAGCAACCCTGCGCTCTAAGACGGCGTAATAAGATAGGGGTTAGATGTACCGTTTGCAGTTATGCTCACGGCAAAACCTCATTGTCTCAAAAAATGTTATTTTGTCAATACAAAATAAGTTGTATGTTAAAAACATAATCTATTCATTTATTTATATGTCATCCTCAAAACAACTTACCCAAGAAGAAATCAGATTAAAAGAAGATCGAGAACGTCAGGCTTATTGGCGACGATGGGGCTGTTATTTAAGCGATCGCCAGTGGGGAACCGTTAGAGAAGATTATAGTAAAGATGGCTCAGCTTGGGAGTATTTCAGTTTTGAACAATCCCATTATCGGGCTTATCGTTGGGGAGAAGATGGCATTGCAGGGATTTCTGATAATCATCAAAGATTATGTTTTGCCCTATCGTTTTGGAATGGTCAAGATCCCTGTTTAAAAGAAAGATTATTCGGTTTAACTAACAAACAAGGAAATCATGGGGAAGATGTTAAAGAGTGTTATTTTCAGTTAGATAATACTCCTACTCATTCTTATATGAAATACTTATATAAGTATCCTCAAAATTGTTTTCCTTATGAACAACTAATAGAAAAAAACAAACAGCGAGGACTAACCGAAGGAGAATTTGAAATCCTTCATACAGGTATTTTCGATGATAATCAATACTTTGATATTACGGTAGAATATGCTAAAGCCAGTGACGAAGATATTCTCATCAAAATTCATATTACAAATCGTAATTCAGAATCTCAACAACTCCATTTATTACCGACTTTGTGGTTTCGCAATATTTGGTCTTGGAATGATGAAACTGAAAAACCAAACTTGAAAATGTATGAAGATAAAGAAGATTATAGTATCATTGAAGCCAACCATTACGAGTTAGGAAAAAGATGGTTATATTGTTCTGAGACAGAAGAACTTTTATTCACTGAAAATGAAACAAATTACCAACGATTATCTAACGTAGACAATAAATCTCCCTATGTTAAAGATGGTTTTAATCATTATATTGTTGATGGTGAGAAATCAGCGGTTAATCCTGATAAACTTGGTACAAAATTTGCCGCTTATTACTGTTTAGAAATTCCAGGAGAAGAGACGCAAACGATTACACTAAGACTGTCTGATAATCCTCGTTTAAACTCTCCCTTTGATCAAACATACCATAATATTTTTGACATTCGCCATCAAGAAGCAGACGAATTTTATCAGAGAATTTCCCCCTACGAAAAAAATCCAGAACTCCGCAATATTCAACGACAAGCTTTTGCTGGTTTACTGTGGAATAAACAATATTATTACTATGAAATAGATACATGGTTAGCAGGAGATCCCAAACAACCACAACCCCCAGAAGAACGAAAAGAAGGAAATAATAGCGATTGGCAACATATTCACATTTATGATGTTATTTCTATGCCCGATAAATGGGAATATCCTTATTTTGCCGCTTGGGATTGGGCATTTCATCTAATACCTTTAGCTACTATTGATCCCGAATTTGCTAAAAAACAACTCCATCACCTCACCCGTGAATGGTATATGCACCCTAATGGACAATTTCCCGCTTACGAATGGGATTTTAACGGTGTTAACCCTCCGGTGCAAGCTTGGGCGGCATGGCGTATCTATACCATTGAAAGGAAAATGTATGGACACTGCGATCAGAAATTTTTAGAAAGAGTATTTCAGAAGTTATTATTAAACTTTACTTGGTGGATTAATCGACAAGATAAAGAAGGAAATAACGTCTTTCAAGGAGGATTTTTAGGCTTAGATAATATTGGAGTTTTCAACCGAGGAGGTGAGTTACCAACAGGGGGAAAATTAACCCAATCTGATGCAACCAGTTGGATGGCAATGTATTGCTTAAATATGCTGACTATTGCCTTAGAATTAGCCAAAAAAAATGATGTTTATGAAGATATGGCGAGTAAATTTTTTGAGCATTTTCTCTATATTGTTGAAGCCATGAATCATATTGGTTCAGAAGGGGCAAGACTTTGGAATGAAGAAGACGGATTTTATTACGATGTTTTAGATTTACCTAATGGGGAAAATATTGATCTTAGAGTTCGTTCTCTTGTGGGTTTAATTCCTCTTTTAGCTGTGACAACTATAGAAAGTGAAACGTTGAAAAAACTTCCTAATTTTAGTCAACAAGTTGATTGGTTTGTTAACAATCGTCCCCAACTTAGTCGTAATTTAGCTTGTCTTGAAGGATGTGGTCAATACTCTCGCCGATTATTGGCTATGGTAGATCAAAATAAATTGCGCCTTCTCCTCGAAAAAATGCTTGATGAAAGTGAATTTTTGAGTGATTTTGGTATTCGTTCCGTTTCTCGTTATCATGCCGATAATCCCTATAAATTTGAGACAGAAGACGAAACCTATACCATAGGTTACGAACCCGCAGAATCACAAACAGCTATGTTCGGCGGTAACTCTAACTGGCGCGGACCGGTTTGGTTTCCTATTAATTACTTATTAATTGAAGCCCTACAAAAATTTGACTTTTATTATGGGGACGATTTTAAAGTTGAATGTCCAAAGGGTTCGGGTAATATGATGAGTTTATGGGACGTTTCTCTAGAATTAGAAAGACGTTTAGTTGATATATTCTTAGCCGATGACTCAGGAAATCGCCCTGTGTTTAAAGATATGGAACGATTTAATAATGATCCCCATTGGCAAAATTTGTTTCTGTTTTGTGAATATTTTCACGGTGATAATGGCAAAGGGTTAGGAGCTTCCCATCAAACGGGATGGACGGGTTTAATTGCTAAATTGATTTTACAACGCAGTGAATATTCAGGCTCTGAGCAATAATCAATCTTTAGAAAGATAAATTATCAGTGAAAAACTGGAATCCTAGTAATAAAGGAAAATTTACTTTCAACAGCAATAATTATGGATTTTGGAATTAAAAATAAAGTTGCTCTTATTACAGGAGCAGACTCTGGTATTGGGAAAGCAACAGCCAAACTATTAGCAGCAGAAGGAGTAAAAATTGCGCTTTCGGATAAAACCACCGATCAATTAAAAGCCAATGCTGAAGAAATCAGCGAAATAGGGGAAGTTATTCCTGTTACCGCCGATTTAACTAAACCTGAAGACATTGAAGCTGCCAAAAAAGAAATTTTGACTCGTTTCGGAACTTTACATATTTTAGTTAATTGTGCCGGTATTACAGGAGCAACCAAAGACTTTCTACAACTTACTGATGAAGATTGGTATCAAACCCTTGAAATCGACTTTATGGCTGCTGTTCGCGTTTGTCGTGCCTTTATTCCCATGATGCAAAAAGAACAATGGGGTAGAGTCGTTTTAATCGGTTCAGAAGATGCAGTACAACCTTACCCCGACGAAATGCCCTATTGTGCAGCTAAAGCAGGAATTCTCAACTTAGCGAAAAATCTTTCTAAGGTTTATGCTAAAGATGGGATTTTAGTTAACTCTGTTTCTCCTGCTTATATTGAAACTCCCATGACTGACGCTATGATGGAAAAACGGGCTAAAGAAAAGGATATTAGTTTTGATAAAGCGATCGACACATTCCTAGAAAATAAACGGCCTCACCTCGTTCTAAACCGTCGCGGAAAAGCTAACGAAGTCGCCGCAGTTATCGCTTTTCTGTGTTCTCAACAATCTAGTTTTGTTGTGGGTTCTGATTATCGCGTTGATGGTGGTTCAGTGGCTACTGTTGCCTAAAACAAACTTGAAAAACTCACTTGTTTATGCTCCCTGGCGTTAAGTTAGGGGGTTTTTTTATTTTCAGATTTTATTACTTTTGCCTCTTGCATAACCTCCCTATGCTATTTTGAATTAAGCTGTGTGAAATGTAAAATAAAAAACATGAGCGTAGCTTAAATGAGTGAACATAAATTTCTTAGCCAAATTACAGATATTAGTAAAGTAATAACACCTATAAACAGCACAATTCGATTTCCCGAAGTTCTTCAAGTGTTAATAGACAAATATGGTAAAGCTATAGATATTTTCTGCACTCTAATAAAGGATTCTCAATCGAGCGCAGAAATTCTTGAGCGTATTCGCTCTTCACAACGTCCAGCTAAAGAAAGAATGGCTCTTTTAAAAATGTATCGACGCTGTGTTTCTCCAGTGCTAGATACTGAAACAACGAAGAAAATAAAGAAGATTAAGACAGAGACGCTAATTGAAACCTATGGAAATACTTTTAAACCTATTGCTAAACTTAAAAAACAATTTTCTGACTTACCAATTGAATATAAGTATGCTTTAGCTGCTTTAGTAGGAGAATATGACACAAGAGGACAACTAGGATATCAACTTACCGAATCATTTTTTGACTGGTTTGAGGAACATTTTCATGGTCGCTATAGCATCGAAGGACCACGAGGGGCAGGGCGCGACATCGAACTTTCTGAGCTTTATCCAGATTTTAAACAATCATATCCTTGTGACTTTGTTATTAAGCGCATCACTGATGAAGAAATTTTAGCAGTCGGATTTGCTCGATATGATTCTACTCGTGGAGGGGCTCAGTCGGATGATCGAACTGGAGGTAATGCAAACAAGGTTGAAAAAGCGAAACAATTTGATGGTTTTATTTCGACACAACTGAAACTTGTCTTTCTTTCAGATGGTCCAGGTCTCATGCATTCCGATACCTGGAAAGAAGCTTGTGATTTAGACGGGCAATGGAATGGACGTGTTCGTGTCGTTACTCTCAAGCTTGCAGAGAAGCGTATAACATCCCAATGGCTAGAGTCCTATATCTAGCGTAATCTTACCAATTTCATCTTGATATTCTTCCCAAAGTTTACTATCAACTATAAAAAGACACTCTTCATTCTTGTTATTAGAATACTCAAGAGCTAACTGCTTAGACTTTGATTTTTTCTTTTTGTTTACATAGTCTCCCATAGGTTTAAGACCATACCTCATACGATGTAAGGTGGCTTTTGCCGCACTAAATGAAGCATCAATTCCAATATATTTTCGTCCAAGTTCCCTTGCTGCGTGTATTGTTGTACCTGAACCACAGAAAGGATCGATAACTAAATCTCCTGAATTAGAACTAGCACTAATGATCATTTTGAGCATTTCAAAATTCTTTTCCGTAGGATAACCCGTAATCTTAATACTCTGATGATGTGCATCACGGTATTGCTCCCAATAGTCAGTTAGAGGTCTTTTTTTGTCACAGTTCCAGTACACTTTACGTCTGGGATTTCCATTACGAGACCAATGAATATCTCCTTCTCGATCCAATTCATCTAGTTTGGATGGTGTGTATTGCCAATGTTTTCCTGGGGGTGGCAGCTTTCCACGCCATGCCTTACCAGTTTCACCGTTACGAGTTCCTGGTGCGTGTACTGGTACAAGCTTAAACCTTCTTCCAAATTCATCTTTTTTTGGATACTCTTTTTCGATCCATTCCTCTTCTGGCACTACCCCTGGTTGATTCCACACATAAGAACTTGTTTTTGTATAGAAAAGAATATAGTCATTAAGATTTGCGTACTGGTTACGAGTAAAGTTTTTACTACTACACTTTCTTCTTGTGATTAAGTTACGGAAATTGTTAACTCCAAATATTTCATCCATCACGACTTTTAAATAAGCTAACATTTGATGACCAATGTGAACATATATTGAGCCATTATCGTTTAAACATTCACGCATAAGAATTAAGCGTCGCCGCATGAATTCAAGATATTCAGCTTGCCCCATATTATCTTTATATGCGTGTTTTAACTTCCGACACTGGAAATCAAGACCAGTTCCGTATGGAGGATCAAGATAGAAAAGCATAGCTTTTTTATTAAGCCTTATCAATTCGTTGAGAACAAAAACATTATCATCTAAAACAAACGAATTTGTTGGAAGAGTCTCAAGTTTTGTATTTGAAGATGATGATTCAATTCTTAAAAATTCACGCGGAACATCGCAAAAAATCTCATCTAAAGATGATTTCCCTGAATAGGTTAGTGTAGCCATTTCATCTTTTTTCGGAAGTGGTATCGGCTCTTTATAAAAATCGGATGCTGAGATTGCATCTTCTGAAAGTTGCTCCTGTTTTGTAATACCTGTAGCCATTATACTTATTTTGGTAACCAGATTGCTGTATTATAGCTCTAAAATTGTCATTTTGTGGTCAAAGATGAATTTCAATTATTTTTCTATACAAAAACTATAATTGGGTAAACAAATAATAAACGGTAACCAGAAGCAAACCACATATTTAAAACTGAACTTCCCCATAGAAAAATCGCTGAAAGCGTTTCTTAAAAGTAGTTGTAGCCATTTTTCAACGGAAATATAGTCATGTTACATCCACTTTTGTTGTATCCACTGACGAAATTGTTGTGCATCAGACAGAGAAGAGTTGACAGCAAAAGAGCTATTAGACCAAGTTTGCCACAAGTTAAGCATCAGGGGAATTCCTAATCCTAAACCTTCCATTAATTGTCGTTGCTTAAAAACGTTGTCGGGTGTGCCTTCCACTTGTAATTGACCATTATCCATAACCAATAGCCAATCTGCCCAAAGATATACAAAGTCTAGATCATGGGTGGCAATAAGGATAGTTGTTCCCTTAGCTTGAATATAATTAAGGGTATTGATTAAATGGCGAGTTTGATAAGGATCAAGGTAAGCGGTGGGTTCATCGAGTAATAATAATTTGGGCTGAAGGATCATAACATCAGCGATTGAAAGGCGTTTTTTTTGTCCTAAACTAAGATAATTTACAGGGGTATAAGCTAAGTCTGTTAACTCAAATTCTGTCAAAGTTTGCTGAATGCGATCGCTAATTTCTCTCGGTTTAAGTCCTAAATTACATAAACCATAAGATAAGTCTTCTTCGACTGTGGTTCCTACTAATTGTTGTTCGGGATCTTGAAATACCAAACCCACTTGTTGCCTAAGTTTATTTAAAGCAGTATGATTATATTTTAAAGGTTTTTCTTGCCAGCGAATTATGCCTTTTTGGGGACGATATAAACCATTAGCAAGGCGAAATAGGGTTGTTTTTCCACAACCATTACGTCCAATAATTGCATAGCGTTTGCATTGCCCAATTTGTAGAGAAAGACAATTGATCGCAGGTTTTTGAGCGCAAGGATATGTATATTCAATCTCTTCAAATTCCATTAACATAGATAATAATATCCTAAAGAAATTAATAAAAATAAAGAGCCTGCGATCGCTTCTAAGCTATACCTTAAACTAGAACAATAACGGGTAGAATGCCAGAATTCTAATTGCCCTTGGAATCCTCTAGAGGCTAATCCTAAAGAAATTTGTCGATAATTGTCTAAACTTCGCCGCAAAAGCTGACTAATAACCAAAGAAAGACTTCTCATCGAGGTTTTCCAATTAATATAACCATTACGGGAGTTTTGAGCATCTAAAAGTTCTAATACCGTATCGGTTAAAAGAAAAATAAAACGATACATTAAGATGAGTAATTCTAAGATCAGGGGGGGAAATCCTATTTTTCTCAAGAGTTGCAAGGTTTCGGCTAAAGGAATCGTTAATAAGATAAAATATAAACTAGATGTTAATGCAATCGCTCTCGTTAAAAGGGTTATTCCCTGTTTAATCCCTTCTTTGCTGAGATAAAGATAAAAATCTCCGACTGACAGTCCCCGCTGAACATCTGCGCTAACATTTATTAAATTGCTCTGTAAAGCGATTCCCAGACTTAAAGCGGGCAAACTCATTAACCAAAAACTCAAGGGAATTCCTAACAATTGCAAGAACAAATAAGAGAAAATCCATATCTACAATACCTTATCGGTCTAGAAGCCTATAAATTTGAAGCACCCTTTGAAGCCTCAATGATGGTGCATTTTAGACAGAGAATAAATGTAGAAAAGGAAGAAAAGCAACTGAACAGATAATAGAACAAATGAACTATATTAAAAAGAATCTAGTCAGTATAAAGAAACTCATTTTAGAGGGAGCGACCCTAGATAGCCTAAATAAAAGACAAAGAAATCTTCTGGAAGTCGTTAAAAACGTCTATGAGCAGCAGCATGAGATGTGGGAAAAAGAAACCCAAAGCGTCCCCCAAAGAATTGTCAGTATAACTCAACCGCATATTCGACCTATCGTGAGAGGAAAAGCAGGAAAACCCACAGAGTTTGGAGCAAAACTCTCAGTAAGTTATGTAGACAATTATATATTTTTAGACCAAATAAGTTGGGAAAATTTTAATGAATCTGGAGAATTAAAAGGGCAAGTTGAAAAGTTTAAGCAGACTTATGGTTGCTATCCATCTTCAGTTCATGCAGATAGAATTTATCGAAGTAAGGCTAATAAAAATTGGTGTAAAGAAAGCGGATGCGACCCCGCGCCGTCTCACGGCGCAAGGGAACGCGCACCAAGCAGAAAATTTAGTCTAGATTTAGTTAAAACTAAGCTTAAAGAAACATCAGAAACTACCATTGCTATTACATTTTTAGTAGTTAATCTTTCCCAACTGCTTCGGCAGTTATTTTTACTTCTTTTGTCATTTTCTTTTATTAATAAAACACTTGAACTAGATGAGCGAAATATAATAACAAAAACTTATTTTATCAATCTTTTTACAGCAGTTAAAGTTCTTGATTTAGAGGCAAATTACTGGCTTTTGGCCGCATAAATTTTTGAGTGACTTTTTCAGCAAAGCCTAACTAAAGTGAGAGAATTTCTTGGCGGGCATCCTGACTCACTGATTTTGGACGTTTTGACTTTGTTTAGTCTAAAACCAGATTCACAGTTGCGGGACAGCGATGGATTTACACCATACTTTCCCCGTTACCTTCAAAGGCTGATCTCCTTTGAAACAAAGTCAACGTTAACCTTAGCATAATTTGATGATAGCGATCGCAAATTAGCAATTCTTCTATGATAAAAACTATCTAAAGTTTTTTCTAAAACATTTATTATACCAAATTCGCTTATTTTAGTAGAGTAACGTTTTTTCTCCTTCTTTAAGTTAATTAAACCGAACTTCTTAAAGCAACAATGGGATCAAGTTTCGCTGCTTTTTGAGCAGGAATTACCCCAAACCCTAAACCAATACCACTAGAAACTGCTAAAGAAACAATAATAGAAACAGAAGAAATTGTAGTAGATAAAGGAGAAACAATTCCTACTATTGTTACTAGACCTACTCCGGTTAAAATACCAATAATTCCCCCAGAAACCGAAATGATAACTGCTTCAATTAAAAACTGTCCTAAAATATCACTTTGACTCGCTCCCAATGCTTTTCTTAACCCAATTTCTGAGGTTCTTTCACTCACCGAAACTAACATAATATTCATCACCCCAATGCCACCCACAATTAAAGAAATTCCTGCAAGAAATGTCAACATAACTGTTAATCCAGTGGCAATACTTCCCACAATATCTAACATCTGTTTTGAACTTTCTACCCCGAAGTCATCTTCGTTGGTGATTTGATGTCTTAGTCTCAATAAATTTTCGATTTGAAATTGAGCAGCCGAGACAGTATCAACACTCTCTGCTTCTACATTAATCCAACTCACTTGTAATCCATAGGGAGAGGTTTTCCCTACAATTTGATTGGCCATAGTCGTCAGAGGAATTAACACTGTTTCATCCAAATTAGTGCCAACTAAAGACCCTTTCGGAGACATTACTCCTACAATTTCAAACGAAATATTTTTAATTCTAATAGATTCACCAATGGGATCACTAAGTCTAAAAAAACGCTCAACAATATCCTGTCCAATGACAGCAACTCGTTTATTTCGTTGCATATCAATCTCATTAATAAACCGGCCTTCTTCTACTGGAAAGCTTCTGACTTTAGGATAGTTTGGGGTGGTTCCAATGAGTAAAGCACTGGTATTTTCGCTTTTGTAATTAATTAATTGTCGTTGATTTCTTTCCGGTGCAACAGCGGTGACGCTGGGAACTTGTTCTGCGATCGCCTCTGCATCTTCCCAGACTAAAGTCTTCGGTATATCTAGGGTAGCACGTCGCGCTTTACGGGTTCCAGGCACCACAAACAGCACTTTAGGACCTAATTCATTTAACTGTTCAGTGGCCAGGTTTTCGGCCCCTTGACCAATCCCAATGGTAGCAACCACCGAAGCATTACCAATAATCATCCCTAACATGGTTAAGCTAGTGCGTAATTTATTAGCAGCTAACATGGAGGTTGCCATTTTAACACTGTCTAAAAAATTCATAGGAGTTATTAATTAAAAGAGTGATTTCTGTTTTTCGTCTTCGGGTAAATCTATAAATACCCTTTCTCCCGTGGTTAAACCGGAAAGAATTTGGGTTTTTTCATCTAATACTTGACCGATAGTAACGGGTTTAAATTTTGGTTTCTCGTTTTCATCAGCTACCATTACCCCGGTTTCCCCGTTTTTGGTGACAATGGCGACGGTAGGAACCACTAAAGCGTCTTTCACTTCTTCCCCTAAAAAGTTCACATCTACATTCATCCGTGATAATAATTGATCCCGTCCTGTCACTAAACCGATGGTCACTTCAAATGAGGTGACATTGTCTTCGACAACCGCTTCGGGGGCGATTAACACCACTTGTCCTTTAAAAACTTCGTTAGGGAAAGCATCAGCCTTAATCATCACGGGTTGCCCCTGTTTAATCATAGCAATATCCACTTCTGGGACTTTCGCTACCACTTTTAACCCTCTGGCTATGGCTAAAATTGAACTGGAGGTGGCTGAGGCTGTGCTAGATGCGGAGGTAGTCGGAGTGACAAATGCTCCTGGGTCAGCATATTTTTGGGTCACAATGCCCTCAAAGGGGGCGCGAATAGCGGTATCTTGGAATTGAATAACCACTTGTTCGAGTTGGGCTTTAGCAGCCTCAGTGGCCGCTTCTAAGCGGGCTATTTCGGTTTTAGCGGTTCGTTTGCGTTCTTCGAGTTGAATTTGTGCTTCCGCGACGGATGCTTGCGCTTGTACCACTTCTTGCTTCAACTGCTCAATTTCTGGCTTAGTAGTCTGATTAGCCTGTTCCAACCTTGTCTGAAGCTCGATAAGACTGGCTTGAGCATTATTATAATTATTAAGCAGTTCATCGAATCGATCTTGAGTTATGGCTCCTTCTCTTAGTAATTCTTCGTTTCGTTTCACACGAGAAGCCGCTAATTGAACAGTTGACTGGGCTGATACAATTTGTGCTTTAATTTGATCGATATCTTTGGGAATCCTTTCACCTGCTTGTTCTAGATTAGCTTTAGCTTGTTCAAGTTGAGTCTGTGCTTGAACGTAACGGGTTTGAGCCTGTTGAACTTCACTAGGAATACGGACTTTAGCCGCGTCTAATTCGGCTAAAGCTTGATTGTAATTAGCTTCAGCGTATTTTCCTTCGGCTTTAACTTCTGTATGTTCCATCAGGGCTAAAATTTGCCCTTCTTTGACTTTCATCCCCTGTTCCACTCGCAACTGTACTAACCGTCCTGGATTTTTAGGGCTAATATTGACACTTTCGATGGGTTCTACGACTCCACTGGCTTCGATATCCACGGCTAGGGTTTCTCGTTCAGCAATGACGGTCATTTTCTCCAGTTCATTTTCGGAAACAGGAGTTTTAGCGATTCTATAGGTTAATCCTCCAACCAACAGTAGTCCACCTGTCATAATGGCTAAAATCCACGGAAGAGGACGATTTATTTTATTAGGCGCAGGAATTTCCATAAAATTATTTTTTTAAGAGATGCAACAAAATGAAAATTTATTCTCTCTATACTAGCGTTTCTGGCCTCAGACACCTATTTTTATCAGCTTAATCTCAAAGAAGTAATTAGGTCTGTGCTGAACTACCCCAACTATACCAAGAGCTTAGTTGGGGCTTTTGAACTCATATTGATCTTAAAGATAAGAGATTATCTCATCCCCAACACCAAAGCCATTAAACCATCGCAGGTTGTAATAACTTAATATTAGAAAAGCCGAATTCTTTGGTAACAGTTTCTCCGTTTTCTTCCCCTGTAATCACACGACTGGTTAAAATGTAATAACCATCTACTTTTTCGTAGTTATCCTCAAAATAACTTTTGCCTCCCTTGGGTTCTCCAGTTTTTGGGTCATGATAAATAGAGTCATAACGGTGAGAAAGATAGCCTTCTTCTGTTTTATGACTACTGAAAGTATCGATTGTTACCACAACCCCATGAATATGACGGTGAACATGACACACCTCATTATCACGGAGTTTATAGCGATCGCCTTCTGATTTTCCTCCCATGAGAATTTCTACGGCCCCACTTTCGTCCCTATCACCGTAACGAAAGGTATTTTGACCATGAACATCTTCAAAGGAACGACGAACCCGATGAATGGCGGTTTCCCAAAGTTGGGACTTAACTTGGTTTAACGCTTGTTCATCTTCTATGTTAAAGACTTCTGTAGACATATCGCCATTTACCCGCACTTGACCAGTAAAGGTGAGATCGTTATCCTTAAAGGTGACATCGGCTGTATATCCTGGAAAATCTTTATCCCAAGTGTAACGGTTCTCGTAAGCAGCACGAAATAAGTCTCTAGCGTCAAGGGTAGTTGCACTCATATTATTATTTTGACCTGTCTTGTAGTTAATATTGGAGAGAAATAAGCAACTTGTCGGTACACTTATCTTAATCAATTGATGCTGAAAATAATGATAAGTGATCTTATGTTCACTCATCAACTAACGAACCTTTATTTTAATCAGTTTTTGAGTCTAATCTCGTAACACATAACCCACCCCTCGAACGGTTTGAATGAGTCGTTTTTCTTTCTCAGCTTCCAATTTTAAGCGTAAATAACGCACATAAACCTCAATGATATTAGAATCTCCCATAAAGTCATAACCCCATACCCTTTCTAAAATTTGATCTCGACTCAGGACTTGTTTAGGATGAGACATTAAATAATCTAGTAAATCGAATTCTTTGGCCGTTAGTTCAATTAAACGACTACCCCGAAACACCTCACGGGTGTTCCGATTTAAACTAAGGTCTAAAAACTGCAAAAGATCGGGGTCTTCCTCGTGGTTTCGCCTTAAATTGGCTCTGACTCTTGCTAATAGTTCTTCTAAATTAAACGGTTTAACAATATAATCATCGGCCCCTGCATCTAAACCAGCCACGCGATCGCTAATATCATCTTTAGCGGTTAATAAAATAATAGGAACTTTACTCCCGGTTTGTCGTAGTCGTTTACAAATTTCGAGTCCTGAAATACCTGGTAACATCCAATCTAATAAAATGAGGTCAGGGTTACTTTCTCTTGCTGTTGTCAGTCCTGATAACCCATCATTAACCACTGTCACCTCATGGCCTTCATATTTCAGTTCTAACTCAATAAACTGAGCCAGTTTGGCTTCATCTTCAACCACTAAAATACGGGAGTTACTCATAGTCAATACTTACCTTAATTTAATTATCAAAGTCAAAGTACCCCCCATCATCCATTGGACTTCTTAGAGGTCGTTTTTTCTTGCGTTTAAACGGTTGTAAGAGAAAAGGCAATAAACCCCCGATAATAAAGCCTCCTCCAACACAAAAGGAGAGTAACACACCGATGGGTAATTTAATTGATTCCCAGAATAAAAATTTTAGGGAAACGGCAGTAATATTTTGAATAGAAAAAATAGCGATCGCCCCTATCCAAAAGGCAATTAAAATACTAATGATGATATTAGCTAATAGTTGTAGCATATTTAGCATAATTTTTGACTTATTAATTAAGCAATAGCAGCTTTAAGTTTTTCACGACTGTACCAACTATAAGGACCGTTTAAAGCTGGTTTAATATTTAACATTTCCCGCCATTCATCTAAAGGACGGTCTAAGTTTTCCTCCCATTTTACAGGAAATAAGGGTTTAGCTGCTTGTCCCATATCGATACCAGCAGAAACTAATTTAAAAGCATAATTTAAAGTTTTTACCTGTTCTTGGGGGGTCATATCTTTATTATAAGCTTGATCGTTTTTAAAAAATCTAAACAAAAAAGACATTAAATCAAGAAACGTGAAACCAGGATACGCAAATTGTCCAACGCTAACAGAAAGAACCCCTAATTCTCCCAAATCATCTAAACTATACCCTGTCAAAATATGATGGAGATCATGGGTTTTAAAGACACGAAAGGTAACATAATCAGCATCGGTTTTAAAGTTTTCCGTGCTTCGATAAAACTGAGGATCATAACCTAGGGTACTCAACACTTTCGCGTAAGTCCATCCTAAAGAACCTTTCGGCATTTTTAACATAGTTTCTAAGTCAAAATAAGGACCGACGTAGCATTCTTTGAGCATTTGAGCGCAGTCAGCATCTTGATTCAGTATCTGAAGGCAAACTTTCATCGGGGCTGTTTCGTGCAGTTTTTGGCTTAAATCAATGGCATTATTAACATTTTGACCCGCACCTGCTGCTAAATCTACTAAGTTAAGAAATTCCTGTAAATTGTCGGGGTTAGCAATTTGATTAATATATTTAAAACCCATAAGATTTCTCCCTATATTTCAAAGTTTATATAGCAATCAGGTTTCAGTTGTGAGAAAATATTAAGCAGGGTTTAACAATGTTAAACCCCTACAGAAGTGATTCGTAGGGACATAATATTATTATGTCCTGAGCAGTTCTCATATATCATTCCTGATTGCTATATATATCAAAGTTGTGTCAGATTTCTACGAAATGCCACAAAATTTAATAATTTATTTTTATATTCTGTTGAGAAAATCTAACAAAATTGCTTGATGAATTTTCCCTAAAGGACGAACGCCGTCCACTTTTTTAGAATAACAGTGTCCTTGTTTAACATCATCAGGGGAAACTAACCCTAAATCAGCCCCTTCTTGTAAATTTAAGTCATCGATAGACACCGTTAACGGGGCTTGAAAAATATAGCGTAACGCCACTTCATCATCATAACGACAGAAGAAAATAGGATTTTCGATGGTGAAATTAATTTCTTCAATAACTTCTCGTTTAACTCCCATTTCTGGGGTTTCTCCTGGTTCAAGATGGCCACCAAAAAACCCCCAGCGATCGGGATAAATAATCGTAGGAATATTATCCCGTAACTGCATCAAAAAATGGCCGTCTTGATGAAGAATAGCCAAAGCAACAGAACGGATATTATTTGGTGTTGCGTTTGTGGGGGAGGAGAAACTCATTAGCTTCTGGTTTAGGGGTGGGTTTAACTTCAGTATCACTAGAAGTCTCGACTTCAGTATCAACGACGGGTTCAACTGTCGAGATATTATCAGGGGTATTGGCCTCTAGTTTTTCAACTTCTAAGATATACAACTCTCCGACATCTTGACCCTCGATAGGAATGGATTGATAGGTCACTTTTCCTGTAATTTGAATCCTGTCCCCAGTTTCAGGAAGTGGACCATCGGTGAGTACCCAGACAGTCCCGGTTTGATCTTGAAGTTGATAGGAACCACTTTCCATAAAAGGCGCACTGTCCACCACTTTTCCCTCTAAATAGATGATATTTTCTTCGGCGGTGCTTTCTGTTGAGGATTGGGGAGACAGTTCCCCAATGGGAGTAATAGAGGGTTGTGCTAACCCTAAATAGTTGACGGGGGTACATCCGATCAACCCTCCCACCAGAAAGGAAAAAATAGCACCATGAACCCCTCGAATGCTTAAAACTTTCATGATCACTGCGGTGAAATTAACGGTCTTGAGATAGGCTAAATTATAGGACATCATAAACTACTCCTACGTTCCAAATTTATCTAGGTTATCCATGTCTTCTGAAACTGCTTCTTTGTTAAACGGTAAAGCATTAGCGCAAAAAATTCAGGGAGAATTAAAAACAACCGTTGAAAAATTACAAGGGAATATGGGTCGCCCTCCTGGGTTAGCCGTTATTATGGTAGGAGATAACCCTGCTAGTGCGGTTTATGTTCGTAACAAAGAAAAAGCTTGCGCTAAAGTAGGGATCGCTTCTTTTGGTCGTCATTTACCCACGGAAACGCCACAAGAAGACGTTGAAGCATTAATTCATCAATTGAATGCAGATGAACGGGTGGATGGTATTTTAGTTCAGTTACCCTTACCTCCCCATTTAGATACGGTTAAGTTACTTCATGCGATCGCTCCAGAAAAAGATGCTGATGGTTTACACCCCATGAACCTCGGCCATTTAATACGGGGTGAACAAGGGTTACGCAGTTGTACCCCTTGGGGTGTGATGCGTTTGTTAGAAGAATATAACCTAGATGTTGCCGAAAAACACGCGGTAGTGGTAGGGCGCAGTATTTTAGTGGGTAAACCCTTGGCGTTGATGTTGTTAGAAAAAAATGCAACAGTTAGTATTGCCCATTCTCGTACCCCCGACTTAGGAGAAATAACCCGTCAAGGGGATATTATTATTGCTGCGGTGGGTAAAGCGAATATTATTACCGGGGAAATGATCAAACCCGGAGCGATCGCCATTGATGTGGGCATTAACCGTATTATGACAGAAGATGGTGCTTCTAAGTTAGTAGGAGATTTTGAGTTTAACTCAGTTTCTCAAGTTAGCAGTTATATTACCCCTGTTCCCGGTGGTGTCGGACCGATGACGGTGGCCATGTTATTACAAAATACGGTTTTGAGTTATCAAAAAAAGTGTGTTTAGACTGAGTTCGGAGTTCGGAGTTGAGAAGATTATTCATATTGTCTCCTCTGCCTCCTCTGCTCCCTACTCCCCTCAAAGTAACATTTATTGTTGTCCAGGTACTTATATCTTGGGATATAGAGAAAAAGCTATTAAATTCCTGCCTAGGATAGAGGCAAAAAAAAATAAAAAATAATTAAATTAGATATTATCGTTAAATCACAAAAAAGTATTGTCTTTTCTTAGTAACGATTTTAAAACTAAGTAACCTAAAATACGAAAATTTTTTGTATATTCTATAATTTACAATTGAGGTAAAATTATGTCTAAAAAAGAAATTTATCACACTGAAAAAGTAACAGGAAACGTTAATGCTAGACCCACTACTTCTGAAGAAGTTTCTTATCGTAATGGTTACGTAGATGGTCAAATGACCGAAAACTATCAACAAAACCGCCTTAAAACTCGTGATAATAATAACGCGACGGGCGGTTTACTATTAGGAATTTTTCTAACCGTTGCTATCGGTTTAGTGGCAGGGATCTTTTATACAGTTTTTTCTCAACAACAAAAAACCATTGATACTCCACCTATTAGTGAAGAACAACAATCCAATAAAGAAATGACCATCATTGAAAGGACAAAAGAAATTGTTCCAGTTCCTGTTATCTCCGATCAAACTCCTGAACAACAACAACCTGATAAAGAAACAACGATTATTGAAAAGACAAAAGAAGTTATTCCTGTCCCTGTGCAACAACAACCTGAAGCCTCTTCTTCAGAACCAAAAGTAGAAGTAAATATTCCTTCTCCTGTACAACAAAATCCGCCTGAACCTCAATCTTCTACGAACCAAAATCCTCCTGAAAACGAGACTCCTATCAATTCAGCTACGAACGAAACTGTAGCACCTCCTCAACAGTAAATTTTAAAAAAGTTATTTTAAAAATCTAGTTTATCGCCATAATTTTTATCAAAAGGGAGCAATTTTGCTTCCTTTTTCTTTAACTTATAAATGTTTAACGTCCAAATGAGACAACAAAAAACGGGCAATTCTTTCAGAAGCCCCAGAGGGTCCAAAACGGGCTTTTCCTTTCTCTTCGCACTCGTGTAAATAAGCGTGATCGGTAACGGTTTTAGCCACACATTTGGCTGCTTCTGTAAGGATTTCGGAGGTTGCTGGGCCTTGACCAATGGTTTGGGCGCAACTGCCAATGAGACGGTTTTGTGCCTCAGCAAACTCATAGGTAAACTGGGGGCCAACTCCTGGTACTTGAATGACGGGTTTACCTAAAGCAATACCTTGATCGACGGCTAATCCTGCCATGCCTAACATTAACGTACAGTTGTGTAAAATATCATTAAACGCATCAGAATAACACGAGACTTTTACGGTTCCTTGTTCAGTTTTTTTGCTTAATTGATTATCTTCATATTCCCAACCTTCACTATTCGCTATCGTTGCTAATTCTTGCATCAGTTTAGGAACTAAAGCAGCCCGAAATTGTATTTTTTCGGGAGACATTATTTTGATAATTTCTAATATAAGATTAAGTTGTAATTTAAAATTGCGAACGGCTTCAGGTAGGCGTGATCCCGGCAATAACGCAACCATCGGCACATCGGGTTTTAATTGTAAATCTTTGCCTGTGGGTTGTAATTTATCTAGAGAAGGAATACCCCCAAACTGTGCCTTACTGATGCCTTGTTGTTTTAAATCTTTTGCCGTGTAAGGATCTCTAGTAAACACTGCTAAACAGCGAGGCGATCGCAAAAAAGTTCCAATAAACGGTCCAACGTTTAACTTGCCTTCATATAACGCAGATAAACAGGAAATAAAAGAGACATAAGGATACCCCGTCGAATAAGCAAACCCTTGGGATACGGTGTCACCAGTAGCCATAATTAAATCGCAACTCGGGGCATATTTCCAGACTGCTTGTAACTGTCGCCAGGTTAACCCCACTAACCCGGCTTTTAAGTCGGTGAAGAGACGCAAACGGTTAATATAGGAAAAGCCTCCAGAGGGCATATTTTGGGTTGGGCCAATGATGGGTACATTTAAGCGACGATAGGCGTTCCCTTCCCCCACAATAGGCATAGCCGCCACCTCTAGATTAGGATACATTTGTAATAGGGTTTCAATGACATAGGATGAGTGGTTATCTTCTCCATGGCCATTACTGATAAATAATATTCGCTTAGACGGTGACGACATAAATGTTCCTATAATTTTTTCTATAGTTATTATTTAACCTTTTTTAAAAATTATTATATTAAAATTGGCTAACTTTAAATAATTTTTGAGTCAATCTTATCATCGCAATGTTACAACAAAATTCCATTATTCATCAACTTTGGCGCATTTACCATTTCACTTTCGCTGAACCAGCTTTTTTTCGGGGAGTAGGGGAAATAGATGGTGTTCCTTCAACCATCCTTTTCGCACTAACTGATCCTGGTGCAACTAATGTGACTTCGGTTCTCATTAATGGAGAAATTAGAAACCCATTGAGAAGACAAATATTTAATGGGGAAGTAACCGGTAGAACAGAAACAGTTGAGTTTAATGGGGAAACATTCGAGATAAATAGACAATACGTTACTTTTCAAGATGGTTTTTTCCCAACTTTTGCTCTACTAGATTTGACAGAAGATCAAATTACTATCGATCCAGTTGAAAATGATATTATTCCCCCATTTCTGACAGATCTGCCTCAAAGGGGATTTGAAGTGGCAGCTTTTCTCGATACTATCTATACGTTTGAATACGAACCGACAACTCTAACTTATGCCTTAGACTTTTTATCTTTATCCCCTGATTTTGATGCAGCCCAGTACGGAGCGTCTCATAATGATCTTATTACTAATATTGGATTTGATTTACACGGTTTAATTGACGCATTGCAAGGCGATCGCCAACAAGCGACTCTACATTATGTCAGTGCTGGTCATTTTGAGCAACGACCTCGAAACAGCTTTGATTCTAAGCAGTATCTAGCTTCTCATTCGGATTTACTGGGCGCGTTTGGCGTTAATTTAGAAGCAGCTAAGGATCATTTTGTCGATCAAGGTCACTCGGAAGGACGTAGTGCTGATAATTTTTCAGAATTTGGTTATATTGCTTCTTACAGCGACTTAATTCAAACTTTTGGACTAGACGGAGTGGGAGCAACTGATCATTATCTCACCTCAGGAGTCACAGAAGGTCGTGATCCCTTTGTGTTTAACCCAGTTAGTTATATGAATCTCAATCCTGATGTTAGTCAAGCTGTCGGAGGAGACGCGCTTTCAGCAACAAAACATTATATTCAGTTTGGATGGGCCGAAGGACGTTCTATTATTTAGTAAAAAAAACAGAGGTTTAGACTCAATAGCCAATTAAAAGATCAAATTTGTTGAGTCTAAACTCTAGTTCAAACTCCGAACTTAACTAACTAATACTTTACCTTCGTACTCTCCTATATTCAGAATCAATTGATTGTCTGATGCTTCATACTCTTGATCATTGAGGTAATCTTTCCAATCTTTAGAATTAGGAAAATTAGGAATCTTATAATCTGATAAAGAATTGCCTGAAAAATTAAGTACAACAACCACACGAGAATCTTCTTGATCCCAACGCTGATAGACTAGAATTTTATTGTCAATATCTTCGTGGATAAAATCAATATTATCGGTGTGTAAAGCATCCTTGTTCGTTTTTAACTCGATCAATTTTTTGTAAGTCTCTAATAGAGTTTTGTTGTTATCATTTTCTAGTAAATCCCAATTGATACTTGATTCTGCATCTGCATCATATTCTCCGAATTCATTGCCCATCCAAAGTAAGGGAACACCGACGGTTGTCATCAATAAAATAGCCCCTAACTTAGCCCGTTTGAAGGCTTCTTCGTCAAAAATATTACGATCGCCTAATTCACTGAACACAGATTGATGATCGTGACAAGAAATATAATTAATGGTACTATTTGCCCCTTGATAACCTTGTTGTTGACAATTAATGACTTCTTTTAAGTCTTCAAAATTACAATTATCTCCACAAATATGAGCAATCGCTTGCTGATAAAAACTTTCATGCCAACAACTATCTACGGGTCGATCAAAACCGGCTAACTGAGGATTTTCGGGGATATATTCTGCGGTGTTAAAAAAGGGTTTATCTCCTGCCGAAGTTCTTGCTTGTTCACTTAACCAATTTAAAAATTCAGAGTTATCAATTTGATTAGCTGCATCATAACGAAAGCCATCAACATGATATTCTTCAACCCAAAATTTAACCACATCGCCAATAAATTGCCAAGCTGGTTTAATATCTAAATTTTCATCATAATATTCATAATCAAATTCGGGACCCCAGCTATGATCGGGATCTTTTGGTTCTTTACGATACCAATAATCATGATTAATTTGGGTTAAGGGATTTTCGGTATCAGAATGATTAAATACACAATCTAATAAGACACGAATTCCTTTTCCATGACATTCATCAATGAGGCGTTTTAAGTCTTCTGAAGAACCATAAGTTGGTTCGGGCGCAAAATAATAACGAGGAGTATAACCCCATTTTTTTTCATCAGGAAATGCTTGCAGTGGCATTAATTCTATGGCATTAATCCCTAATTCAGCTAAATAATCTAACTGATCGATAACTCCTTGAAAATTAGTGCAAAACTTATCAACAAATAATTCGTAAATAACTAAACTGTCGTTACTAGATAAAGAAACATCATCATGTTTCCAGACATAAGTATCAATGACTTTTTCACCATCTTTAACACGAGTAATACTATTTTTTCCTTCTTTATCTATTTCCTTTGTATAAGGATCATTAATTTCTACCCATTCATCTTCTTCTAAAAAAGGAGATTTACTTTGCACACGGAATTTATATTCGTAAACCCCATCTTCTAGTTCTACTTTGGTACGAAAGTAACCGTTTTCATCTTTTTCCATTTCAATGTCTGACCAATCAGAAAAAGATCCTTTTAAGGTCGCCTTTTCATTGTAAGGAGCAAATAACTCGAATTCGATTAAATTTGCCATAACTTTATATCCTTTTAAGCATCAATTTTATGGTATCGAGACGTTATTAAAAACGCCTCTGTCTAGGGATATAAAACGACTTTAACTATCGGTTAAATCTACCCAAATACTTCCTTCTTCGGTTTTCACTGAAAACACAGATAAGGCTTTTTCTTGAGAGATCATCCCCATAGCTTTTCCCACTAAAGGTGGCCAAGGAGTCCACTCTTTTACTGCCCCTGTTTTCAGATCAAAAGCACTGCGGTGCATAGGACAAACTAAAGCACCATCCTCGTTAATTTTGGCTTTTTTTAAGGAAATCTTGAGATGGGGACAGCTATTTTTTACTGCGTAAACTTGTCCATTATGATTCAACAATAATAGGTTATGATTTCCTGTCTTTACGACTTGACGAGAACCCATTGGCAGGTCATCAACAGCAAGCACTTTTGTCCAACTCATGGCTAATTATTTTCTATAGATTAGATGATTACTTTAGCATTTTAAGAGATAGTTTTAGACAATTTATGACTAGTAATAATTCTTATTACTCTAATTAACCCGATGATTATTATCAAAATGAATTCTTGTCCCTGCCCATTGTAATTTTTCTCGTAGGGTTTGATAAAAAGAATAATTTTCTCGTAAGACAATAAATCTGGCCATACAATGGGCTATTTTTACTGATATCCATTGACCCGGCCAAATAGAAGTGGCCAAAGAACTATCAGTCCATAGTTTAGTATTTAATTCATAATCTCCGAGGGGCCAAATATCCACGATTGAACCTGGAGGAATGACAATGGGACGACTTGATAGACTTAACGGGCAAATCGGGGTAACAGCGATCGCATCCATTCCAGGGTGAATAATCGGCCCATTGGCCGAAGCGGTGTAACAGGTTGAACCGGTAGGTGTGGCCACTAATAAGCCATCCCCTTGATATTGATCGACCACTTCCCCATCCACTTCTAGTTCTAAAATAGCGGTGGGCATTCGGTCAATACTAGCGGGTTTAATGCACATTTCGTTGAGACAGTAGAAGCGATCGCTACTTGCTTGACGAGAACAGCGATCGCCTTCACAAACCCTGGCCTCTAACATCATCCTCTGTAACATAGCATAGCGATCGCTTTGCAGACGATGCCATACTTGTTGAGTATCTCTAAATAATTCAAACGGTTCGGTTAAAAAACCTAAATGTCCCCCCACATTGACTGCTAAAATAGGAATGCTTTCTGGGGCTAATTGTCGCGCGGCCGCTAAAATAGTGCCATCTCCCCCTAAAACAATGGCGAGATCAATGTTTTCTGAAGCAGAGGAAAGAAATACGGGATAGGGATTATCTTTATAGCCACTGGGTCCCATCAATACCTTACAGTGGAGGGCTTCTAGTTCTTTAGCACATCGTTGCGCCCATTTTTGGCTTTCGATGTCTCCTGCTTTATAAGCAATGATGACTTGTTTCAGTTCCACGTTAATCTACTAGCTAGGGATCTTTATGTTTATTGTCAACCCTCTTTATAAAGAAAGGGGAAACTTTAGTTACATTTTAACGATAGCAATCACTGTTTACCTGTCCCCACACACCCAACACCCGACACCCCATACTTTCGATACATTGCATCTTTTTGAGTTTTGATTATCTTAATAAGTAGAGCTAATTAGCCTAGTCTTTATTGTGATGGAGTCAACGAATCAGTTATGAACCCTTTACGACTTGTTAATTATATTTGGCCTGCCTTTATCAGTATGATCCTTTTAAGTGCGATTGTCGCTTCTTTGCCTGAAGTATTGGCCAATGAACCCTCAGTTACTAACGTTGAAACTGTTGAACCTTTAGAAACTTCTACTGGAGAGTGGCAAGACTTGCAGGGGTTGGAAGTAAAAGACAGGGAACAATGGTCTTGGGATATTCAAGAAAGCGATGGTATTATCTCTGAAAATATGGAGTATAATATTTCACCAGATTTGTTGAATGATGCTGATCTAGTCGATGTTGAACAGGAAGATGAAGACTGGGAAAATAGCCACCGAGGTGATCCTAAAAGTAGTGGCGGATTAGTTCCTTTGGCTGAATTTTAGGTTGTTTCGACTTTGGCGATCAATTCACGATTTACTTGAGCTTAAGATCGTTTTTGAATATATAACCTTTATTTATTTCTTTTCTTTCTCTTCTTTCTCACACTGACATCTTGCACCAGTACAAAATAACCTAATAGCTAAAAAGAAGACAGTCAATGCTCAAGCAGTTAGCCTTAAAATAAGATACTTTTGCCTCTTGCCTGTCTTGAGTGTGTCTTCTCTTGGTGCGCGTTCCCTAGGTGCTTACGAAGCACCGGGGTCGCACCGCTACATTCTGACGAGCGACCCCGGCGAATCGCATTCGCCTTGGGAACGCGCGAGGAAGACACCTCAGAATTACACACTCGCTTTTGCCTATTTTTCTTCAATTTTTTCCATTGCTTTTTTAGTAAGCTTTACTCCTTTTTCGTAAGTTTCAGTAATCAACTTAACAACGGGGTGTTTTCCTTTCCAGGTCATAGTTTGGGCGAATTTCAAAGCGGTTTCGATTTCATCTAAAATACTCCCATTCCAATGGTTTTCTAATACAGCCCAGGTTCGTTCAATAGGATTATATTTACTATGGTAAGGAGGATAATAAGCTAAACGTACATTCACTCGATATTTTTGGGAGAACTCAACTATACGTTTCATAAGCAGATGAATGGCGAGTTGTTGCGCTCGCTGGTTTAATTGTTGATAAGTTAACCGTCTCGACTCGTTTTTGCCATTTTTAAGTAGTAAGTTTGAGTGAAAATTAGCATATTATCTCGATTTTGTCAAGTATCTAAAGAATAAAATCTTAAACCAAAAAAGTTTAACGTTAAGGTTTTGGAGTTTCTTCTAGAAAGTGGTTAATCTTTTGTACAGCCAGTTCTAGAATATCGGGATCATGGACTAAAGCAAACCGCACATATCTTTCTCCTTGTTTTCCAAACCCGGCACCAGGAGACACAGCAACCCCTGTTGCTGCTACTAACTCAGTACAAAACTCAACGGATTTATTTTCCCACGGTTGGGGTAATTTAGCCCAGACGTACATGGTTGCTTGAGGGGATGTAACTTGCCAACCAATGGCATTGAGGGCGTTGATAAAAGCGTCTCGTCTGGTTTGAAAGCGTTTCACTGTCTTTTCGACTGTCTTTTGATCTCCGGTTAAAGCGGCGATCGCCCCGTTTAAAATGCCTCGATATTGATTAAAATCGACAACTGCTTTAACTCGTCTTAAGGCTTGAATAATGTCTGCGTTACCGATGGCGTAACCGATACGAAAGCCACCCATATTATAGGACTTAGAGAGAGTAAAAAACTCAATAGACAAAGATTTCCTTGGATCAGCCTGTAAAATTGAAGGCGGTTGAGCCATTCCCTCGAAAACAATATCAACATAGGGAAAATCATGAACTAATACTAGCCCATGCTCTTGACAAAACGCCACTGCTTCTTTGAAAAAAGCTAAGGATGCGGTTGCAGTGGTGGGATTATGGGGGTAACTTAACACCATTAAACGCGCTTGGGGTAATATGTGGCTTGGAATATCTTTAAAAACGGGTAAAAACCCATTTTCAGCCAACAATGGCATGGGATAAATTTGACCGCCAGCCAAATAGACACCTCCTGCATGGGAAGGATAGCCAGGATCAAGGAGTAGGGCAAAATCCCCCGGATCAAGCAACGCGAGGGGTAAATGTGCCGTTCCTTCTTGGGAACCAATGAGGGTTAAAACTTCAGTATCAGGATCAACTTCAACCCCAAAGCGTTGATGATACCATTGGGCTACCGTTTCCCGAAATTTCAACGTTCCATAGTGGAGAAGATAGCCATGAGTGGTGGGATCGTCAAGGGAAGAGGCGATCGCATTGAGGGCTTTTGGATCGGCCGGTAAATCTGATGATCCTAAGGATAAATCAATAATGGTTTTGCCGTTGCTGATGGCCTGTGACTTAGCCCGATCCATATCAGCAAAGACATTTTTTTTTAAAGTTTGAAGGCGATTAGCGAAGTGCATGGTTTTGATTATTTTGCAGAAAGAGGGAGATGAGAGGAATCAAATCCTCCCTACCTCACTGTTTTAGTTAAGATGTTTTTTAAGCATCTCTTCTAGTTGTTGTTTTCCGATTGCCCCTTCATGTTCGGCCAAAAGCTGTTTATCTTTAAACAGGCGTAAAGCAGGAACCCCCTCTACTTTACATTTACTTCGTGCATCGGGGTTAGGGTCGACCTCTAATTTGACCACTTTGAGACTATCGCCGTAGCTATCAGCAATTTTTTTAATGGAAGGAGAAACCAACCGACAAGGACCACACCAAGAAGCCCAGAAATAGACTAATACAGGGGTGTCGGCCTCAAACACTTCTGTATCAAATTGAGGATCTGTAATTTCGAGAACACTACTCATAGTTTAGTTATCAGTAATCTAATGATTCCGTTACCAGTTAATAGCTTACAAGTTTGGCCATTTTCTTCAACTGGGTTTTCTTGACTTTTAGGGCAATAAGATAAAATACCCATGGTTTTAAAGATTATCGAGTTGACGGCGTAAGTCGTCTAACTCTGCATCAACTACTTCATCTTTAGGAGTTGCTTTATCTTCGGTTTCTCCTTCTGGTAGGGCCCCTTTGGGTTCTGCTGATCCCGTCATTTGGGCTTTGAGCATGGCCAGTTCATCTTCGACACCGCTGCCTGCTTCGAGTTCAGCAAATTGATTTTCTAGACTCGATCCCCCTAATTCTCCCACGGCTTGGGAACGGGCTTCCATGTCTAAAACTTTGTTTTCCATGCGTTCAAAAGCGGCCATAGAACCACTGGTGTTTAGACCATTCATGGTTGACTGTAGTTGTTCGTTAGCTTTGGCTGCCTTAGACCTAGCAATGAGCATATTTTTCTTAGTTTTCGCTTCAGAAATTTTGCTTTCTAGGGCTGTCAGGTTACGGCGCATGGTTTCAATTTGGCCATTTTGTTGCTCAAGTTGTTCTTTTAGGGTTGTGGCCGTTTCTGTATAAGATTTTTTGCGAACTAGGGCTTCTCTGGCGAGGCTTTCTTCCCCTTTGGAGAGGGCTAATTTTGCCCGTTGTTCCCAAGTATTGGCATCTTTAAGGGCTTGTTTATACTGTGCTTCTGTTCGTTTTTGGGAAGCTAGGGTTTGGGCGAAGGCTTGTTTTAATTGGATCAAGTCTTCACCCATATCCGTAATGGTTTGTTCTAAGACTTTTTCTGGATCTTCTGCTTTGCTAACAAGATCGTTGAGGTTAGCTCGGACCACTCGGCCTAGGCGATCAAATAATCCCATAATACTGTTTATCCTCTTGGTGTGTTTAAGGTGTCAAGTTAAAATAACGTTGTTATGCTCTTCACGTGAGACATTCCTGTATTCTAGTTTATCAAAGAGAAGACGGGACGTTGCAATTAGAGTTCGGCGTGGGGAGTTATAAATCCTGAACCTAAACTAATTTGATAAACTTCTTTTTCCCTACTTGTAAAACTTTACCTGAAAGTTGTTCTAAGTTATCAAAGGTAATATTAACATCGCTGATTTTTTCCCCGTCTAAACGAACTGCCCCTCCTTGTATTTGTCGTCTTCCTTCTCCACTACTTCCACAGAGTCCACTGGCATTTAAAATATAGAATAATTTGGCGGGAAATTCTACATTGGATAAATCATATTCGGGAACCGCATCCGTTGCACCTGTCCCTTTATTTTTAACTAAATCTTCTGCGGTTTTTTGGGCGGTTTTTGCTGTTTCTTTGCCGTGGAATTGGGTGACAATTTCTAGGGCTAATAATTTTTGAGAGTCCCTAGGATTGTCGGGTAATTGATCCAGGGGTAAATTAGTTAATAGTTCAAAATAGTCTTTAATAATAGCATCGGGAGTTTTTTCTAGTTTAGAATACATGGACAACTCATCTTCTTTTAATCCCACATAATTATTCAGAGATTTTGACATTTTTTGACTGCCATCTGTACCGAGTAAAATGGGTAATAATAATCCAAATTGAGGTTTTTTCCCAAAATGTCTTTGTAAGTCTCTTCCCACGGCAATATTAAACTTTTGATCCGTTCCTCCTAATTCCACATCTGCATCGATCATCACTGAATCATATCCCTGCATTAAGGGGTAAAGAAATTCATGGAGAAAGATGGGATTTTCTTTTTTATAGCGTTCTGAAAATCCTTCTTTTGCTAACATTTGGCCGACAGTCATTGTGGCTAGAAGTTCTTGAATTTTTGCTAAATTTAGATCCTTTAACCATTCAGAATTGTAGCGAATTTCTAATCGTTCTGGGGTTTCAAAATCCAGGATAGGACGGAGTTGTTCTAAATAATTTTCGGCGTTATTTTTTACCTGTTCAGGTGTTAATTGTTTACGAACTTCTGATTTACCGGTGGGATCGCCAATTTGTGCAGTAAAATCTCCAATAATTACCACCGCAGTATGGCCTACATCTTGAAAAGATCGTAACTTACGAAAGGGAATAGTATGACCTAAATGTATATCGGTTCCGGTGGGATCAATTCCTAATTTAATTCTCAAAGGACGATCACATTTTTCTATTAATTTTTCTAAGTTTTCTTCGGGGTTATTAGAGTCAGGTTGATTAGGAAAAATTTCGCTTGTTCCTCTATATAACCAATTCAAAGAGTCAGGGGTATTTACTGAGGACATGGGAGGTCAATAATAATTGATTGTTTAATAATACATCCTTGATTTTAACAGATTTTAACCTCTAGTTATCAAATTCTATTCAACTTTGTAAGTAGGAGTTTCTAAGAGCATTAGGTAACATCCCTGAGTTCCTAATCAAAAATTTTTCTATAATTTCTCCCATTCCTTTTTATTTCTGTTAAGATAAAATGTTAATGAAAGCTTTTTCGTTATTCAAAAAATCATGACAACAGAAAGAGAATATCAAGAAGGTCAACGAAGAATTAGAAAACTGAGAAAACAACCAACAAAAAATAATAATCCCTTCCTATGGATTCTTATGGGATTCTGTGTTTTTATTGGTTTGCTTACCGTTCAAATTAATCAAAATCGTCCTTCACAAACTCTTCCCACCAACTCAAATCAAATGAGTCAATAAAATAGAGTAAGGTGAATCAATTCTATTGCTCTTTTTCCATCAAACTCAATTTAATAATAATTAATAATTAATTGTTGATTTTGATAAATCATGACATTAACGTGACATTAAATAAAAAATTTAAGCTTTATTTTACAAAAGAAGACAGAGAGATAGGATAATCTAGAGGTAGAGTCTGGGGATAAATTAGTTAATATTGTCCTTAAAAAAACAGACTTAAAAATGTTGTCCTTGTAAGATAAATTCTTCTCCTCGACAGGTAAAATATGAGAGAACTTGACCGAGAAAAAACTAATGACATTCTCAACACCATCATGGAATATGAATTGGCTGGTGTTGTTCGCTATACTCATTATTCTTTAATGGTAACAGGCCCTCATCGTCTTCCTATTGTACAATTTTTCCAACAACAGGCCACAGAATCGTTGCTTCATGCTCAACAAGTAGGAGAAATCCTAACAGGATTAGAAGGCCATCCTAGCTTAAAAATTGCCCAGATGGAAGAGACGAACGAGCATAGTTTACACGCCATTCTCCTAGAAAGTCTCAACCATGAAAAAAAAGCATTAGATTTGTATAAAGACCTCTTAGAATTGGTAGAAAATGCCAGTATTTACATTGAAGAATTTGCACGGGGAATGATTGGACAAGAAGAAGTTCATAACATAGAATTGAAAAAAATGTTACGGGATTATGTTTAATCAGACCCCAGCAATTTAAAAGTAACCCAGACATCTCGTCTGGGAAATCTAGAAAATAATAGAAAAAAATTATATAATCGATAGGTAATCAATAAGCCCTTGTAAATCATGGATTTCAGTGCTGCATTACCGACATTTATTGTCACCTTACGAGAAGGATTTGAAGCGTCTCTGGTGGTGGGTATCGTACTCGCTTGTCTAAAAAAAGTCGAACAAACCCAACTCAATCGTTGGGTATATAAAGGAATTGGCGGAGGGATTGTCGCCAGTATTTTAGTAGGATTATTATTAGGAGGAATCCTGCAAGGGGTGAATAATTATCAAAGTCCTTATACCCCTATTATCAAAGAATGTTTAGCCACATTATTTGGCATCATAGCGGTTGCTATGTTAAGTTGGATGCTCATTTGGATGACCCAACAAGGAAAGCAATTAAAAGGAGAAGTTGAACAAGGAATTGAAGCAGCCATAAGTGGCAATAATAGTGCAGGAAAAGGTATTTTCTTATTAGTTTTTGTCGCTGTTTTAAGGGAAGGCTTTGAAACAGTTTTGTTTATCATTGCGAAATTTGAAAACAGTTGGAAAATTCCTAGTATCGGCGCAACGTTAGGATTACTAACTGCAGCTACATTAGGATTTCTTCTCTTTAAGTTAGGGGTTAAAATTAATATTCGTCTCTTTTTTAAAGTGATGGGAATTTTCTTACTATTAGTGGTAGGCGGATTAGTTTTAGGAGTCCTGAAACATCTTAATTTAGTGGTGATGTTTTTAGCTCAACTAGAACCCAGTTTTTCACAATGGTGTTGGGTTCCTGGTGACTCTTGTATTTTAGGTCCTTTGGTTTGGGATGGGTCTAATATTTTGCCTGATAAAACTTTTCCCGGCATTATTCTTAAATCTCTGTTTGGCTATCGACAAACTTTATATTTAGGACAAATCCTTGTTTATCTATTGTTTTTATTGATTGTAGGGACTTTTTATTTCAAAAGTTTATCCAGTTCTACCCCTTCCAAATCAGCAGAAAAGGTAAGCTAATTCAAGACAATCTCTAAAAAAATTGCTAAGCTAACTTTATGACGAAAAATGAGTCAAAAGCATCCGCTTTCTCAAATAATCGTTCATAGTTTTAAAGATGGTGATTAGGAGAGTAATCGACCCATGAGTTCATGGACTTGTGATGGAGTACCCAAAGACGGTAAACAATACCCTGGAGTATCTCCCCACACCCCTCAAGTCAACACCGGCCCTGACTGTATCATTTGCGGCTTACCCAAAGAAGCTATGGAAGCAGGGAAACAAGGGAAACAAAAACCAAGTAAAACCGTTGTAGCAGGGAGTTCGGGCAGTGGTAGTCCTTCCTGGCTTATCCCTGCTATTATTGCTCTGATTATCATCATTTTGGGTGGTGGGGTGGCTGCATTCTTCTTGCTGAAAGGTAACGAGCAAAGCATCAATCCTCCGACTCCTCCTCCCTCACCCACCCCAACCATCCCGACTCCTAGCAATGGGGAGTCTGTTAGTCGAGGAGAGAAACTCTTTTTACAAGCAACCCCCAATAAACAAGCAGGGGCCGACGCATTTGTCCAAGAAAATTGGGACGAAGCGATCGCAGCTTATGAAACAGCCGTTCAAAGCGATCGCAATGATCCAGAAAGTCGCATTTATTGGCAAAACGCCCAAGCCAAACAAGCCGGCAACCCCCTAACTATTGCCGTTGCCGTTCCCACCAGTAGTAGTCCCGACTCTGCGGCCGAAATTTTGCGAGGAGTAGCTAAATATCAAACAGAATATAATCAATCTTCGGCTTCAGGGCAACTGTTAGAAGTGGCCATCATCGATAGTAGTGACCCCACCACTGCCGCTAATGTTGCCCAAACAGTGATCAATACTCCCGATATTTTAGGTATTGTCGGCTATGGAATTGATCAAGGCAGTCAAGCAGCCTTACAACAGTATGAAAATGCAGGAGTTGCAGTTTTATCTCCCCTTACCACTAGCTTTCAAGGATCAACCCTGAGAACCATTCCCATTAATGAAAAAGAAGACGAATTATTAGTTAATTATTTGCAAGCTGTGGGAAAAACCTTAACCCAGTATGCAGCGCAACAGCAACCTTCACCTAACATTGCTATTTTTTATAATTCTGATAGTGGTTATAGCCAACAATTACAACAAGAAATTATTAATAGTTTGCCCGAAGTTCAAGGCAATTTAATCGAGCAAATTGATATTAGTTCCCCTAACTTTGATGCAAATAGTACCGTTAGTAACGTGCAAAATAGTGGAGCAAATGTAGCTATTTTAGCCTTGAGTAAAAGTAAAGTGCCTCAAGCCGTAGAAATAGCTAAAGCGAATGAAAATAATGGCTCTCCTTTGCTCTTAATGGGAGGAGATGAACTCTATAATGCTGATATTTTAGTTCAAGGGGGCGATGCGATCGCAGGTATAATCTTAGCCGTTCCTTGGAGTTTTAGTCCCACAGATGACTTTGCTCAAGATGCTTTGCAAAGTTGGAAAGGACGAGTTAGTTGGCGTACAGCCACCGCTTATGATGCTACCAAAGCTTTAGTCGAAACCGTCAGTCAAAATCCCGATCGCGCGATGATATTTCAGGGATTTAACAACGGTGTCACCCTGTCTGATAGTACCACCGATTTTAATTTATTTAATGAAGTTCCCTTAGTTCAAGCGGTTAAAGGAAATGAAGGTCCCACAGGATCAGACTATCAATTTGATTCACTAAAATAAGGAGTTAACATAGTGTTAAAATATCGCCGTAAAGTGATTGAATATCCTTTATTTTATACCCCATTAATTCTGGTAGGGATTTTTTTAGCTTTAGCTTTATTATTTGGTGTATTAAATATCGGAAAACCACCCGTTGCGGTGGTTATTGCCCTTGATCTCAGTAGCAGCACTTATCAAGGTCAAACCTTTAACGCTCCTAATACTATTATGGATCAAGAGGTACAAGCAGTTAATGCTTACCTAGAAGCTAATGCTAAATTAAGAAATCCTAATAAAGTACAAATTTTGGGTATTGGAGGAGGAAAAGCCCCAAAATTAACGTCTAGTATGGAATCATCTCAAGATGTGATTGTTGGGCAATTAAATAGTCAATTAAATGATCCCAATTTACCCTATCAATTACGTCCTGAACCTCAACAAGATGATTTAGATATAGTGATTAATAATGCTACGGAAATTCTAGAAGAACAACAAAATCACTGCAAAGAATTATTGATGGTAACAGATACTGGGGTTAATATTACTCAGTCAGCCGTTACCCAAGCAACAGGGAAAAATATTAAGATCAATTCTCTCATTTTTGGTACAGACAGTGTTCCTAACTTAAGATCAGCGAGTCGTCAAACTGATGGCATTTATATTGATAATATTAATCTTTCTAATGCAGGAGGAAGTTATTTAGAAGAAGTCTTTTTAAATGACTTTTTTAGACAGTTTAATAGTAACTGGAAATGGATTAAATTTTGGTTAGGTTGTGCTGTGATTGCTTTCTTTTGGTTATTAGTTTTACCGTTAGATAGATGGGTGTTTCAAGGAGTATTAAATATGTCCATGGAACCAGCAGGAAAAATATCATTAGCGATCGGTTTTATTGGCACAATTATTACAGTTGCTTTGATGATTGCTGGTGGTTTACCTTTAATTTCTCCTTGTTGATAGGAGAATAATATATAGCAATTCCCATAGTTATGAGGTACAGTAACAGCAATGAGTAAACCAGTTACGAATATCTTGTTTGGTAACTTGTAACATAGCTGATGTAATACCTTCTATTAAGTCTTTATAGTTTCTTGCTTTGATTTTTCTCAAAATAGCTTTAACTTTTGACCAGAAATTTTCAATCGGAGAAAATTCAGGGGAATAAGGAGGTAGATAGATTAAATTAGCCCCAGCTTTTTCAATAGATTCTTTGACCATTTCTCCGAGATGAATTCTAGCATTATCCATAATAACACAAGCATCTTTCCATAGCTTTGGTACTAATTTTGTAAGGATAAAAGCTTCAAATGTAATTCCGTCTACTGACCCATAAATATTCTTTGTTGCCAGAACTTTATCCAAGGATAATGCACTAATAATAGAAATATTTTTGCCTCGCTTCTGAGGTTTTTCTACCCTAGCTCTCCTGCCTTTTAGAGACCTAGCGTATAGTCTCAGCATTGCTAAATTTACCCCTGATTCGTCTATAAAAATTAAATTATTTGTTTTTATCTCTCGAAGAGTTTCCCAAAACTTTACTCTTTTTTTATGGACTTTTTCAGTGTCCTTTTCAGGGGCATATAAAGTTTTTTTTTGACACTATAGTTCAATTTTTTGCTGATTCTTCCCATTGTGGTTTTTTGGACTTGCACTCCTGTTTCTTTATAGAGTAACTCACATAATTCTTCGAGAGTTGCATCATTATTTTTTTCCATGATTTCCACTAAAATCACCAATTGCTCACTATTAAGCTTAGGAGATGGGCTTCCTCCTTGCTGTAAAGGTCTAATATCTCCAGTTTGTTGATATTGTTTAAGTAATTTTTGAATAAAGCTTTTCGCTACTCCAAAACGCTTAGCTAGACTCCTGATAGAGAGGTTCTCTTTTTTCCACACTTCGATGATTTTTTCTCTAAAGTCTATAGAATAAGGCTTCATTTTTACTACATTAGTAATAGATATTACAATCTATAGTGTACCTCATGAGTCAAGGAAATGCTATAGCAGATTTTCGTAATCTTTTAGTCCATGAATATTTTAGAGTTGAATTAGAACTTGTTTGGCAAATTATTGTACAAGAAATACCAGAACTAAAATATCAAATTAATTTACTTTTAAAAGATATAGAACAATAAAGTTTTATGTCAATTATATAACGAAAGTGTCTGTAATTAACCTAAAATAGACAGTAAGAATCAGGAGGCAGATATGGCAGCAGTAGAAGAAAAAAGTATGGTTCCCACTGTCTTAGTGGGAGTTGGGGGAACCGGCGCAGAGATTTTATCAAGAATACGTAGATTAGTAGAAGAAACTTATGGCAGTTTAGAAGCGTTTCCTATCCTCAGTTTTTTAGTGGTAGATACGGATAAAGATTATAAAATTAGTAACCCAGAAGCAGGAGGAAGTAAATTCAAAGATCATGAAAAACACTGGGCTAGTGTTAGCGGAAAACAAGTCAGCGATATGGTTTCTAATATGGAACAATATCCGTGGATTGATCGTTGGTTTCCCAGAGAGTTAGAAAGAAATATTACTTCTTTAGAAGCTGGTGCTGGACAAATTCGTGCTTGTGGTAGATTTGCTTTATTTTGTAATTATCATGATATTAGAGATAAATTTTTAGGGGCTGTAAATCGGGTTAAAGGCCGCGAAACTTTCATGTTAGATCGGTACAATATTAAAGTGAGTACCAACGCCATTAATGTGTTTGTTACAGGGTCACTTTCTGGGGGAACGGGTAGCGGAATGCTTATCGATATCGGCTACTGTGTACGTAAATGGTTAGAAGGAGAAGGTAGTCCTTTAGTAACTGCTATTGTTCCCATGCCTCAAGCTTTTGCAGGAATAAAAGTAGGCGATCGCGTCTTAGCAAATGGCTACGCAGCCATGATGGAATTAAGTTATTTTTCTGACTATCGAACGGAATATAATTGTCAATTTAGTAAGAATTTGGCCGATGAAGTTCGTAGTAATCGCGCCCCCTTTGATTTTACTTATTTAGTGGGAACAAAAAATGGAGAAAGTGACTTTAAACTGGATCAAATACGGGAGATGATTGCACAAAATATTTTCCTAGATTTGACTTCAGATTTTTCTCCCCATAAGCGATCTATCCGAGATAATATTAAATCTGCTTGGGCGCAAGCTGATCCTGGTGGTAGAGGTTATCCCAAAAACTTTATGAGTTTTGGCTTATCTACCATTGAAATTCCTATTTTTCAGATTAGAAACTCTTTATGTTATCGATTAGCAAAAGACATCGTTAATTGGTGGTTAAATGAACAAGTACAATTACCAGCCGATTCGATGGAATTGATTAAAGGTGATATTCTTAAAAAAATGCGTTTAACTGACGTAGAATTATTAGCCGATATGGGGGCAGCACAAGATAAATCTTATATTGAAGAAGTCTCGCAATGGGTTAACCAACTTCGGCAAACTATTAACCAAGAAAATTATTTACAGTGTACCGCAACAGGAATTAATATTTTTGGTAAAGAACAGGGAAAAATAAAAGATTTAGATCGGTTTATTCAAGAAGAAGTTAATAGTTATAAACAAGATCATTTTCGAGAATTAAGTCCCGATGAAAGGTTACACGGGGACTATTTTCAAAGAATCTATGATAACCGCGATCGCACCATTAGTCAAGGAAGAAAAGCCCTAGAAAATGAACTTTATCGTATTATTGAAGATCGGAATTTAGGACCCAAGTTTGCTCATATCTTTATAACAATGGTCAGACAAATTTTTGATGATACCAGACAAAGATTTAGTCAACAAAAAGAACAACTTTGGGAACCCAAAGAAACAGAACGGCAAAAAGAATATGAAAAAGCTTTAGAAGAATTTAGTCAAATAAAAGAGCAATATGGTATTACCAAAAAAGATCGAATCACCTTGTGTTGTGATAGCATTTTAGAAAATCTTCAAGGCAGTTTAATCGCAACGATACAGCGAAAAACTCGCGCTGCTTCATTAACCGTTATTGATCGTTTAAAAGAAGAATTAGACAGTTTAGAAAGGCGTTTAAATCGCTTTCAACAGCGTTTAATACAGACAAGAGACGAATTTGCCAAAGAAGCCGATCATCAAGCCGAAAGTGCCGATGTTTTAACCATTAATGGTATTAAATTGTACGATCGCGATAAGATGAATGAACTGTATCAAGACTTAATTGAAAAATTAGGATCGAACGTTCAAGGAAGTAAAAGTCGCTTTGAAATGGGACTGGATCAGATTTGTAGTACCCTATCAGAAGACATTTTAAAAGAAGCCAGTCCGTTATGGAAGAAAAACCGCCTCGCTGATGAATATATGCGCTTATTTGATGTTCAAAAAATTCCCGATGTACAACAAGAAGATTTAGAAGAAATTATCTATAATTATAGTAAAGAAACCGTGGTGGATAAAACCCCTAAAAATGCCCATCTTTATACTGAGATGGCAGCCTGCGATCGCCTCTTCAAACTCTATAATGACGAAACAGAAATTACCGATAATATTCGCATTGCCTATCATAAATCTAAGCCCTTAATTATGATGAATCGGGCAATTTTATCAGGAAAAGATGCAGGGTTTACTCCTTCTACTAACGTTAATGTTGGCATTTTAGGAGGAAGAAATACCGCCGATCCGGCTGCTCAAAAAATACTCCCTTTACTACAACAATTCCCTGATATTAAGGAAAGTGCTATCAAACCGTTAGGTGATTCTGAACGTCATCGGATGGTATTTGTACAAGAAACGGGAGGATTTTCTTTACGTTGTATTGATGGCATGAAAGAGTTAAGACAATCCTATCAAGATTGGAAAGGAGACAGTATTGAAGCCAAACGCGCCCAATTACGAGGAGAACCGAGAGACTTACCGATTCCTGTTCACATACAAAAAGAGCCTCCTTTTTGGGATGTCTTTCCTGAAGATCCGAAAATCTTTCAATTAGTGATTCAAGCAAGAGCATTAAACGTCTTATACTTATCAGAAAATCAGGCAACGAGAGAAAACACAATCCGTTACACTCGTAAAACAAATATAGGTCTAGAAAACGTTGACATTGCCTCAAGTTGGGAAGAAGCATCACAAATACTAGAAGTTCGCGCTTGCCGTGAAGATAGAGAAGAAATACAACGACAAATTACTGAAAAGTTAAACCAAGCAGAAACTCCTGAACAAAAACGACAACTTTATCAAACTTTAATGGCTTATTTAGAACACCGTTCCTTAGAATTAGGAAAACAAGGCGGTAAAGATAGTCCTGAATATAAACGAGAAGCAGAAATTATTAAAAGATTGATCGATGATCATCAACTTTATGTCACTGAAACGGTAAGTCATACCGAAGAAACAACAGCAGAAAAACCCCCTCAACCCCCTCAACCTCCTGCTCCTAAAAAATGGTATTTATATAAAGATAATCAGCAAACTGGCCCCTTTTCAGCCGATGACTTATTAACCCAAGGAGTTACCCCTCAAACCTATATTTGGTGTGCTGGTATGGATGGGTGGAAAACAGCTTTAGAAGTGGCAGAATTAAGACATTTGTTTTAAAAATTATGTATTTTATTGATGTCCCCAAGGTGACTGCCTTGAGGACTCATTTTTATTATCGAACAAAAATAAAAGAGTGTATCCCTGTTTTTATCGCGAACTCCCAACTCCAGACTCCGAACTCTTTAGGTGCAACTCCACCGAAGGAATACGCCATAACTGTTCTAATTCATTGGCTGGCATGGTTAAATATAAAACATCTCCAGGCTTTAACTGACTATCCAATAACTCCCAACTATGGATGGTTAAAGGGTTTCGTTCCAAATATAACGGGACAAACCCCCCTTTCATAGCTGCATCTTTCACTGTTTGCCGACAAAAGGAGTGTTTCGGAGTAATTAAGGTGGCTAAGGCTACCCATAATAAGTCTTCTGTCATGCCATTGCCTAAAATTTTACCCCCCAACGCAGCCGCCGCAAACGAAGGAGTAGCCAACTCCGAGGGACATAACACCGTTTCAAACTCAAACACCTCTTGAACCGACTGACCAAACTGGGGATCTTGCGATCGCAGAATAATGTTAATCTGAGGAGCGATCGCTTTAGCAGTTAAACCAATTTCGACGTTAACCATGTCATTACTGGTGACAACGATAATGCCTTGTGCTTTCTGTATATTTGCCGTCTTTAAGGTGTCATTAACTCTTGCATCTTCTAAAATAATGGGAACCCTTAACGATCGCGCCGTATGTAAAAAACGGTTATTGGCATCCGACTCGATCACCACCACCTCATACCCTTGTTCTTGAAGTTGACGAACAATTTGAATACCAATACCCCCCAACCCACAGACAATATAATGGTGTTTAGTGGGAACTCTAGCTACATCCCAAAATTGTTTAAAGCGAGTGCCTAAAATAAAATCATTAAGTAGCGCATAACAGACACCGATGACCCCTGCACCCACAATCATCATAATAGCGGTAAATACTTTAATGCTGGCCGGTGCTTTTTCGGCCACTTGTTCTTGCCCGCCGGCACCAGTGATCATGCCCACGGAGAAGTATAACGCATCCACTAAAGAGGTGTTGTAATTAACCGCTACATAAGTGAAAGTAGCAGCAAAAATCATCCCCAGTAAACATAACGTTACCGCAATGACAGGATTAACATAACGCTGATAACGTCGTAAATTTGCGATCGCTTTAACAAATTTTTGACCCCAAAAACGACGTTTTGACCGACTACTTAAACGAGTTCCAATAATGAGATGATCCCCTAGTTGTAAGGATTTTTCCTGTAATACTGCCGAAACTAAATCTAATTCTCCCTGTGCTGGTAAATAATAAATTAACATCCGTGAGGGACATTCCCACAACTCCCCTAAATTTAAGCCCAACCAGGGATGATTTTCATCGATCACCACGTCTTCAATGGGCCAAATTTGGTTAAATAATTGTAATTGACCGATCGCTTTATTGCCTAAAGCAGCAAAGGAGAAAATGGGGGCAGCTAAAGCCGCAACGCTCATGGTATGGTGATGGGGAAGGGTTTGATCGAGTCTTTCCCCTAACGTATGGTTAAATAAACGATTAATAATGCGAATTTTGGGGTTAAGTATTCTCGCTTGGGTGAGGGTTCCCAAGTTCACCGCATCGTTATTACTAGCTAAAACGAGGGTATGGGCGTTATGAATGCCAGCTTTGGCTAGGGTTGACGGGGAACTTAATTCACCCACAACGACGTTATCTGAGGTTTCTCCTAGAATTAGGCGGTCGCTAATTCCTACTACAGCGGCCCCTTGTCGTTTTAATAAACGAAAGATTTTATATCCTGTTCGTCCTAACCCACAGACAATGATTTGTGGTTTCATGGAAAATTTTGATTATTTTTTAATCTTTAACTATGATACATTCCTTTTCTCTTTGTCTGTAGCATTCTTTACGCTTTGCGAGATTTTAGACTATCTTAATGGTTTATTGCGTTAAAATTGTGTTGTATTCTAGAAACAGTTGATATTACCGTCGCGTCTTTTGATGCTGAATCGGTTTTAGCAGACTTATAATGTTTCATTATTAGTTAAACACAAACATAGCAGTGTTGAGGAAGAAAATCTATGATGTTTAATCCATTTAAAACGACAAAATTAGCGGTTATTCTTACCCTTTTAGGGACTACCCTAGGGTTAGCACCTGTAACTGTAGCACAATCCATTGATCAAGTGGATAAGCCTTATCAGAGCAATGAAAGAGACCCTAATGGAAGCGAATTAGGGGATTTTATGAATCCGTTGGGATTAATGCACCGTGCTAATTTAGAACGGAGTCGTAGTGGAGGTGAGTTTGCTGAAGATACACGCAATAACCTCAGTGAAGCAGCTAAGTCTTTTAAAGAAGCGCAAAGACAAATGTTAGAAGCGCAAGAAGCTGCCAACCAAAATCAAGAACCACAATAGTTTTAGATATAAAACTGCAAAACTTTGTAAGGTGGGCATTGCCCACCCTACAGTAAATTCTTTTAATGTTTTTTTCTCCATTGTTGTGCTTGAGATTGTATTTCTTTTAATTCTTCTGAGTCCATTTTTTTGAGATTAGCTAATACTAAATTCATTCTTCCCAATGATTTTAATTGATCTTGATGACGGGATAAAAAATCCCAATAAAAGAAGTTAAAGGGACAAGCTTTTTGTCCTGTACGTTTTGTGTGTTTATATTCACAACTTTTACAATAATCACTCATTTTATTAATATAATTAGCTGAGGCTGCATAAGGTTTTGACGCTAATATTCCCCCATCAGCAAACTGTCCCATTCCGATCACATTTGGAACCATAACCCAATCGTATCCATCAAGAAATGCACTATGAAACCAATCATTAATAGCTTGAGGAGATACCCCAACAATTAAAGCAAAATTACTCAACACCATTAATCTTTGAATATGATGACCGTACCCTGTTTCTTCTACCTGTTGTAGAATTTGTTTTAAACAATTCATATCCGTTTGAGAACTATCCCAGTAAAATTCGGGTAAGGTTTCTTGATGGTCAAACCAATTTTTATCCCTATAATCATCATCCATTAATTGATAAATTCCATACATATATTCTCGCCAGCCTAATATTTGACGAATTAAACCTTCTACACTGTTTAAAGGATAATCAAACTCATGATAAGCTTTTTCAATTTTTTGAATGACTTCTAAAGGGGTTAATAATCCAAGATTAATATAAGGAGAGATTAAACTATGCCACATTGTATATTCTCCTGTCACCATAGCATCTTGATAAGTGCCAAAATTGTTTACATTATTCTCTAAAAAATGGTCTAATATTTGTAACGCTTGTGAGCGAGTGATCCCCCATTTAAACGGTTCAATTTTACCGTAGGTTTTTATCTTGTAAGATTTAACATCATTAATTACTTGTTTGGTAATTTCATCAGGTTCAAACCATAAAGGAGTAGGAGGATTTAAGTTTTGTTTGGGAGGTTTACGGTTTTGTTTATCAAAATTCCATTTGTCACCAATGGGTTGATCTCCATCCATTAAAACATTGAATCGTTTTCGTCCTTCTCGATAAAAATCTTCTAATAATAACCGTTTCCTTGAATCATTCCATTGTTTAAATTCTTCTTCACTCCAGAGAAAATGATTATTAGGAATAAACTTAAGTTGACAATCTAATTTAAAGCTTTGAATACGTCTTAGAAATGGGCGATCATAAGGTGTCACCAGTCTTAATTCTGTTATTTTATTGTCTTCAATCCAATCATTTAAAGCGGTTTGAAAATCTTGAGCTATTTTGTAAGTAACTGGCCATCCTTGTGAACTCAATTCTTCAGCAAAGTGACGCATTGCTGAGAAAACTAATACTAACTTTTGTTGATGATAAGGTCTTTTTTGAATATAGGTATGAGACTCAATAAAAATAACAGGCGTTTCTTGTTTATTATTTTGGCAACTGAGTAAGGCAGCTTGTTCTGAATGTAATTGATTTCCTAAAATCCAAATACCAATAGTCATAAATATAAATTAATGGAATGAATTAAAAACAATATCATTAATCCTAACTGATTATTTAATACTTTCCAAGTACCTTATCTTGATATTTTTATTTCTATCGAAAGTAAGATGCTATAAATATAATTGATTAATATAAAGTTTAAATGCTTCAATTTTTTCTTTTTCTTCATCGGTTAATATAATATTAGCCTGAAAAATAATCTCACCTTCTTCAGAAATATCAGCGATCGCACGATTTCTTAATGCTTCTCCTAACTGTTTTCCTCCTGTTTTCCATAAAGAGAGTTGAGGACTTTCTAAAATGTCTAGATGTTGCGCTAAAAAATCTTTTTGATAATCATAAGGTATCCAACCTTGGTCAGATTTTAAGGCTTGAATTAAGGTTTCCGATAAAATCTCAGGATTCGTTTTTTCTCCTTTACTTTTTAACCATAAAACCCAAGAACAAAAAGCCATTAAAGTATTTTCTAAATTATGAGGACAATAAACAATGGTTTCTAATAAATCTTGAGAAAAATTGACTCCTAACCGTCTCAGTCCCCATTTATATTGATCGAAAATTTCAACAATACCATCATCAACATATTCGTAAGAGACAGCTTTTCTTAAATCAATCATCTAGTAAACCTAGAGTATTCAAAATTTCAAGCACCCCTCGCGCATCTTCCCTCGCATTGGAATTGACGGGTGTGTAAAGCTCAGTGAATAAACAGTTTTCAGCCAGACCTAATACTGGTCGCATTTCATCATCAACAATCACCAATTCAGGAGTCTTATAAGTTAGATAACGAGCTTCAAGAATCATTCCCTCAGCCGATCCTCCCAAATTACAACGAATTGTACTTTCTGAGGGTTCTTCAATTCCTCCTGAAAGACTATCGTAGCTAAAAGTACGCCTTAATCTATCAAGTCGTTTATAGAGTTCTTCAGGTGCCTCAATTGATTTTCCGTCTATTTTTAGTGAAAAACTATCGTCAACGGATGTGGAATTAGGATCAATATCATTCCCATAAAACTGAATCTGTCGGGTCGTGGTTTCATCAGATTTGTATTGCAGGTTTAACAATAATATTTGCTCGGCCTTTACAACATTGGGGAACATCGCCAAACAAGAAACCAAGCTTATGTTAAGACCTACCAAGAACTTCATAGTCTAAATACAGATTAGATTTTATTTTATTGCAACTGTTTGATTATAGACTATTCAACTTTGCACAATTGGACTACTACCCCGATGCTGACTTCGTAGAGCACGGGGCTTCTCAGCGCTTAGCTAAATACCATTTCTGCGTCCTTTTCCTAAAACTATTAATGGTAGTGTGATGGTGCTACCTAATAAGATTAAACCTTACCGAGTAATGTTAAAGCATACCCTTTTCAGGTACAATGTAGGGTGGCAAAAATGCTTAGAATAAATTGCCATTGCTATCATCAGCAACACTATTGATAACGCTTTAACACTACATTTGGGAAGGTCGCTCCATGATTCACGATATTTTCATGCCTGCATTAAGTTCTACCATGACCGAAGGAAAAATTGTCTCTTGGGTCAAGTCTCCAGGGGATAAAGTTTCTAAAGGGGAAACTGTGGTTGTCGTAGAATCAGATAAAGCAGATATGGATGTAGAATCTTTCTATGATGGCTATCTAGCAACTATTTTAGTCGAAGCCGGTCAAGAAGCTCCCGTTGGAGATGCGATCGCTTTAATCGCAGAAACCCAAGAAGAAATTGCCCAAGCCAAAGAAAAAGGCTCCTCTGGCTCCCAGACATCCCCTGAACCTACCCCGCCGCCACAACAAGAAGAAGAACAATCGTCCAAAGCCCCTGCAACCACCGCTACAGCCCCTGAAAGTCCTTCCGCTTCAAGTAATAGTAGCAATGGCAAGAGTAACCGTATTGTGGCATCCCCCAGAGCGAAAAAATTGGCCAAACAATTAGGAATTTCCCTCAACACCGTTGAAGGTAGCGGCCCTTACGGCAGAATTGTGGCAGAAGATATTGAAAAGGCCGCAGGAAAAACCCCCACACCTCCTGCTATTCCTAATCAAACCTCCCAACCTCCTCAACCCACTGCAACCTCAACACCTACCCCTGCAACACCTGCCCCTGTTACCGCAGGAGAAACTGTACCCCTCAATACCCTTCAAAAAGCAGTGGTGCAAAACATGGTGGCAACCCTACAGGTTCCTACTTTCCACGTAGGTTACACTATCACCACCGATGAATTAGATAAGCTCTATAAAAAACTGAAGTCCAAAGGGGTGACAATAACCGCTCTATTAGCTAAAGCAGTAGCAGTTACCCTTGAAAAACATCCTTTAGTTAATGCAAGTTATACTGATCAAGGAATTCGTTATCCTCAATCTATTAATATTGCGATCGCTGTTGCTATGCCGGATGGTGGTTTAATTACTCCCGTCTTACAAAATGCTGATAAAGTTGATATCTATTCTCTGTCTCGTACCTGGAAAGATTTAGTTGACAGAGCAAGAGCCAAGCAGTTACAACCAGAAGAATATAATAGCGGTACATTTACCTTATCCAATTTAGGAATGTTTGGGGTGGATCGCTTTGATGCCATTTTACCTCCCGGACAAGGCTCCATTTTAGCCATCGGTGCATCGAGTCCTCAAGTGGTAGCCACACCTGATGGTTTATTAGGGGTTAAACGTCAAATGGCGGTTAATATCACCTGCGATCATCGCGTCATTTATGGTTCCCATGCTGCTGCTTTCTTACAAGAGTTTGCCAACTTATTAGAAACCGATGTGCAATCTTTAACCATGTAAATGTAACAAAAAAAGTCCGCTATTTAGCGGACTTTTAGCTTAAGGCAAAGATCAAACCCTATCGCATTTGTTTTTCTTTCTTGGTGGGAGAAGCTTGATAAGATTTTTCTAACAACATGAGTTGCTTAGCTTTTTGGTTGAAAGCTTGACTATCTAACCAGTTCAAGATCAAAGCATCGGTGGAAAATAAACCGGCACCATTGACTAAAAAGAAGAGAAAACAAGCTGCATAGATAGCAGAGAGTTCGAGATAAGGAATACTAAACCCTGCTACTAAAATATGGTGATACATCGCCACAAGCATGGTTGAAAATAACCCTAAAGCAGCTGGACGAGTGAATAAACCCAAGGCTAATAAAGGCGCACCAATTAATTCAGTAAAGGCAGCTACATAACTAAAGAAAATGGGAAAAGGTAGCCCAATATAAGCCACATAAGCTTCTGCAAAGCTTTCGATGTTGCCTAGTTTATCGAGTCCATTATGGATCATCATTAAACCGACAACTACCCGAAAAATTGCCCAAGCGGTTTGAGAGGCAATGCTAGGGTTGACGTTGGGTTTGAAAATTAAACTTAGTATTGATGTATTCATTATGACAAGAGGTGAAATGATTGAAAAAATTAAGGAATTTACAAAACTCAATGAAGTTTTGTAGATCAATGTTTAGAAAAAATCCAGTGGCGTTATGACCCTAATCCCTTAAACGTCGTTGCTTAGGGGACTAAAGCGATAAGGCTCTAGACAATGCTGATGAGTATAGCATTAACATTTCTTAATATCTTAACAAGTTTCTTAAATATTTCAACGTCAGTCATCAGTGAACAGTGAACAGTTATCAGTTATTGGGAACTCTCTGTAAGTGTCATTGCGAGGAGGCAAAAACTTTACTGAAGCAAAGTTTTGAGATTTACTTGCATCTCCGAAGCCGAAGCCTCGAGGAGTAATAGCGATGTGGCGGACTCTCTATTTTTCGGTTTGGTGTTTTATAGATTGCTTTGGGGGATAATAACAATAAATCAAGCTATAGTAGTGATTAACCCCCTCGCAATGACAATCAAGAAATAACGATTCACTGTTAAGCTGACACCAGTGAATAATATTAACTCTCTACGAGACTCAAGAGGTTGGGTTACTTTTTAAATTGTTCTAAGCTATTATTTTGAAGCCATTTACCTAGTTGATATTGTTTATATTCATAATTATGAGACTTTGGAGGTTCAGCAGTAAAATTTTTAGTTGACTCAGCAAAATGATATTTGATAAGATCCTCAAACATCTTTAAAGGTAATAAAACAGCTTCTGTAATCAGTCCATCCTCAAACTCAAGTTGTTCAAATTTAAAACTATAACCTACCCACCAAATTGTAGGTAATCTATTATTAACGATTATTTCAAAATTCTTGATTACACAATTATGGATGGGATCTGGATTTTTCCTATTATGGATAATATACCAATATAAATTATGACGAATATAACACTTATTATGTTCATCTTTACAAATTTCTACTTCAACCTCTTCTATATTTACTAACCAGCGTGTCATCTTTTTAGGTAAAGAGGGTGTCATTAATTCTTGAGATTGATTTTGTGAGTCTTGTTGGTTGTTGGTGTTCATGGCGTTTTGTAATAAAGGTAATTTCTCTTTTAATTTTTCTTCTATGGGTAAGTTAGATAAAGTAAGAATTTTTGGGTCTTTTATCATCAAAACGTCAACATCTAAAATAGATCCGTTTTGAAGATAATGACTTCGTTCATCTCTATGATTTTCTAAATAATTGATAACTTCTAACCCCCCATAAAATTCAAAATGATATCCAGACATTGTATAAATAGGGGTATCTATCCAAACAATGATACGATTAGAATGTCGATACAGTCCAGACCAAGCATCTCTAACTAAACCTCCATGTTTCTTAGTTGCAGAATTTTGTAAGATGTCATAGTCATTAGGATTAATCAAACACAAAAAATGAATTATATTATTATCATCTTCATATTGACCTAAAATCAGGGATCTAATAGTTGGATAGAGACTATTGGGTTTATTTAATACTTTGAGAATACGCTTAATTTCTTCTTCAAGCGTAGGAACTTTAGGAAGATATTGTTTAACTTTACTATTATTGAGTTCGGGTTTCAGGGTGTTGATATAATAGCGTTCTTTTTCATCTAGCTGTTCAATAGAAAAGGGATGATAATAAATAGTGTAATTATATTTTTTATTAAAAGTACCCATTAATATCCGAAAAGTAAAAAAGTCTCCTCAAGGATTCACTTTACTAGAATTATTGATTTCGGGAATAATTGTTGGCGTTTTATCTACTATTGCTACACCTGCTTATATTGCTACCATTGACAAATTTCATTATGGAGAAGCTAAACTTCATATGGGTTGTATTAAACGAGAATTAGAAACCTTTAGAATGGAAAAAGGCTATTTTCCACAAGATGTAGGCTCCGATCAAGTACCCGTGGGTATTGAATGTTTTATCTTAAAATGTTGGATTGAAGACCCTCAGTTTTACTGACGGGATGAAAATGCAACCAGTCTATTAACTGCGAAGCATCGTTTACACATCAGGACGATCTTGATCTTCTACATATTGTTTGAGT
>NETF01000147.1 GCA_002172675.1 unicellular cyanobacterium SU3
GAGGTCGTGCCAGCTTTGTAGCCAAGATTGCCATTGCTCATCAATTTGTTGTGAAGTTTCAACATAAAAGCTCTTTTTTAATGGTTCAACATCGTCTGGTATATGGGATAACTCGCGGAAGAAAATGGTGTAATCTACCTCTGAGTCGGTCATTAACTGCATTAGTTTCTCAAATAACTTTGGGTTAAATTCAGCCAAGCCAAGTTTAGCCGCCCACATTTTTTGAATTTGTTTTTGCATGGCTTCTGCAAAACCACGGCCTACTTGATCAAACTGTTCTAAAGCTCCAGCATCTTCTGCCAGTAACGGTCTGACCGCTTTCCAAAACATATAATAATTTGCTTCTGCTGCGATGGGCTGATTGAAGAATGAAAAGTGTTTGCCCCCGCCAGTCCAAGGTTGAAACCAAGGGTCAAAAATTTCACAAAAGCCAAAAGGTCCATAGTCGAGGGTAAACCCACCAGCGGCGCAGTTATCACTATTAAAATTCCCCTGGCAATAACCAACACGTAGCCAATTCGCCACCAGTGAAGTAAGACGTTGGCGAAATAACTTAGCCAACTCAACCAATTGCTCGGCAAAACCAAGGTTTTGATTAATATCGCTTTTGTATTCTCGCTCAATTAAATGGGACACTATCATGCTCAACTCTTCTAATGCTCTCGGATGAGCATTACTGCGAGCGCGGCGGGCAAATAACTCTAGCTGACCAATGCGCAAAAAGGATGGTGCAACGCGAGTTGAAATAGCCACAGGATTGTCTGCCAAAATATCAGGGTCGGTGGAGTGGGAGTCTTGAGAATACCAAGGCCGAGTAACGGTCTCAGAGTTAGACACATACAGTGTCAAAGAGCGCGATGTGGGAACACCCAAGGCGTGCATATAGTCTTGTGCCAGAAATTCACGCACACTTGAACGTAGCACTGCCCGCCCGTCGGCACCACGGCAATAAGGAGTGGGTCCGCCACCTTTCAGTTGCATTTCCCAGCGCTGGCCATTGATTATTCCTTCAAATACAGATATCGCCCGACCATCGCCATAACCATTCCCAGTACCGAATGGACAATTTTGGATATATTCGGTGCCATAAATCGACAGAGCATAACCTGTCGCCCAGCCAAACGGACGCATAGGCTCATGGGCAGCAGAGATATCACCAGAAAATACCTTGCGGAATTGTTCATTAAACGCCAGATCGTCACTCAACCCAAGTTCTTTAAAGAAGACGCTGCTATGGGTAACTAATTCTGGTTCTACAAGGGGCGTAGGTGTCACAGGTACGAAATGACCAGAGAAAACCTGACGGGCATGGTGATCATCACCATCGACCGTGGCTGATGGGTCGGCATTTAAAGTATCCATCAGAGAATAATCCGCCAGTCGCACAAACTCATCAAAGGTAGTTACACAGGGGTCAGCAGATGGCTTAGATCGATACGACATTGTTGCTAACTTATAATTA
>NETF01000148.1 GCA_002172675.1 unicellular cyanobacterium SU3
GGCAGTTTAAATGCGATCGCCCAACTTTTGAGCAATGGGGAATGTGATCACCTGAGTTTAGATTGGGCAAACTTAAGATATCAGCATACGTCGGCCATTCAAGCTGCTTTACTGGAGAAACACGCACCAGCAACGGCAGCCAAAATGATGTGTGCTTTAAGGAGAGTTTTGAAGGAGGCCAAACGGTTAGGATTAATGAGTGGGGATGATTACACAGCTTGCATTGATTTACCAACTATTAAAGAGAGTCGGAAGCTGCGAGGACGGGCGTTAACCAGCGTTGAAATTAAGGCGTTGATGGCGGTATGTGAGAATGATCCGACGATTCAAGGGGTAAGAGATGCAGCCTTAATTGCCATTTTACGGGGGGCCGGTTTACGTCGAAGTGAAGCGGTCAAACTTGAATTAAAGGATTTTGATGGCGAGACGGGATCTTTACAGGTGATTGGAGGGAAGGGGAATAAAGACCGGTTGGTATATTTGCCTGAAAGTGCGATCTCCATTGTTAATCGTTGGCTTAAAGTAAGGGGCAAAACGCCTGGGGCGTTATTATGTCCCATTTGGAAGAGTGGCAAGATTCAATATCGTTGTATGAGTTCTCAAGCTGTGTTACTCATTGTACAGAAACGGGCGCAACAGTCAGGGGTTGAGTCATTTTCACCTCATGATTTTCGACGGACGTTTTGTAGTGATTTATTGGATGCTGGTGTTGATATTGTTACGGTGCAGAAGTTGGCCGGCCATGCGTCTCCTGTTACCACTGCTAAATATGATAGGAGAGGGGAGGCGGTTAAACGGCGAGCGGTGCAGAATTTGGGATTTTAGTATCAATTAAGAATTAAAAATGTTAAGCACGTGAAAGGAAATAAAGATTATTCAAAAATAGTAATTTAATGATAAATCCTTATCAAATTGTCATTGACACCAATGTTATTTTAGCAGGATTACGTTCTAAAAAAGGAGCGTCCTATAAACTGTTAAGCATCCTGAATGATCAACGTTTTCAAATCAATATATCTGCTACCCTGATTTTTGAATATGAGGAAGTCTTAAAAAGAGAACAACAACAAATAAGCTTAACTAATGAAGACATAGATGATATTGTCAATGGAATTTGTTACCTTGCTAATCATCATGAGATTTTTTATATTTGGCGACCATTAGCCAAAGACAAAGATGATGATTTTTTGATAGACTTAGCTCTTAAATGTGAGGACAAGACCCTGCCGTCGAACGGCAGGGCTTGATATGTCCGTCAAGCACAGTTTATTATTAGTTACAATGACAAAGACTTAAAACCCATTGAAAAGTTTGGAATTTCTATTTTAACCCCTAAACAATTTTTACAACTGCTAGGAGAAATTAAGCCATGAAACTCAATACACAAATTCCTGATGCTTTATATCAACAAATTGAAACCTTAGCCAGTAAAGAACAAATTCC
>NETF01000149.1 GCA_002172675.1 unicellular cyanobacterium SU3
GTTTATTCTAAAAGAGTATTTTGGACTGGTTCTTATTTTGTTGCTAGTTGCGGTGGTGTAACTATTGAACAACTCAAACAATATGTAGAAGATCAAGATCGTCCTGATGTGTAAACGATGCTTCGCAATTAATAGACTGGTTGCATTTTCATCCCGTCAGTAAAACTGAGGGTCTTCAATCCAACATTTTAAGATAAGATTGTAAGTTGATGCTAGTTATCACCATAATTGTTTTCTCTTTACTACTAAAGGTTCATTGTTAGTCTTCTAAGAGAGCAAAAATTTCTTATCGCACTCAAAAAATATCTGTACATAATGGAAAGGTTGAGTATAATATAGCTAGTGGGAGATTAGAGATAATGTGAACAGAATGTCTACAGCTTATTTTCAAAATCTGATTGAATCAATCGAAACCTTATCAATTGAAGATCAAGATTATTTATTTGATTTAATCCGTAAAAGACGCATCGAAAAAAGAATCCTGAACTACAAAATAAGATTACCAGTGTTTTAATATTATTAGCTAAAGATCCTTTTACTCCATCTTTAAAGTCTCATTAAATATTTTAGGAAGCTATTTGCGAATTGGGTTATTACGAATATATAAATAATTCATGTTGTCATAAGGAAGAATACCAGACCAAATAGTTAATCCTAAAATAACTAATTTATGAATCATTTTATAGTTATCAATAAAATTAGAAATAGAATCATTAAAATTATAGTTAATTATTAATAAAATAACGATTCCCATTAAATTGTTTTTGTCATTTTTTAGACTATCGACGCTTTTATTATGATTGTCAAGTCTCTTTTGTATTCTTTCATCTTGATGAGTTTCCAAATAGTTTTCTACCTCATGTTTGAATACTATATTTTTATTATATTTATATTTTTTTTGTACTTCTGATTCAGGATATATATTGATGATCCGATGAATTATATATTGTACTTCAATCAATAAGTTACTCACTAATATTCTAAACAATTGAGCAAGATGTGAAAGTAAGAAATATCCTATTATTACTATCATATAAGGAATAAGGTTTATTATTTGTTCATTAATTATTGAAAAATTATCAGATGAAGAAAAACTTTTTATAAAAATTAAATATTTTTGTATAAATACAAATGTCAAGATATAACCTGTAATAAATGTTAACTGTAAAACCTTACTCCAATTGCTAGTATCTTTATCAAAAATTAGTTTAAACTGTTCTTTGAGCCAATCTATTATCATATTTTTCCTCATATTTGCTTTTATTTATAATCATTATACTTATATTATAAATAGGGCAAGTGGAAAATCATAAGGGTTAATACCTTTTGTTGAGGCTCCGTTATACAAACCTACCATACGATGATTATTATGGCAGTTTGCAGTTAGAATCATTCCCGTTTTTTGAATGAACAGAACCC
>NETF01000150.1 GCA_002172675.1 unicellular cyanobacterium SU3
TTTCTTCTCTTATCCGTTGGGGGACGGGGGGAAGGTAAGGAACGTCGCCGATGCCAGTAGGGGCGTAATATTTTCCGGTTCGCTTGCCGTTGTCAAGGAACCCAAAGATTTTTGTTTGCCACAGTTCCCCAGTTTCAGAGTGGAAGGCAGCCCCAAGGAGGTTAAGTTTAGCTTGATGACCAAATCGGGTGTATTTCCAGCCCAGGAGGTCATATAAGGGCGTTCCCGTGACTTCTTTGGTGATGGAGTCAATTTCTATGTCGGGGACGATTTTGACGGCAAAATCGTAGAGGTCAGGGGCGATTCCTGACGATGTGATGAATTCCTGACGGATTAAGGTGTTATTGATCACGCTTCCCCCTTCTCTTCTTGAGAGCTAAAGGGGGGAAGGGATTCGGATATCCTTGGGAGTTATGCAGGATTTCCAGACAGCAGAATTTTTGGTAGGGTTGTCGGTTCCTACCAAGATGGAGTAGGATCACTTGTATAAAAGAATTTTTATTTGTACGAAGACCCCTGCTTTTAGGTGAAAGAATTAGCGGGGTTTTTTCATGCTAGATATTAATATAACCTTTTTTCTTCGAGTAACCGAAGTTCATTTATAACAATTTGTTAAGATTTTTGCTTACGTTGTCGATATTGCCAGATATATTTCAGTGCATCGGCTTCTGGGACAAGAAAGGCCATTCCTGCTTTGTAAGCTTTTAATTTAGGAGGAATGTTTTTCCGAGGTTGCCCTTTAACATCATATTGCACTTTGCGGTCTGTAACCCCTAATTCTGCTGCGAGTTCATCCACCGTCCAATAGTAAGGAACACTTGGTTTTTTACGTTTGAGTGGGGGATCAAAATCTTCGGGACGCAATATATTATTTTCTGAAGTGGTTAGAGACTTAGGCATTTAAACATACTAGGAATACTCCTGATTACTTCTATAGTAAACGGAGTGACCGTGGTTGTCTTGTCACTGATAAATTTAGATTTACGGCTGATCTTTGACCGACGGGAATGACGGAAAGCGAAACAGGTGAGGATCTATAAAGGGTGTAATGTCAACCCAGATCAACGGGGGAAAATATTTGAGCGATTTGAGTGATGATTAAAACGGGATGAGGCTAATTTAATGGATGAATCTGCTTAGTGAGTCACCCCTTGTATCGATAATTATTCATTGTTAAGGAGGTGGTTCAACCTTATCATTTCTTGACACTCCCATCGCGGGACGCGAGGGATTCTTCTTTCAACCAGCGAACTTAATATACTGATTTTCATCAATACAAAAGAGGCTCATCTGTCCAGAAGCGTGTACCCAATAGTCATGGGTGATTTG
>NETF01000151.1 GCA_002172675.1 unicellular cyanobacterium SU3
CAAAGCAAGGAGGCATGGCCGTTGAAATCGTTTCTCTCATAGGAACAAGGGCAATCGCTATCAACCTAAAAAGCTTATTGCGTCTATATTAGCGCATGATTCATCTTAGATTCTCGCTAAAGTCCCATTAATCCAATTCTCTATTCTAAGTGTAAAGAAATATGGAAAATTTTTGAAACACAAAACCCAAATTTTGTTCTTCATATTTGTGGAACTTTATCCAAAAGCAATTGAATATCTTGAAAAAATTATAGAAAAAGAAAAAAAGCAATCAGAAAACAAATATTCTCATGCTTCATTTTTTAGATCAAATAAACCTAAAAAATATTTTGAAGAGATAATTGAAAAGGCCAATAATTAAAAAGCACACCAACAGTAATGAAATATATATTTGATATGGTGTTGAATATAGTAAAATGTGAGCGATCGCTTAATTACGATGAACAAGGAAACTGGTTAGGAAATAAATGATATAATTAAAGTGATTAATAGTGTTACCCTAAGTGTATGTTAAATTTTCATTGTCCCTATTTAGGAGGTGACATTGAACTAACAGAAGAACGTCTACAACATATTCTTGAAACTCATCCAGAATTATCACTAATTTATGAATCTGTTATTAGTCAAACTTTAGAAGATCCTGAGCAAGTTCGCCGTAGTTCTCGTTTTGAAAATTCTTTATTATTTACTCGTTGGTTTGATAATATTCGTAATGGTAAATATGTTGTAGTTGTCGTTATTACTAATACTGAATCTAGTACACGAAACTGGATAATCACTTCCTATATTGCCCGTAAATTAACAGGAGGAACCATTGAATGGCAGAAAAATTAATTTTTAAATATGATTCTATCGGGGATATTCTTTATATTAATAAATGTCAACCTTATGCTGAACAAGAATCAGAAGAATTAGGAGATGATATTGTTATTCGTCTTAACCCGAAAACTGAAGAAATTGAAAATGTAGAAATTTTATTTTTTTCTCGACGTATGGAACAAGATAAAGAATTAACCCTTCCATTTATCGCTGATTTTCGTTTAGCTAACATTTTTTAACAATATGATTAATAAAGTTACTCCCGAAGATATTATTAGACATCTCCAAGAATCCATAACCCAGTTACAGCAATGAAAACAGGCAGATTAAACTTGAAGTCAAAATTAGCCTTCAGAACGAATTAATAAGGGGTTGAAGGAATTAACTCTAATTTGGACATAAAACTATGGCTCATTATAACGTCAATTACCTCTCCAGATTGGGAGGATTCTATTATTTTCAAAATCAAGGAACTAATTCTCAACCGAACTAATCCACA
>NETF01000152.1 GCA_002172675.1 unicellular cyanobacterium SU3
TTTAATCTCTTACGCAGTAAGGTAATCTCATTCATAGGGTTTGTTCGTTAGTTAGGGTAACTTTCTATCAAACCCTCTCTGTGTCTATCTTTGCAACCCCTCTCTCATTTTTTTGTCCCGTACTAAGTTCCTGGCCACACAGAAAGAGAGGTAATATTATCAGGTTTTAATTCTACTGCCATGTCTGCAGCCAAGCGATCGCACGCTGATTTTCCGACTCCATAAGCTACCCCAAATATATAAGATAACCCACCCCAAGAAGAAATGGTACAAATGAGTCCTTTTTTACGCTCACTCATCAAACGGGCAGCAAAAATACTAGCAACATAATGACTACGAAGCCCCACATTATTAATAGCATCCCACAAACTAGGGTCATGTTTCCAGAAGGGATCATCATGAGCATTACTAATGGCTTTTACTCCCGAAAAAACATTATTAACTAGGATATCTAGTTGTCCATTTTGTTCTGTTTTAATGCGTTCAAATAATAACTTAACTTGCTCATCATCACTATGGTCTACTTGAACCGGAATACAGTTTCCTCCTGCCTCATTTACGGCTTTTTGAGTGTCTAATAAACTTCCTGAAACGTCCTCATTCTCATCGCTGCTTAGGGTTCGTCCTGTAATATAAACCGTTGCCCCTGCTTCTCCTAAACCGATGGCAATCCCTTTACCTATCCCTCTAGTCGCACCGGTAACTAAGGCTACTTTTCCTTGTAAATCTGTCATTTTTATGATCCTTATATTGTGTATTCATAAACATTATCTATTTTAAAAGTTTTATAAAAAAAACGATAAAATGAAAGTAGAGGATCTGAGGTCTTAACCATGATTCTACTCTATCTACTAGCTTGGGTTCCCATGATAGTCATTGCTATTCTTAACGCTACTGTTAGGGAAACCACTTATAGTAAGTTTGTAACAGCATTACAAGCCCATCAAATTTCTACATTAATCGCAGTTATTTTATTTGCTGCTTATATTTGGGGGTTAACTTCTTTATTTCCTTTAAACTCTTCTTTCCAAGCCATTATCATAGGATGTCTTTGGTTAGTGTTAACGGTGATGTTTGAGTTTTCTTTTGGTCATTATGTTGCTCAACAGTCTCAGTAGATCACAAACTCAGTTTCAGAGAGGCGAAACGTTAATCTGCGATCGCCAATTTACGTTGAAACAGCCCAAAAAACCTCCTTAAACATAAGTTTGTTTTATATAATAGAAGATTGGACTTAA
>NETF01000153.1 GCA_002172675.1 unicellular cyanobacterium SU3
AGACATGGAGTGGGAGAAAATATTTTTTCCATGTATTACTTGGTTGACGGAACCCTATCATTTCACCACAATTCCTTCTTATACTTCATTTTGAAATACGCTTAGATTACTTTCGCCAACAGTATCAGGGATCTCGCAAAGCGAGTGCGCATCTACTTGCGCGTCTCGTTTCAATGGGTTAAGATAGAACATTTGTTCGAGTATGTCTGCAATATCTTCTCTTTCGGCTTTAGGACTATCAAGATTACTTTTCCAGGTAGTGGGGTAAACCATGAGAGGAAGACAACCATGACGGTAAGCGACCAAGTTAAGGACACCCAAGACTTGTAGTAATTTGCTGGTTGATGGAAATTCAGCTTTAATGAAGGGTTGTTCGATAGCAATCTGGGACGGTTGATAGTCTTTGATAATCTCTTGTAAATCAGCTTCAATTTCCGCTAATCGATGAGGTAGAGGATCATCAGAATTGGTTGAAATTAAGCCAAAATCAACCATTTGGGGGTCAACGGTTGTTTCTCCTTCAATAACAGCCCATCCTAATTGAGAGATACTCGGTTTGATACCTAGCCAACGAGGGGGATGCGAAGTTGAGGGTTTTTCCGCACATTGATCTAAAGAGATAGCATAAGCTTTTATTTCTTCAACGAAACATTCAGGAACTCGAATGGCTTTAGTGGGAAGATGATGCCATTGAGTTCGTTGAGGGTGAGGTAATGGGTGATAATTCGGCATGATTGGAGTGTACACTCAAATAAAGATAGATTCATCACCAAAAATTGCAAAATGGAGAATGGAGATTGAGTAAGAATAAGCCCGAAGAGTGCGATTGGTCAATCTACAATCGGCAATCTGCCCTCTGCAATCGAGTATGTTGACCCCATGAAGCTAGTATTGAATTAACGACTTAGTAGAGTCATAGAGGATAAAATTACTTGTTAGAATCGTACTTCTGATAACTAATTATGTTAACGGTTGAAGTTACAAATGGACTCAAACTAGCCTCTCCTCTCCCGTTGACGGCTCATCCGGCTGCGGTTTATTTGCGATCGCTTTCCCCTCGTTCTCGTTTGACTATGCAGGGCAGTTTAAATGCGATCGCCCAACTTTTGAGCAATGGGGAATGTGATCACCTGAGTTTAGATTGGGCAAACTTAAGATATCAGCATACGTCGGCCATTCAAGCTGCTTTACTGGAGAAACACGCAC
>NETF01000154.1 GCA_002172675.1 unicellular cyanobacterium SU3
CGTTAGGTTTTTATTAGTTCTTGATTATTGTTCTCTAGTTTTGAAAGAGAACTAATGTAAACCCCCATCAAATAAGGGTTTTAGCTATCGCTTCTCATATCGACTTTTCTTGGTGCAAGATGTGAGTTTACCAATTGAGTCAAAGAGTTAACCTAACTTTAAATAAGCTTACAGATAATATTCCCACTGATGGCACAAAACATATCACCAGGGCAATCGCATTTAATTTTTGTTAAGCTCTATTGACAACTTAAGTTTAGTATGAATTGTTAAAATTGAGTTGGCGATTACTTTTTAAAGGGATGGCCTTAGCCAAACTGACATGGGGGGCAATCTATAACAGTCCCAATAATCCATTAAAGAACGTAAACAATCAAATCTAAACCTCTTGATAAGTCTGTTTTTCCTGTTTTGATTTCTGTTCTTTGCCTCGTTTTTTCTTACCGCCTCGTTTAATAATTAGATAAACCGCAGGAACGAAATATAAAGCAAGTAGAGAAGAACCACTAATTCCGCCAGTAATTGCAATTGCTAAGGGTCGCCAAAATGGTCCTCCGCTAACTAACAGGGGAATAAAGCCGGCAATGGTGGTAACAGTAGTAGTAACAACGTGGCGGGTAGCTTTGACCACGACATTTTCTATAGCTTTGCGATCGCCTTCTCTAGCTTGGGGATGTTCATTAAGGGCTGAAAGTACGATTACCGTATCGTTAATGGCAATGCCCACTAAGCCCATCGTGCCGACAATTGCCATAAAGCCCAAAGGCGAACCAGCAACTTTAAGAGAAAATAGTGCTGTACCGATACAACCGATGGCAACTCCGCCAACAATTCCCGCCTGTCGAAAAGAACCGAGGGAGAGTACCAGAGCCGTTATCATAACGACTAGCAAGAGAGGCGCGTATTGCGATAAATCGCCTCTGGCTGTACTACTTTCTTCTTGTTCTCCACCCCATTCATAGCGATAGCCTGGAGGTAGTTGAAAGTTTTCTGCTGCTAGTTTTTCTTGGAAATTAGCTAAAACAACAGAAGGTAAAACACCTGCAGTAATGTATCCTTGAACGGTATTGACTCGTTGTTCGTTATAACGAGAAATATTAGCTAGTTCGGGAACGAGATTAAATTCTCCTAAAGCTGATGTAGAACGAAAATCGTTATTTTCTGTACCGTTGGGACTTAAATTTAAAGAAGCAATCTTGCTGAGATCGGCACGTTCGGTATTACTAACTCTAACTCTGATAGGAAGGTTTTCTGTCGCTTCTAAGATTGAGCCTCCTATTGCACCTTCTAAATAAGATTCTAGCTGTTGGGCGATCGCAGTGTTGGTTAAACCAGCCTGTTGTGCTTGTTCTTCATCTACAGATAGACCCAATTTGGGTAACGCTTCGGTGAGGTCATCGCGGACGTGAATCACATCGGGGACGGTGGTTAAAATTTCTCTAGCTTCAATACCCAAGCGTCTCAATTCATTTAAGTCCGCACCAAAAATCCGCATTTCAATCGGCGCATCGTAAGGGGGGCCTTGCTGTAGCTGTTTGACCAAAACACGGGCGGAGGGGAATTGTCCATCTAATTCATCTTGCAGGTCATGTACGATTGTGGCAACCTCTTTATCGGTGTTTAACTGCACCATTGCCTGAGCGTAATGGGATTGATTCTCTCGGTTGCCCGTAAAGTTATAGTAAAACTTGGGCGCACTTTCTCCCATAAACCAGTGGACATCTCGAACTTCGGGGTGTTCTAAGATAGTTTCTCTAGCTTGTTGCATTCTAGTTTCGGTTTCAGCGAGCGCAGTAGAAGAAGCAAACTCGACTTCAATTTGAAACTGATTGCGAGATACTAAAGGAAAGAATTGATTTTGCAGAGTCTCAGCAGCAATAAAACCAATTAAAGGAATACAAAAAGTAAGGGCGATCGCAAGCAAGGGTTTGGCCACAGCAAATCTTATTGATTTACGATAAGGATGAGCCAGTTTAGAAGAGTTAAAGCCCTCATTCCACCAAGCACCAGGTTTTAGCAAGAAACTTTGAATCTTTTTCGCGACACCTTGAGATTGCTGTTCTCCACTTTCTAACTGTTCTGCTTTGCTTCGGCTTCTAGCTAACATCCGCGCTGCTAGAGAAGCAATCACAGTCAAAGATAATGCCAGAGAAGAAATTAACGCCATAATTACGCTAAGGGCGATCGAGCCGACAAATTCCCCCGCAGCACCAGGCAGTAAGACGATAGGTAAGAAAGTTAGAATTGTGGTGAGAGTGGAAGCAAAGAGGGGAACTTTGAGATAATTTACCGTTTTGGTTAGAGCTTTTAGTGGTTTTTCGCCGTGTTCGATCTCCATCTGGATTTCATCGACTACCACGATCGCATTATCGATCAGTAACCCCAAGGCAATAATTAACCCCGTTACCGACATTTGCTGAATGGGAATGTTTAAAACGGTCATCCAGCCAAAAACCATACAGGTAGTCAGGGGTAATGCCACGCCCACTACTAAAGCAGAACGCCAACCCATCGAAACCAAGCTAACACCGACTACCAACAGCGCACCTACAAATAGGTTAGAAAGTAAAGTGCCAATGCGATCTTCTACATAATCACTCTGATCGAAGATTAGATTTAAACTAATTCCTTGTGGTAGAGTTGCTTCAAAATTAGCTATTTCTGCTTTAACTGACTCTGCCCACTGGTCGATTCTTAAACCCGACTTCATCAACACGCCCACAGCGATCGCAGGTTTTCCACTAACTAAGGCTAAATCGGACGGTGGTAATTGAATACCGCGATTAACTTTAGCAATATCGCTCAAACGAGTAAACTGTCCCGAATTATTCTGGATTGGTATCTGACGAATGCGTTCGATAGTTTCCAGTTCGCTATCTACCTCAATAGCAATATTGGCGCGATCGCTACGGTATTGTCCTGCCGATACTTTAGCATCACTCAGGTTTACCTGTTGGGCTAATTCCTGGGGCGATAGTCCCACCGCTACGAGTTCGGCAGCATCAATTTCAACGGTAATCTCTTCATTCGGATCGCCAAAAAGCTCTACTTCTTCCGTACCGTCAACCCCTCGCATGGCCACTTCTAGCTGTTCTGCATAACGTCTTAATATCGGATAATTAGGTTCGCCAGGTTGCTCCCAAGTCAGAGAGGCGATCGCGGTATACGCCTTAATTTTCGCTTCTTCGAGTTCAGGAACTCCCGCACCAGCAGGAAACAAAGCAGCAGCATCAGCCATTTCATCGCGAACTTTTGACCAAATGGGTTGGGCATTCTCTACTGCATCGACTAATTCAACGCTAACGGTAGAAAACCCGACACGGGAATCTGATTCTATGGTGTTAACCTCTTCAATTTCGGCAATTTCGCCTTCTAAAACTTCCGTCACCAGTGCTTCGACTCGTTCCGCACTCGCCCCAGGAAAAGGAGTCAAAACCACCGCCGTTCGGGAAATTAATTCGGGGTCTTCCTGTCGGGGTAAGGTTTGATAGGAGAAGATTCCCCAGGCAAAAATTAGGATGAATGTGAGAATTAATAAACGGGTGTTTTTATAAAAAGATTTAATCATTTCATTTATCATTTAACATTTATCATTGAGCAACGTGGGGTCGCTCGTCCGTTTGCTTCTGCAATGTCTGCACGGCTCAGTCACATTAGACTTAACTGAAACTTACTTCTCTTCGTTAAACTGATAGAGTAGACTTAGCCATTTGAAAAATCATACTTTCAAAAAATAGTCTGCATCATTTTTTTACTTCAAGGAAATAAAGGAAATAAGGCAAAACTATGATTGATACTATTAGTGAAGAAAAGCAAAAGAGAATTGTTACCGCTCCTCAAGCAAATTTATATTCAAATTCGACCGCAACTAACATTCCTTCGACCGTAATCAGTGTTGAATTAAATGAGAATGAAGAAGTTGAATGGGTTTGGACAACTTATCCTGACGGTCAAACAGTGGTAACAGGCTATAACATTGTTCAGAAATAGTTTAAGCAAATGTGCCGTCAATAGATTGGTAATAGTAGGCGATCAATATTTGATTTCCTCCGATTGATGTGCTGGTTTTCAATAATTGTTTGGACATAACAAACTCCTTTTTCTCTTCTTGTGAATACTTGTTTAATGTTCACTGTTCACTGAAACCAGTTGTCCTGGTACTAATCTATGTGTGCCATTTGCCACAATCTCGTCCCCCGATTGTAATGTACCTCTGACTAAAGCGCGATCGCCTTGTTGATGAATAATTTCTACAGCTTGTTGTTGTACCTGTTGCGTTCCGTCGTCGGACTGGATAACGACATAGCAATTCCATAAGCCTCTAATCCCTTGGGTTAAGGCATCTGTGGGCAACCAAAAACCATCGGTATCGATTTCATTAACTAACTGCAATCTGACGGTTTGACCAGGGTTGATACGGGGTATGGCAGAGGGATCTAGTTTGAATACTACTGTCTGGGTACGAGTGTTTGAATTAACTTCAGGCAAAATAGAATCTACCGTTGCTTGATATGTCTGTGAACCGAGTTTGAGATTCTGGGTACTGCCAATTGCTAATTTCTCAATTATCTGATTGGGCATTCCAATCCTGGCTTCGGGGGCTGCGTTTTCAATCAGGCGAATTACTGACTGGCCAGCATTGGCTACTGTTCCTTCGTCTAGTTCTCTGACGGCGACAATACCATCAAACGGTGCTTTGAGCGTACTTTTGTCAATGGTGACATCGATATCGGCAATACTAGCTATTAGCTGTTGTACTGTCGCTTCTTGAGCTGCAATTTGTTCGGGGCGCGTGCCGTTTTTGAGTTCTGTCAGGTTGCTTTTAGCTCGGTCTAACCGTGCTTGTAATACTCCTTCTCCAAAAGTAAATTCATCTAGTTCTTCTCTCGAAATTGCTCCTTCGTTATATAAAAATTCCCGTCTTTCTCTCTGCTTTTCCTGTAGTTTCAGCTGCTGTTCTATATCTCTTACTTCTGCTTTGGCTGCATCGATATCTTCTTGACGGGCTCCTCTTTTTAATTCTGCTAATTGTGCTTCGGCGCGAGCTTTTTCGGCTACTAGCTGTTGTCGTTGGGTTTGCAGGTTGCGAATATCTAATCTAGCTAACGGTTGCCCTGCCCTGATGCGATCGCCTTCTTCTACTAATACTGCCTCTATTTCACCACTGCGGGAGAAACCAATGTTACTGCTTCTGATAGCTGCGATTTCTCCTGTATAGGTGCGGGACACTTGATAGGAATTAACCGACTGAACCTCAATAGTTTCCACTGGTAAGGCTCGCTCCTGAGATTCTACAGGGGGATTATCGGAAGAGGAGGTTAGCATCGGTCGCGCGACAAAGAAGACTGACCCGATTGCCCCTAGACCAAGTAGTACACATAAATATTTGCTCCAGTTCCGTTTCTGGGAACGCTTCTCTTTGTGACCGCGATCAGGATTAGGATTATCGCGATACTCTGATGCGCCTTGGTGGTTGTTTTCTTGTGGTGATATTTGTTCGGCAGTCATAAATTTAAACTATAAACTAAATCAAACGAACGTTTTAGAGCGAATCGTAACTCCGCTACTTGGACCATTAACTTATGTTAACGTGGTGGCTAATTTTGTTTCTGTACAAAAATCAGAGGATTCTTAATAACTATAAATTTAAAATTTTGACTCTGATTCTTTAATCTTATTAAAACAAACGTATGAAAAATAGTCAACCTGTCTAACTTACCTGAGTTCGATATAAAATATTTTCTCCAATTCAGCCGTTTGTCATCGCTGAATTCTAGGCGTTGCTGAACTGACAGTTGCTCAGCAACGCCAATCCATGCACCATAAGCATTTTAAGACCGTAGACCAGAAGCCAAAAAACTTACTAACTTCGATGCCACTGCTTGAATATGTTCGGGAGAAGTATCTTGAATCAGTGCATTGGTTTTTTTTGCTTCGCTCAATGTTCGCACTAAGACAGCAATAACCAGATCGAGTTTCCAAGCTAGTTCGTTACGCGAAAAATCAGGAAGCGATCGCCCAAAAGCATCTAAAAAAGCTTTTTGATTGCCCCGAAACTCCTCTTCGGCAATCTCTCTAATCGAATCGGGTTCAACGCGGCAACGCCCCATAAATCTAGCGCAATAAGTGCTACGATCGCCACTATTAAGCACTATCTGCAAAGGAGGAGTAATAAATGCCTCTAAAATTTCTTCGACACTAGGATTATCATTTTCAGCTTCACACTGCGCTAGTTTCTCTAACTGCCCTTTAACGACTGATTTAGCTATTCGCTCTACTACGGCACGAAATAATTCTTCTTTTGAACCATAATGATAATTTACTGCCGATAGATTGACCTCAGCTTCACCAATAATATTACGCAAAGACGTACCAGCAAAGCCATTTTCAGCAAATAGCCGTTCGGCAACATTTAAAATTTTTTCTTTAGTATCATTGGAGGAGTGTAAAGTCATATTCAAACGATTGAAACAATTATATTTATAATAGACAATCTTTACTCACATCTTACATCTAACGAGACAAAGTTCTAAACCATGTTCATAAAACCAGGGATTTAAGTAGTCGGACATAAGTAAATAGCACTGTATTAACTTATATTACGAATTGAAGAGCGATCTCGAAGAGATCCGCTAGATTTCCGCTAGATTTCGTCCCTCTTCGAGTCCGAGTCCGCGGTGCGCTAAAAAAAGTCAGCAAGATGAATTAGATTGGGAAGCATTAAACAATAACACCATTATGATTACCCCCTCTCAAGCCGAGATTTTAGGGAATTTTTTCGGGGTAGATAAGACCTTGTTTCTTGAAAAAAAACGTAATTAATACTGCGTTTACTTAGTTTCCATTAAAGCTTTAGATTTGTTAAGTATTTCTTCTATTTGTACCCAGTAACGACCCCTCATTCATTTGGTGTATCTCTGATGCAGCATACGTTATCAGGTTTTGTCAAAGAGGAAGTTCAGATAGATAATAAATCGGTGAAAAATAGAAATTTAATAAAAATGAAAGCATGAATTTGTAAATGCTGAGATAGTCTCAATTGGTTAAAAGAGACTATCAATACTAAATGTTAGAAACTTTAGGGGACTTAGTTAGTTAGATTCTGTTTTCTTTTCGTTAGCAAAATAAGCCCAAGTCCCTAATGTGGCAGCTAATAACCAGCCAAATACTAAGACTAAAACAACAGGTAAAAAATCAGTAGTCATAATCGAGCCTCCGATAAGTCAAAACACTTATCAATCTTGGTTCATTCACAACCTAACAAGTCCTCAACAGCAATTGCAACATTTCTTAACAGATTAGCTAAATTGTTAGAACCTTTAATATTTTTCTCAGAAAACTGTTAATAATTCCTTAATCTTATCTAAAATAAGATTTAGCTATAAAAAGTATTTTTTGCTCTTTTTTCCTTTTTTTTAAGAAATATCTATCCATCGATTTTACTCAAACAAAAGACTCAAATTATGAGTTTTTTTATATCCTTCAACTCACAATTCATTTAGTCATGAAATGATAAAATAAGGAATTTATTAATTTAATTAGATTAGCCTCTATACGACTGACATCTTGTATCAGTACATAAAAACTTAATAAGTATAAGAAAGTAATCAATGCGCGAATAAGTTAGCATCAAAAGGAAATACTATTGCCTGTTGCCTGTTGCCTCTCTTGATGCGCGTTCCCTTGCTAGGTCGGCGTTCCCTTGCGCCGTAAGACGGCGCGGGGTCGCATCGCTATTGCCTCTTGCCTTTTAAACTAGCTAGTTTAAGCGAAGTTACAAGATGTGAGTACGACGAGCGTACACTCGAAGTATGGCTATTCAAAATTCTAAGTTAAGACACTTAATTCGGCAAAAACCGAAGTGGAGTCACTTGCCGACTAAATCGGTTCGGGTTCCTGAATGTTTTGTTGAGAAGATAACTGCTTATGCCCATAATTTAGACCGAAATGCCACTTCTCAATGGTAGCTCAGATACCAACAAACGTTTAATAAAATGATCTCAGGAATTGAAAATGTCTCCACTTGAAAGGTTCTTTAGTGTTCATGAACAGGGCTATCGTGCATCTGTACTGATTATAGTTTAATGGCGGTGCGATCGCATTCGCTAAAGCGAGATTGCTGATCTTTGCAACAGAACCCTCATTTGTTACCTCAACTCACATCAAATCATTGATCATCGCTCTTTCGAGAGATGTATATTACTACCGATGCGTTTGCCCTGAATCAAAAAGGTCGCCAAACTTTCACCGTTTTATCCCAACTGCCACTAACTAACTTATGACCATCGGCACTTAAAGCGAGAGAATTGACAGGTGCATTGTGGTCCGAAAAAGTTTCAAGAACTGTCATACTTTTCCAATCCCAACGTTTAATCATTTTATCCTGACTGGCACTGATTAAAGTTTGATTATCAGGACTAAACACAATAGAATTAACTAAGCTTTCATGACCCTTCAAAGTATCAATAAGGCTTCCTGTGGTAACATCCCATAACTTAATGGTTGTGTCATTACTACCAGTGGCTAAATAATTGCCATCAGGACTAAAGGCAACGGTTCTTACTGAGTCTTTATGACCCGTCAAGGTTTGTTGTAACTTTCCAGTGGCAGTGTCCCATAATTGAATGGTTTTATCCTTACTGACACTCGCAATGGTTTGACCATCAGGACTAATATCCACCGCAAAGACCCCAACAGAATGACCCTCAAGGGTATGTTCAAGTTCTCCTGTGCGCCAATTCCAAATTTTTACGGTTTTATCCCAACTGCAACTGACTAAGGTTTGACCATCTGAACTAAAGACAAAAGAACGCACAGGTTTACTATGACTGGCAAGTTGGGTGATTAACTCTCCAGTTTGCCAATTCCAAAAACGAATGATTCCATCTTCCCCACTACTGGCTAAAATTGAGTCATCAGGGCTAAAAGCAACCGCTAAAACTGCTTTATGCTGTGCTGGTAAGCGATGTAATAGGGTTCGTTTTTCAATATTCCAGATTCTAATCTCTCCATCATGACCCCCACTGGCTAATATTTGGCCATCGTTACTAAGAGCAACTGACCAAACACCGCTAGTATTGCCTGTGAACGTTTGAACCGTGGGAATTTGCCAATTAACCGTTACCTGTTCAATATTCGGTTTCGACGAGAAAAAATCTTGTGGATATTGTAAGAGTCCATAGGTCGCTCCCCCTAGAATAATTAGGGAAACCATACCAATTTCTCGCCACCATTTAGAAGTATTTTTAGGCTTATTTGAACTTTGATTTAACATAGTGCATTTCTCCAATTTAATTGTGTTGTTTGAGTGAAAGGCAAGGGGTGTAGGGGTGATCTTGAGTGTGGGAAGAGAGGGGAGTGTGGGGAGTCATAGTCTCCCTTGTCTCCCCTGCCTCCTTGAACCTATTCCTCGATAGCAAAATCTTCGGCTGAGAGGTTTTCAACCCCCTCTAAGACAGCAAATTGACCGCCATCACCGTAACCGGCCTCTGCACCATTTTGGTTGTAAATTAAGGCTCCGGTACTGGAATTAAAGAGAATTACTGCTTCGCTGGCATCTGCTTCAGCTTCATTAGCTACCACAGCAAATTCATTGGCGATGTCAAAACCATCTCCGACACCATTAGAAAGCTCGGCGAATACAGTTTTATCTAGGATAATTTTGTCTTCTCCAGCTTGGAAGTCTTGAATTTGATTCGTTCCCATATCATCGAGATCAAACGCTGCATCACTATCAAAGCCAAAGAAGTCTGCACCATCTCCTCCAATGAGGATATCGTTACCTGCTCCACCAATAATTAAGTCGGCTCCAGCACCACCAATGAGGATATCGTTACCTGCTCCACCAATAAGGATGTCATCTCCTACACCCCCATCAGCCACGATAGGCGTATTGGTGCCACTAGCGTTGAGGAAATCATTACCTTCACCACCAGAGAAGTTAACCACTTCGACATCGGTGTCAGATAAGTCATTAACAGTGAGACTATCATCCCCGCCACTGGCATTAATTTCAAAGGATTCTACATTATCGGCATCTAAGGTAAACTGTCCTAAATTAACCCGTTCAAATAAAGCGCGATCGCCGTTTTGTCCTAAAACGAATTCATCGCCGGCACCGTCAGCATCATTAACTTCAGAGATATCGAAACCGTCGCCACCATCGAGGATATCGCTACCATCCCCATTATTCCAGATGAGGCTATCATTTCCGGCTCCTCCATTCATGATGTCATCGCCTTTTTGTCCATCAATGATGTCATCACCGTCACCACCGTTGAGTTCATCAACACCACCGCCACCGAGAATGGTATCGTTACCGGCACCGCCATCAAGGGTATCGGCCGCATTACCTCCTTGTAGTAAGTCGTCTCCTATACCCCCGTCAGCAACCAGGGTAGTATCGGTTTCGCTACCATCTAGGACATCGTTTCCTTCTCCACCAGAGAAGTTAACTTGTTGCACATCGGTGTCGGATAAGTCATTAACAGTGAGACTATCGTCCCCACCACTGGCATTAATTTCAAAGGATTCTACATTATCGGCATCTAAGGTAAACTGTCCTAAATTAACCCGTTCAAATAAAGCGCGATCGCCGTTTTGTCCTAAAACGAATTCATCTCCAGCACCGTCAGCATCGTTGACTTCAGAGACATCGTAACCATTCCCACCATCGAGGATATCGCTACCATCCCCATTATTCCAGATGAGACGGTCATTACCATCACCTCCATTCATGATGTCATCGCCTTTACCACCGTCGATGGTGTCATCGCCTTTACCCCCGTTGAGTTCATCGACACCACCGCCACCAAAGACAAAATCATTGCCATTTCCTGCATCAACGAAGTCTGTGCCATCTCCTGCATCAATGGTATCGTTGCCAAAACCGCTAAAGATAGCGTCATTGCCATCACCACCATTGACTACATCATCACCGAAACCACTAAAGATAATATCGTCTCCTTCTCCACCATCAATGGTGTCATCACCAATACTACTGAAGATAAAGTCATTACCTTCTCCTGCATCAATTTTATCGTTGCCGAAACCACTGAAGATAGCATCATCACCACCGCCAGCATCGATGGTATCATCGCCAAAACCACTAAAGATTAAGTCTGCTCCATCACCGGTTTCGATTAAGTCTGCGTTGAAACCACCAAAAATGATGTCACCTTGTTCACCGCCGACAATGGTATCATTATCAACTTGTGCCATGTTTTTACTCCTATTGATTGATATTGTATGGAGAGGAGTTTAGTTGTAATCCTCTCTATGGATGTGTAGGATGGAGTTGGAATTTTTATGCACAGTTGGGAAATTAAAATAATCTCGGTTCGAGTTTAGGAGTTTAGGAGAGATCATCATGAGGTCATATTTCGTATTTGTTTGACTATTTTTTGAATTCAACATACTATTATTATAAATAAGCAAGTGCTTACTTATTTATTGCTATTAGTTTATTAGACTGTTTTGATCAAAGAAATAGGAGCGACAAAGATGCCACAATATGCTGAGTTAAATCCCAACATGACTTTAGAGCAAGCAATCCAGGAACTACGTTTAAGAGAAGAGAAAACAAGCGATACTATTCTCAAAATGCCGAACGACATATTACAGACATTGGAACAACATGATGCAGTACATATTTTGTTTGGTTGTGGCACGACAATTAAAGATGAAATCGCAGCACATATATGGATGCTTTTTGGCACAACTGCAAAACTTCACGAAATGCACCAAGTGGTGTCAAAGTTAAAACATCGTAATGTCCTTTCAAATATTGGTCATTTAAAATTAATAGGCTTCTGGATAATCTGTTTTCCGCGTCTTTTAAACATTCTGATTAAGTGTTCGCGTATGAATAAAAGATTGGCTTTAGAGAAACTAGAAAAACTTAAAAAGCAATCAATCGGCGAAATTCGTCGTCAGTATGGAATTATTTTCTAAGCTTTAATCAATTTTTAGGTAAGAAAACTTCAAACTTCATTTAGTAATAATTCCGATGCCTCGTAACAAAACAATTTCTGATGATGAAATCATAACAATAGCTCGTACACTCTTCCTCAAAAATGGTATCAATGCCTCTACAAGAGATATTGCTAAGGCTGTGGGTATTTCTGAAGCCATCATTTATCAACGTTTTGGCACAAAAGAAGATTTTTTCTTCACTGCTATGGAATTACCAAAAATTGAATTAGATTCTATATTCTGTATCCAGATGGGAGAAGGAAAAGTAGTCGATAATCTTATCTGTATAAGTTTACGAATTGTGGATTACTTTCGTGAAGCAATGCCTATTTTTTTGACTCTTATAAGTCATCCATCTTTTGATATGCAAACTTTTTGTCAAAAGCATAATGTTCCTGCGATGCAACTTAGTAACAAACTAATAAAATATCTCGTTGAGGAGTCTAAATTAGGTCGAGTAAGCCAAAACAATCTTAAAGCGGCAGTTAATCTTTTGCTGTCTCATTTACATAATATTGCATTTTACGAGGCAATTGGCGCACCAAAAACTAATGTTGATAGTGATGTAGCTGATACTATTTCTCTGATCTGGAATGGATTAGCCCCATAAATCTTATAATTATTGAACACACCATTTTTGAATAAACCAATCAATCACCATGCACAGTTTTTCCTCTTCAGGTTCATAATATTTCTCAGTCGTAGGCATCGGAAAAAAATAGCCAATTGAATATAAAAAAACCTCTAAATCTATCTCTAACTCTAAGTTGTCAATTTGAAAGACATTTGCCTTAATTCCTTCTTTAAGGATAATTGATACATTATTCTTCACCACTTTTCCCTCTTCTCGTTGTAATTCTGGCTTTAAGCGAATGACAGCACGAGCCAGTTCAGCAGCATGAGAACCACTGAGACGACTGTCTTGAACAGCACGAAAACGATTGAGTAAATAACGCTTAAGCTTTTCAGGTGCAGATATTGGTGAATGCAAAATTGCCTCAGTATCCATTAAATGCTGGCGGGTATAGGCTTCCGTCACTGCAATCAAAATTTCATTTTTGTTTTTGAAATATAGATACAGTGTTCCTACAGCAATGCCAACATCCTGAGCAATTTCGTTCATGGTTGTTTTTCTGACTCCGTATTGACTTAAACGTTGTTTAGCCGCTTGTAAAATAGCTTCTCTTTTTGCTTCATCCAATCTTTGCATAATGGCTTAATGTCTTTTCTGCACTCTAACTTTAATGCCATGTTTAGGATGTAGGGAAAATCTGGGATCAATTTCTATAGATTGATTGGGAACTAATTCGATCTGAAACCTTTGCATGATCACTGCCAAGATTATGATCGATTCCATCAAGGCCAAATTTTTGCCAATACAGATGTGTTGACCTGCACCAAAGGGAAAAAAGGTAAATTTTGGTCTTTGTTTCACTTTTTTAGGTAAAAATCGGTCAGGATCAAACTGTTCGGGATTATCCCAAAATTCGGGATGGCGAAAAATGAAGTATTGAGCAATATTGAAAATTGTGCCTTTGGGAATGAAATAGCTTTGAATTTCATCATCCTCTAGAGCAACTCTCGGCATCCCTAAACCGATAGGACAAAGACGTGAAGATTCATCAAAGACGCGACGAGTGTATTGCAGTTGGGATAAATTCTCAACCGTCGGGTTGTTTCCATTCAAAACAGTTTGTATCTCATCATGCATCTTAACCATTACATCTGGATGGGTTCCCATTAGATACCATGTCCAAGCTAATGCGGTAGCTGTCGTTTCGTGTCCTGCATTAATGAGTGTAATTACTTCATCTTGAAGTTGACGATCGCTCATTCCAATTCCAGTTTCTTCATCTTGTGTAACTAACAGCATTGATAGCAAATCATTTTGTGCTGTCGGATTTTGACGACGGGACTGGATAATTTCTAAAACGAGGCGATCAAGTGTTTTTTTTGCTTGATGAAACTTGAGGTTTCTGGAAGTAGGTATCCAAACTGGTAATGCCAAAGGGTTATTCATGTGAAAATAGGCATATTCCAACGCTGTTCGCAAAGATTGTCCTAGTTTATCTGTCTTACCACTGATATCAACGCTGAATAGAGTAGAACTAACAATTTTTAAGGTAAGGCGGGACATTTCGGCTGCAATATCAATAATTTCGCCTTCTAGCTTTTCTGACCATTCCCCTAGAAGGGACTCTACACAATTAATGATTATATGATGAAGCTTAGCCAGTTGCTTTTGATGAAAGGCTGGCTGCATCAAGCGTCGCTGTCTATACCAAACCTCTCCTTCGCTAGTAAACAGTCCTTGTCCTTGCACTAAACTCATTGATTTGAGAAATCAATCGGGCTTTCTATATCGTTCCTGATGGGTGGACAAAATATGTTCTGCATGATCTGGATGAATCGCTAAGTTTAAAGAAAGACCTGGCATAATGGGCAAACGTACTAAATCTCCGTATTCACGCCACATACCCCCCAAGTATTCAATTGGCTGATGCTGAAGCTTAGATAGTTTGAATAGTAAATATCCTTTGAGTCCTGGTGGTAAATGAGAATGAGGCATCTGTATTTTTCTCTAAACAAATAATGAATATTATGATTTTACATTCATTATTCATTTATTTTTGTTCGTTGACCTGAGTTTGATATAAGGAAATTTATAAACGACATTGTACGCTGATGCACTGCCCACCCTACTTAGGGTTTGCTGAAAAAGTCACTCAAAAATTTATCATGAGGTATAGCAATTACCACTAATAAGTTATTTGTTCACGAATAGTAATAACAGTCATAAACTCCACACAGTTTCATATTAATTTAGTTGGTTAGGATGAACAATAGACAAAAATTCCTCATCGTAATAATTATTCTATACAGTCTTCTAGACTGTACAACCAGAATATTGATCATAATCCTTTGCATTGCTATTCTTGCTTACTATTAAAAATTTTGGCTTATGGGTTTTCTATTGCTAGTGTTATTTTCTATTTTTTGGGATTATATAAAACAGTGACTTATTATAGCTAGTCTAAATCATTCATGAAAAGTAACACAGGCATTTTGCCTGTTACAAGCTAGAAGCTTGTGCTACAATTTTTACGATTCATTTAGACTGACTATATATTATTCCCCCTAACCTATTAGTTGAAAACTGCGATCGCGTTGCCAATGAAGAACTAAGACTAGCAATTATGGATACTTGGCAAGAAAAATTAGAAGCTTTTAACCAATTAAATCAAGAGAAAAAAAATTTTTAATCGTTCAATTCTTCTGTTAGTTGTATCAGCATTAATGGCCATCATCAATAAATTGATCGCCTCAATATTTTATTAAAGGAGGCAGGAGGCAGATGGCAGGAGTTAAATTTTAGGTTGTTCCATTCAATTGAAAATCGCTATAAAAAGAGGCAGAAGTTACAATTTCTCCCCACACCTCCCACACTCCCCACACCCGACACCCGACACCCTAAATTTGCATAAAACCAAAAAGACGAACCTACTGAGATTATAGAGCGTTGAAGTAGGAAAACTATGACAGCTATTTTAGAAGTCGGACAACAAACCATTAGCCTCTCAGAACTGCTGACAAAGCTAATTGACTATCAAATGTTATCATCAGTGGTGCGAGAACTGATTATCGATGAAGCAATCGCAGATATAGACATTAGTAGCGATCGCACTCAACAAACTTTAGAACAGTTTTTTAACCAACATCAATTAATTACCCCTGAACAAAAACAGCAATGGTTGCAAAAACAGGGATTAACTCAAACCCAACTAAAGCGACAAATAACGCGTCAATGCAAGATTGAACAATTTAAACAAATAACTTGGGGAAAGCGGTTAGAAGGGTATTTTTTGCAACGGAAAAGCCAACTTGATCAAGTAATGTACTCTCTCCTACGCATTAACGAAGCGATGGTTGCAAGGGAACTCTATTTTCGTATTGAAGAAGGAGAACAAGACTTTGCAGAGATAGCCCGTTGTTATTCCCAAGGGCCAGAAGCGCAAACAGGGGGTTTAATTGGACCAGTTGCCTTATCCTCCCCCCATCCTACCATTGCCAAACTATTAGCACGACACCAACTCGGTCAATTATTACCTTTAACTCGTATCGAAAATTGGTTTGTGATTGTTCGCTTAGAACAATATTTACCCGCGCAACTGGATGAAGCAATGGAAAAACGGTTACTCAATGAACTGTTTAACCAATGGTTGCAAAAAGAATTACAACGTCAGATTCCCAGAATTATGGTTTCTGAGGAAATTTAGAAGGCGATCCCCCCGACACCCTACAGACGAACGGCCCCGACAACCTACACCCGACACCCCAATGATCCCCACTCAAACTACGACTCAAGAATTCTTAGCAGCAACCTTTCCCTTTAATCAATTACCTCATGCTGCGAGGGTTGAACTTTCAACACTATTACAAGTTCAATCCTATCCTCTGGGAACTCCTATTTTAAACCGTAACCAAGTTCCTCAAAATATTGCTATTTTATATCAAGGTCAAGCTCGTTTATTAGGTCAAGATCCTCGAACAGGACAGGAAACAACCTTAGAATTGCTCAAACCTGGGGCTTTAATTGGCTGGCTCAGTATTTTGCGTAATCTTGGTTGTGAGATGGTTCTTGCAAGAGAAGATACGGTTTGTCTAACCATTCCTGTGAAGGAATTTCAAGCATTTGTCAAAGAATATATCCTACTAAAAGAAGAACTGTGGCAACATCGTTGTGCATTGATTGAAGGGTTTGATATTTTAGGGAGGCAACTGCAAAAACAAGCCCTTGCTGACGTTAATTTGAAGGAACTTGCACAAAAAGCCGTTTCTAAAGCAAAGATTCGTTATTTACTTCCTGGAAAGATATCCCATCAGGAACTTGATCGCGATCGCCTTTGGTTCATTAGTAGTGCAGGAACGGTTAATAATCTCTCTGTTGGTCATCTCATCTATGCAAACCAATCCCATTTAGCAGTTAAAGGGCAAGCTGTTCGTGTCATTGGTTTACCCCTTGTTGATTTTAAAGTGTTAATTTTTCCAGGGCAACCAATTCCTGAAACCCCTACCCAAGAACGACAACAGTTAGAACAATTAATACAACAAACCCCTTCCTTAGACTCAAAACCCCAGAATATTACCGTAACTCCTTCCCGTTTCTCCTACCGTCATATCAAAGGAGTGGGAGACATAGATGCGCCGTTAGCTTGTTTTGCCATGATTGCAAAGCATCTAAGAATGTCGTTTCGTCGTTCTACAGTTCATCGGGTTCTCAGCGATCAATATCAGCGTACCGGTTCTCTCTCTTTGCCCTTATGTTCGGCGGTTGCAGAATTAATGGGACTCAATACCCAAATTGTTCAAGTTCCCACTAATGCCATTTCTCGTTTACCAGTTCCTGCGTTAATTCCCTGGCAAGACAGTTTTGCAGTGGTGTTTGAAGCAAGTCGGAAAGGGGTTGTTTTAGGCATTCCTGAACGGGGCATTAAATCCTATAAAATAGCTCAATTTCTTGATATTTGGGGTGAAGTGGGACAAGCATTACTGTTGCAGAAAAGTGAGGTGACTCCAGAGCAAAAATTTGGCTTTCGTTGGTTTCTCCCTTCTTTAATGCGCTATCGCAAGGTTTTATTTGAGGTGTTGTTAGCGTCCTTTTTTATTCAACTGTTTGGACTGGTAAACCCTTTTGTGGTGCAGCGTATCATTGATTTAGCTATTAATCAAAAAAATCTCGATACGTTACCTATTTTCGGAATTTTGATGCTTGTCATTGCGGTGTTTGAAAGCATATTAAGTAGTTTACGCACCTATTTATTTAATGATGCTACCAACCGCCTTGATTTAACCTTGGGTTCTCAAATTATCGATCATCTGTTGCGTTTACCGTTGCGCTTCTTTGAAAAGCGTCCTGTGGGTGAATTAGCCCACCGTATGAACGAATTAGAGAATATTCGTGCTTTTCTCACAGGAACTGCTTTAACGGTGGTTGTAGATACGATTTTTTCTGTCCTATATATCCTAGTCATGGCCATTTACAGTTGGCAATTAACCTTAGTTGCGTTAGTTACAGTTCCTGTGTTTATGATCCTCACTTTAATTGTCTCTCCTATTGTCCGTCGGCAACTAAGAAATAAGGCTGAGAAAAGTAGTCACACCCAATCTTACTTAGTAGAAGTGTTATCCGGTATTCAAACCGTTAAAGCACAGAATATCGAAACGCGATCGCGTTGGCAATGGCAAAAACGTTATGCCCGTTATGTTAAATCAGGGTTCAAAACCTCGACTACGGCTGCGTTAGCTGGTTCTGCTAGTAATTTCCTCAACAAACTGTCTCAATTATTAGTGTTATGGATGGGGGCGTATTTAGTGGTGGAAGGGAACTTAACGTTAGGAGAATTAATTGCTTTTCGTATCATTGCCGGTTACGTCACCTCTCCGTTGATGCGTTTAGCCCAAACTTGGCAGAAATTCCAAGAAACAGCCCTATCTTTAGAACGGTTAAGCGACATTATGGATACTCCCGAAGAACAGCATGAAGATCAACAGGGTAATCTCCCTATGCCCATGATTAAAGGAGCAATTACCTATGAAAATGTTGCCTTTTCCTTCAAAAGTGGCGGAACCTTGCAACTGAATCATGTTAACTTAACCATCCCAGAAGGCAAGTTTGTCGCTATTGTCGGTCAAAGTGGTTCCGGAAAAAGTACCTTAACCAAACTACTTGTCAGACTGTATCAACCCAACCAAGGCAGAATTCTTCTCGATGGTTACGATATCTCTAAAGTAGAACTCTATTCCTTACGTCGTCAAATTGGGATGGTTCCCCAAGATTCTCTGCTATTTGATGGCACTATCGAAGAAAATATCGCTCTTACTTATCCTGATGCGTCTAGCGAAGAAATTATTGAAGCAGCCACCATTGCGGGGGCGCATGACTTCATTATGAACCTACCTAACGGTTATAACACCCGTGTCGGAGAAAGAGGATCATCTCTTTCAGGGGGACAACGCCAAAGAATTGCGATCGCCCGTACTGTTTTACAACAACCCAATTTATTAATTATGGATGAGGCAACTAGCGCGCTAGACTATCACACAGAACAAAAAGTATGTCGCAACTTGGCACAAGCTTTTCAAAACCGCACTGTTTTATTCATTACCCATCGTCTCAACACCATTCAACACGCAGACTTAATTCTGATGATGGATGCCGGATCACTTGCAGAAATGGGAACCCACGAAGAATTAATGAACCTCAAAGGACGGTATTACTGCCTTTATCAGCAACAAGAAACGCAACTTTAGATCCCCCCTACCCCCTTTTCAAAGGGGGAAATAGCAGAAGGCAGGAGTCAATATATCCTCCCTACCCCCGACACCCTAACCCCTACAACCTACCCCCTCATTAACCATAGGAGTCAATCATGAATAACTTAATTCGCGCTAAAAAACCCACATTTTCCTCTACAGAATCAACTCAAATTACTCTTGCTTTTCGTCAAACCAGTTTTTGGTCAAAAGCTTTATTATGGACAGTAATAGGCGTTAGTAGCTTTGGTTTAGGTTGGGCTTGTATTGCTCAAATTGAACAAACCGTTCCAGTTACGGGACAGTTGAAACCGGAAGGCAAAGTAAAAGAAGTACAAACCCCTGTAGGTGGTGTTATTACAGAAGTTCATGTTGAAGATGGCGAAAAAGTTCAACCAGGGGATTTATTGGTTACTTTTGATACGACTAATACGGTTGCCCGTTTGAAGTCTCTTAACGAAGAAAAACAATCCCTAGGGCAAGAGAATCAATATTATCAAACCTTGATGCAAAATACTGCTACAACCCTTTTACAATTACCCCCTAACCTTCCCGTAGAAATTGCTCAATTAGGTCGAGAAAGAACAGAATTATTGACAGAAAATCAAGTATTTCAAGCTAAATTATCAGGAACGATACCTAATGTTAATGGGGAAAACTTAGCCCGTCTCAATGCCTTACGCGCGCAGTCTGATGCCCGTATTCAAACTGCTCGTTTAGATATGGCACAATTAGAAAAACGGCTGCAACAAAATCAAGTACAGTTAACTGATGCGAGACAACAATTAGCAACAGAAAAACAAAACTTAATTGATATTCAACGACGGAATCAATCTGCAGTGAAAAATACCCAACAAAGTTTACAAACCGAAGAACAAATTTTGAACCGTATTGAACCTTTGAAAGAAGAAGGAGCGATCGCATTAATTCAATATGACAAACAGTTACAAGCAGTCAATGAATTACGCTCACAATTGTCTCAACGAGAAGCAGAAGATCGTTTAGATAATAACCAACAACGTCAAACCATTCAATCAACTCAAGCTGATATTGATCGCCTGATTCAAGAACAAAAACGTCTGCAAATAGAACTGTCTCAAAGTGAGGAGAAAGTTAAAAATATTATGGCAGATGGTGAAACAAATGTCAGAGGACAAATAGCTTCTAATCATCAACGGTTAGCGGAAATTGATAGTCAATTAACCAAGCGTATTGTAGAAAATAAAAAGCGTCTCTCTCAAATTGAAAATGAAATTTCTCAAACCAAACTGAATCTAACTTACCAAAACTTAAAAGCTGATAATAGTGGAATCGTCTTCGATCTCCAAGCTTCTCAACCTGGTTTTGTTGCTAAAGCGAGTCAACCTTTATTAAAAATTGTTCCTCAAGATTTCTTAGTAGCAGAAGTCTTTATTACCAATCAAGATATTGGTTTTGTTAAAGAAGGAATGCCAGTGGATGTAAGGATTGATAGCTTTAGCTTTAGTGAATTTGGAGACATTCGAGGTGAAATTATTTCTATTGGAAAAGATGCCTTAGAACCTGATGAAATTTATCCCTTTCATCGTTTCCCTGCTTTGGTTCGTTTAGAAACTCAAAATTTATCGGTCAACGGTAGAGAATTATCCTTACAATCAGGGATGTCTATTAATGCTAATGTTATTGTCAATGAAAAACGACGAGTTATTAGTTTAGTGGCTGAATCTTTAGTGAAGAAACTTGATGCTTTAAAGTCCGTTGATTAATAATAATAATCGTGGACTATTTGAACGAAAATGGTGGGTTACGACGGATATTTATATTTCTGTAATAGACTGAATTGTAGCCGTCTAACCCATTCTCCTGTAATGTACGCTAATTAGCTGAAACAGTCCATTAGGTTGGGTTGAGGCACAAAACCCAACGTCCAGAATATTATTTAAGTATCGTCTTACTCCGCAAATTCGGCTGCACTGCTTGGTCATTCTGTTTTATAATACAAAAGTTGAATTCAATTAAATTGGCTATATCGTCAAAACCATGAAAGGCTACATAAAAGGACAAACAATTATTCTTGTAGATACCTTACCCGATAATATTAAAGAAGGGGACGAAGTAGATGTTTCAATCACTATTAAACCTCGCAATACCTATCCTTTTCCCACGTTTAAACTAGGCGTTAAAAACGAATATCTTAATAGAGGAAAAATTTATGAACAACAAGATTAGAGTCTTGTTTGATACCAATGTTTTAGTATATGCTCATGATGAATCTGCTACTCATCATAGAGATTCAGCAGAATTGTTAGCCTTAGCTATAGAAAATAGGATTCGAGGGGTATTAGCAGGACAAAATATTATTGAATTGTATCGTATTTTAACTAATTCTGCGGCAATGAAAGGAACTCCTTTAAGCCCTTTACAAGCAAATAATTTAATTACTGCTTCTGAAGCGATTACTTTATTTTATCAACAAGTTTCCTTACAGAAAGACCTCACTTTCTTAGTTAACATTCCTAATGAAATTACTGAAACAACTTTTAATAAGACTGATAATCAAGAAGAGTTAGTAATTTGTGAAAATGCTGAGGATATGTTTAATAAACTTGGTATTTAGTTATGCAGTTAATTTACACAAAACAATTTGAAAAAGATGTTAAAAAATTAACCATAAGAATATTTTAGGCACTTCTAGGGAAGTTTGATGCTAGTATAGTACAGTGGGTTCTTACAACTTACTCCACATTAATCTAATAATGAGTAATCAAAAAAGGCAAAAAAATTAGGATTACATGAATATTGAGCCAGTCTATACCTCAGTCGGTGTTCTTTTTAAACGCCAATCTAAATTTTTTATCCCTAAATATCAAAGAGCTTACGCTTGGAACTCGGAATCTGTATCAGATTTTATAAGTGATTTAAACATTTGTTTTGACAAAAGAAAGCATGGATCACAAATCAATCATTTTTTTGGTGGAGTTCTTAGTGTTAAACGTAATGTTATTGGTGCTTTTGATCAACACGAATATGAAATTATTGATGGACAACAAAGAATTGCAACATTTACTTTATTAGTCGCTGGTTTAATTAAATCATACAAAGATTTAGAATTAGAGGCTCAAAAATCATCAGAAGACAATAATAATATATCAATTATAAAAAAACGATATCAAGATTTATTAAATAGATTTATTGAATTTGAACAAGAAATTCAAAGAGAAGTTACTCCTGTTGAAGTTTTAAAACTTTCAAAAGCTGATCATTCTTTCTATCGTGACTTAATTCGTAATCATGAGGCTGATCCATTAAGAGATTCACATAAAAAAATGTTGTCTGCTTATGAGAAGTTAAATAAAAATTTAGAATTAATTATTAATCAATGTGAAAAAATCGAAAATAAAATTGATAATCTTGAAATAATTCAGAACATATTAGATTATGATTTTACTGTGCTACACATGATCACCGATAAAAAAGAAGATGCTTTTAGACTTTTTCAAGTCATTAATGATAGAGGAACCAATTTAACAGATGGAGATTTGTTGAGAGCTAAAACTTTAGAAATGTTAGAACAATTTCCAGGAGAGCAGATAATTGTCGAAGAATTATGGGATAAGATTCTGGCCGATTCTCCTTCTGAGACAAATGATTACTTAAATTGGATTTATGATTCTTACCAAGGTACTAGACCAAAACCCAATGCCGTTTTTGATATGTTTCTTGATAAATTTTTCCCAGAACATAAAAATAATAATTTAACCGAGCAAGATGCACAAAAAATTAGAAAAACAATGCAAAATATTCATCAATATATAATTAAGTGTCGAAAATTAGTTCAAGGACAATGGTTATATGAAGACAAGCAACCTATAACTGCTTGGGATAGAACTCGTTTAAATATTATTGTAGTTGAACTTGGTCATAGTTTATCAATTCCATTGTTCCTTGCAGCATCTGAACTAGATCATAAACAGTTTTCCGAAATAGTTCAAATGGTAGAAAGAACATTTTTTCGATATAAATTAATTTGTAATGAACATATAACTGCTTTAAAAAATATTTACTCTAAAGAAGCTCTTGAAATTCGGAAAGATTATCAATCGTATCATCCTAACAGTCTGAGAGAAAAACTCCATAAGCTAATTCAATCAAAAGTGCCAAATCAAACATTTAAAAACGCCTTAAAAATGCTTAAATATCAAGAATCTGGTACAAGTAATAAACCTCTTAAGTATTTTTTGATGTCCATTGAATATTATTATCAATGGTATAAAGAAGGAGCTAATGAACAACCTTTATGTCATGATAAAAGTAGAGTCTATGACTTTGCTGGTACATCCATTGAACACATCTATCCTCGGAATCCTAATGATAATGATAAAGACGAGACTATTGAACCTCTAAAAAATTCACTGGGAAATCTGACAATTATGGATCCTCAACAAAATAGACTAGGTTATAATGATCCATTTTTGCAGAAAAAGCACCTTTATGAAAAGTCTTCTGTTATTTTAAATAAAGAAATAAGCACAAAAGAAAATTGGACAACTTCGGATATAGAACATAACCAGGAATTTTTGATAGATGCTGCTCTTAAAATATTCATTCCATAAAATTATTAAAAGACTTATATAATTTAAGGTAATACAAATGATCGATTTACACCCTGAATTTTTAACTAAGAATGGCAAAAACGATCAGGAATTAGAAAACTCGATCAACTTAAATCAGAACTTATTTATCTTCCAATTACAACAGAAGTTATGTTACAAGCTGCTCAATTGTGGGCTGAAGCTAGGCGAAAAGGGAAACCTACTGCAGATAATAAAGCACTCGATGGTGATGTTATTTTAGCGTCTCAAGCTCTTTTGCTAGAAAAAATGGAACATCAAGTAATTATTGCAACCAGTAATACTAAACATTTAACTTTGTTTGTTGATGCAAGAGAATGGCAAAATATATAATTCATGTTTTCTTTCTTCAAAAGCGACAAGTTTGTTGAGAAAATAAAGGAGAAACTGACTAAAGATTAGATAAATAAATCATTTTTTAAGTAAGATTATAGCTCTCATGAAATGTCTTTGATGCTCTTCACTGCATAAAATTCTTGTTTCCATCCTACTCAATACAAGAAGCGATTAAAAAGAGGATTATTCATGTTTGCTAAAATTCCTGAAACAAAAATGCACTGGATACGTTGGGGATTAGCTATTGGTTGGCTATTGCTCATTTTTTCCATGTTTTACGACCCGATTTCAGCTTTTTTAACGGAACCTTATCAATTTTTTGGGCCGAAAATGGCGCATAGTTGTTATGAGTTTCAAGGGAAATGTCTGCCTTTAAGTCCCTATCCCTTGGGGCCTAGAATTTTTTGGGGTATGGTGGTTCCCACAGCTATTATTATTTTAGTTCTCTTTGGTCATGAAGCATGGCGACGCATTTGTCCGTTATCCTTTTTTTCTCAGCTTCCTCGCGCGTTAGGATGGCAGCGCAAACGGTTGGTTAAGGAGAATTCTTGGTTATCTCGCAACCATCTATACTTGCAATGGGGTTTATTATTTTTAGGGTTAAATGTGCGTTTACTGTTGGTTAATTCCGATCGCCTGTTATTGGGAATTTTTCTGAGTTTTACTATCTTATCAGCCATTACGGTTGGCTTTTTATACGGGGGGAAAAGTTGGTGTCATTATTTTTGTCCTATGGCCCCGGTACAAATGATTTATAGTGAACCCAGTGGTATTCTAACCTCTGAAGCGCATACTGCACCTCCGATGTCTATTACTCAGTCTATGTGTCGTAAGGTGGATAGTCAGGGACAGAAAAAAAGTGCTTGTGTTGCTTGTCAGTCTCCTTGTATGGATATTGATGCAGAAAATGGCTATTGGAGTAAAATTAATCAAAGCGATCGCAAGTTACTCTATTACGGTTATCTGGGTTTAGCCATTGGGTTTTATGTTTATTTTGGTCTCTATTCGGGTAACTGGCAGTTTTTATCTGGAGGAGTTTGGAACGAAACCAATCAACTTGCAACCTTATTTTCTCCAGGTTTTTATATTTCAGGTCATGCCATTCCTATTCCTAAAATTGTAGCCGTTCCTTTAACGTTACTGTTCTTTTCAGGAGCAACTTATGTCATAGGAATGCGGTTACAAAAAGCTTATAAACGTTACAATAAGCGATTCAAAAGACCGTTATCTTTAGAACAAGTACATCATCGTTTATTTACCCTTTTTACCTTTGTTTCCTTTAATTGTTTGTTCTTTTTAGGAGTGCGTCCCACGTTAGGATGGATACCCTTTAACGGACAAAATATAATAACTTGGGCAGCTATTTTAATGAGTGGGTTATGGTTAGTTAAAGCGTGGCAACGTCGCTATGAACAATATACGAAAGAACGGGATAGTCATTTATTGCGTCGTCAACTGGGTAAACTATCTATAGATTGTTCAGCGTTTCTCGAAGGTCGAAGTTTAGAGGATTTAAACGCCGATGAATTGTATGCTTTAGCTAAAGTGTTGCCTGGTTTTACCCATCAATCTCGTTTACAAGTCTATACAGGAACCCTCAAAGAAGCGATCGCTCAACGTCGTGTTAGTTATCAAAGTAGTCTTAAAGTATTCCAAAGTTTACGGCAAGAATTAGGTATTAATGAAAATGAACATTGGAGAAGTTTAGACCAATTGTGTCAAGATTATCCTGAATTATTTGTACCCCATTTAGGACAAATTTCCGATGCAGAATTAACCATTCGTCGTCCCATTAAAGAGACTTTTTCTAATCCTGAGTTAACTATGCAACGACCTTTAGATGTTAAAAATGGTCAAAGTTTATCTGTTTTAGGAAAAGGGAATAGGAAACAGTTGCCGAAAGGTTCAAGAGATACAGAGAAAACGATTCAAAGACCGTTTTCAAAGAAAAAATAACGGTTAGATGTTTGAAATTATTGTAAGGTGGGCATTGCCCACCCTACTTCTGGATCTTAAATGGTATAACTTTTTGAGCGATCTCGGAGAAATCCGCTAGACTTCGTCCCTCTAGGCTTCGCCCCTCTTCGAGTCCGAGTCCGCGGTGCGCTTTTTTAACTGTTGCGTCTTACGTTTCAAGCTCGTTCCAATACCAAGGGTACTGAAAGCTACTTGATCTTTTGTTTCAAACAAAGTTTGGAATTAGCTAAAGTCCCATTAACTATTATGGCTTATAATCTAAAGTAGAAACCATCAAACTTACAAAATTCATAAAGATGATCCATCTACATCCTGAATTTTTAACTAAAAATGGCAAAAAAGAATTTGCTGTTTTACCCTACGAAGAATTTGTTAAACTTCAAAAATTATTAAATAAATTAGAAGAAGATAGTCAAATAGATCCACTCAAAGAAATTAAAGAGATACAAAAAAAATCATTATCTGATTGGGAAACAGCTATCAATCAAATTGAAAAATCAGATAAAATAGAACAAAAAGAAAAAATCAAAGCATTATTTGATTCGTGGCAAGAATTAGAAGATGAACAAGAACAAAAAGAAACTCTAGAAATTATCCAATTTAATTGAATAAAAATTATAATTTACTTTGTTTTACACTAGCATATTTTAACCTAGATAGAGCGATCGCAGTTTTAACTATTGCGCTACTTTATTAAAATAAAATAATAAAACCTTCTTGTTTAAAATGGTTATCATGAGTTAACACCTCATTAATTTTTAAACGTTGCATAACTGTCATAGAAATACAATCTGTTAGGCTATATTCTTTATCTAGGCGACGACGATATAAATTAAAACCTTCAAGAAAAGACTCTCTATTTTGAGCAATGACTTTAATGTGAGGATTTTTCATAATATCATCAACAAATTGTACAGTACGTTTCCTGAGAGGAACGATGGACGACAGAAAATTTAAGACCTCAATCAAAACTTCATCTGTTGTCACAATCTCAACATTTTTTAGAGTAGATGTAATTTCTATGACTCGTTGATGCCAATTATCTTTTTTATTGACTAAAGCTACCCAATAAAACGTATCTGCAAAAATTTGTTTCATTGACTTTTCTTGGGAGTTCCATAAAGATAATGATCATGTTCTTCTGCCGCATCAATAGGAAGACTATTAAGTTCTTCTTCTGTCAAATCATACTTATTAACCATGTTTAAAATTGATTCTCCTGTTGTTTCCTTCCCAAGGTCATCTTGACTCAGATGAGTTTCTAAAGTCTCCTTAAGTTTATTCAAAACCTTATCTAAAGAACTATCTTGGTAATTAATGGAATCTAACTCAGGAAAATTAACTGAATATCCATCTGAGTTCTTAGCAACCACAATATTTATTTTGTCAACCATTTCAATTAAATAAAAATTATAATTTACTTTGTTTTACACTAGCATATTTTAACCTAGATAGAACGATCGCCTTTCTAACTATTGCGCTACAGTAGCAGTCCTGAAAATGGAGCGATCGCATAGTTGATAAAGGTGTCGAATAACTTAAATTATACGACTTTTATTTAATTACCTGTTACATTTTCTTGATTAATGGGAAACCTATTAATCATGTATAAGGGTTATTCTTATGAAACAGGGATCAAAAATACTGCTGACAGGTATTATATCCTTTTTACCTTGGTCTTCTAAGATTTTCTTATACTTATAGAAGATATTTCGACCAATACCTAACTGTTTGAACATCTGGGTTACATTACAGATCGCTATTATCTCTGTGGTGAAAGCTGCATAAATTTTCCAACTGTCACCTATGAATAAGTGAGTTACTTCATTGCCTTCGCAGGAGACGGAAACCATGCTGAATTTAAAGGTGTTCAACTATACCATTGGTGAATTCCAAGACAAAACCTTAACCCCCGATCAAGTTAAACGAGAATGGATCATTGGACGTGCGACAACTTGCGATTTTGTGTTGGCAACGCCAGAAGTCAGTCGAGTTCACGGTAGAATTGGCTATGATGAGGGACAATATTATTTTAGTGATTTAGGCAGTACGGATGGTTCCCGTGTTAATCACGAAACCGCAATGGTTAACCAAAGATATGCACTGAAACCTGATGATATTATTCGTATTGGTGATTTTGTTTTAGCGGTTCAAGGGATGGAAAGGAACCTTGAAACCACCATTTCTAACCATAAAATTATAGAAACAAATGTCGCAAGTTGGACGCAAGAAGACCTAACAGTTAAATGTATTCGTATCATTGAAGAAACCGAAGATGTGAAAACCTTTTCCTTTGTCGCGGAACCAGCTATATCCTTTGCGTATCAACCCGGTCAGTTTGTCACCTTAAACCTCAATATTGAAGGTAAAACCGTTAGACGCGCTTATTCTATCTCTTCAACCCCTACCCGTCCCCATCTTCTCGAAATTACCGTTAAACGGGTTCCGTCACCTCCCAATCTGCCTAATGTTCCCCCTGGTTTAGTATCTAACTGGCTGCACGATCGCCTAAAAGTTGGAGATCAGATCCAGTTATCAGGGGGGCCAATGGGAAAATTTACCTGTGCAAAGGATGCTAATCCAAAATTGTTATTAATTTCTGCTGGAAGTGGTGTAACTCCCATGATTTCTATGTCCCGTTGGATTTATGATACCGCAGGAAAACAGGATGTCATTTTTGTTTACTGTGGTCGTCGTCGTAAAGATATCATTATGGAACAAGAATTGCAATTAATGGCAGCAAGAAACCCTAATTTTCATCTAGCAATTTCTTTAACGCAACCGGAACCTGGGGAAACTTGGCTAGGATATCGGGGAAGACTCAGCGAACAGATGTTATCAACAATGGTATCTGATTTTAAAGAGCGATCAGTTTATGTTTGCGGCCCCGATGGGTTTATGAAAGGGGTAAAAACCTTGTTAGGTAACATGGGACTTCCCCCAGAAAACTATCATGAAGAGAGTTTTGGGGTGGGTAAAAAACAAGCTAAAGTAACCTCTCCTTCTACTCCTAAAACCTCAACGGTTTCTCAACCTACTGCTTCAACTCAACCAACATCTTCTAAACCCAATGTCTCAACAAAACCAGCGATCGCATTTATTGAGTCAGGTAAAAACGTTACTTGTGACGATCAAGAATCAATTTTAGAAGTAGCGCAACAGGAAGGGATTAATATTCGTAGTGGTTGTATGCAGGGGGTTTGTGGCGCGTGTAAAAAGCGCAAACGCAAAGGAAACATTCGCTATGAAGGGGAACCCGATGGACTCGATCAACAGGAACAAGAAGAAGGGTTTATTTTACCTTGTATTGCCTATGCTGTGGATGAAGTAGAAATTGAAGCTTAGATAAAGTAACATTTTCTACTGTTAGCAAAAATAGCTAGTGAGAGTAGGCAAAAGGCAAGAGGCAAGAGGCAAGAGGCAAAAGGCAAAAGATAACAATATTAATCAGCCTTGCCGAATAATTCCTCTGATTTGCAAAATAATTAATTTATAACCCGTACTTATTGATTACCTTTGCTGAATGATTTATCACTGTTGATGAATAATTCCTCTTATTTGCTGAATGATTGATTTATAACCCTTACTTATTGATCAGTCTTGCTAAATGATTTATCACCCTTGATGAATGATTGATTCATAACTCTGACTTATTGATCACCTTTGATGAATGATTTATCTCTGCTACAAAATTACTAAGTTACTTTCTCTTGCCGCCTAATACTATTTCTTATTAATAGCTAGATAGATTGCTTCGGGGTATTGAAGAGCAAAAATCAAGACTTATTGTTTATTTTACTCCTCGCAATGACCAGTGTTTAGAGTAGGTTGGGTTTCATTATTGTCACTGGTGTCAACTTAATAGTGAATTTTTATTTCTTGATTGTCATTGCGAGGGGATGGACTACTACTATAGTTTGATTTGTTATCATTATCCCCCCGAAGCAATCTATCAAATACCAAGTTTCCTATTACTAACTTACTTTTTCCCCCTACACCCCACACTTCTCCAACACCCAACACCCTGCTTTCTGACTTCATCAAAACTAGGAATTTATCATGTTTCCTATTAAATCTTCTCCCTACAATTTCCATAGTCTTCCTTCTGCTCAATCTTCCCCTAGCGGTGCTTTATACATTGGAGAAGAAAACCGTTATCGCTTAGAACAACAACTAGGAGAGGGAGGAATGGGTCATGTTTTTTTAGCAACAGATAAACGTTTAAATAAACCAGTTGCGCTTAAACTCCTGAGAGAATCTTTAGCTGATGATCGTTCGATGCGAATTCGTTTTGATTGGGAATTAAAGATTTGTGCTTCTCTCAAAAGTGAACATATTGTCCAAGTCAGCGATTATGGAATTACTGAGGGGGGTTATCCTTTCTATATAATGGAATACCTCGAAGGAGAAACCCTTGCTCAACGGTTGAAATATACTCCTCGTTTATCTCCTGAAGAAACTTATTTAATTATCTCTCAAGTATGTGCAGGATTAGAATTAGCCCATGATGGTGTTACGTTGGTGAATGAGGAAACAGGTGAAACCCAAACCATTAAAGTTGTTCATCGAGACTTAAAACCGCAAAATATCTTTCTTGTTCCCACTGCATTAGGAGACTTAGTAAAAGTCATTGACTTTGGTATTGCTAAAATTCGCAACCTTCAAGCAGAACATACCAGTATGACAAATATGTTCTTAGGAACCTGTCATTATGCAGCACCCGAACAGTTAGAAGGGTTAAAAAACTTAGATGCACGGGCAGATATTTATAGTTTAGGATTAATGTTGTATGAAATGTTAACAGGGGTTGATCCCTTTGGCTTTAACTTTCGGGAAAAGAGAGTTAGTGTAGAATCTTGGCTATTTGCTCATGCGTCTAAACCCCCTCATCCGTTGCGATCGCAACCTAACTGTGAGCATTTATCACCCAACCTTGAAGCAGTAGTAATGCGCTGTTTACAAAAGTCTCCTGATGATAGATTCAATTCTGTTCAAGAATTAAGTCAAGCATTACATTTAGCTGTTTTTTCCAACTCTTCAGTTCTCCCAACATCACCCCAACGCTACGACTCCAGACAATTCTCTGACACTTTTAATAATTCAGATCAATTAACCGTTTCTAACACACAAGATTCACTCCCTGCTCCCTGCTCCCTGCTCCCCACTTCCCCATCTTCCCACACTTCCCCTACACCCCACTCCCCACTCCCTAAATGGGGACAGTTTGCTTTGCTCATTTTGGTTGCTTTGGGACTAGGAATCTCTAGCGCGAGGTTTTTTGGTACTCCTGTCACCCCTTCTTTAACCCAAGAGAAAGGAAGTCAGATAAATCCTGTTAGCAATGCTAAAACCCTATCCGGCCATGAAAATATCGTCTGGTCAGTTGCCGTGAGTAACGATGGTAAGATAGCAGTCAGTGGTAGTAAAGATAAAACGGTAAGGGTTTGGAATACCGAGACGCGCACTCTTTTACATACCTTGACTGGTCATTTAGATGGTGTTCGTTCTGTTAGCATTAGTCATGATAAACAGTTTATTGCCAGTGCGAGTGCGGATGAAACCATTAAGTTGTGGAACGTGGAGACAGGGGACTTAATTCGGACACTGACAGCGCATCAAGGTTCTTTGTGGTCAGTGGAAATTAGCCCAAATGGAGAGACGATCGCCAGTGCGAGTGCGGATAAAACTATTAGACTGTGGAATGTGGCAACAGGGGAATTGATGCGGACATTTACTGGTCATTCTCATTGGGTATTTGCGGCCACCTTTAGTCCCGATGGCAACTATTTAGCCAGTGGTAGTAAAGATGGCACGATTAAAGTTTGGGATGTTCAAAGCGGTAAACTATTACAAACCCTATCTAATCATACCGATGCGGTTCGCTCTGTGGCCTTTTCCCCCAATGGAAACTATTTAGCTAGTGGAAGTTGGGATGGTACGGTTAAAGTTTGGGAGGTGGCGACAAAAAAAGTGTTGCATACCTTTTCTCAACATAGCGATCGCGTTGTAACCGTTAGTTTTAGCCGTGACGGTAAAACCCTAGTGAGTGGTAGTATTGATGGTACGCTTCAGGTGTGGGACTGGCAAAATCAAAAGCTTTTGGATACCTTAACAGATCAGAAAGACTGGGTTTTGTCTGTTGCGACTCTCCCTTCAGGAGACATTATTAGTAGTGGTCGTAATCCCGTCATTAATATTTGGCAACCATAGCCATTGTGCAATATTTAATCTTATATGTAACGATGAAAAAACTGATATCATTAATGACTTTTTCTACAGCTATAACCTTATTCTTAGTAAGTTTTATTCATTTTCCAGGGTTAGTGGCCGAGCAATCTGATAGGCAACAAAATCAAGAACAGTTACCCCAACCCCCTGATACCGGAACCCCTGAAGGGGAGTCTATTCCAGGCGGAACTCGCAACCCTGATGGAGTGCAAAGTTATTGGTCTGAGCAAGTCTTTAACCTGGAAAATCAATGGGAAGGTATTTATGAAAAACACTTTGATAATAACTTTTCTAGTTTATCTTTAACTCCTGAAAACATTGCTGATAAATTAACTGAGTTGAGTGAAAAAACAGGTAAGCGATCGGCGGTTGTGTGGATGACTTCGACTCCTGAGTATTTAGCCTTGTATATTATTACGCCAGGAAAACAACCGATGGGGATCAGAGTTCGTGAAGGTAATCGAGAAGCGTTATTTCAAATCATTAAACAATTTCATCAACAAATACAATCCCCTCAGTCTTCTGATTATCTGAAAACAGCACAGGATCTTTATAAATTGATGATTCTACCGGTAGAATATCATTTACGCAAAGAAAATATTGATACTTTAATTTTGTGTGTTGGCCCTAAATTACGATCTTTTCCCTTTGCTGCATTACACGATGGTGAAAACTTTTTAATTGAGAATTATGCAATTACCCGAATTCCTGGTTTTAACTTAACGAACTGGGACTATAACAAGTTAGACGATGCTCAAATGTTAGCTATGGGTGCTTCTGAATTTGCTAATGATACACCTTTACCCGGTGTCGCAGCAGAATTATCCAACATTATTCCCCAAATATGGCAAGGGATAACCCTATTAAATGAAGAGTTTACTGTTAGTAATTTAAGAAAACAACGACAAACTTATCCTTATTCTATTGTTCATTTAGCCACCCACGCTCAATTTAATCCTGGCAATCCAAGTAATTCTTATATTCAATTTTCTGATACTCGACTCAATCTTAAACAAATGAAAGAAATTAATTGGAATGAACCTCCCGTTGATTTATTGGTTCTCAGTGCTTGTAATACTGCTTTAGGAGATATTAATGCAGAACTAGGATTTGTGGGTTTGCCTATTCAATCAGGGGTTAATTCAGCAGTAGGGAGTTTATGGCGAGCAAGTGATATTGGTACAGTCGGAATGATGAGTGAATTTTACTGGCAACTTAAGGAAAATTCCTGGAAAGCAGAAGCTCTCAGACAAGCCCAAATTGCCATGATTCAAAAACGAATTCGTTGGCAACAAGGACAGTTAGAAACCCCTAGAGAAGATATTTCTGTGACTTCGGAGTTGATGAAGTTAGAAGGCTTAGATTTATCTCACCCTTACTATTGGAGCGGATTTTCTCTTGTAGGAAATCCATTTTAATCTAGACTGAAAAAAAGCCATTCCCGACAATTTAGAGCAATTTCCATACTTGTGAGGTGCAAAGGATATCGTTTTGAGGCAGGAGGCAGGAGTTAGGTGTATCTTACTCGTTAAGAGAAACGCTATATCTTAAAAAGCTGTGTGTCTTTGCTGATAAGAATAACGATTTGAACTTAATAAAACCAAAGATGATTTTTTAAAGATAAACTCACTATAGTCTGCGAGATCATCGAGTCCTAGAAAATTAAGTAAGATTTCAGACACTAGGGCAATGAATATATATAGTAATAACTTTTTCCATTTTATTTGCATTGTTTTACTCTCCACACTTATGTTAGATATTTTTGAGGGTTCATTCTATTAATAGATTTGACTTCGCCAAGATTATGCACAACATAAGGTGTCAAAGTGTGGAAACTTTCCCTGTTTAATACAGCAGTTTTCATATCAATAGATTAACGATGACAATAAAAATTCTCCCCACACTCCCCACACTCAACTTAACTAAAATATTGATACCCAATTGAAAACCGCTATTAACCCACACGACTTCCCCGATCAAACATTGAACCTGCACGGATAAGTCTGCAAGTAACGATTTAATCTACTGAAGCTGTTGCTTGAGCTTCACAGAGTCTACTTCGCACGCCTGTAGAACGCGCATGGCCATACCCCCACCCGTCTCTCCTTCTTGCAAAATGCCAAGTAGCAGATGTTGTGGAGTCATCTGTTTGTAACCTTGCTGTTTTGCCTGTTGAGCAGATAGTTCCAACACTCGGTAGGCACGAGGAGTAAAAGGAATTTCTGCGGGAATTTTTGTAGCAGGAACGGTACAAGAAGCTAACCAGTCACCGAAGAGGTTGTGTGCAATAACAAAGTCCACACCCTGGCTCTTGAGAGCTTGTGCTGCTGGGGTGGTTCCGACACTGAGCAACCCTAAAAGCAGCCCTTCTGTGCCGAAAAAGTTGAGGTGTAGCTCTCGCATAGCTTTCTGTCCGCGAGTTAGCACTTCATTGGTTTCGGGGGTGAGGCGATCCAAAGAAAAACCGATCATCTCTTCTCGGATTGACAACAGTGCTACAGCCTTGAGAATATATTCGAGCGTAACCGCATCTAATGTACCCCAACTAGCAACTTCAGCTCCTTCCCTCTGATAGAGTTGGGTGAGAGCTTCATAAAGTTGCAAGTCCCCAGCAACAAATGAGAGGATGCTGGCACGCCACTGCCATGCCATTTGCTGTACTTTTGGATCATTAAGATCACGACCTTGGGTAATATGGGATCTGGCCTGCTCCAATAAAGAGAGCCACTGTGCCTGCCCCTGATTCAATCGGGCTTCGAGTAAATCATGTTGTTCTTGAGTTAAATATTGTTGAGTCATAGTTAGGTTCTCTATTATCTGCATAAGATCATCAACTGCAACAGATTGAGAAGATTGGAGTTGTTGGGCTAGGGTGCTAAGCTTGGTAAAGAGTGACTGCGACACGGCTATCTGCTCTTGGAGTCGCGCTAAATGCAGATTGATGACATTCGGTAAGGAGAAGTCAGGATTTTCTAAACATTCGCGAATTTCCTTAAGGGCAAAACCCAACTGTCGCAAGGACAAAATTTGCTGAAGTCGTGCAATGTCCGCTTCGCTGTACAGTCGATACTCAGCCTCGGTGCGTTGCGAGGGAACCAGCAAACCAATCTCGTCATAGTACCGCAAAGTCCGAATAGATAGTCCAGTTTGTTTTGCCAATTCCCCGATTTGTAATAGCTTGGGCATAGGTAGCTTTGACTCCGATTTCCCGAAAGTTTTCAGTTGATGATTAAATTCTAAAGAATGACGTAACGTAAGACTCAAGAGCTTTTTTTAACGTGAGTTCGACGGAAGGAAATGTATGGATAACTCACAACTATCAAAGAGTCTTAAACCTCATTTTGTCCTTGAATAAGTTATTATTCTGAACCCCGAACCCCTAACACCAAACTCACGTTTAACTAATATTGCTTTTTCTTTTTGTCTATCCTCGGTAGATATGTAATAGATTAGAAAATATCAAACCACCAACTTATTGAGAATTATGCGCCTTAGACAAAATATTGTTGCCATATTTTCTACCTTTGTTCAATTTGAGGCAGGTGAGTTTAGCTATTGGTCTAGCGATCCGAAATTGCGTCGCAGCATGGAAAAATGTTTAGTTGGGCAGTCTGTTAAAGAGCGATCGCACAACTTTTGGGGACTTTATTGGTACAAAGTCTGGCAAGTCTCTTCTCAGTCTCAACAAAAACCCCAGATAATGCAAGCGAAATCCCATCTGAGTGCCTATTTACAAGAACCTGGCTACTGGGCGGCGAAAAAGGCGACCACTGACTTTGGCCACCTTAAATATGAAGTGTCTGATTGTTTTCAAATCGCTTTATCTTCTATTGATTCGATTCTTCAAGGCTTTGATCCCCTACAAAAAAGTAATTTTAAAAGTTATGCCACTGTTATTTTATCCAACTATATTAGAGAAATTCTTCGACAAAGACAAGAAATTGATATTTGTAGTCCTTGGGCTTTGTTACGTAAATTGAGTCAAAAACGGTTAGTAGAATCATTACAACAAGCTGGTTTAAACAGGGAGGTAATTGATAGTTATGTGCTAGTTTGGAAGTGTTTTAAGACCAATTATGTTCCTAGTAGCGATTCGTCTCGAAGGAGAACCCGTCAATTACCCAAACCCGATGATGCTACCCTAGAAGCGATCGCCCATCAATATAATCAAGAACGCTACGCACAGTTAGATGCACCTGGATCAACCCTTGACCCTAAAATCATAGAACAATCTCTTCTCTATTGTGTCAAAGCAGCCCGATCTTATCTTTACCCTAGCGTCAAATCCATTAATACCCCAACCCCAGGCCAAGAAAGCGGGGAATTACTGGATATTTTACCCGACTCTAAATCTGAGTCTCTATTAGGAGATTTAATTACCGAAGAAGAAGAACAGCAACGTTTATCTCAACAAACCCAAATTAATGAGATATTGACAGAAATTTTGACGCAAATCAAACCAGACTTGCAACAAATTCTCGATCTTTATTATGGTCAAGGATTAACACAAAAAGAAATTGCTCAACAGTTAGCAACCAAACAATATACCGTTTCACGGCGTTTAACCAAAGCAAAACAAACCCTGTTGCTGAAATTAGGTCAATGGAGTCAACAAACCCTGCATATTTCCTTAACATCCGACATACTCAATAGTATGAGTGTCGTTTTAGAGGAATGGCTGACTCATCATTATCGTCCCTTCGGGACAAGTAGTCAGGAGCGGTCAGACCCCGCGCCGCCGAAGGGCGCAAGGGAATGCTGACCAAGAGAGTCAGGAGTCAGGAGTCAGAATTCATATCAATAATTAAAGAATGTCTCTCCTTAAGTCTTACATTCTGACGACCGACCTCGGTGAATCGCCCTAAAACCTGTCTTCTCCTTAACCACTGTTTATCAAGGAATATCTAATGACCTTTTTATTTGCCCAACCCAATCAACTTTGGCTTGAACTGTCTGAGACTAACCTCTCCCAAGCTTGGGAACAAAGCCATATTTGTTCGAGTGCAACCACCCGATGGCGAGCTTATCTCAATCAACTTAGCTTAACTGGCTTTCTTACTTATGTTCAAGAAGAATTATCCCATGAAGTTCAAATTTGGCCAGACGATCCTTTGACTAACTTGTGGGAATTGATGGAGGGTTCAATCTTTATTTTAGGGGATAAACGCATTGTCCTGTTACCCACTGAAGCAATGGACGAAGATGAACTACGGGTTCCTCAAGAATGGGTTGATATTCCTGAATGGGTGGCTGATTATTATCTTGCTGTTCAAGTTAATTTAGATGAACAATGGTTAAATATTTGGGGTTACACAACCCATCAAAAGTTAAAAGAGAAAGGACAGTATGATAGTCGCGATCGCAGCTACAGTTTAGAGAAACCTTTTGTATTTCGGGATATGAACGCTTTTTGGGTATCCCAAGAACTGGCGATACAAGAAGTAACTCAAGCAGAAGTTGTTCCTTTAACGTCTTTATCTTCCGTCCAAGCAGAAAATTTAATTGAACGTTTAGGTAATGTTGAGGTCAAAGAACCTCGTTTAGCCGTTCCTTTCCCCCTTTGGAGTTCACTTATTGCTAATGCGACTTGGCGCAAACAACTGTCTCAACGTCGTCAAGGTAACGTTGAAAATAGCTTACTCACTCATTTAAGTCGTTGGTTTGATAATCTTTTTGAAACCCCTTGGCAAACCCCAGAAACCTTAAATTTAGCTTTCAGTCGTCGACGGAATACCATAACTAATCCTAATAATATTCAACGGGCAAATTTAATTACCCTTGGTAGTGAACAAGTGATTTTACTGGTAGAATTAACCCCTGAAGATGATGATAGAATCGCTGTCAGTTTGCAACTGGTTCCCCCATCTGATGGTCGTTATTTACCAGAAATGGTACAACTAACCTTACTATCTGGAACAGGAGATATTTTACAATCAATACAATCTCGTACTCAAGATAATGCCATCAGAATTCCTCGCTTTAAATGTCCTAAAGGATTGCGTTTTCGTCTTCAGATAACACTTAATGACCATTCCATTACAAAGAATTTTATCGTTTAAATGAGTAAACTGGTTGTTTTAAAATTGGGCAAAGGAGATTGGCAAGAGGGATTCTCTAACGTCAATATACAAGTTTCAGAACCTAATTATCCCATGTCTTTGCAACTAAACGGGAGTTTACCCCCCGATCCCAAATTATGGGATGATTATCAACAATGGCGAAGTCTCTACGAAGCATTATCCGAGAACGTAAGATTGCGTCGTTATCGAAATTCTATGTCATCGATGATGGAATTTGATACCGAAGAGGTCACTCATATTTCTGATGGGGAATTTCTTTATCTCTGCGAACAATTAGAAACCCAACTGAATCGATGGTTAAGTACAGAATCTTTTAGTCGTATTGAACGGCAATTACGCAGTCATGTCAATGTTTCTGATGAAATTCGTCTAATTATCGAAACTGAAAACGAGGAACTGCGACGGTTTCCTTGGCATTTGTGGCATTTTTTTGAAGATTATCCTTTTGTTGAAGTCGCGTTAAGTCCGGCTGAATATGGACGGGTTTCGACGGTTTCAGTGCAACGAGAAGGAAAGGTCAGAATTTTAGCGATTTTAGGCAACAGTCAAGGGATCGATGTTGAAAAAGATCGTACCCTTCTCGAACAATTACCCGATGGGGAAGTCATTTTTTTAGTCGAACCGCAGCGTCAAGACTTGGATCGTTGGTTATGGGATGAACAAGGATGGGATATTTTATTTTTTGCTGGTCACAGTTTTAGTCAGTCCCAAGCAATGACGGGACAGTTAGAAATTAATTCTCAAGAGTCTCTTTCCTTATCACAGCTACGGAATGCCTTAAAAACAGCCATTCGTCATGGGTTAAAACTGGCTATTTTCAACTCTTGCGACGGTTTAGGACTCGCGCAACAATTGGCAGATTTACAAATTTCCCAAACCATCGTTATGCGCGAATCAGTCCCTGATGCGGTAGCGCAGGAATTCCTGACCCATTTTTTGAGAGCATTTTCGGGAGGAAAGTCTTTTTATCGTTCCGTTCGAGAAGCGAGGGAACGGTTACAGGGACTGGAAGGGACATTTTCTTGTGCGAGTTGGCTACCTGTCATTTGTCAAAATCCTGTAGAAATTCCTCCAACTTGGCAAGAATTACGAGATAAAAAAGTAAAATTACCCAAGACTTCTTATTCCCCACCAAAAGTAAGAAATATCATTCTTGCGAGTTTATCGGTTACTTTAGTGGTAATGGGGTTTCGTTGGTTGGGATGGTTGCAAACTTGGGAATTGAAGGCTTTTGATTCTTTAATGGTACGTCGTCCCCAACAAACGGCTGATGAACGTTTATTAATTATTGGCGCAGATGAAGAGGATCTCAACCGTTATGGTTATCCTCTGTCTGATGAAGTGATCGATCAACTGCTAACTCAATTGCAATCTTATCAGCCTTCGGTCATTGGCATGGATATTTTTCGAGATAAACCTGTATTGACATCTAATGTGCGTCAATCCTCTCCTTTATCCAAAACATTAACCCAGAGTCAAAATATTGTTGCTATCTGCACCTTTGGAAACAGTTTGGCCACCAGTGTTGCACCGCCCGAATCTATTTCCCCTCAACAAGTGGGTTTTGTCAACTTATATGACGATCGCCAACCCACTCAAGGACAAGACGATATGGTTCGTCGCTATCTTCTATCTCGCAGTGAAAATTCTTTAGAAGCGATGTCCCGTTGCACGACTTCCTATTCTTTTGCTTGGCAACTGGTTTATCGTTATCTTCAAAAACAGAATATTTCTGTGACTTCTCAAGGGGATAACTGGCAGTTTGGTAATGTTTTAGTTGAACGATTAAAAAATAGAAGTAGTGGTTATCAAACCTTAGATGAACGAGGAAATCAACTATTAATTAATTACCGAAATACACCCCAAATTGCTCAACAAATAACTGTTAGAGATATTTTAGAAAATAAGGAACATATTAATCCTGCTTGGATTAAAAATCGCGTTGTATTAATTGGAATTACGGCACCGAGTATTCCTGATAGACATGATACGCCTCATGGAGAAATTAGAGGTATTAAGATTCATGGTCATGTGGTTAGTCAGTTATTGAGTGCAGTTGAGGAAAATAATCACACTTTATTTTGGTGGCTACCTCAATGGGGAGATTTTCTTTTATTGTTATTTTGGTCATTAGTGGGAGGCTTTATTTTTTATCTTCAGAAACCGCTTTATCGTCTAGGTATTGGTGTTTTTTATTTGTTATTAATGTTAGGAATATATTGGTTTATTTTTATTCAGAATGGATGGCTTCCTCTCATTCCATCAGCATTAACTTTTTTAGGGTCAATTGGTGTGACGTTTTTGATCAAAAATATAAAATTCTCGAATTTAATAAGATAACTATGTCAGTACAGAATACTTATTATTAGGGAGTTTAAGAGATTTTTGTACTCAAACTTTACAATTTACGTAACTTTTCTTCTAAAAAGGCTGCTACTTGTAAGATTTTTAACTCTTGATAAGGTGCAGCAATTAATTGGACTCCCAAGGGTAACTTATTGGGTCTTAGAATAGGAAAAGATAACACAGGTAAACCGATAAAAGATAAGGGTTGAGTAAACTTGCCTAAGTTAGGACGAATTAATATTTCTTCACCATTAATAGTCATTTTTTCTTGTCCTATACGAGTGGCGACACAGGGAGTTGTAGGGGCAATAATAACATCAACCTTTTGAAAAATTTCTTTAATTTGATCTCGATACCAACGACGAAATCTTTGGGCTTGTATGTACCAAGTATTAGGAATAAATGCACCAGCTAAAAAGCGATCTCTGGTAGCTGGATCAAAATCTTGTGGACGCGATCGCAAATTTTTTAAATGAAAATTAGAGCCTTCACAAGCGGTAATAATATAAGCAGCAGCCCTTGCTCTATGTGCCTCTGGAATAGTAATTATTTTCTCTATTTTTAATAGTTTAGCAATAGTTTCTACTGCTTCTAAAGCTTCTGTTTCTGCTCCTATTTGAAAATAGTCCCCTGCGATAGCAATTGTTAACTGATCGATTCCCTCATTTAATTTATCAAAGCATAATTGAGGGGTTAAAGAAGTACATACAGGATCATGTTTATCTTCTCCTTGTAAAACATCAAAAATAGCTGCCATATCTCTCACGGAACGAGTCAAGCCTCCGATATGATCTAAACTATTAGAAAATAAAACCGTACCAGCTCGTGACAACCGTCCATAAGTTGGTTTTAAGCCAAAAACACCACACAACGCAGCAGGAACTCTAATTGAGCCATTAGTATCTGATCCCAAAGAAAAGGGGATTAAATTAGCAGCAATAGCAGCAGCCGAACCCCCTGATGATCCGCCTGAAATTCTACTTAAATCATGAGGGTTTGGAGTGGCACCATAGTGACTATTTTCTGTTACAAATCCATAGGCATATTCATCCATATTCAAAGCTCCAACTAGGATCGCACCTACTGTCTTTAACTTTTTAATGGCTGTTGCATCTTGGGTTGCTGGCGCATTTTCTTGATTAATTTTTGAACCTGCTAAGGTGGTAACTCCTTCAATATCAAAGAGATTTTTTACAGCAAAAGGAACCCCTGACAAAATACCTGTATCTTCTCCTTTTCTTATTTTATCATCAAGGTTATTTGCTTGCTCAATGGCTTGATTTTTGAGGATAGTGGTAAAACAATTTAATATCGGGTTTTGCTGTTCAATATTATTAATAAATCCCTCAATAAGTTTAGTAGCTGTAATTTGTTTGTTTTTGATTTTTTGACTTAAAGCGATCGCATCTAAAGAATTAATATTCATGGTTTAAAAATAGGGGCAGGTTCAACGGTTTCAGGTAGTTCAAATTCAGTAACTAATGTGGCAATTTCAGCAATTTTTGTTACATTATCAATTACCCCCGGCATAGATTCAGAATTAATGGGTAAATCAATAATTACGGATGTTTGTTCAATATATTCTTTGATATTAATATTCTTAGTATTCATAGATAACAAATTACTTTTCGAGACTCTGAAACCCTTGTCTATTGTTATTTTGAGAGATTCGCTTCCAAAAACGGGATGCTTCCCAGATTTTCTATTTAAGATTGATGAATATGAATATCTCGTTGAGGAAAAGGAATGTTAATTCCTGCTTCATCAAATCGCTGTTTTACCGTTTCTTGTAAACTAAAATAAACGTCCCAAAAATCCGCTTGTTTCACCCAAGGACGAACAGCAAAGTTGACACTACTATCTGCTAATTCTAAGAGTCCAACGGTTGGGGCAGGATCACTTAAAATACGAGGATCTTCTGCTAAAATATCTAATAATAATTGTTTGGCTTGTTTAATATCATCGTCATAACCAATACCAAATACTAAGTCAATTCGGCGAGTTTCTTCTGCTGAATAGTTGGTAATACTACTTTCAAAAAATTTACTATTAGGAACAAAAATTCTACGGTTATCTGGACTGGTCAAAATAGTATTAAAAATTTGGATTTCTTTGACAATACCGGCGGTTCCTCCTCCCTCTACATAGTCTCCTACTCGAAAAGGACGAAAGATCACTAACATAATACCAGAGGCAATATTAGATAATGATCCTTGTAATGCTAAACCAACGGCAATGCCTGCTGACCCTAAAATAGCAATTAATGAGGCGGTTTTAACTCCAATTTGGCCTAAAACCACAATAGTTACTAAGGCTATAACCGTGACATAAACAACATTACCCAGAAAGTTAATAATAGTAATATCAACTTGAGTTTTTTGTAGGGCTTTTTCTGCTAATCTTCGAGCAAATTTTGCAACTTGGATACCGACGATAAGAATAATAATTGCCGCGAGTAATTGTATTCCGAAAGTGACTGCCCACTCTTGCAATTTAATGAGAAGAGCTTCTAGATTGACGTTTTCCATCTAAAATTACCTACCTTAATAATTTCAGGACTTATTATACAGCAAATGCAGTTAAATCTAAAGCATCAAAACCCTTCAAAAATTTCAACAGCATTGAGTTTAATTCTTCATTTTATTTTCTTTTTGACTGCTTATTCGACAATGTTTTGCTAAGTCCTACTAAGCCAATTATTAATAATCCTACTGTCATTTTAGGTTCAGGAACGCCTAATGCTTGAAAAGCTGTATCAGCAATTAATTGATGTGCCACTGCTGTAGGATGAACATTATCCCAAAAGAAAAATTGATCAGGATTACTACAAACTGAAGGAATAGTTGAATCAAAACAACCATCAGTTACATTCGTAAAGAGCGAGGAGGAATTATTAATAGTGTTATTGAATAGAGTATTAATATCAACTTGAATTAGGTTTCTCTCTGATGAAAAACTAGATAATAAATTTGCTAAACCATTATTATGAGCTATCGTTAAATCATTTAAACAATCACCATCAAATTGATTATCACTAGGACAAAATCCGTCCACAGATTCATTAAGAAGAGGAATATTTCCGAGATTAGGTAAATTAAAAACCATAATATTTTCAGCACCCAACTCTATTAAAGACTTCATAGCTGTTTCTACATTACTTAAACTTTGAGTAGGATTATTAAAAGGGGTAAAAGCCATACTATTTGTTGGCAAATAATCATTTCCCCCTATCCAAATTGTATAAAGTGCATTTTCATCAGCGACAGGGTTACTAATAGTAAAGTTATTAATTTGTCCTTGTAATCCAGGTAAAGGAATTCCTGGTAATGTCGTATCCAGGGTATTCTCAAATCCAGTGGTTGCACCTCCAAAAGCAGAATTAATTAAAGGAACATTCAACTTTTGAGCAAGCATTTCTATCCAAACTGGCCCATTAGAAAATCGTCCTTTAAAATAAGGGGGACTAGGAGGAAAGGTTTGAGTTCCGCCTGTTGCTTCTACAACAACTTGATTAACATTACCGCTATCGCTTAAACTATCCCCAAATCCGTAAATGGTTGAAAAACCAGCGGCTATGGTAGGAGAAGAGTTTAAATAAAAAATACTTCCAAAAAAAGCCAATAAAGAGAGTTTTTTCATTTCAATAAATTCATCATTAAATCGACGCGCATAGTATAACACTTTTGATATTGTCCAATCACAGCAACATTTCACTAATGAGGTGGGTCATGATCTGATACAGGAACACATTTTATGTTGTGTAAGTCATGTTGTGATGATGCAATGATAGAGACTATGAAACTCACGCTTATTGGTAAACTTATTGCTGTTACTGCTTTGGCATTAACTGGTATTATTCCTTGGGTTCCCTCTGAGGCATCGACCTTTGATGAACAAGAAGTTAATCAGGATGATTTTATTGCTGTTGCTAGACCCTACGGAGATAATAAATATGATTTACTAATTATTAGACAAATCCCAGGACAGCGACAGTGTTGGGAGGAAATAGAATCAAATTCAGTTACTACGATTGATCCTTTACTCCTCAACTTCAATTTTGCTGGTAGTTGTCAACGCAGTACGGATAGTAATGGTTATTCTCTGCGGATTGATGGACAAGACTTAGGACTCGACTATTTATTAAGACTGGTTCAACGGAATGGGAAATTAGTATTAGTGGGAACCCATCGCAGCGATCCCACTCAACCAGACATAGTAGTTGGAAGAAGTGACGGAGTTGCTTCTGGATTTTTAAAGATTGATTTAGATCCGGGTTGGCGATTTACTCAACGGGCCTACAATGGCAAAGTATTAAGCCATGTCTACTTAACAGGGGATAGTACCTCTATTATGGCTCAGCCAGCTTACAATAACACTGATTCGTCTACAGAAGAGGTTATGGTATCCGATGATTCTTCCCTACAAGAGATGACGTTTACCGCACAGACTCAGTCCTCTGGTGTGTCTTCAGATAATCATGTCACTTCTCAACCCTCTGGTAATACTTTACCGCCTCCCCCAAACCCTTCAGTAGCCAAAGAACCGCCGCCGTTACCCAGTTTTTCAGAACTTCCTCCCCTCGAACCCCCAACCGCTAAAAATGTTAATGGTGTGGTTCCTCCTCCTACTCCAAATACTGTTAATACAGGAGGTAATACTCGAACTTCTCAAAGTTATCGGGTTGTAGTTGCGGTTAATAGTAGTCAAGATAGGACTCGTGTGCGATCGCTATTTCCTGAAGCATTTTCTACTTCTTATCAAGGTCGTTCGATGTTACAAGTGGGATTGTTTAGTGATAAAAACAATGCTCAAAAAGCAGAACAAAGTCTTAGAAGTATTGGTTTAAAGCCGATTATTGTTCAATAAAGAAACGTTAGGGAGCAATAACAGTTTATGTATTTGCTTCCTAAAATGACTGTTTTGTGAAGTCGGTTCAAGAATAAGTAATGATAGTTTGAGTGAATCAAACAGAAGAAAATTCATAGACTGGCGTTTGAATTAATCGTTGTGGAGGTTTATTTTTCCAAATGATTTCTTGTAACTTTTCTACGATTTCGGGTGAAAATAATCTTTCTCCCGTTTCCACACATACCCTTGCCGGTACGTTTTCAATGATGTAAAACTTACCCTCTCGTTCAAGAGTATAGGTCACTGTTGTTTCATAGTAAGTTTCTTGATTTGAATTATTAGTCATTTCGCTGTCTCCTTTGCTCATAATTAATCCAAAGCTTAGAACTAGGTTGATAGACTGTTATGATTTTGATTAGGGGACGAGTAGGATAACTACAATGTATATGTAAGGGGCGTTTTTGTTGTGTTAAGCCAAATATTAAACAACTTGGACCGTATTTATCATTAGGATAATCTTCTATGAGCTTACGTAAAACGGCTTGTTTGATTTCGGAAACACTAATTTGACACAAAAGCGTTTGATTAAGAGCGTGTTCGGAGAATTCATAGTGATTATTTAAAAATTTTTCGTGAATTTTTTCAATCATAAATTTTAATAACTTTATTCCCCCCTTTACAATCAATTCAAGTTACTCATTGAATTCAAGCCATAATATTAAATATTAACCTACCCACAATAACTGTAGGTAGGCTAATAGTTTACCGAACAAAGTTGTCTAAAACAACTTAGAATGCACGGTTATTAGGCTTATGAACGATGAAACTCATGGTTTGACACTGTTTGATGTTGTCAAAACCGATTACACGAATATAAGCATTAGGATATTCAGAACGACATTCCCGTACTTCAGCTAATACTTGTTGAGCAGAACTCGCACCGAATAAAGGTAACTTCCACATGGTCCAGAAGTGAGTCTCAGGTTGGGGATCTTCTTCAAACTCAATTCCAGGAATCATTCCTTGATCCAATACATATTGAACTTGGCGAACAATTTGTTGATCGGTTAAAGGGGGTAAATAGGAAAGGGTTTCGTAACGACGCTCTTTAGGTAATGTTTTCATTTTTGGTAGATTCCTATCTCAAGTTAATCACAATTAGACGTTGAGTCATCATTCTCTGACTCAGAAGAAGTTGAGGACACTGAGGAAGAACTGGTAAGCCTCTCCAATAGCTGACGACGATGTTCTACATTAGCCTGACTCATACGGTGTCTGACCATCTGGGGCATAAATTCCATTACCTCAGAGGCTAGATATTCTCGTACTTTGAGAATACGCATCACTAGCTCTTTATCTTCTCCCATTAACCCTTCAATAAACAGTTCTCCCTTTTGGATATTGTGGGAGGCGGTGTATTGCCTCAGCCATATGGCTTGTTTGGGGTTAGTTTCAGAGAGTTGGTCAAGAATCACACGAACCGCTTGATAAGTCAGATAATTTTGTATGACTTCAGCAGTGTCGTTAGCTATTTTTTTGGGATACATAGATGCCTACCTGTCCCTCCTCGGACACAATTGTTAGTTTTTAGTCTTTTATATTCCTAAAAGCTAACAATTATCCCAAATTTAGAGTGTATCCATTGCCTCAAACTCGAAGGTAATTTCTTTCCACAGTTCACAAGCAGCGGCCAACTCAGGACTCCACTTACAAGCTTCGCGGATAACGTCGTTACCTTCACGAGCTAAGTTACGTCCTTCGTTACGAGCTTGGATACACGCTTCAAGAGCCACACGGTTAGCGGTTGCACCAGGAGCGTTACCCCAAGGGTGTCCTAACGTACCACCACCGAACTGTAAGCAAGAGTCGTCGCCGAAGATTTCAACTAAGGCGGGCATATGCCATACGTGGATACCACCGGAAGCAACGGGCATGGTTCCAGCCATAGAAGCGTAGTCTTGGGTAAAGAAAATACCGCGATCGCGATCTTCTTCTACGTAGTCTTCACGCATAAGGTCAACAAACCCCATAGTGATGCCTCTTTCCCCTTCTAATTTACCCACAACGGTTCCAGAGTGGAGGTGATCACCACCAGATAAACGTAAACACTTAGCTAAGACGCGGAAGTGAATACCATGATTTTTCTGACGGTCAATTACCGCGTGCATGGCACGGTGAATGTGTAATAAGAGGCCGTTGTCACGACAGAACTTAGCTAGGGTGGTGTTAGCGGTGAAACCACCGGTTAAGAAGTCGTGCATGACGATGGGGGTGCCAATTTCTTTGGCAAACTCAGCCCGTTTCATCATTTCTTCACAAGTACCTGCGGTGACGTTGAGGTAGTGACCTTTAACTTCGTTGGTTTCAGCTTGGGCTTTTTCGATGGCTTCTTGTACGAATAAGAAGCGATCGCGCCAACGCATGAAGGGTTGAGAGTTGATGTTTTCGTCGTCTTTGGTGAAGTCTAATCCACCCCGTAAACATTCGTAAACCGCACGTCCGTAGTTCTTAGCGGATAAACCTAGTTTGGGCTTAATGGTACAACCTAAAAGGGGACGACCATATTTGTTTAATTTATCTCTTTCAACGGTAATACCGTGAGGAGGCCCTTGGAAGGTTTTGATTAAAGCAACAGGGAAACGGATGTCTTCTAAACGTAAAGCCCGTAATGCTTTGAACCCGAAAACGTTACCGACTAAAGAGGTAAGAACGTTGGTGACAGATCCTTCTTCAAATAAATCTAAAGGATAAGCAATGAAACAGAAATACTGGTTTTCTTCGTTCGCAACGGGTTCGATGTCATAACAACGACCTTTGTAACGATCTAAGTCGGTTAAGTTATCCGTCCAAACCGTTGTCCAGGTTCCGGTAGAAGATTCTGCAGCAACGGCTGCACCAGCTTCTTCAGGAGGAACACCTGGCTGGGGGGTCATGCGGAAGCACGCCAGTAAGTCGGTATCTTTCGGTGTGTAGTCGGGGGTGTAGTAGGTTAAGCGGTAGTCCTGAACGCCGGCATTAAACCCTGATTTTGTGGCCTGTGCCATATTGTTATTCCTCCATGAATGGGCATCGTTAATTTCTCATTTATCAGTTCGTAAGTCGGTTTCCCCTGACCTACCGGTAATAGAGAAAATTTTAGAAAGTTATTCGGTCGCTCAAAGTCGCTTGTAGCAAACCGTTTATTCACTTATGTGCGTTTCGAGTCCTTATCATATCACGATAGTTAGACTCTTTTAACATTCTTTTCACCCTTTTTTAGTAGATTTTTTGATTACAATTTATGGACAGTCTCATTAATTTAACTAATGAGTGTTTATGCTCTAATACCTCTTTTATCAGTTAGTTTTCCTCCATATCAGATAGTGGATCACTTATCCTAAAAAGTTTATAAATAGTTACATAAGTTTTTTTGATGCACTGAGTAAGATTGCTTAATTTTTGGAGAATAAGAAATAGAATGAGGCTTGACAATTAATCACACTTGGTTGTACATAGACATATTACTATGGATTTTTAGTTACTGATTGTGTTTTTACAATATGTGGATTTGGTTTCTTTGAGGTGTTAGTTTAAGAGAGTTTTTGGGTATTTTAGAGCTAAGTTTTTCAAATTGGGGTTAGTAGGTGGGCTTAGATTAGCATCAAGTGCAGCAAAAGTAAGTCCTAAAGCCATAAAAGAATATCAAAAATATCAACAAGATACTATCAAACCATTGAAACAGGTAGTTTTTGAAAACCAACAAACCTATGATAAATATCTTCGATTGGTAAAAGAAGAATGCTATAAACGTATTGATATTTTGTCCCAACAAAATCCATTTTGATAAATTATAAGGTGGGCAAAAATAAGAAAGTCTAATCTAATTCAAAATAGTTATTTATTTTGCCTACCTGGTAGTGATTATTTTATTAGTTAATTTATTTATTAACTATATTCATGATTTCAGGAGGTTTCAACGAATTTATTTCTGATATATTCTTAAAATGATTCGTATTATAAGTAGCTAGATAATTAATATTTTCTTCTAAACACAAACCAGCAAGACGGACATCCAAAATATTGGCTGAAGTGATATTATTATCAACAGCCAATTCTAGAATTTTATTAATGGTTGATGAAGTAGTATAAAAAATTTCAAAATCATCATTCAAATAGATATTATTCAAATAGATATTATTAATTAAATTAGTTATTTCTAAAGGAGTTAAATATTTTCCTTTCATCGCCACAGGATTAGTTAAAATTCGATATAACTCGACTATATTTTGTTCTGCTAATACTCCTTGAATTTTCTTATTTATTGCTGACTCTAGCAAATCTGCTGAATCTATGTGATAAATAGACGATTAATCATGAGCATACACTAAAACATTGGTATCCAATAATACTCTAATTTTCCTGTTCATAAATTTTTTCTCTATTTAGATAATCGTCTTTAACACCTAGTTTAAATGTAGGAAAAGGATAGTTTTTTTTGCTTTGGGTTGAATAATAATTTCGACTTCATCACCTTCTTGAATACCATCAGGTAACTTGTCTAAAAGGATAACTTTTTTTCCTTGTATATAACCTTTCATATTTTTTGAATAACACTAAATTGAACTAATACGTTGTATTATAAATCAAAATTCTAATTTATGTTAAAATTACAAAATAAAAAAGTTTTAAGGTAATAATTATGTGGTGGCGTTCTTCTAGATTAGATCGTATTGAAGCAAATATGGAAAAAATGGAACAGAATATGAATAAAATGGAGCAAAATATGCAACAAATGCAACAAAATATTAATGAACTAGCAGAAATAAGTGTGGCAACAAATAGGAGAATTGATCGCTTTGTTGAAGAAATGAGAGAAGAGAGACAAAAAGATAGAGAACGCACTGAAAAACTACAACGTGCAGTAGAATATTTATTGAGTAAAGATAGATAATAATAGATTCATTTTACTCGTCTATTTGGAGTCGGTAAATAATGGTATTCGGATCAACTTGATTAATAATATTCTTAATAACCATACTCGGTCCCAAATCTCCCCAACTACAGCCTTTTTCTAAGTATTCTTGGGCTGCTTTACCAATAATATAAGTCCCATAAGCTGCGAGTCCACCTTGTAAAATAGCGGTACTTCCATAAGTGGTTAAAATAGCAGGATTTTCTATAAAACTTGATACTGCTAAAGCTGTTTTTCCTAACCCTAAGATTAAACTTGTAGCAATTTCTCCTAAGAATAAACCACCCGAACTAACAAAAATTTCACGCCATAATTTTCCTGCTTTATGATTCGTTATTGGTAATCCATATAATCTTGCTAAAGAACGAATTAACATTAAATCTGTGACGCTTCCTGCTATAATATCTAAGAAACCAATAGGGTTAACTGCAACTGCTACGGACTTATATTTAACATATTTCCAGATAATTGCTTCTGCTTCTTCTTGTCTATTTTTAATGGTTTTTTTCGCAATATTTTCCTCTGCTTTTTTGGCTTTTTGCAAAGCATTTAAACATAATAAAGATTTTCCTTCTTGATTTAAAATAGTTAAAATCTTATTTTTCAATTCATCAATTTGTGGTGGTGGGGTTTCCCATTCTTCTGCTGTTTTTTCATCGGAATACTTAACTAAAATAGGAATCGGTTGAGGAGAGGCTGCAACCCTAACAATATCTTCAGCAGTAATCAAAAATCTCTCATCAATGTTAGAACTTCGTCCTATTTTCTGCAATTGTTCGTAAATAGTGTTAACATCTTTGTCAGGATAAAGATCAATTTTGTTAAACACTAAAATAATAGGTTTAAATACTGTTTTTAACTGTAATAAAGCCTCATATTCAGTGCGAGTAATATCTTCAGAAATAATAAATAAAATTAAATCAGCTTCATTAGCAATATTTCGGGCCATTATTTCTCGTTCTTTTCCGTCTATTTCATCTAATCCAGGGGTATCAATAAATTCAATGATGACTTTACTATTAGGAAGAGTCCAACGAACCGATTGCGGCCATTTTGTTACGCCATGAATGGGTCCACTATCTAGAATATTTTGACCCATTAAAGCATTAATTACCGCAGATTTTCCGCGACTCACTAACCCAAAGGTAGCAATTTTAATGACATTATTTTCTATCTTTTCTAAAGAAGCTTTTAACGCTTGTAAATCCGGTTTGACGGCTGCTTGTAATTCTAAATTTGGGGGATAATTCCAATGACGACGGACGCTAGTATACCAGGATAAAGCTTGTTGTAGACTAGCGCGAGTTTGTTGAATATGGGTGTCTTGTTGAGTCAAAGTTAATTAATAATGAATAACTAATCGTGTTAGAGAAAAGCAATTTTTAAAGAGTTATGATACCTTAAAAATGTTCTATATCAATGTTATCTATGCGTTTATTTATAGCACTGGTTTTAGGAACTTTTTTGGTGGTAGTGGGTTGGCAATCTAATCTTTTTGCTACAAATATAACTTTACCTCCTCAAGATGATTATGCAGACTATATGTGGGAAGTCCATCATAATGAACGACCCACTCCTACGGATATTTTAGCGCAAGCACCGAATGAAAATGATACCGTTACCGCAGACATGGTAACTTACGGGATGTTAGAAGGAAAAGAAATTAAAGGTTATCTTGCATCTCCGATGGATATTGATCGTCCTTTACCTGGGATTATTGTGATTCATGAATGGTGGGGACTCAATGATAATATTAAAGCCATGACCCGTAAACTTGCAGCACAAGGTTATAGAGCATTAGCAGTGGATATGTATGGGGGAGAAGCAGCAGAAACCCCTGAAAAAGCCATGAAATTAGTAACTGAGGCAAGAAATAATAGTGATCGCCTTAAAGATAATCTTGCCTTAGCCTATCAATATTTAGAAGAAGAAGAAAACGCCCCGAAAATAGGGTCTATCGGTTGGTGTTTTGGGGGTAGTTTATCCTTACAAACCGCTTTATTATTCCCTGAAACCCTAGATGCTGCGGTTATATATTATGGAGGAGACTTAGAAACCGATGCAGAGACATTACAACCTTTAGAAATGCCCATTTTAGGGATTTTTGGTGAGTTAGATGATCGGCCTTCCCCTGAAACCGTTAACGAGTTTGAAATGACCCTAAAATCCCTTGATAAAGAAGTTGAAGTTTATATCTATCCCAATGCAGATCATGCTTTTGCTAACCCATCCGGGGAACGATATAACCCAGTAGCGGCCATGGATGCTTGGGATAAAACGGTGGAATTTTTCTCAAAGTATTTGAAATAATTGATATTCATTTCATCGTTAATTTGACAGATAAACACCAGCCGATTTCTCGTCCATTTTGTAAGTGGGAGATGTAGCGCAACACGGGATAGACATCTCACGGTGGCGAATTTGATTCGCTACCAGTGTCCTCTAATTTATTGCCCGTGAATATTATTTAACTAAGAATTGTTATCTTGATAAAAGAGTAAAATTTATGGAATAATCTAATGAGTGAAAAAGAGCGTAAACCTTGGGATTTAAAACGTTTTCTTACAACATTAAATGACTTTGAGTTAATCCCTTTGATTAGTGATCTGCAAAAACGATTCAAAAAAAGCAATCACATCTCACCAAAACAAAAAAATAGCACTATGGGTATGATATTAGTTACAGGAGCCACTGGTGGCGTAGGTAAGCGTGTGGTTGCTCGTTTATTATCACAAAATTATCACGTCCGGGCATTAGTTAGGGATAAAGAAGCCGCTAAAAGTCTCTTTGATGAAAGAGTCGAACTGGTTCAAGGAGATGTTACCCGTCCCGAAACCTTGACCCCACGACTACTAGAAAATGTTTCGGCGGTTATTTCCTGTGTGGGAACCCGTGTGCAACCCGTCGAAGGGGATACTCCAAACCGTGATAAATATTACCAAGGCACTAAATTTTATATGCCTCAAGTGGTGGATAGTCCCCAAGAAGTCGAATATTTAGGGATGAAAAATTTAACCGAAAAGGTGAAAAAATATATTAGGTCTGATACAAAATTATTATTCGATTTTACCCACCCCACACAAGAAATAAAAGACACCTGGGGTGCAGTGGATGACGTAGTAATGGGAGGAGTCAGTGAAAGTAGTATCCGTTTAGAACCAAATAAAGCGGTGTTTTCTGGTAATGTTTCAACGGCGAATAATGGCGGGTTTGCCTCGGTAAGAACTAAAAATATTAACCCACCTTTAGATTTATCTGATTATGAAGGAATAGAATTAAGAGTGCAAGGAGACGGCAAACGCTATAAGTTTATTATTCGTTGCGAAGGTAAATGGGATGGTGTGGGTTATAGTTACTCCTTTGATACGTTTAATAATACGCCGACAACAGTCCGTATTCCCTTTTCTGAATTAATACCTGTTTTCCGAGCCAAAACCGTGCCGGAAATGGGCAACTTTGATCCCAGTTGTGTCTATTCGATGCAACTTATGCAAACAAAATTTGAGTACGATGGAGACTTAAACCCCAAGTTTTCCCCTGGTTTATTTCGTTTAGAAGTGACTTCTATTAAAGCTTACGGAGGAAGTGCAAATACACCGCAATTTATTTTAATTAGTTCTGCTGGTGTCACTCGTCCAGGCCGATCTGATCTTAACCTAGAAGAACAACCCCCTGCTGTGAAAATGAACGATAAACTGGGTGGTATTCTCACCTGGAAATTGAAAGGGGAAGACGTGCTGCGTGAAAGTGGATTAAACTATACCATTATTCGACCTTGTGCGTTGACAGAAAACCCCGGAAATAAAGCCCTAATTTTTGATAAAGGGGATAACTTAAAAGGCCAAGTCAGTCGAGAAGCGATCGCCGATCTCTGTTTACAAGTATTACGGTGGCCAGAAGCGTGTCAAAAAACCTTTGAAGTATGCGAAGATGAAAAACCAGACCAGGGACAGACCAAACAAGCGATCGCGGCTTTAAACAAAGATTAACATGACAACTCTATTCATCGTTGGAACCGATACAGAAGTAGGTAAAACGGTGGTTACCTCCGCTTTAGCTGCTTATTGGCAAACCTATCACCCCTCTGAGTCGTTAGGGGTGATCAAGTTAATGCAAACCGGTACAGGGGACGTAGAACATTATCAACGGTTATTGCCTAATGTTGAAGTGGTGAACCCCTTACGATATGACACCCCAGTTGCCCCTCCTGTGGCTGCTGAGAGGGAAAACCGCTCAATTCCATTAAATGAGGTATGGCAAGGATTAAATGACCTACAACAGCGTAAAAACTTCGTCTTAGCGGAGGGACTGGGGGGCTTAGGGTCTCCTGTTACTTGGGAGTTAACCGTTGCTGATCTCGCAGGAGAGTGGCGTTTACCCACGGTTCTGGTGGTTCCTGTGAAGTTGGGGGCGATCGCTCAAACCGTAGCTAATGTAGCCTTAGCCCGTCAGTATAAGGTTAATTTAAAAGGGATTATTTTCAGTTGTCCTCATCCCCTTTCTCACGAAGAAATTCTTAATTTTATCCCCATCCCTTTAATTGAGTCTTTATCACAAGTTCCCGTTTTGGGCATTGTTTCCTACTTAGAAAATATCAATGATATGAGGAAACTAGCTTATGTTGCTTCTAATTTAGATTTAGAAATGTTGCTTTAAATCAGTGACCAGTTGTAAGGTGGGCATTGCCCACCTTACAGTAATGTCCTAACTTAGAACTTATAAGTTGCCCGTAAAACCCCTACCCAGATCGTATTGTTATCTTCATCCCCTTCAGGATTGATCACCGTATAGAAACCGGGAGTTAACAAAATACCATCCGTCAGAGGATACTTGTATTGAGCTTCAATGATATAAGGAGTATCCTTATCAGGAACCCTTAAATCACCAGGAATGGCATCAATACGCTCAGCAGTGACATATTGTCCGCCACCGACAGAAAGGACAGCCCCTTCTTTAAACAGGTCAACCATAGACAAGATAGCAGACCAAGTCCATAAGTCAGCTCCAAACCCACGGCGATCTTGTCCATCTTCATCTCGACCTTGAGCGCGGGCTAACGCATAACCACCAGTGGCATATAGGTGGAATGTATCATTAATGCGCCAGTCCCCTGTAATACCGTAACTATCTCGAAGCGTGGGTGCTTCAAGAAACGGATCACTAGCAACACGGCTACCATTACTTGCAGAAAGATTTGCTTCATCTGCACCAAAATAAGAGAGAAGATAGGTAAAGCTAAAGGAAAGACTGTCCGTAGGATAAACCCCTAACTGTCCACCTGCACTATAAGAACCATTAAATAAACCTTCTCCTAAGTCTGGACTGTTACCATTTTCTGCTAAGTATAGACCTCTGACCGCAAACAAATCGTTGAATAGTGTGTATTCAGCACCAGCACCAATCCCTTCAGGACCACGGAATACTAAGGGATTACGACGCATGAAACGGGATAGCGCACCACTTCCAGAACTAGCCATGAAAGGGTTTCCTACATCGAAAATGTTGTCAATATCTAACGCACTTGTTCCTACCCAACCACGAAAGTTACCAATGGGAAAGCGATAGTAAACATCATTCAATTCCATATCAGCATCCGTAGACGCATCGTGTCCTAAACGGGCCATGGTTGTTCCAGTTGCTCGGTCTAATCTGGGAATGCTTCCTGCTTGCAGACGAACCCTTAAACGGTCTTTTCCGTAGAATGCAGTGTCAAAATTGAGTCGAGTCCGAAAACCAAGGGTTGCATTATCATCAATGCGTCGGGTAGCCCTGCGTGGGTCTGCTCCAAAGTTAAAAATAGCATCTCGCTGACGAGAATCAATGGCTCTTTCACCGGAGGCAGAAGAAACGGTAAATAGAACTTCCCCGTTTAATTTGGTGGTGGTAGAAAATTGGTGTTCTTCTAAGAACGCTACTCGTTCTTCTAAGTTATCTACCCTTGCACCCAAGGCAATTAATTCTTGCTCAAATTCTTGGGCCAAACGTTTCAATCTTTCAATGTCTTCTCGTAAAACGGCTACATTTTCTTGGATGAGTCGTTCCATGGTGTTTAAACAGGCGTTCAAACCAGCAGCAAATTCCCAACGAGAAGTAGCGCGGTTGCCTCTGAAGGTACGGTCAGGATAACCAACAATACACCCATAACGCTCTACCAAGCTTCTTAAGGCTTCGTAAGCCCAATCTGTGGGAGAAACGTCTCTTAACTCAGAAATACTCGTTACCTGGGACATCCCATTGCCTGTAGTGCCATCCCGAAACTGCTTACTGGTATCTCTGTTTAAGGGAGTTTTCAGGGTAGGACGATTTTGTAAAATGCCTAACGCCTCTTCGGGGGAAATAACATCCCCTTGGGTTGGGTTGATTTGGCTTTCATCGGGAGCAGCGATCGCACTTTGGGCTGCGATGACTGATAGGGCTGCTACCCCTGAAGTCATTTTCAAACATTGGGAAAATAATTTCCACATTTTCACTTTCCTCACACCTAAGAAATAATCTCGATTGTATTGAATAACAATCTCAAGCAAAATAGAGAATTTTGTTGGTCAGCTATAGATTGTAGCCTTTTTAGCTTGATTGCTATTGACATAAGATAACAAGATCGTTATGATTATGCAATTCTCGTCCATATTAGAATTTCGTCATCATAAACAGAGTCCATTCTACGAGCTTACTTTTAATAAATGGTTAAAATTTGGATAACAAAAAGATAAAAAAATAAAACCCTCCCGTTTATGGGAAGGTTTGACAATTTTAGAAGTTTAAAGTGTCGTTTACTCAGTGATCAGTGGTTAATAAGCAGTCACTGGTCACTGTTCATTTAGAATTTGAAGGTCGTCCGTAAAGCACCGACCCAGATACTGTTGTTAAATTCATCTCCTTCGGGGTTTATCACCACATAGAAGCCAGGAGTTAACAAGATATTATCATTGAGCGGATATTGATATTGGGCTTCAATGATGTAGGGCGTATCTCTATCAGGAACTCTTAGATCCCCAGGGAAAGCGTCAATCCGTTCAGCCGTCACAAATTGACCGCCAGCAACGGAAAAGACAGCTCCTTCTTTGAAAATATCAATAACGGATAAAGCAGCACTCCAAGTCCATAAATCCGCCCCATAGCCGCTGCGATCAATTCCATCTTCATCTTGTCCTTGGGCGCGAGCTAGAGCATAACCTCCCCAGGCTGTCAAGTGGAACATTTCATTAATTCGCCAGTCCCCTTGAACACCGTAACTATCTCGAAGGGTAGGAGCTTCTAAGAAAGGGTCACTCGCGACACGACTACCATTACTAGAAGAGGTATTCACATCTCCTTCAGGGAAGTAAGAGAGAAGATAAGTAAAGGTGAAATCTAAGCTATCGGTGGGATAAAATCCTAATTGACCCCCTGCACTATATTCACCGTTAAATAAACCTTCTCCTAAATCGGGACTATTACCGTTAGCTGAGAGGTATAAACCGCGAACCGCTATAACGTCATTAAACATATTGTAGGAGAAACCACCTCCAATCCCTTCAGGACCACGGAATACTAAGGGGTTACGACGGATGAAGCGAGATAAAGCCCCTGTTCCAGAACTGGCTAAGAAAGGAGTTCCTACATCGAAAATATCGTCAATGTCAAGGGAGCTTGCTCCGACCCAGGTGGTTAACTCACCTACAGAGAAGCGGTAGTACAAGTCTCCGATAGCAACATCGGCATCATTAAAGATATCGTGTCCTAATCTGGCCATTACGGTTCCTGTAGCTCGATCATATCGGACGAGGTTTCCTGTTTCAAGCCGTGTTCTTAAACGGTCTTTTCCGGTGAAACTGGTGTCGAAATTGAGTCGAGTCCGAAAGCCTAGAGTTGCGTTATCGTCAATGCGCCGAGTAGCTCCAGGCAGGTCAGCCCCAAAGTTTTCAATCGCATCCCGTTGACGAGAATCTAAGGCTCTTTCCCCTGAAGCCGAGGAAACGGTAAAGAGGACTTCCCCACTCAATTTAGTCGTGGTCGAAAATTGGTGATCTTCTAAGAATGCGACCCGTTCCTCTAAGTTATCGACTCGCGCACCCAAAGCAATCAATTCTTGCTCAAATTCCTGGGCTAATCGCTTCAATTTCTCAATGTCTTCTCGTAAAACGGCTACATTTTCTTGTATCAACCGTTCCATGGTGTTTAAACAGGCGTTCAAACCAGCAGCAAATTCCCAACGAGAAGTAGCGCGGTTGCCTCTGAAGGTACGGTCAGGATAACCGACAATACACCCGTAACGTTCTACCAGGCTTCTTAAGGCTTCGTAAGCCCAATCCGTCGGTGAAACGTCTCTTAACTCAGAAATACTCGTTACCTGGGACATTCCATTGCCTGTGGTGCCATCCCGAAACTGTTTACTGGTATCTCTGTTTAAAGGAGTTTTCAGGGTAGGACGATTTTGTAAAATGCCTAAAGCTTCGTCGGGGGACATCACATCCCCTTGGACTCGGTTCATTTGATTTTCATCGGGAGCAGCGATCGCACTTTGGGCTACGATGACTGATAGAGTTGCTACCCCTGAAGTCATTTTCAAACATTGGGAAAATAATTTCCACATTTTCACTTTCCTCACACCTAAGTAAATAAGCCTGATTGTCTTTTCATTACAATCCAAGCTCTTAATACAATTTTCATTGATTGGTCAGGATAACATGACTAAATCATAATCTCCTGATTAAAATTTTACATCAAAATTAAAATAATTTAGTTTAGACTTAGAAATTTCTTAACCCCGATGACCAGTCACAATATAAGAAACACGCTGAGCAATGTTAGTGGCATGATCAGCCATTCGTTCTAAATGACGAATAATCAAAGCAAGTAGTAAAAACGGCTCAATCACCCCTAGAACATCTCGCTGATAAGCTAAGTGATGATAAAGATGATCATAAGCATCGTCCACTGTATCATCTAACTTTTTTACTCTTTTTCCGGCTCCTGCATCTAAGTCTGCTAAAGCCACTAAACTGGTGGCTAACATCATTTGAGCATGGTTAGACATCATAGCAATCTCTGTCATACAAGAATGGGTTTCATAGGGAAACAATTTAACTGCTATCTCTCCTAAATCTTTGGCATAGTCCCCAATTCGTTCTAAATCTCTGACCAACTGCATAAAGGCACTTAATAGACGTAAATCTTGAGCCACAGGAGATTGTAAGGTCATTAACGTAGCGCAGTCTAACTCAATTTTTCGATAGTAACGATCAATTTGTTTATCCAAAACAGCAATTTTGTGTGCTGCATCAATATCTCGTTCAAACAGAGCGTGATGACTCAAGCGGAAGGATTCTTCAACTAAGGTTCCCATCCGCAAAACTTCTTGTTCAAGTCGTTTAAGACAGCGTTGAAAATGAGTATTTTCGGGATAATTATCTGGGGAAGAGATATTCACAACACTATTCTTAACCTATACAATAGTTTGTTTAAAAGTTAATTTAATTCTATTTCTACCATAGCTCTATTTCCACTCTAACGACAAGAACTTGCAACATAAATTTAGTTTTTACTTGTCTAATTTCAAATCAAAAAGTTAAGAATTGACCAAAGGTTTAATTGCTTTTGGTTAATAAAATTTCTATCCAAGCTCCTCCAGTATCAGGATGATTTTTTGCGGTAATTGTTCCTCCATGAGCTTGGATAATTTCTTGAGCGATCGCTAGTCCCAAACCACTTCCTGTACGTAAAGAATCACCGTCAATCCCTTGTCGGGTTCGGGAAGGATCTCCGCGATATAACCGATCAAAAATATGGGGTAAGTCTTTTTCTGAAAAGCCGAGTCCTTGATCTAAAATATTAATTTCTATTCTTTCCTGTTCATGATTATCAGTTAAATTTACAATAATTTCCGTTTGATTCGGACTATGTTTGATACTATTATCAAAAAGATTAATAAAGACTTGGATTAAACGAGAGCGATCGCCAGAAAATTCTACTTCTTCTAATCCTTGAGGGTTTAAATTAATTTGTTTTTGTTGGGCGAGGGGATCTAACACTTGCCACGCAGTTAACAAAATTTCTTTTAATCGAACTGATTCTAAGGATAAATTTTGATGGGGATTATCTTGTAATTGACTTAATTCTAACCAATCTTCGACTAAACTAATTAAACGATGGGTTTCTTGTAGCATTTGGGTTGCTCGACGACGTTCCGGGTCGTGTAAACGCCCTTCTAACCACTCAGAAACCAAAGCGATTGAAGTTAAGGGAGTGCGTAACTCATGGGTGAGATCGGATAAAGCGCGATCGCTCGAACGGGATAAGTCCACTAAGGGTTGTTGATTTTCAACAAAAACAACCACTTGTCCTTGGGACAAGGGATAACCAAAGGCTTTTAACGCTAAAGGATTACTATTTAGGTTTTTTGTTTCATCATTTTGGTTTTTAACCTTTGGTGATACATAATTAGGGGGGTAAAATGTCCATTCACTGACTTGAGGGGTTTGGCTTTGCCTTGTTTGTTCAATGAGTTGATCGAGTTCATAAGAACGAACTAATTCCAGTAGTAAACGAACTTGTCCCGGTTGCCAGCGATCAATTTGCAATAAAGTCTGAGCTTGTCGATTACACCATAATAATTGATTTTCTTCATCGACCCGTAAATAAGCGATCGGGGCAATATCTAAAATATGTTGCTTGAGATTTAATTCTCGTTGCTGTTGGTCATATTGTTGTTGAATATAAACAATTTCTCTTTTAATGAGAGTCAATGCGGGTAAAGCACCTAATAACTCTTCTGTATCAGGAGATGCGGTTAAAACGTCTTTTAATTGAGCTTTTAGGCGATACCGATTCCAGAGAAGGAGGATTATGCCTAATAAGAAGCCGAGAATAAATGAGTACAAAATTACATAAGGATTTAAAATACATTGAACTTATTGTACTGACAGATGAAATTTTAGGTAAAGTAATCATACTCACATCTTGTAGCTTCGCTTAAACTAGCTAGTTGAAAAGGCAAGAGGCAAGAGGCAATAGTATTTCATTTTGATGCTAGCTTATTCAAAATTGATTACTTTCCTATACTTATTAAGTTTTTATGTACTTATGCAAGATGTCAGCATACAAAAACTGGTTTATTCATAGCTTTTGAAACTAACAAAACTCGAATTTAAAAACAACAAAAAAGCACCCCCAAAATTGGGAGTGCTTTTTGTATTATTCAGTTATTATCAAAGGAATTAACCATTGATAACAGGAGCAGATACAGGCTCAGCAGAAGCTAAGTCTAAGGGGAAGTTGTGAGCGTTGCGCTCGTGCATTACTTCCATTCCGAT
>NETF01000155.1 GCA_002172675.1 unicellular cyanobacterium SU3
TGGGACTTTAGCGAGAATCTAAGATGAATCATGCGCTAATATAGACGCAATAAGCTTTTTAGGTTGATAGCGATTGCCCTTGTTCCTATGAGAGAAACGATTTCAACGGCCATGCCTCCTTGCTTTGATAGATGGTGTAAACGTTTTGATGATATTTTCAAGACTAAAGCCCAAAGAAAAGAATTTAGGCACTATTTAGGAGGATTATTAGGGGAAAGTGAGAGGAAAAATCTCTCTCAGATAGCAGAGGATACTGTAGATGTGTCTTACCATAGTTTGCGTCATTTCTTAGTTAGAGCATCTTGGCAAGAACAGAAGATTAATGACCGACGTTTAGAAGTAATGAAAACCTGTCGCCAAACTAAACCCTCAACAGGATTTTCTTTAATTATTGATGATTCTGGACATAGGAAAAGCGCACCGCCCCGTCTGAGGTTTCCTCAGACATAGGGACGGAGCAAGAAGTGGGAATTTCACTGATGGGGTTGGACGACAGTACATAGGAGAAATCGGGAAAACTGATAATGGAATAGTTGTCGTAACAAGCCATTTATACGATGGAGTGAAAAGCTTACCCTTAGATATAGAATTATATCAACACGCTAATTCATTACCAGAGGGTAAGAAAGATCCAGATTTTCTAAAAAAACCAGAGATAGCTTTGAACTTAATAGACCGAACTTTAAAGAGAAAATATAGACCAGGAATAGTTATTATTGACTCAGGCTACGGTAATAATACATCGTTTTTAAAAGAGTTAGAAAGTAGAAAATTGAAATATTTGGGAGGAATAGCAAAAAACAGAAAAGTCACTCTAGAAAAAGAAGAAAATACTCAAACTGTAAGGATAGATGAACTGGCTAAAACCTTACCCAAAGAAGCTTTTACAGAAGTTAATTTAGTTTTAGATAAGCCAAAGAAAGTCTGGGTAACAACATTAGAGGTAGAAATATCACGACTAAAAGGAATAAGAAGCGTTGCTATCGTTATGAATGCAAGCACTTTCTGCGAGTCCACAGATATAGACTATTTCATCACGAATGTTGACTCAAATAAAGTTACTCCACACTGGGTAGTAGAAACTTATGCTCAAAGAAATTGGGTGGAAGTATTCT
>NETF01000156.1 GCA_002172675.1 unicellular cyanobacterium SU3
TTAGGTTGAGTCGAGGGGAACTATTACATTCCGCCCCTCTCAGTTAGAACCGTGCGTGCGGGTTTCCCTGCACACGGCTCCCGACAAATTAGGCTTTTACAGCCTTGCCCATGTGGATGTAATCATGGCAGCTTTCGTGAACCGCTAATAGGTTCTTGGGCTTGCAATTACTGTGGTTTCCATCGGTATGATGGAGGTGTACTCGTTCTTCAGAGGTGAGTTTGAGTCCACAGTATCCGCATGAATGGTCTTGCCTTTTCAGACATTTAGAGGTGTGATTGTCGTAAAGTTTGCTATTACGCTGACTCCAGTAAACCAAATCTCCGTCGTAGGGTGATTTCTTACCTTTGACATTGACATGACGATTTTCACTGTAGGGTACTGCTGGAAATGCCTTCTTGACAAGTTCTTTCGCCGTGTAACGGTTCAGTTTCTTCTCTTTATTGAAGACCTTATATGCTCTGTATGCTGTCCTCCATAGGGAGAACCGAGAGCCGTCCATTTTGCAGTACCTGTGGTAATTTCGCCATCCTCTAACTAAGTGGGCTAATTTCTCGGCTTTAACCTTAGCACCATAATTCGAGCAGTTGACGATATCCTTGACTCTCTTACGGAATGTTTTGTAATTGTCCTCTGATGGGACGCATCTAAACTTCCCGTTTTGCTGTACTTTGAAGTGCCAGCCTAGAAAATCAAATCCATCTGTCGATTTGACAAGTTTGGTCTTACTTTCTTTGACCTTTAACCCTCTGTCTGCCAGAAATTGCTCTATGTCCTTAAGTATCTTTTCAGCATCGTCTTTTGGTTTTAAGATGAGAACCATATCATCCGCATAACGGACTGATTGGTGAATGTTCTCAATGCCATCGAGAGTGATGTTAGCCAATAGAGGACTTACCACTCCCCCTTGGGGGGTTCCTTTTTCTGGAAATTCTGGGTTAACCCCTGCCTTTAGACAACGCCAAAGACTGAGTTTGATAGCAAAAGGAGCTATGACCCTTTCCATAATGGAGGTGTGGTTTATCCTATCGAAGCATTTTTCTATGTCTAGCTCTAGTATTCTCTTTTCCTTTCCTTTTCTTCTTGAGTTTAGGTTT
>NETF01000157.1 GCA_002172675.1 unicellular cyanobacterium SU3
GTATTGATGAAACAGGAGATGCTAAAAAGCGGTGCGACCCCGCGCCTTCGTAAGGCGCAAGGGAACGCGCACCAAGAGAAGGAAAAAGAACTGATTACGTAGCTAGACAATATATTGGTAACTTAGGAAAAACAAAAAATGGAATTGTCTCGGTCAATGCTTATGCAGTAGTAGAAGGAATAACATACCCTTTACTCTTTAAAATATTTAAGCCTAAAAAATGTCTAAAAGCCGAAGATGTCTATAGAACCAAACCCCAACTAGCTATAGAAATAATTGAAGAATTACAAAAATGGAATTTTAACATCAAGTTAGTATTGGCAGATAGCTTGTATGGAGAAAGTGGGGATGTTATTACAGTTTTAGATAAATTGAATTTGGAGTATATTGTAGCAATCCGCTCTAATCATAAGGTGTGGATGTTCGGAAATGAAAGAAAAAGATACAATCGATGGAAAGCTTATCAACAAAAATTATCCCATCGTCAAAGTGAAACTAGATATATTAGGGAAATTATTTTTGGCAAGAGAAAACATATTCGTTTCTATCAAATAAGTAAGAAAGAAGAAAAAAATCCTGATTCAAAAGATACCTGGTTTATCATGACGAATAAGAAAGGTAAAATTGCTACTACAATTGCTTCAGAATATAGTTTGAGAAATTGGATTGAATATGGGTTCAAACAAGTCAAAAATGAACTGGGTTGGGCAGATTTTCGAGTCACAGGATATCAAAGTATTGAACGTTGGTGGGAATTAGTGATGAGTAGTTATTTTCTTGTCAGTATTCAAGCTAATTATTTTAAATTAGATACAATTATTTCGGAGACTTGGCCTCAAACCTCCACTCTTAAATCAAGCCCTTCAAACCCTTTTTCTAATCATCCTTGGTGGGATTTTAGTAATAGTTGGAAGAGTTCTTTAAATAACTTACGTTTAATTATTCAACCATTCATCTTTTTCTGTCTAATTCAACCTTGGTTATCTGTTTTTCCCAGTCAACATCTTGAACTGGGTTTTTCTCAATTAATTAATATTATGAATCGCTTTCGTGGCTCTCCTTTTCCTCAAAGTTT
>NETF01000158.1 GCA_002172675.1 unicellular cyanobacterium SU3
TTTTTGTATTATTCAGTTATTATCAAAGGAATTAACCATTGATAACAGGAGCAGATACAGGCTCAGCAGAAGCTAAGTCTAAGGGGAAGTTGTGAGCGTTGCGCTCGTGCATTACTTCCATTCCGATTCCTGCACGGTTTAATACATCAGCCCAGGTTCCGATTACACGACCTTGAGAATCAAGGATAGACTGGTTGAAGTTGAAACCGTTTAAGTTGAAGGCCATGGTAGATACACCCATTGCGGTGAACCAGATACCAATTACAGGCCATGCTCCTAAGAAGAAGTGCAACGCACGACTGTTGTTGAAAGAAGCATATTGGAAGATTAAACGACCAAAGTAACCGTGAGCAGCTACGATGTTGTAGGTTTCTTCTTCTTGTCCGAACTTGTAACCGTAGTTTTGAGACTCGATTTCAGTGGTTTCACGAACTAAAGAAGAGGTTACTAAGGAACCGTGCATTGCGGAGAATAAAGATCCACCGAATACACCAGCAACACCCAACATATGGAAGGGGTGCATTAAGATGTTGTGCTCAGCTTGGAACACGAACATGAAGTTGAAGGTTCCGGAGATTCCTAAAGGCATTCCATCAGAGAAAGATCCTTGTCCGATGGGGTAGATTAAGAATACTGCGGTCGCTGCGGATACAGGTGCAGAGTAGGCAACACAGATCCAAGGACGCATTCCTAAACGGTAGGAAAGTTCCCACTGACGACCCATGTAGCAAAAGATTCCAATTAAGAAGTGGAAGATTACTAACTGGTAAGGACCGCCATTGTAAAGCCACTCATCAACTGACGCAGCTTCCCAGATGGGATAGAAGTGTAAACCGATAGCGTTAGAAGAAGGTACTACTGCACCGGAAACGATGTTGTTTCCGTAGAGTAAAGAACCAGCTACAGGCTCGCGGATACCATCGATGTCCACGGGAGGAGCAGCGATGAATGCGATGATGAAACAGGTGGTAGCAGTTAAAAGGGTGGGGATCATTAAGGTACCGAACCAACCGACATAAATGCGGTTGTTGGTGCTTGTTACCCACTGACAAAACTGTTCCCACAA
>NETF01000159.1 GCA_002172675.1 unicellular cyanobacterium SU3
TATAGCACTACGCATTTTGGTTAGGACGTTTTTATAATAGAAAGGAAGTCATCAAGTGATCAGGCGGTCTCGCTCCGCGAGTGCGGCTGCACCGCTACCAGTCATGCCAGCACCTTATAGTTATGATTTACGTCGAAAAGCAATTGGAGCAGTAAAAAGAGGACATAAAAAAATTAATGTCTGTCGTTTATTCAAAATTAGTCGCAATACTCTGGATTTATGGTTAAAAAGAGAAAAAGAAACAGGAGACTACGCAGCGATCGCTAATAAACAAGGAAGACATAGTAAAATTGAAGATAGAGAAAAGTTTAGAGTCTTTATCAAGGAAAATAAAGATAAAAATCAGACAAGGATCGCTGAATTATGGGGAAATAACATCACTCAACAAAATATTAGTTATACTTGCAAAAAACTAGGAATAACCAGAAAAAAAAACGTATGGATACCAGGAAAGAAATGAAACAGAACGAGAAGCTTTCAGAGAAAAACTCTCAAAAATTAATAAAAAAAGAAGAGTTTATGTAGATGAGGCCGGATTTGATAATAGAGATGACTATCCCTATGGTTATAGTCCGAGAGGAGAAAGATGCTACGTTCTAAAATGTGGAAAGAAAAGCGCACCGCCCGCGCCGAGGTGTCCTCGGCGTATAGGACGGAGTAAGCAGAGAAAAGGCAAGTTGGATTGGGGCTTTAAAAGATGGGAAAATCTTTGCTCCTTTAACCTTTGAAGGGTGTTGTAATCGAGATTTATTTGAAGCTTGGCTATCTCAAAGTTTAATTCCTCAATTGGAACCAGGAGATATTATTATTGTTGATAATGCTACTTTTCATAAAGGGGAAAGTATCAGAGAAATTGTTGAAGATGCTGACTGTGAAATCTGGTATTTACCTGCTTATTCCCCTGATTTAAACAAAATTGAGAATTGGTGGTCTGTGTTAAAAACTTGGATGAAACAAATGTTACCAGAGTTTGAAACAGTCCGAGAATGTATAGATGCTGCTTTCAAAAATTGTCCTAACGTTTTTGCGTAGTGCTATA
>NETF01000160.1 GCA_002172675.1 unicellular cyanobacterium SU3
AGGCTGTTGTCGTTTAGCTGAAGTTTTAGAAGTTTCTCGTCACAGTACCAATAGATTTTTACTTAGAGAACAATATGAACCAAAAGATTTATTCAAAGAAGTTCAAGAAAACCTAAATTTAAAAGGAGGAGTATTAAGTGGGGATGACACAATTATTGAAAAACACTACTCTCAAGTAAAAAAAGCTCATTTAATTGGCTATTATTGGTCAGGAAAGCATCAAAAAGTAATCAAAGGGATTAACTTAATTACTTTGTATTATACTGACAATGAAGGAAAATCAATGCCAATTAATTATCGTCTTTATGATCCCTTAGATAACAAGACGAAAAACAATTATTTGAGAGAGATGATTTTAGAAGTAATCAAGTGGGGACTTGAACCTTCTAGCATGACAACAGACTGTTGGTATTCCTCCAAGGAAAACTTAAGGTTCTTTAGAGAAAAAGGACTAAATTTTCAAGTAGGAATAGCCAAAAATAGACAAGTTAAAATAAAAGGAGGGAAATGTCAAAGAGTAGAAGAGTTAGAGATTCCTGATAATGGATTAATAGTAACTCTCAAAGAATTCGGAAAAGTAAAAATATTTAAGAGAACTTTTAAACACGGAAGTTGTCGTTACTACGCTACTTTTCGATCTGATGAATCTGAACTGATGAATTGGAATCGTTTTGATTTTAGAGAGTTGCAAACTATTCATTGGGGAATTGAATGCTACCACAGAGCCTTAAAACAATTATGCGGTTTATCTAAATTTCAAGTAAGAACAACTTCCGCTATTATTACTCATATTTTCTGTTCATTAAGAGCATTTTGTCAATTAGAAATTATGAGAATTCAAGCTACAATTGAGTCTTGGTATTCTCTGCAAAGAGAACTTTCTTTGAAAGCGGATGCGACCCCGCGCCGTCGTACGGCGCAAGGGAACGCGCACCAAGAAGTAGCCAGGGAGTTTATTATAGAAAAGCTTTCAGCCCCGAATTCTTTGACAGCATAATCTTTATTTTCTGTCAATGCGAAACTTCTA
>NETF01000161.1 GCA_002172675.1 unicellular cyanobacterium SU3
ACCAACTGGTTTTTTGACAGTTGGTGTAGCTCCTCTAAATTTAATGGTTGCCCTGACCGCTTTTGACTCATACCGTTACTTTAACGCAGTCATCTGTTTTGTCAAATCCTGCTACCTGAATCCTTACTCAAATTGACGATTATTGGAGTGATATTTTTGGTAGTAAAAGTAATTGTACAGCTTATTTTGAGGATTGTATCTTATCAGAAATAGAAGGAGTTTTAATTCTAGCATTAGATCAAGTTGATGAAGTGTTTCTTCATCCTGAAATTGCTGATGATTTCTTTACTTTATTACAATCTTGGTATGAAGAAGCTGCCTATGGAGAAAGTGGTAATCCTCTGTGGCAAAATTTACGATTGTTGATTGTTCATTCCACTGAAGTATACATTCCTCTTGATATTAATAAGTCTCCGTTTAATGTGGGATTGGCCATTGAATTATTGCCTTTTACCTCTGAACAAGTGAGAATTTTAGCAGAAGTTTATCAATTAAAGTTATCTGAACAAGAACTGAATTCATTAATGACATTAATTGGGGGACATCCCTATTTAACGCAACAAGCTCTTTATCATTTAGCGACTCAATGTTTAACAATAGAACAGTTTCTAGAAACTTCAATTACCGATGAAGGAATCTATCATTATCATTTACACCGACTCTTACAATCACTCGAGGAAAATAGCTTCCTTGCAGACGCTTATCGTCTGGTACTAAACTCACCAAACCCTATTGAAATTAACCAACTATTGGCGTTTAAATTACATAGCATGGGGCTGGTTATTTTGCAAGGAAATCAAGTGACTTCTAGCTGCGAATTATATCAACGTTATTTTAGCGATCGCTGCTTAAATAGCATTGAGACTTTTTTCTCACATCTTGCAGCTTCGCTTAAACTCAGTAGATCACAAAGTCAGCTTGAGACAAGCGATCGCCACCAAAATTCATAAGTTTAAATTATGTAGCAGGAGAAGGGAGAGGTAAAATATCATTGATGGGAATATAAACATCTTTTACTGTGCCA
>NETF01000162.1 GCA_002172675.1 unicellular cyanobacterium SU3
TAATACCAATTTCATAAACTTAAGCTACACTTGTATAAATAATTAATTTCAAGCGGTCTCCCTTTATGTCAGGTGTAGTAAAAATCGAAATAAGTGAATCAGCAGAAACTCTTAAAACACTCTTAAAAAATGCGAAAACACCGCAAGAAAAAGAGAGGGTTCAAGCTCTTTACTGGATAAAAACTAAAACGGTGATAACGGTTAAGCAAATTGCTATCATGTTGGGGCGTAATCGTGTAACAGTCCAAAAATGGTTACGGAAATATCGCACTGGCGGACTAAATGTTTTACTAGAACAAAAACAAAATCTAGGAGGAAGACCAAGATCAATTCCTGGGGAGGTAATAGACAAATTAAAAGAAGAGTTACACAAACCTGAAGGATTTAACAGTTATGGGGAAATTCAACAGTGGCTAATAACTTGTTTCGACATTAATGTGTCTTATCGAACAGTCCATGAATTGGTTAGATACAAATTAAAAAGTAAATTAAAGGTTCCACGTCCTCAGCATATAAAACAAAATGTTGAAAGTAGAGAGAATTTCAAAAAAGCGCACCGCCCGCGCTGAGGTTTCCTCAGCGTATAGGACGGAGCAAGAAAACTGTCAGAACTTATAAAAGACAAAATTAATTGCCTCAATAAATATCACAAAAAACCTTGTAAAGTACGTTATTGGTGTCAAGACGAAACCAGAATTGGACTGAAAAGCATCACAGGTAAACTTATTACTGCTTGTGGAGTTAAACCAGTTGGTTTATATCAATGGCTGTTTAAATATCTATGGCTTTATGGTTTAGTTGAACCCAAAACAGGAGACTCTTTTTTCTATGAATTTAGTCATTTAGATACTCCTTGCTTTGAGAAATTTTTAGAACTTTTTTCTCAACAATATCCTGATGAAGTTCATATTATTCAGCTAGACAACGGTCGAGGACACCTCGGTTTAGATTTGTCCATTCCTGATAATATTATTTTATTATTTCAACCCCCTTATTGTCCCGAAGTTAATCCCATTGAAAGATT